>NC_015638.1:1895000-2595584 GCF_000211855.2 Lacinutrix sp. 5H-3-7-4 | reverse complement strand
TGAAGCTCCTGAAAAAGAAATTGCTGAATTAAAAATAACACCTATTGAGCATGCCACAATGGTTTTAAATTATGGTGAAAAAACAATATATGTTGATCCAACTGGTGGTAAAGATGCTTTTGAAACATTTTCGAAACCTGACTATATTTTAATTACAGATATACATAGCGATCATTTACATTTAAATACTATTGAAGCTTTAGATTTATCTAACGCTAAAATTATTGCTCCAGAAGCTGTTTATGAACAGCTACCTAAAAATATAAGAAGTATAACTACAACAATGATTAATGGCGCTAAAGAAGAATTTGAAACGTTTAATATAGAAGCCATACCTATGTATAATTTAAGAGAAGAAGCACTACACTTCCATCCTAAAGGTAGAGGAAATGGATATGTTTTAACTTTTGGAAAACAACGTGTTTATATTTCTGGAGATACAGAAGATATTCCTGAAATGAGAGCATTAAAAAATATTGATAAAGCATTTATTTGTATGAATTTACCTTATACAATGACTGTAGAAAGTGCTGCCGATGCTGTTTTAAGTTTTAAACCAAAACAAGTTTACCCATATCATTATAGAGGAACTGAAGGTTTAAGTGATGTAGGTGCATTTAAAGATATTGTTAACAAAAAAAATAATAAAATTGAAGTTGTACAATTAGATTGGTACTCTAATAATTAATTATTTAAAATTTTATTGTTTAACATTTTTTATAGGTTTTAGTTAATATTATTATATATTTGATGAACCAATTTGCTAATAATCAATGTTATCCATAATAATTAATCAAAAACTATTCTCTTCTTTGCTAGAAGAAATACTGTCTAATAAAGTATGTATTATTCTTGTAATAGCGTTAGTAGCTGTATTATTACTATTAATAAATAGTTTAAGATCTAGTATTAAACTTAAGCAGCATAAAAATAAATATGATGATTAGTTTAGTATCTAATATTTTTATTTTAACTGGAATTCTCGCTGTACTTGTATTTTTAATATTGATTATTTCTTTTCAGCAAATTAAAATAAAGAAACAGCAAAAAAAACTTAAAAAAGAAAGCGAGCAATTAGACTCACTACAAAATAAGGTCTCTAAAAAATATGAGGATTTTACAGATGGCCATTTATACCAATAAAAAAAAGCAGACTTAAATTAAGTCTGCTTTTTTTTATTGTTTTATTAAAATAATTATCTAATTAACTTTTTATATTTAATACGTTTTGGCATTAAATCTCCACCAAGACGTTTCTTTTTGTTTTCTTCATATTCACTAAATCCACCTTCAAAGAAATAAACTTGACTATCACCTTCGAAAGCTAAAATATGTGTACAAATTCTATCTAAGAACCATCTATCGTGACTAATTACAACTGCACAACCTGCAAAATTTTCTAAGCCTTCTTCAAGCGCTCTTAGTGTATTTACATCTAAATCGTTTGTTGGCTCATCTAACAGTAATACGTTTCCTTCTTCTTTAAGCGTCATTGCTAAATGTAAACGGTTACGCTCACCACCAGATAATAACTTTACTTTTTTGTTTTGTTCACTTCCGCTGAAATTAAAACGACTTAAATAGGCACGAGAATTTACTTGCTTTCCTCCCATCATTACTAACTCTTGCTCGTCACTAAAGTTTTGCCAAATTGTTTTTTCTGAATCTATATTAGAATGTTTTTGGTCAACGTAAGCTATTTTAGCTGTTTCACCAACAATAAACTCTCCTTTATCTGGAGTTTCTTCACCCATTATCATTTTAAAAATAGTGGTTTTACCAGCACCATTTGGACCAATAACACCAACTATTCCTGCTTGTGGTAAATTAAAGTTTAAATCGTCATATAATAACTTATCGTCATACGCTTTGGCAACATTTTTGGCTTCTATAACATTTGTTCCTAAACGTGGTCCATTAGGAATATATATTTCAAGTTTTTCGTCAAGCTGTTTTTGATCTTGACTCATTAACTTGTCGTAATTTTTTAAACGTGCCTTTTGTTTTGTTTGTCTACCTTTTGCGCCTTGTTTAACCCATTCCAGCTCGCGCTCTAATGTTTTTTGTCTTTTAGATGCTGTTTTACTTTCTTGAGCCATACGTTTAGACTTTTGGTCTAACCAAGATGAGTAGTTTCCTTTCCAAGGGATTCCTTCACCTCTATCTAATTCTAAAATCCATCCTGCAACATTATCCAAAAAGTATCTATCGTGCGTTACTGCAATTACAGTTCCTTTATATTGCGCTAAGTGGTGCTCTAACCAATGTACAGATTCTGCATCTAAGTGGTTTGTTGGCTCATCTAACAATAATACATCTGGTTCTTTTAATAATAAACGACATAAAGCTACACGTCTTCTTTCTCCTCCAGATAGAACTGCTATTTTTTTATCACCATCTGGAGTACGTAAAGCATCCATTGCAATTTCTAACTTTGTATCTAACTCCCAAGCATTAGCGGCATCAATTTCATCCTGAAGCACTGCTTGCCTAGCCATAAGCTTTTCCATTTTATCTGCATCGCTATAAACTTCTTCTAAAGCAAATTGATCGTTAATAGAATTATACTCATCTAAAATAGCTACAGTTTCTGCTGCACCTTCACGAACAACTTCCATTACCGTTTTATTTTCATCAAGCTGTGGTTCTTGTTCTAAATAACCTACAGAGTAATCCTGAGAAAAAACAACGTCTCCTTGATAGTTTTTATCTACTCCTGCTATAATTTTTAATAAGGTAGATTTACCTGAACCGTTAAGACCTAGAATACCAATTTTAGCACCGTAGAAAAAACTTAAATAAATGTTTTTAAGAACTGGTGTGTTTGCACTTGGAAATGTCTTGGTTACACCAGACATTGAAAATATTATTTTTTTATCGTCACTCATAATCTATACTCTTCCTTTTAAAGCGTTAAAAACCCAGGCTATTGCAAAAAAACCAACACCAACTGCTGCGAATCCCCAACCAGCTACTTCTTGATATTTAAAAGCTCCCATTGCTATTAAACCTAATCCTACTATTATCATTATTGTGGTAGCCCATGCCAACACTGTATTTTTATTCATTGCCATATTTTATATTTTAAAGGGATTACAAATATCGTTTTTTTTATAAAAAAAGCATCGTAATTACTGTGTTTTTAATAGTTAATTACCTTGTTTAAAGCATTGGTACTTCAATTAAAAGTATTTCTGAATTAGTTTCTGCTGTTATTAAAAAATTATTTGTATTTGAAATCGCTATTGCATCTCTTGAATTTAAGTTTGTATTATTTATAGATATGCTTCCGTTTACATTCATTATATATACACCGTGATTTTTTGAAATGGTTTTATACTCTAATGTTTTTTCTTTTGAAATATCTACTCTAGAAATTTTGGCATCTTGATGAATTTTTAATCCATCGTCATCATTATCTATTGAGGACACAATGGTTTGAAACTTATCCTTTCGACCTTCTAAACTAAAATGTTTTTGGTCATATCTTGGTGTAACATTTTTTTTATTTGGAATTATCCATATTTGAAATAAATTTAAATGACTTGTAAGACTTCCGTTAATTTCTGAATGCTGTAAACCTGATCCTGCAGACATTACTTGTACTTCTCCTGGTGTAACAGATAACCACTCATTAGCCATAGAGTCTTTATGTTTTAATTCACCACTTATAGGAATGGTAATTATCTCCATATTATCATGAGGATGTGAACCAAACCCCATTTTGGGAGCAATTATATCATCATTTAAAACTCTTAGAGTTCCAAATTGTAATTTATCAGGATTATAATAATTTGCAAAACTAAACGAGTAATTAGCTTGTAACCATCCATGGTTTGCATGACCTCGACTATTTGCTTTATGTAGTATTGTTTTCATAATAGTCTTCATTATTATTTATAGTTTTCACCTTATTTTATCGAGCAAATCACTTAATTGGCCTGCTTCCTCTTCATTTAAATTTTCAAGGAATTTTGGATTCCATTTTTTGTCTATTTCTGCTAATAAATTTAACCCTAAAGTTGTTATACTTATATTAACAACTCTTCTATCTGTTGTAGAAGATACTCTATCTATTAAATCTTTGGCAAATAACTTATCCATTAACCTCGTAACATTTGGCGAACGTTGAACCATTCTACTTTTTACTGTTTGCACTTTTAAAGGTTTCTTTGCTCCTCTTAAAATTCTTAAAATATTGTATTGTTGTGCAGAAATATTATAAGGTTTTAATAACTCTTGTTGTGCACTATTTATCCAACTTGCTGTATATAATATATTTATATAAGCTTTTAAATCGTTACTAGGAAATGAAGATTGTATTTCTTTTGAAATATCTCCCATTACATATTATTTTTAAAATTAGTTAATGCATTTTCTAATTCTGTATTTAAGTTGTGATCTTTTATACCTTCACTTGAAAAGTTCTCGTAAAAAGAAGGCAAAGAAAATGTTTCTATAATATTTGCACTATGTCTTGGAAATCTATCACTGGCTATAGTTAACACAGATTGTCCACCACGTTTTCCTGGTGATGTTGCCATTAGTAACATTGGTTTATTATCCCAAAAATTATTTTCAATTCTAGATAACCAATCCATAGTATTTTTAAATGCTGTTGTATAAGCACCGTTGTGTTCTGCTAAAGAGATAATTACTCCATCAGACGATTTTATTTCTTTTAAAAACGAATGTGCATCTTTTGGAATACCTTGATCATTTTCTAAATCTATACCATATAATGGTAAATTATAATCGTTTAAATCTAAAATTTTTACTGTTACATCTTCTAATTTATTAGCTGTATAAGTTGCTAACTGTTTGTTTATAGATGCTTTACTATTACTTCCTGCAAATGCAATTACTTTTTTCATATATACTTTTGTTTATCTCAAATATAATTAATTTAGTTTCCATAGAATATAATGTCGCGGTGTTTAATACTTTATTAACTATTTTTATTGTGATTAAACTTTGTATTTTAGCTTAAAAATTTAAATACATGGATATCAACTTCAACAAAAACGAAGATTATAATAAATTACTAGTTTCAGATTTACGTAATCGCTTTGCAAAAGTTAAACTTGGTGGTGGCCAAAAAAGAATAGATAAGCATCACGAAAAAGGAAAATTAACTGCTAGAGAACGTATTGATTACTTATTAGACAGTAAGCGTAAAAGTATTGAAATTGGAGCTTTTGTAGGTGATGGTATGTACGAAGAACACGGCGGATGCCCATCTGGTGGTGTTGTTGTAAAAATAGGATATGTAAGTGGTAAGCAATGCATAGTAGTTGCCAATGATGCTACAGTAAAAGCTGGAGCCTGGTTTCCTATTACCGGTAAAAAGAATTTACGTGCTCAAGAAATTGCAATAGAAAACAAACTACCTATTATTTATTTAGTAGATAGTGCTGGTGTGTATTTACCATTACAAGATGAAATATTTCCAGATAAAGAACATTTTGGAAGAATTTTTAGAAATAATGCAGTAATGAGTAGTATGGGCATTACACAAATTGCCGCTGTTATGGGAAGTTGTGTTGCTGGTGGCGCTTACTTACCTATAATGAGTGACGAAGCTTTGATTGTTGATAAAACAGGAAGTATTTTTCTTGCTGGTAGCTATTTGGTTAAAGCTGCTATTGGAGAAACTATAGATAACGAAACACTTGGTGGTGCTACAACTCACTGTGAGATTTCTGGTGTTACAGATTATAAAGCTAAGGATGATAAGGATGCTTTAGATACTATTAAAAGATTAATAGATAAAATTGGAGATCACGATACTGCAGGTTTTAATAGAGTTGAAGCTAAAAAACCTAAAGAGAATCCTGAAGACATTTACGGTATTTTACCTAAATCAAGAGCCGACCAATATGACATGCTTGAAATTATTTCAAGATTGGTAGATAATGGCGAATATGATGAATATAAAAAAGGCTATGGCCAAACTATTATTACAGCTTATGCAAGAATAGATGGTTGGGCAGTTGGTATTGTTGCAAATCAAAGAAAATTAGTAAAAACTAAAAAAGGAGAAATGCAATTTGGTGGTGTAATTTATAACGATAGCGCAGATAAAGCTACTCGTTTTATTGCTAATTGTAACCAGAAAAAAATACCATTAGTATTCCTACAAGATGTTACCGGCTTTATGGTTGGTAGTAAAAGTGAACATGGTGGTATTATAAAAGATGGTGCCAAAATGGTAAATGCAGTAAGTAATAGTGTGGTACCAAAATTTACAATTGTTGTTGGTAATAGTTACGGTGCAGGAAACTACGCAATGTGTGGTAAAGCATACGACCCAAGGTTAATTGCTGCATGGCCAAGTGCAGAATTGGCTGTTATGAGTGGTAATAGTGCTGCAAAGGTTTTATTACAAATTGAAAAAGCTTCTTTACTAAAAAAAGGCGAAGAAATTACACCTGAAAAGGAAGAAGAGTTATTCTCTAAAATAAAAGATAGATATGACAATCAAGTCTCTCCATATTATGCTGCTTCACGTTTATGGACAGATGCTATAATAGATCCATTAGATACAAGAACCTGGATTTCTATGGGTATTGAGGCTGCTAATCATGCTCCTATAGAGAAACCTTTTAATATGGGTGTTTTACAGGTTTAATATTATGAAAAAGAAATCTAAATCACCAGTTTTTATAATCTTGTTACTTATACTAGCTGGTGAGGCAGTTTTTATATTACCTTTTGTTATTGTAAGGATCTTTAGAACAACGTTTCTAGAGGCTTTTAATATAAGTCAAACCGAACTAGGAAGTTGCTTTTCAGTTTACGGTTTGGTTGCATTTTTTTCTTATTTATTTGGCGGACCAATTGCAGATAAATTTAAACCACATACACTTATGTTTGTGGCTTTATTACTAACAGCACTTGGAGGCTTTTACCTTTCTACATATCCAGATTTAGTTAACCTTCATATTTTATATGGTTTTTGGGGTTTTACTACTATTTTTTTGTTTTGGGCTGCAATGATTAAAGCTACTAGAATTTGGGGAGGAACACAAAAACAAGGCCTCGCTTTTGGCTTTTTAGATGGTGGACGTGGACTTGTTGCCGCCTTGTTTGGTTCAGTTGGTGTTTATGTTTTTTCCTTGTTTATTTCTACAGATATTGAAATTACTTCTATAGCAGAGCGACGCTTAGCGTTTAAACAAGTTATAATTTATTTTTCTGTAGCTGTTGTTCTCGTTTCTTTATTAGTGTTTTTTCTATTACGAAAATTACCTAATAACATTTCTAACAAAAACTTTAATCAGCCAACTTTAAAAAACATTAAACAAGTATTAAAATTTAAAGCCATTTGGCTTTTAATGATTATTATACTTTGTGCTTATTTTAGTTATAAAATGACAGATTTATTTAGTCAATATGCAGAAGATGTTATGAAATATAATAAAATTGAAGCTGCAAAAGTTGGTACTTACTTATTGTATTTAAGACCTCTAATTGGTGTGATAATAGGCTTACTTGCCGATAGAACCAGAGCATCTTTATGGATTGTAATTGGTTTTATTTTAATGCTATTAACAAGCGCGCTTTTTGCTAGCGGAATAATTAATGAAAATCTTACATTACTCTTCGTACTCTCAATTGGCACAATGGCTTTAGGCGTATATTCTGCTAGAGTTTTATATTTTGCTGCTTTTGAAGAAAGTAAAATTCCTATTGCAATTACAGGTACTGCCGTTGGTGTCGTTTCTATTATAGGCTACACACCAGATATATTTGCAGGACCATTAATGGGCTATTTTTTAGATAAAAACCCAGGAGCTTTGGGATTAAGACATGTTTTTGCTATTATGAGTGGTTTTTCGTTGGTTGGTACGTTAGCTTCGGTTTTATTTTATAAACATTGTAAAAAAAGCATTTAAAAATTAAATGCTTTTTTTACTGTGCCTTTTTATATACTTTGAGAAGATTTTACTAACCTAATAAACTCTGCTCTATAACCATCTTCATCTTCACCTCTACCTTGTTTTGCAAGTTTTATAACAGTGTCTAAATTTGAATTATTATCAAATTGAGATTCTCTTAATTGCATACCAAATAAAGCCACTGCCGATGCAAACTTCATATCTACTGATGCTTCTGTTGTTTTGTCTGTAGCTACGTGTACCATTTCTATACTAGTATCTTCATCTGGTTTTTTATATCTAAACTTTACTGTTAATAATTCATTAGAATATTGCTTCTGCTCTACTGTTTTTGTATATTTTAATTGTGTTTCTCCTTTTATATATTTGCTTTCAACACCAACCGGGATTACTTCATATAAAGCAGTAACCTTGTGACCACTACCTAATTCTCCAGCATCTTTAGTATCATCTATAAAATCTTCATTAGCTAATAATCTATTTTCATACCCTATTAATCTATAAGCCTGAACTTTTGTAGGATTAAATTCTACTTGAATTTTAACGTCTTTTGCTATAGTAAATAGTGTACCGCCAAACTCTTTTCCAAAAATTAATTTTGCTTCTTGCATAGTATCAATATAAGCGTGGTTACCATTACCTTTATCTGCTAAAGTTTCTAATTTATCATCTTTATAATTCCCGTAACCAAAGCCTAAAACAGATAAAAATACGCCAGATTTTCTTTTTTCAATAATTAAATCTTCCATTGCCTGATTACTAGATGCTCCAACATTAAAATCACCATCTGTAGCTAAAATCACTCTATTATTTCCGTTTTTATTAAAATTTTCTTCAGCTAATTTATAAGCTAGATTTATTCCAGCTCCACCAGCTGTAGAACCACCAGATTGTAATTTATTTAAAGCCTTTAAAATTTTCTTTTTATCTTTTCCTGAGGTTGGCTCTAAAACAACGCCTGCTGCTCCAGCATATACTACAATAGATACTTTGTCTTTATCTCTTAATTGATCTACTAATAGCTTAAAAGCAGATTTTAATAATTTTAATTCGTGACTCATAGAGCCAGAAACATCTATTAAAAAAGTAAGGTTTGCAGCTGGAAGCTCTTTATTCTCATAGGTTTTACCTTGTAGTCCTATTTTAACAAGTTTGGTTTGGTTGTTCCATGGCGTTTGTGCTACTTCGGTATGAATAGCAAAAGGATGTTCATCTTTTGGTTGTGAATAATTATAATTAAAATAATTAATCATTTCTTCAATTTTAACAGCATCTGCCGGAATATGCTGTGCATTATTTATCATGCGTCTAACATTACTATATGATGCTTTATCAACGTCTATAGAAAATGTAGATAATGCAGATGTATTTGTTAATTTAAATTTATTTTCATGAATTTTAGTATACGATTCGTTAGCTATTTTATGCACATCTGGCATTGTAAAGTTTCCTTTTTTTGTACTTACTAAAATAACACCGTTTGCACCTCTATTGCCATAAATAGCTGTTGCTCCAGCATCTTTTAATATTTTAATTTCTTTTACTTTTTTAGCTTTTAGTTTTCTTAAATCTTCTTGTGTTGATGGTTTGCCATCTATAATAACTAAAGGTTCTATTTTTCCGTTTGTTGATGTATTACCTCTTAAAACAATAGAAGAATTTTCTTTATTTATTCGAGTTTTTGTAGCTTTTTTTATTTTAACACCTGAAACGCTACCTTGAAGTGTTCTTACTACATTGTTTTTGTTTGCAACTAATTGCGCGGCAGAAGTTGGTTTGGTTCGCCTTCTACTTTTATTAGAATATGCCATTACAACAACTTCATCTAAACTACTTTTATCTGGTTGCATAGAAAAACTAATTGTAGAATACTCACCAACAGTACGTTCTTCTCTTACATAACCAATAAAGCTGTATAACAAAATATTACCTGCTGTTGCATTAATAGTATATTTTCCTTCAAAATTTGTTTGTGTACCATTTGTGGTACCTTTTTCAACTATTGTAACTCCAGGAAGCGGTATTCCTGTTTCGTCTGTAATTATACCAGAAATTGTTTTTTGTTGTGCTTGTAATTGCATTACAAAAATGCTTACAAATAGAAAATTTAAAATGTATTTCATGATGCTATGGTTTTAAAGTTTATAATAAAACTATAACCAAAGCTTGTTTTAAAAAATACCCAATGAGTAAACAGTTACTTTTAATGAGTAAACCCTACTTTTTTAATAATTGTAATGTTTTTATACGCTGAATTTTTCCAGAAGCGGTTTCGGCAAAAGCATCTAAATAGTATATGTATTTTGGTTTTTTATAAGGTTCTAAATCATTAAATACTGAAGAAATAATAGAATCCTTTTGTCCTTCAACAACTAAAATTATACGGTTTCCTAAAGTTTTATCTTCTTCTGAAGCTATAAAAAAACGATTACTAATTTTAGATTGTAAAGCATTTTCAATTTGTTCTGGAAATACTTTTATACCTCCAGAATTTATAACATTGTCAAACCTACCTAACCACTCGAAAGTCTGTTTTGTATGGAGTTTTACTACATCGTTTGTAATTACTTTTTCCGAAGAAAGCAAAGGTGCTTCAATTTCTAAGCAATTATTTTCATTTTGAGAAATAGTAACTTCTGGTAACGTTTTAAATACGCCCGAAGCCTGTTGCGCTTCAAAATTATTTAATTGCTTTAAAGCTATATGAGATACCGTTTCTGTCATCCCATAAGTTTCAAAAACAGTTGTTTTTAAATCTTGTAGTGTTTTTGTTAATGCTGTTGATACTTTTGCTCCTCCAACAATTAAGGTTTTTATATTATCTACAGAATATAAATTGCTTTGCAATTGTAACGGCACCATTGCTGCAAAATCATACGTTTTAGATTTATCTATTATTAATTTAGATTTGGGTTCTATACTATCTATTTCTAAACCAATTATTAGCGCTCTAACTAACATCATTTTGCCAGCAATATAGTGCGTTGGTAAACATAAAAGTGCTTTATCTCCTGGTTTTAAATTAAAAAAATCTCTAGTAGCAATTGCAGAATTAATCATGCGCTGTTTGCTAATAGTTATTGTTTTAGGTTTTCCTGTAGAGCCAGATGTTTTAAGTGTTATTGTTTCTTTTTTATCTAACCAATTTAAAAGAAACGTTCCTATATCTTTTTTATATAAAACATCACCTTTTAAAAATGTTTCGCTTAGCGTTTTTAATGTTTGAGCGTTGTAATGCTTCCCATTAAATTTAAAATGCTCGTGTGTTTTATAATACTCTGGCACCACTTTAATCTAGAATTTTATAGTTTTCTTTTGGTGGTTCTATTACTTTTCCAAAAAGTTTTTCTTTCCAATTAGTCCATTTATAAAGACGACTAAATATTAGAATTAAAATTGGAAAAATTATAAATACAGGTAATATTAAATCTAAAAAACCAAGTTCTGGTTCTGCAACATCTTTAAATATAGAATGTGTTTGAAAAGCTGTCCAATTTGCTGTTACCAATAATGCTGTAAATAAATTATTGGCAGCATGAAAACCTAAAGCAAGTTCCATACCTTCATCCATAAGTGTTATAATACCTAAAAATAATCCTGTACCAATGTAGTAGACCATAATAGAGTAACCTAATTTTTCTACCTCAGGATTTGCAATGTGTAACATACCAAATATAACAGAAGTTAAAATTAATGGCACCCATTTGTTTTTTGCTATAACACCTAAACCTTGCATTAAATAGCCTCTAAATAAATACTCCTCAAAACTGGTTTGAAAAGGAATTAGTATAATTGCGATTACTGCTAAAATTAAAAATCTATTTAACTCAAAATTATTTAAATAACTATCTGGAGATAAAAAGTAATCTAAAAGTACCATTCCAGAAGATAGTATTCCCCAAAAAAAGAAAGCAAACCAAATACGTTTCCAATCTATTTTTTTTCTTGCTGTAGTTAGAGATGTTATAGTTTGAGCGTGTAAAAATTTCACAGCTAATAATAGAAAAATTAATCCGCCAGCAAATGGTAATAAAATAAATACCAGATTTGTATTAGCATCAAAAAGACTTAATAGATAATTAGTATCATCTAATCTTGCTAAATCTACGTTTGCTTCCATTTTTTTCACAAAAATGGCTGCTAAATGTGGAAGCGAAAATATAAATACACCAATTACAGCGATAATTATTCCTAATAAGTAACGCCACCATTCGTGCATTACTTTATATGCTTGAGCTATATACATAAATTATAAATTAAAATTCCAAGGTAAATTTGGATTGTATTGCAATGTACCATTTTTTACTTGTAATGGCGAATCAAAATTATTTGTAAATAAACTGCCAGTACCTAAGCCTTGTGGCATTGTTGTGTTTTTTTTGTAAGTATATTGTGCTATTGCATTTAAACCTACATTACTTTCAAGAGCACTTGTAATCCACCAATTTATATTATTATTTTCTGCCAATTCAATCCATTGGTCTGTACCGTTAAAACCACCAATAAAACTAGGTTTTAAAATAATATATTGAGGTTTTATAGTTTGTAATAATTGTTTTTTATCGTGTTTAGAAAATACACCTATTAACTCTTCATCTAAAGCAATTGGTAAAGGTGTTTGTTCGCAAAGCTTAGCCATTTCATCAAACTGTTTTACAGCTATTGGTTGCTCTATAGAATGAAGATTATACTGTGATAGTTGCTTTAATTTTTCTAATGCTTCGGTTGGTTTAAAAGCACCATTAGCATCTACTCTTAACTCTATATCGCTTTCGCGGAAATGCTTTCTAATATCTTTTAATATTTCTAATTCTGTATTAAAATCTATAGCACCAATTTTAAGCTTAATACAATTAAAACCAGATTCAATTTTGTTTTTAATTTGGTCTTTCATAAACGCTTTTGTACCCATCCAAATTAGTCCATTAATGTTTATTGCTGCTTGACCTTGGGTAAAAGCTGAAGGATAAAGTATAAATTTATCTTGAGCCTTTAAAGATTTAAAAGCCATTTCTAAACCTATTTGTATACTAGGAAATGCTGTATTTTTTTCTAATAAATACTCTAAACCTTTATCTATATTTTTACAAGTATACTCTAATTGTTGCTGGTAGTCTGGCCTATCGTCTATAGATAAACCTCTAAGTATACCACACTCGCCAATACCGGTATTTTCTTCGGTTTTTATTATTATAAACCAAGTTTCTTTGGTTTTTAAAATACCTCGTGATGTACCGCTTGGCATTTTAAAATTTAAAATATGTTTATGGTAAACTGCTTTCATATTTTATAGTAAATGTCCAGCACCAAGTAAAAGTGCTAATAAGACTGTAGACAGTGCTAGTTTTTTTAATTCTGGATCAAAATCTACAGGATTTGTAATTGCTTTTACTCTTTTTAAATGTAAAAACAATGGAATGTATGCTATAAAAAATATTAGATTAAATGGTGAAACATAATATAAAACACCAAATAATAAAGATGCGACTATGCCTCCTAAAATTAAAAAATAATGGTAATTTTTAGCTTTTTCAAATCCTAGTTTTACTGCTAGTGTGATTTTATTAGATTTTAAATCTCCAATAGCATCTCTCATATTATTTAAATTTAATACGCCTGCACTTAATAAACCTATTGTTATTGCAGGAAGTATGGTAACATGATCAAACTGCTTAGCAAAAAGCACGTAACATCCAATAACACTAAGCAAGCCAAAAAATATAAATACATAAATATCTCCAAGACCTTTATAACCAAAAGCATTGTTACCCATTGTGTATTTCATTGCTGCTCTAACAGATAGGAATGCAAAAAAGAAAAACAAAAACGATAATAACAAATGTTTTACTCCAAAAGCAGTAAAAATTAAAAAGATAGTTAGAACAATACATATTAAAATGTTTAATCTAATAGCATGAAACATTTCATATTGTGTAATTTTACCACTTTGTATTGCTCTGGTTGGTCCAACTCTATCTTGGTCGTTATCTGTACCTTTTTCAAAATCACCATAATCGTTAGCAAGATTAGATAGTATTTGATAACTTATAGTTGCTGCTATTGCTAGTGTAAATATTAAAGCATCAAAAACACCATTATATTCTGCTAAACTTCCTGCTACAATTATACCCGAAATGGAAAGCGGTAAGGTTCTAAGCCTTATTGCTGATAACCAAATTGAAATATTTTTCATCTGGCTTAATTATGGAATCCATTGTTTTGGAAAGTTAGGTTTACGTTTTTCTAAAAACGCATCTCTACCTTCTTTTGCTTCATCTGTCATGTAAGCTAAACGTGTTGCTTCTCCTGCAAACACTTGTTGCCCTACCATACCGTCATCTGTTAAATTCATTGCAAATTTTAGCATTTTAATAGATGTTGGTGATTTCTCTAAAATCTCCTGAGCCCATTGGTATGCTGTATTTTCTAACTCATCATGAGGTATTACGGCATTTACCATACCCATTTCGTAAGCTTCTTGAGCGTTATAATTTCTTCCTAAGAAAAAGATTTCTCTTGCCTTTTTTTGACCTACCATTTTTGCTAAGTATGCAGAACCATAACCACCATCAAAACTAGTAACATCTGCATCTGTTTGCTTAAAAATAGCATGTTCTTTACTTGCTAAAGTTAAATCGCAAACCACATGCAAACTGTGACCACCACCAACAGCCCAACCTGGAACAACAGCAATTACAGCTTTTGGCATAAAACGAATAAGTCTTTGAACTTCTAATATATTTAATCTATGGTAACCATCTTCACCAACATATCCTTGATGTCCTCTAGCTTTTTGATCTCCTCCAGAACAAAATGAGTATATTCCATCTTTACTTGAAGGACCTTCTGCCGATAGTAATACTACGCCTATGCTAGTGTCTTCTTGTGCATCGTAAAATGCATCGTATAGTTCTTTTGTTGTTTTTGGTCTAAATGCATTTCTTACATCAGGTCTGTTAAATGCTATTCTTGCTACACCATTGGATTTTTTATAGGTTATGTCTTCATAATCTTTAACCTTAGTCCATTTTATTTCGCTCATATTGTGTTTTATATTAATCGGCATTAAAAATACATAATTTAGTATGTTTAGTACTAATTTTACTATTATAATTATGTAGTATCTATATAGATATTATAAAATGTAAAAATATACAACTAGAATAAACACCTACAAAACAGACTGTTAAACTGATTTTTTAGCATTTTAACTATAGATTATCTTTTTATGACTTTAAAACACGCTAATAATAGCTAACAAAAATATATTTGTAGTGTTATTAATTATTCTATAAACTATTAAAAATAAATACTTTATACACATTTGTGAAAAAATTTTAAATACACAGAAATTGTAATTACTTTTGCAACTTTTTTAAAATTTTAAATCTTTATTATAAAATAAAGTTTATAAAAATATTATTTACCCGAACTAGATAACCTACATGAGCTGTTAGATTTTTATTAAAATCTAATTTTAAATCTAGCAGCTTTTTTTTATTGTCTAATAAATTTATTACAAAAGTGAACCCAAAAAACTCTATTATATACTCTGATTTAAGCTCTAAAATTATTGAACGTTTTGAGCATAGTGTTGGTATGTTATATTTTCTTGAAGATGCAGTTGTATCTGAAATACATGATGGTGAGCATTTAAATATAGATAATAGCAAATTACTAATTGATGCTATAAACTTATATTTTAGAGAAGATCCTTATGGTTATATATCCAACAGAGTTAATGACTTCTCTGTTTCGCCATTAGATTTACACTACTTTAAAGAGAAATTAAAAAGTGCGCGATCTTATTGTACAGTTACTTATAACAGTTACAAAAGAAATGCTATTAAAATTGAAGAGCTTTTTTTTAAAACTAATAAAAAAGACTTTGACTCATTAACAGAGGCTTATAATTGGACTAAGTCACAATGCGTTTTAAAGTAATAACTAATAAAACTATTTATATCCCTTAATTTAATAAAAAAACTGTTCTCTAAACTAATAGAAAACAGTTTTTTTTATTGTTATATATGGTTATTAATTTAACCTAATACCTTCTTTTTCTATAGTGATTTGCTTTTGCTTATAAAGTGTACCAATAGCTTTTTTAAAATTCTTTTTACTCATTTCTAGAGTCTCTTTTATTGCTTCTGGCGAAGACTTATCATGTAATGGTAAATAGCCACTATTATCTTCTAAGGTTTCTAGTATTTTTTTAGCATTAGGTTCTATATTTCTATATCCTATTTCTCCTAAAGCAATATCTAATTTATTTCCAGGTCTAATTTTTTTAACTATACCGTCTAGTCTATCTCCTACACTAATTTCCTGAAAAATATTATCCTTATAAATTAATCCTGTGTGTTTACCATTTACAATAACATTCATCCCTATATCACTTGGATGTGAGACTATTAAATCTACCTTATCAAACTCTGCTACTGTTAATACTGTATTATCTAAAAACCTATTGGTCTTACTTGATGCTACAAGTCTTTCGGTTTTTTCGTCTAAATAACAGTGTACTAAATACCAACCACCTTTTTTCATTTTAAAGGCTTGTTCTTTAAATGGGCAAAATAATTCTTTTACCATTCCCCAATCTAAAAAAGCACCATAATCGTTAACTGCATTACAACGTAAAACAGCAAAATCACCTCTTGTTATATATGGCTCGTCTGTTACTGCTACTAAACGTTCATCATTATCTAAGTAAATAAATACTTCTACATCATCTCCAACTTTAAAAACATCTTCCACATAACGATTAGGCAGTAACACCTCGTTACCATCTTCGTCTCCAAGAAATAATCCTGGCTCTGTATCTCTTAAAACTTCTAAAGTATTGTATTCTCCTATATTAATCATTTTGCAAAAGTACTAATATTAAAAATCAAATTAGATTTTTTTTAATCTATAAAATTTGAAATTTAAATATAAAAAAAACGCTATAATATGAGTTACAGCGTTTTTAATATTTTATAAAGATAATTCTATTTGTAAACAGACTCTTTTTTAAAATGCTTAGCTAGTAAATAATAAATTACAGCTCTATACTTAGTCTTGTTAGATCGACCGTAAGTTTCTATTACAGAATCTATAGCTTTATCTAAATCATCACTATCACTTAAGCCTAATTTTTTTATTAGAAAATTATTTTTAACAGTAGCTAATTCTTTTTCATCAGACCCAGAAACTGTTGCAGCATCTCTGTTATAAATTGAAGGACCACAACCAATTGTAACTTTAGTTAAAAAATCCATATCGGGATTTACACCACATTTGTCTTTAAGATCTGCAGCATATTTAGTAATAAGGTCGTCTCTTTTACTCATAATTTTAGTTTTAAGTTGTTTTAAATTCCTTTAAATATACAATTTTTTTAAACCAAAATTTTTAACGCAAGAATAAATTATCGACCATATATCGATAAAAGGAAAAAACTTTCGCTAACTTACTTTATTTCATTAAAATAATTAAGTAGTATCGTATCATTAATTTTACTTGGAGTAAAGACTTCTAGTAACTTAGGCTTATTACTTTTTAAATAAAATTGAGTTAAATTTTGAGTTAATTCTATTTCACTATTAGCTTGTACATATTCAAAATCATACATGCTACATAATTGCTTAGCTGTTAGATTATGTTTGGTTTCAAAAAATTCATCAAAATTACTGGTGTTTTTATGTCCTGGTAGTATTCTAAAAATACCGCCACCACTATTATTAATTACAATAATTCTAAAATTTTTAGGTATATATTTATTCCACAGTGCATTACTATCGTAAAAAAAACTTAAATCTCCTGTTATAAATACTGTTTGTTCTTGTGCTATGGCTGCTGTACCTATTGCAGTACTTGTACTACCATCTATACCACTGGTTCCTCTATTACAAAATACTTTTATGGTCTTATTTAAGTCGAAAAGCTGCGTGTACCTAATTGCTGAGCTGTTACCAACTTGTAAAATTGAATTATCTGGAATTGTACTTAATAATTGATTAAAAACCTGAAAATCTGAAAATGGAATTGCTTCCATATATGTTTTATGTTTTTTTCTTCGGTTATTAAATTGTGCTAACCAATATGGATTGTAGTCACTTTTAACTGTGGTTGTATTCTCTAAAAACTTAGAAAAAAATCTATTTACCGAAGTTTTAAATACTTTGTCAAGTACAAAAAAAGTATCGTTTGCATTGTGTTCTCCTACATGCCAATGGTGTTTGGGTTTAAATTCTCTTAAAAGTTTTTTTATTTTTTTTGAGACTACTAAACCTCCAAAAGTAAGTACTATTTCTGGTTGTAATTTTTTAAAATCATCTTGATTAAAAGCTCCTATTAACTTATCTATTCCTGGAATAAACTTATCGTGATGAATGTTTGAAGTCGTTTCTGTAAGTACCAAAACACTATCATCTTCTGCTAAATTATCAAGGTGTTTTTGCGCTACACTGTCTGGCTGATTTACACCTACCAAAACTAATTTTCGTTTAGAAGCTTTCCAAATTGTTTTGAAAGCTTCTAAATTTTCTATTTCTAAATTACTTTCTTTAATAGGCATTAGCTGTGGTGACACAGTTAGCTCTTCTACAATATCGTATAATGGCTCATTAAACGGGATATTTACATGTACTGGGCCATTTTTAGATATAGATATATTTAATGCTGTATTAATCTCCTTTTCATTATAATTTTGAATGGTCTCCTGTAATTCTAGATATTTTTCTATTTTATTTTCAATACTTTTAATTATTGGTAAGTTATCTTTTTCAAGCTTGTTTTCTTCATTTAAATCCTGCTTTAAATTTGCCGAATATAAAATATGATTTTTAAAAACATGTTCTTGATTTATAGTTTGTCCATCACCAATGCCTATTAAATGTTTAGGTCTATCGGCACTTAAAACGACTAAAGGAATATTACTATAAAAAGCTTCTGCAACGGCAGGATAATAATTTAAAAGTGCACTACCAGATGTACATACAACTGCAACAGGCTGTTGTATTTGCTGTGCAATACCCATAGCAAAAAAAGCGGCACAACGCTCATCTACAACACTATAACATTTAAAAAATGTGTGGTAAGTAAAACCAATAGTTAATGGTGCATTACGGCTACCTGGAGATAATACAATATGTTGTATGTTTTTAGCTTTTAAAAGCTGAACAACGGTTTGTGCGAGTGGTATTTTTGGGTATTTCATCTAACTACAAAAATACAATATTCACTATTTTAAACCATATTAAAACAGCACCTTTTTCATGGTTTGAGTTTTGTTAACTGTTTCTTCCCATTCTTTTTCTGGAATAGAGTCTTTGGTAATTCCGCCACCAACATAAATAGTAGCATTTACATCTGTAAGTTGCATACAACGTAAGTTTACAAACAAGTTAGAAACTTTTTTTATAGAGGTATAAGCATTATTTTCTACGTTACGCCTATTGTTATTTCTTGATTTTTTTTCGGTTGTATTTAATTCTCCTAAAAAACCAGTATAAAATTCTCGATTGTAGTTTTCATGCTGCAAAATAAATTGCTTTGCTGGTTCTTTTGGTAAACCACAAACTGCAGGAGTAGGATGTAATGCGCTTAATATTGTTTTTAAGTTTGAATTTAAAATACCGGAAATTTTAGTTCTTAAATGTAATAAATTTCCTGCCTTAATTGTTTCTACATTAGCTACGCTAAAATTAGTTACAGAAGTTTTTAAATTTTCTACTATAAAATTTGTTACTAATTGCTGTTCTTCAATTTCTTTAGCTTCCCATTTTGGGTTTTTATCGCCTTTAAATTTTTGTGTTCCTGCTAAAGCCATTGTTGTAAATCTATTTCCTGTTACTGTTAACAATGTTTCTGGTGTTGCACCAAGCCACAACCCTATTTTAGGATGATACCAACAGTAAACAAAAGCTTTTGGATATGTGTTTAATAATCTTGAAAATAATGTAATTGCATTTTTTTCTTTAAGTGGAATTATTTTTTTTCTTGAAACTACAACTTTTTTTAAAATACCAGATTCTATACTTTGCAGACTTTTAAAAACTAAATTTTCATGATTGTTTTTTGCTTCATGATCTATAGTATTCTCTAAGTCTTTATTACTAACGTCTTCTTCCTTTGTTTTAAAATTTGTTTCTAAGGTTTGAGACTTGCTTTCAGGAATTAAAATAGTTTCCTTTTCACTATCAAAAGGAGAAAACACAAAACCACTTTCTATTAGATCTATAGACTTATAAATAGCATCATCTTCTTGAAAAAGCCCTTTTACTATTGCTGCATTAGGCTTTTTGTATAATACAAATGGTAAGGCTTCATTAAAATGATTTTGGGCAATTTCAAAAAAATCTTTGTCTAACATTTTCAAGAGTTTTTATATTTCCGCGAAAGCGAAAATCTACTTTTTTTTAGGCAATGATATTGTTGATAATCTACAAATAGAGATTAAATTATCGGCTTCATCTGTTACACGAATATCTAACAATTGTGTTGTGCGCCCTTTATGTAAAAAGGTTGCTTTTGCATAAACAAAACCTTCTTTTATACTTTTTAAATGATTTGCAGTGATTTCTAAACCACGTACAAACATTTTTTCTGTATCTATAAAAATATGCGACGCAAAACTACCAACACTTTCTGCTAAAGCTGCTGTTGCTCCACCGTGTAATACGCCGTCTGGTTGATGTACTCGTGGTGTTACTGGCATTCTTGCTATTAAAAAGTTATCTCCAAAATCTACCATTTCAATGCTTAAAGTTTCCATTAAGGTATTTTTGCTGGCAATGTTTGCTTTTGCTAGTATTTCGTCTTTAGATAAGTTCATCTATTTACTGTATTTTTACAACTCCAAAAATACGAAACATAAGCACAATGCAATCTACCCAAAAGGAAATAATTTACACTACAAAAAAACCATACGCTACTTTAAATACATTAACTAATTCTACTAAAAATGTGTGGTTTGTTTGCCACGGTATGGGTTATTTAAGTAAATACTTTATTCGTTATTTTAATGGATTAAATGAAAAAGAAAATTATATTATTGCTCCACAAGCTCCTAGTTTATACTACCAAAAAGGTTTTAAGCATGTTGGTGCAAGCTGGCTAACAAAAGAAAATACTTTAGCCGAAACTGAAAATATAATGGAATATTTTGATGCTATTTTAGCTGAAGAAAATATACCTAGCGATAAAAATATTATTGTTTTTGGGTATTCTCAAGGTGTAAGTGTTGCAACTAGATATGTGAAAAATCGTGAATTTAATTGTGCGCAATTGGTTTTACATTCTGGTGGTATACCTAAAGAATTAATTGCTGAAGACTTTAAACATTTAACTGCTAAAGTATCTTTAATTTATGGTACTGAAGACGAATATTTAAATGAAGAACGAATTGCTCAAGAAACTAAATTCGCTAAAACACTATTTAAAAGCAACTTAAATATTATTCCTTTTAAAGGTAAACATGTTGTTAATGTAGAAATTATTAATAGTCTTGTTTAATTTTTTAGCTTTATAGAAACTTTTTTATTCTATGATTTTAGAAAACAATAGAGCAAAACTTACTTTAATTACTTTAAATAATTTTAAAGAACTTACAAGCATTGCAAACCAAGAGCATATTATTTTTTATTCTCCAAGCGATATTTCTACTCCTGAAAAGTACAAAGCATATGTAGAAATTGCTCTTGCAGAATATGAAAATAAAAAAGCGATACCATTTATTATTTACGATAAAAAATTTAAAACTTATGCAGGCTCAACTCGTTTTGGTTTAATAAATTATACAGATAAAGTTTTACATATTGGCTGGACATGGTTAGGCACAGAATTTCAAGGCACAGGATTAAATAAAAATATTAAATATTTAATGTTAAAGTATGCTTTTGAAAACATGAATTTTGAAAAAGTAGAGTTTAGAATAGACGAACGAAATTTAAAATCTAGAAAAGCTGTAGAAAAAATTGGAGGTGTTTTTGAAGGTGTTTTGCGTGAAAATAAAATTATGAGTGATGGTTTTAGACGCAGTACTTGTTGCTATGGTATTTTAAAAAGAGAATGGCATTCGCTTAAAAACGATTTATTTTTAAACTGTAATTAGATAATTATTAATAAGGTAAAACGTTTATCCATTTTAATACAGATACAGTTATAAAAGTAAAACCTACACTATATAAAATAGCGCCTTGCCAATAAGAAAGTCGTGTTGGCCAATGTTTCCATAATTTTGAGCCAAATTCATTTTTGCCATATTCTCGAGTGAGTTTCCAATACAGAAAAATAAACGTCACAAAAATTAATAATGCTGTTATTGCCATCCAAAGATTATCCATAAACAAAATATTTAAAAACTCACTTATATGCTATAGTATATAAAACTAAGTGTATTCTAATTTACAAAAAAAAGTTTATTTACATTCAAAACAATGCAATAAGTTTTCTGGTAAATTTAATTTTTCAGAGCCTTTTAAAGCTTCTGTTACCACACCTTTTTCGTCTATTACTTTTTTTAATTCTTTAGCATAAGCTACTAAATTTGTTCTTCTGGCTTTTATTTTTTCAATAATTTCATTACCATCTATAGCAGTGATTTCTTTAGGCCAAATCTTTAAAGCATTGTTTAAAACGCTATCTGTAATTTGATTTTGAAGAAATTTTGCTTCGGTTATAAAAAGCGATTCTTTGGTATTAAGTAAAAAATAACGATCAAACGGATAAACTAAACCTGGCATGAAGTTAATTTCTTTTTCAAACGATTGTAACTCTGGAACAATGTGCTTGTTTGCTAAAATGCTTGGTATTATACCTTCGGTTTTAAAAAAAGCATTATCACGATCACCTGCTAATGGTATTGCTGTATAATTATTTTCTACTTTTTTAATAACCCAACCGTATTGTTTGGCATGCCTATCCCAATCGCCAATAAGAAAATCAAACAAGCGCACTCTTATTAATGCAGATTTATCTATTGCAACTTTATTTTCTTTTTTAAGTTTTAGCTTTTGTAAATCGTCTGTTTCAACAATTTCTGTTACACTGCTATAATCTGTCCAGTTTTTATGGCTATCGGTCTCATATTCTAATAAGTATAATCTGTTACCAAATTTCTTATTGTATTTTTTTAATACTTTTTGTTTTGGTACAAATACAATTTTAGGCTGAGTACTTAAAATATTTGCAGATTTTGCAATTTCTGAAGCTAATACAGCACCATATGGATGTTGTGCCGAAATACCATCAACAACAATATTTTCTAAACCTAAAGTACGAGCAAAGTCTGGAATTAGTGCTTTTGGATCTTTATTTATACTTCTTAAAGTATATTTTACGCCATTTTCACATTGTAATTTTAAAGAGTGTGTTTGTTTTCCTCCACCTTTTTTTATTACTTCCATTCCTCCTTTTAAAGAGTCTAGAAATACAACTGGTACTTTTATTGGTGTTTCCCATGCCTTACGATATTGCTCGCCTTGCATGAGTGTTTTTACAGTATTTGTTTTATATAATGTACTAGCGCTAATAACTACAGAGTCTATAGATTTAAAATTAAAAGTGTCTATATTATCTATATTTAATATTTCGGCTTTTTCAAAAACTTTATCTGTACTAGACAACGACCAATATACTAGTAGTATAAATACTACCAATAATACTATAAAAAACATTCCTATTTTTTTCATTGTCTATTTTAATCGCTAGGCTAAAAATAAAAACTTTGATTGAGAAATGATTGTTCTATTTAAAGAGTTTTTAGCTTATTTAAAACAAGATTAATTAAAATGGGTGTTATTTTACCAAGTTATCAATAATAGCTTTTACTGGTAAAATTTCATTGGTATGTTCTATACTTGGTCCTGCAACCCAAACCGTTTTATAAGTTGCTTTTTTAGCAGCGTTTTCGGTAGCTTTCATACCTATTGAAAAACGAATCATTTTAACCCATTTTTTCAATTTTTTATTTTTGTTTAAAATAGATTCAAGCCAAGATTCTTTTGTTCCTATTTTTTGAACATAAGGTGTATTTATTACTGTACATGGTGTACCAGAAATACGTTGAGTCATTACAATATCTTTAGCGCCATAATCTACACAGGCTTGTTTGTACTCGTCTGTAACTCCTGCTTCTATTGATGCTATAAACGGACTTCCAACACTAACGCCTTCTGCTCCATAACTTAGCATTTTATCTATATCTGCTTTGCAACCTACTCCACCAGCAGAAATTACTGGAATAGTTAATGCTTCACTTAATTGATTTGTTAATTGTTGTGGAGATAAATTCCCTCTATGACCACCAGCTTCGTTATTTACAGCAATTGCTGCATCTGCACCTAAACTTTCTACCTTTTGTGCAAAACGTAAATCGGTTACATCACAAATAACTTTAATACCTACTTTGTGTGCTTGTTTTATAGTTTCTTCTGGACTACCAAGAGAAGTAATAATAAAATCGCAACCTTCTTCGCATAAAACTTCTAATTGTCCTTTATATTTAATGTTAGATTTATTTACAATAAGGTTAAACCCAAAAGAGCCACCTTCAACTTTATTTGCTTTTAATTCTCTAATTGCTGCACGTAACTCATCTAAAGTTCTATAATTAAGAGCTGGAATACAGCCTGCAATACCACCTTTCATAGCTTCTGTAACCATTGCTACATTAGAAACTAAGAACATTGGCGCTTGAATTATTGGGTATTTTATATTTAAAAGTTGTGTAAGTTTAGTTTGCATTTTGTTGATTTTATTTGAACAAATATAATCAATAATTTATTATGCATGCATAGTTTTTTACAAACATTAACGATTAAACAAAATATTGATTTTAACAAAAAAACGCAACCAAATTAATGATTGCGTTTTTTTTTATTTGTGTTCAATCTTAAAGAGATTCCAAAATAAATTTGGAATAAGCGATTCACACAATTTTGTTTTACAAAATTGGTTCTCTGCTTACTTTACTTCTTCAAAATCTACATCTTCTACATCATCTGTAGAGTCTGCTGCTTGACCTTTTGCTCCAGCGCCTGCATCTGTTGATCCACCATTTGGTGCTCCACCTTGAGCTTCTTGCTGTGCTTTATACATTTCTTCACTAGCTACTTTCCAAGCTTCGTTAATTTTATCTAACGCTGGCTCGATTACAGCTATATCTTTAGTTTCGTAAGCAGCTTTTAATTCTGTTAAAGCTTCTTCTATTGGTGCTTTTTTATCTGCAGATAATTTATCACCAAACTCTTCTAATTGTTTTTCCGTTTGGAAAATCATAGAATCTGCTTCATTTAATTTTTTAGCATTTTCTGCTGCTTTTGCATCTGCTTCTGCATTTGCTTCAGCATCTGCTTTCATTTTCTGGATTTCTTCTTCAGTTAAACCAGAAGATGCCTCGATACGAATATCTTGAGATTTATTTGTTGCTTTATCTGTAGCCGATACTTTTATAATTCCGTTAGCATCAATATCAAACGTTACTTCAATTTGTGGTACACCTCTTTGTGCTGGTGGAATACCATCTAAGTGAAAACGTCCAATTGTTTTGTTATCTCCAGCCATTGCACGTTCACCTTGTAATACGTGAATTTCTACAGAAGGTTGATTATCTGCAGCTGTAGAGAATACTTGTGACTTTTTAGTAGGAATTGTAGTATTTGCCTCAATAAGTTTTGTCATTACATTACCCATTGTTTCAATACCTAGTGATAAAGGTGTTACATCTAAAAGTAATACATCTTTAACATCTCCAGTTAAAACTCCTCCTTGAATTGCTGCTCCTAAAGAAACAACTTCGTCTGGATTTACACCTTTACTTGGTGTTTTTCCAAAGAATTTTTCTACTGCTTGTTGAACTGCTGGAATACGTGTAGATCCACCAACTAATATAATTTCGTCGATATCAGATTTTGATAATCCTGCAGATTTTAATGCTGTTTGGCAAGGCTCGATCGTTCTTTTTACTAAATCATCGATTAATTGCTCAAATTTAGAACGTGTTAATGTACGTACTAAGTGTTTTGGTCCGCTTGCAGTAGCAGTAATATATGGTAAATTAATTTCTGTTTGCTCAGAAGATGATAATTCAATCTTAGCTTTTTCTGCTGCTTCTTTTAAACGTTGTAGAGACATTGGATCATTACGTAAATCCATAGACTCTTCAGCGTTAAACTCATCTGCTAACCAGTTAATGATTTTTTCATCAACATCATCACCACCTAAGTGTGTATCACCATCTGTAGATAATACTTCAAAAACACCATCACCTAACTCTAATATAGAAACATCATGTGTTCCTCCACCAAAATCAAATACTACTATTTTTTGGTCTGTTCCTTTTTTGTCCATACCATAAGCTAAAGCTGCTGCTGTTGGCTCGTTGATAATACGACGTACTTTTAAACCTGCAATTTCACCAGCTTCTTTTGTAGCTTGACGTTGTGCATCGTTAAAATATGCTGGTACAGTAATAACTGCTTCTCCTACTGAAGTTCCTAAGTAATCTTCAGCTGTTTTTTTCATTTTTTGTAATACCATTGCAGATAACTCTTGTGGCGTATATAAACGTCCATCAACATCAACACGTGGTGTGTCGTTATCTCCTTTTACAACTTTATATGGTACACGTTCTGCTTCATTTTTAGACTCAGAGTATTTGTTACCCATAAAACGTTTAATAGAATAAACTGTTTTTGTAGGGTTTGTTACTGCTTGTCTTTTAGCTGGATCTCCAACTTTAATTTCTCCACCTTCAACAAAGGCGATTACTGATGGTGTTGTTCTTTTACCTTCAGCATTTGGGATAACTACTGGCTCGTTACCTTCCATTACAGAAACGCAAGAGTTGGTAGTTCCTAAATCGATTCCAATAATCTTACTCATAGTTTTATGTTTTGTTTTTATGTTTTTTCGCTTTAATGCTGAATGTTTTCAATTTAAAAGCGAAACTTAATTTTATTAATTATTTACGGTAGCATTAAGTCAATGATTATGCCATTGAAAAAAATATGACAGGTTGTCAGAAATTAAAAAAATTGTGAAGTATTTTAAAATACGATAGAAAGCAAAAACCTATATTTGCGGGATTATAAAAAGGAACATAAATTATGGAATGTATTTCGGTTTTTGATATGCTTAAAATTGGTGTTGGACCATCGAGTTCTCACACTTTAGGACCGTGGCGTGCTGCAGAGAGATGGTTGCACGAATTAAAACAAGATGATGTTTTTAAGGATATTACACGAATTCAGGTAGATTTATATGGCTCTCTATCATTAACCGGTAAAGGTCATGCCACAGACTTAGCAGTAATGTTAGGTTTAAGCGGAAGCGATCCAGAATATATACCTACAGACACTATAGATATTATTATTGCCTCTATAGAAAATACAGAAAAACTGGTTTTAGGAAATGAAAAGATAATAGATTTCGATAAAAACTCTGAAATTATTTTTAACCGTGTGTTTCTTCCGTTTCACTCTAATGCCATTACATTTACTGCGTTTAGCTTAAATACCGAAATTCATCAATCTACGTTCTATTCTATTGGTGGCGGTTTTGTTATAAAAGAAGAACGTACTGTTGATGCCGAAAATAAAGAATTAATAAAAGAATTTCCTTTTCCAAGTCACACCGCAACACAGCTTTTAAACTTTTGTAACACCGAAAACAAATCTATATCTGAAATTGTTTTAGAAAATGAACGCTCTCTTAGAGATGATGAAACTATAGATCATGAGCTACAACGCATCTGGCAAACTATGTTAGACTGTATGTTTATTGGTTGCCATACTGAAGGTACTTTACCTGGCGGATTAAACGTGCGCCGTCGCGCTTTTGATATGCATAAAAAATTAAATATTGAAGTGCCTTACGTTACCTCTAAAGATTGGTTACAATCTATTAGACAAAGTGAAGTTAAGTTTCGCCAAATTTTAAAATGGGTTAGCTGCTTTGCTTTATCTGTAAACGAAGTTAATGCTTCTCTTGGTCGTGTAGTTACTGCGCCTACAAATGGAAGTGCTGGAGTAATTCCAGCTGTATTAATGTACTATATGGTTATTGAAAACCATGATGCCGATTTTAAACATATTAAACAATTTTTATTAGTTGCTGGAGAAATAGGAAGTATCTTTAAAAAAGGTGCCACAATATCTGCCGCCATGGGTGGCTGCCAAGCAGAGATTGGTGTATCTAGCGCCATGGCAGCTGGAGCTTTAACAGAAGTACTTGGTGGTACTCCAGAACAAGTAATGATTGCTGCAGAAATTGCAATGGAACACCACTTAGGTTTAACTTGTGACCCTATTGGTGGTTTGGTTCAAATACCATGTATAGAAAGAAATTCCATGGGAGCAATAAAAGCTATTAATGCTGCAGAATTAGCTCTAGAAACCGATCCTAAAAACGTTAAAGTACCTTTAGACAAAGTAGTAGATACTATGTGGGAAACCGCAAAAGACATGAATAACAAATACAAAGAAACTAGTGAAGGTGGCTTGGCTATACGTGTGAATATGGCAGATTGTTAGTAGTGAGTAGTGAGTAGTGAGTAGTGAGTAGTGAGTAGTGAAAATTATATTTTTTGAAATAAATTTTTAAGTATTAGTCATTACATCCGTTTTGTCGGCGAGTATCTACTATATAAAATATTTTCCAACCATCACTTGTTTTTATTAATTGAAATGAGTTTACACCGCAATGACTAAGTTGGCCATTAAACCAAAACTCATAATCTGTCCAAACATTTGCCATATTACCATCAATTTTTATGGTATAGTTTAAAATTTTCTCATTAAACTCCTGAAATTCTGGTATTGAAATTATTGACTTTAAAAAATTAGAGTATTTTGTTGTAGACAACTGTACGATTCCATTATTATCTTTATTTATAGTTTGCAACTGTAACTGTTTATAAATTACAGATTTTAATATTGTAGTGTCCTGCTTATGAAAACCTTCAAAAAAACGTTCTATTACTTGTTTTACTTCTAAATTTGAATTGGACTCTGTTTTAGATTGAGCCTTACTACTGGTTATTAAAAAAAAAGCTAAAACTATAGGTAGATATTTCATAATTATTAAATATATAAATGCAATGTACTGTTTTTCAGAATTAAATAAAAATAGCGCTATATATCGTAAATTTACTATTTTTACAGTCTATCTTAATTTAAATTAAATGTCTGTAGCAAAAAAAGAATACAAAAGAGTTACCGTTAAATCTTTAATCGATATGAAAAAACGTGGAGAGAAAATTTCCATGTTAACAGCATACGATTATACCATGGCCAAAATTGTTGATGGCGCTGGTATTGATGTTATATTAGTAGGAGATTCTGCCAGTAATGTTATGGCAGGACACGAAACCACTTTACCTATAACATTAGATCAAATGATTTACCATGCATCTTCTGTTATTCGTGCTATAGAACGTGCACTTGTTGTTGTAGATTTACCTTTTGGTAGCTACCAAAGTGACCCTAAAGAAGCTTTACGTTCTGCCATTAGAATCATGAAAGAGTCTGGTGGACATGCCGTAAAAATGGAAGGAGGAAAAGAAGTAAAAGAATCTATAAAACGTATTCTTCATGCTGGAATTCCTGTAATGGGACATTTAGGTTTAACGCCACAATCTATTTATAAATTTGGAACTTATACCGTTAGAGCAAAAGAAGAGCAAGAAGCTCAACGCCTTAAAGAAGATGCCTTAATGCTTGAAAAAGCAGGATGTTTTGCTATTGTTTTAGAAAAAATTCCTGCAAAATTAGCACAAGAAGTTGCCCAAAGTGTTTCTATACCTGTAATTGGTATTGGTGCTGGTGCTGGTGTAGATGGCCAAGTATTAGTAACACATGATATGGTAGGAATGACGCATGAATTTAATCCGCGTTTTTTACGTCGTTACATGAATTTATATGAAGAAATGACCAACGCATTTACACAATATGGTGAAGATGTAAAATCTGGTGATTTCCCTAATGATACTGAGCAATATTAAGCAGTTAGCAAATTATTATTCTTGTATTTGTGACTAAATTTTTAGAAAAAGTACTATCAAATAAAAATAACCTTCAAGTTATTTACGAAGACAACCACATAATTGTGGTTAATAAACGTGCAGGCGATATTGTACAAGGTGATAAAACTGGAGATAAGCCTTTAAGCGACGTTGTTAAAGAATATCTTGCAGAAAAATATAATAAACCAGGAAATGTCTATTTAGGAACTGTACATAGGCTAGATAGACCAACAACAGGATTAGTAATATTCTCTAAAACCAGTAAGGCTTTACCACGCTTAAACAAATTGTTTGTATCAAAAGATATCTCAAAAACCTATTGGGCTTTAGTAAAAAACAAACCAAAAAAGGAAAAGGATACTTTAATACATTGGCTTAAAAAAAATCCTAAAAACAATAAGTCTAGAGCACATATAAAAGAAGTTCCAGACAGTAAAAAAGCAATTTTACACTATAAAACCATTAAGGTTTTAGATAACTATATTTTACTTGAAGTTAACTTAGAAACTGGACGCCATCACCAAATACGTGCGCAACTTTCAAGTATTGGCTCACCAATTAAAGGTGATTTAAAATATGGTTTTGACCGCAGTAATAAAGATGCTAGTATAAGTTTACATGCTAGAAACATAAAGTTTATACATCCTGTTTCTAAAATTGAATTAGATATAACTGCTCCATTACCTAACAATGCAATTTGGAATGCTTGTATAGATTAGTACTATATAATTTACATCTTATAAAATATTTACTAACTTAGGAGTACTAATTATTTTTTATGATTCCTGAACTACTCCAATCTCAAAAAAGCTATTTTAAAACTGAAGAAACCAAAAATGTAGCCTTTAGAAAAAAATCTTTAAAACAATTAAAGGCTGAACTTGTAAACCAAGAAAGTAAAATTATTGAAGCTTTAGCCAAAGACTTTAATAAACCTGCTTTTGAGACAGTTTTAACAGAAACATCTGTAGTACTATCAGAGTTGGACCATATGATTAAAAATCTAGAAAAATGGTCTAAACCAAAATGGGTGCTTCCTAGTTTAATTAATTTCCCTTCAACAGATATTTTATACTCAGAGCCTTATGGACAAACTTTAATTATAGCACCATGGAATTACCCTTACCAATTAGCAATGGCGCCATTAATTGCCGCTATAGCAGCTGGAAATACTGCTATTTTAAAACCAAGCGAATTGACTCCGCATACTTCTGCTCTATTAAAACAAATAATATCTCACGTATTTAAACCAGAACATGTTACCGTTGTAGAAGGTGGCGTTGATGTTTCTACAACATTATTAAAACAACGTTGGGATTATATTTTTTTTACAGGAAGCGTTAACGTAGGAAAAATTGTAGCCAAAGCTGCTGCCAAGAATCTTACACCGGTTACTTTAGAATTAGGCGGAAAAAATCCATGTATAATAGATCAAACAGCAAACATTAACCTTACAGCTAAACGTATTGTTTGGGGTAAATTTTTAAATGCAGGACAAACTTGTATTGCTCCAGATTATATACTAATTCACGACAGTATAAAAGCATCGTTCTATAAAGCAATTAAAATTGAAATTGAAAATGCATATTCAAAAAATCCAGAAAACTCTAAAGATTTTTGTCGTATTGTAAATACTAAAAACTTTAAGCGTTTAACTAAAATGTTAGAAAATGAAAACTGCATTGTTGGAGGTGATATAAATGAAAAATCCCTTTACATTTCTCCAACAGTAATAGATGAGCCAAATCTTGATAGTGAAGTTATGAAAGATGAAATATTTGGTCCTATTTTACCTGTAATTTCTTTTAAGGATAAAACCAAAATTGAAACTATAATTACTAGTTACAATAAACCATTATCGCTGTATATATTTACTACACAAACAAATGCTGCTAAAAAATTAATTGAAAAATTCTCATTTGGTGGCGGTTGTATTAACGACACTGTTGTACATTTTGCAAATCACAGGTTACCTTTTGGAGGTGTTGGTAATAGTGGTATTGGTGCTTATCATGGTAAACTATCTTTTGATACCTTTTCACATAAAAAACCTGTTGTAAATAAAGGAAATTGGCTAGATTTACCCTTACGTTACGCACCATATAATGGAAAACTAAATAAAATTAAAAGCTTACTAAAATGGTTATAAATTACGCTTTGTGAATATATGGATATTGTAATTCTAATTGTGTGCCTTTACCAATGTTAGAACTTAAATTATAAGATGTATTTATAAGTTCTGCACGACTTTTCATGTTTAGCAATCCTGAACCCTTATTTACCGTAGCCATATCAAAACCTTTACCATCGTCACTAGCAGTAATAATTAGCTTTTCTGGTTTATAATTTAAAATTACACTCAGGTTTTTAGCTTCAGAATATTTTACTGTATTAGAAAAGAATTCTTGCAAAATTCTAAATACAATAATTTCATGTTTTTTATTTGCAAACGGAATAACATCTCCTTTAACTTGAAGTTCTGCCGATGCAAATTTCATTTTTTTAAGTCTATTTAACTCATTTGTAATAGATTGTTCAAAACCAATATTTAAAATCACTTCATTGTTTAATGATCGTGATAGCATACGTACTTCTTTTAAACTTTCTTTTACAGTGCTTGCTGCTTCAGAAAAATTTTCTTTTACATCATCACTAATTTGAGTTTTTAAAATATTCATTTGCATACTTGCCGCTGCCAATAATTGACCTACATTATCGTGTAATTCCCAACCAATATTTTTTAAAGTTTGCTCTTGTATCTCGGTTTGTGCATTAGATAACTCTTCCTCAAAAGCTTGTTGTTGCTTTATTTTATCTATTAAAAGTTTATTTTTTCTTTTTTGGAATACTACAAAAAATAATATTACCAATGAGGTAACTATTACCAAAACACCAATCATGTAAATTAATAAATAGCGTTCTGCCGCTGTAGATTTTTTTACGTCTTGAAGTATTGTAGTAATAAATATTAAGTTATTCATTTTTTGGTTTTGGTTTAAATACTATAATATTAATAGCAAAACAAGAATACATAAAGATATTGGCAAAAACAAAAAGGCTTTGTTTTTAATTACAAAAATCTAATCTTGTTTTATATTTTGTTACATTAATATTATTTTTTTTTAATATTTTTTATTGGTTTAGACACTATTAACCCTATAATAAAAGTGATGTACATAAAAGCATTCGCTAAAAATAAAATTTGCCATTTTAGTATTATATAACTCCAATCTGATGTATTAAAATAACTTTCAAAAAATGTTAATGGCGTAATTAATATTATAAATACTATAAATGCACAACTTATATAAAAGGTTAAATTATTATAGAATTTTAAGATTTTTTCAGACTTTAATGTTTGAAAAAAATAATTACTGATTAAGAAAAATATTGTTAGGAAACTTAATAATTCTAAAATTTTAATTAAGCCATATTTTAAAGTTTTCCATTTTAAAACAACTAAAAAAAAGGAGACTATAAAAAAACTATAACCTACAAAAGCAAATAGTTTTTTTGACTGTATATTGTTTAAATTCTTTCTAAAATAATAACATAAAAATAGTGTAGAATTAATTACCCAAAATATTTGAAACCACCAATAGTTTTTTTGAAACACTGTTCCTGCAATAGCTTCTTTTATCCAATTTAAACTCTTATTCTCACTTATATAAATAGTGTAGGAACCAATATTTTCAACAAATAGTATATATATTAAAAAATAGATAAAAAATCGCTCGTGAGAAACTTTAAACTTTTTATAGCAAATAATACCAATAATAGCAGCAAGAATTTCTAATCCTTTAATTGTAATGCTATAATATGCTATTAAAAAGTCTTTCACAAGTTCATTTTTTGTTCAACTTTATCTGCTTTTCTGGTTTAGAAACAATTAAACCAATGGTAAAAGTGGTGTACATAAAAAAATTAGCAAATAGATAAATTTGCCATTTTAGAATTACAAAATTCCAATCTGTTTTATTAAAATATATATCATAAAAAACTAATGGAGTCATAATTAACCACCAAATTAAAATGGCACAGCTGATATAAAAATTTATCGATTTGTAAAACTTTAATATTGTTTCACTTTGCAAAATTTCTACAAAATAAAGTATTGTACAAATTAATACTACAATTGCTCCTAACACATTTATTAATGGAAAAAAACGATTAAAGTAATCTTGAAAATTAATAATAATTTGAGCTACTGAAATAATAAGAAAAAATATGCCGCTATATTTTATAATTACTTTATAGGTCGTGCTTTCTATAATTTTATAATAGTAATAACTAAAAAATAGTATACTTCCAATTGACCAAGTGATAGTTGATAGCCAATAGTTTTTTTCAAAAATAGTTCCTTTCAGAAAATTTAAAAAGCCATCATTATTAACAAATAAAGTATATGTGCAAAGTAATTCACATATAAAAAGATAAAACAGAAAATATATAAAATATTTAGCAGCCATATGTTTATATTTTTTATAAAATAATAAACCAGTTATAACTGCTAAAATTTCGAAAGAAAAGATTAATAAAAGATAATTTGACCTTAAAAATTCTTTCATTATCTATTATTGAGGGTAATTAGCACTTGGCGGATAGCCTCCAGTTCCTTGATTTATAGGGTTTACACCTGGTATATCACCATTTTTTGGTTTTGCAGCAGCGCCACCACGAGCAGTAATATCACTAGAGGTTGGCACAATAAACATTGTGGTATAGCCAACAGTTGTACTATCTCCTGCCTTTGTATCTGGATAAGCTCCTAAATACACTCGAATACCATCCATGGTGTAACCTAATTCTTTACTTTGGTTTTGTGCATATACTATATAATCTTGAATGTCTTGTAATGACCACCACGACGAACGGTTATCTGGACGCATAACTATCTCGGCACTTATTAATTGGTGTCTAGCATTAAAGTTTTCGTCTAAAATTTCTGCTTCTCGAGGAGATATAACACCATTTGGCTTTATAATTTCTATTGCACCTTCTTCTGTATTTTTATTACAAACAAAATACATTATTAGTGCTCCTATAAATAAGCCTACAATTAGGCTAATAAAATTTCTCATTGGTTTAGTTAATTTATTGGTTATTTAATTTTTTTAAAAAAATTGCGATTTTCACTTCATTATTTATTAGAATTAGTTAATAGCGCTTTTTATTTAATAAATTTCTTGTTTTTATCTGGTGTTGAGACAATTAGCCCAAAAGAAAAGGTTGTATACATAAATATATTAGCAAATATATAGATACATCGTTTTAGTTTTATAAAGTGAATATCTTCTGTTATAAAATATTTGTCAAAAAATACTACAGGAGTAACTATTAACCACCATAAAAAAACAGTTACACTTACATAAAAGTATAAAGATTTTGAAAAATATAACACTTTATTACTTTCTAATATTTCTATAAAATATGTAGTTGTACAAATCATTATTAGTATGGCTTCAGCTGTATATATTACAGAATAAGTACCTATAAACAAATGCTTTAAATCACTAAAAATTATATATACAAATACAATTAAATATAAAAAAGCACTATATTTTATTACATTTTTATATTTATTTTTTACTACTATTTTATAAAAAAAAATTGCAAAGAGTAAAACTGCAATACAGTCAAAAAATATAGTGTACCACCAATAATTTGATTCAAATTTAGTGTTTGCTATAAAATTTAAAAAAGGTATTGTATTACAATAATATGTATACATTGCTAATAAATCTACAGCAGATATATATATTAATATACCTATAAAAAAACTTCCTATTGTGTTTTTATATTTCTTTAAATTAAATATACCAATTATTGCAGCTATACATTGTATACTATGTGTTATTAAATTATTGTTGTTAAATAAAAACTCTAACATTTTAATTTATTGAGGATAAGAACGACCTCCACCAACACTTCCTCTATCCATGCCGTTTGCATCTCTTATATCTGCGTTTTCTCCATTTTTTTCTTCGGTTGGAACCATGAATATTGTTGTTAAACCTTGTGGATCTTGTTTGGTGGTTTCAACTCCAAGATAAAATCTAACTCCATTTACTGTTGGGTTTTCATCCTTAATTAGTTGTAGAAAATTTTCCATATCTTCTAATGAGTACCAAGAAGACCTATTGTCGTCTTGTCCTGCAGCTGTTCTATTGGCACTGGCTCTTAGGTTTGTCCAATTATCGTTTAATTCTTGTGCTTCTGTAGCGGTAATAATTCCTGTTGGATTAGGCATAATATTTAGTTTTGGTTAATAGCGTGATTTATAATAAATTTAAAAAATTATTTTTAATTGAAAGTTTGTATGTTTTATTAGCCAAGCCAACCTTCTCTATCCATACTTCTATATTGTATGGCTTCGCTAATGTGATTTCCGTTTATATTTTCGATTCCTTCTAAATCTGCAATGGTTCTAGATACTTTTAAAATACGGTCGTAGGCTCTAGCAGATAAATTTAATCTTTCCATTGCTGTTTTTAATAATTGTTTTGAAGTTTCATCTAACACACAGTATTCATTTATTTGCTTTGTATTCATTTGTGCATTGTAGTGTACTGTTGCCGAATTTTTAAAACGCTTAGTTTGTACTACTCTTGCTTTTGTTACTCGTTTTCTTATATCGACTGAAGATTCTCCTTTACGTGTATCGCTTAACTCGTTAAACGGTACAGGTGTAACTTCTATATGTATATCTATTCTATCTAGTAAGGGTCCAGAAATTTTACTTAAATAGCGTTGCATTTCTGCAGGACTTGACGTTATTGGCGAATCTGGATCGTTAAAGTACCCACTAGGACTTGGATTCATACTGGCAACTAACATAAATGATGATGGATAAGTTACTGTAAATTTTGCTCTAGATATAGTAACCTCTCTATCTTCAAGTGGTTGTCGCATAACTTCTAAAACTTCGCGCTTAAATTCTGGTAGTTCGTCTAAAAACAAAACACCATTATGACATAATGAGATTTCTCCTGGTTGAGGATAACTACCTCCACCAACTAATGCTACGTTTGTAGTTTTATTAGTTGATGGGGTTATTAATCTATAAATGATAATGGAGTTATTTCAAAAGTTGATAAACCTATTCTGTAAAATCTCTTAAACTTATCATTAGTAATATAAAAGTAATCACCATAAGAAAATGCATTTGTTGCAATTGAAAAACCGCTTGCTTTTAAAACTCTACTACTTTTTTTAAATTCTCTTGTAGTTATTTCTGTAACTGTAACACCAGTAACAACTTTAATTATAGCTGACGGTTTCGTAGATTTTAAAGTTTGATAAGATAACTTTAGTTTATCAAAATTAATATCATTATCTCCAATAACCATTCTAGAAATATCAGTTCTAGTATATTCTAATATTTCATCTTCTTTTAATTCTGCCTTTATAAAAAAACCTAATTTCTTGTCATCAGTTGTTGTATATTTAAGTGCTTCAATTTCTTGAAATTTTGGTTTACTAGTTTTTAAAACTGCACTATCCAATTTAAATGACCTTAAACTTAAAATTGATTTATCTTCATCTACTATTATTATTTTACCAATAAGTTTTTCCAAATCATTACTAAAAGCCTCAATACCTACTCCTTTAATGTAAGTCCTATCTTCAAAACTTAATGAATTATTGGAATTACTATTATCATTATTAAATTCCGATGTTTTATTAAATTTTTCAAAATTAACATTTGCTATAAAAAAAGAATTATTTTCAAACCCTCTATCACCTTCTATTTCTTCAAGTGAAGAGCCATCTTCTTCTATTTCAATTCCAATTTCTTCTGGTGTTGAACCATTTAAAATATTGCCTTGAGATAAACAAAAAGTTGAAAATAAAAGCAATAAATATGTAAGCTTTTTCATATTGGTTTAGTTTGTCGATTAGTAGCTAATAAATGTAATAAAATATATTTAATAATAAAATACTTACAATTACGTATTTTTAAAACAAGGTAATTAAAGCATAAAATAAAATTGGGTTAAGTGATTTAATTATATTCGAATTTTATTTCTTTTTTATTTTCAACCATATTAAAATTTTATTAAAACTATTGTCAGTTACAATCTCTAATAATTGATTTTCATAAAGACAAAAAATATATTTTTCACTTTGAAATAACGAAATATTTCTATTGTATTTTCTTTTATAATATCCCGTTTACTCTCACTTTTAGTAAAAATATAAAAAGTGAATAAAATATTGGAATTATTAGAAAAGTCGATGTTAACCAAATAAAACTACATTCAAATTAGAATCACTTTTTAAAATTAACAAAAAAACTGGTATAAAATTATTCAAACCAGTTATAAATACAGAAATAAATATTACAGCAGAAATATTCCTAATCCAAAAAAATTTTTTACGTTATTAATTATTAATTAAATAGTTATTAGATTTAGTTTAATATATCTAAACACCTATCCATAACTTCCTCATTATCAATGACAACTATGCTTAACTTCTTTCTTGTTCGTGTCATTATTTGTGATAACATTTTTGTTGGATGATAATAGGAAGAATATCCTTTAGTACCTAAATTATTATCAGCATCATAATAAAAATGAGAGTCAATAACTGCAACAACCGCTTCATACTCTTGACCAACAACGTCGTGAGTACTATCCTCTCCAAATATCTTAAACCTATCGTAAGGCATTTTATACTTTGAAGGTGTGTAGTTTACTAATTTCCACCCCTCCTGTCCTAATTGGTTGATATAAACGGTTGCATCTTTTGTTTTGCTAAAATAGTTTAATTCGATATTAGAAGTTTTACTTTTAAAATTAACATCTTTATCTAATAAAGAGACTATGAATGCAGCTATCTCTTTATTAGTCCTTATTTTCTTGGTTAAGTTGAATATTTTGGAAGATGTTTGGTCTTCTATTTTTTGTTCAATATCGTTATCTATTTCCCATTGCTGTAGACATTGAGATTTATCATAAGAAAAAAGACAAACAGTATTGTTAGTTTTAGTGTATTTTATTATTTTTTCTAATTGCGATGGGTAAATCCTCTGAGTTTCATCTACAATAATAACATCATAATTCTTTATTTCATTATGTCTTAAAAATTTGGCTGGTTTAATACCCCAACCGTATTTGTCATTTAAAACTTTATGCCCATTATTCAAGTTACCGCAATGGACGACCAAAACTTTCTCTTTATTATTAATTAGTTTTTTAGCAATATGATAAGTAACTAAAGTTTTTCCAGTTCCTGCTTTTCCATTAATTGATATGAAAGCTGTTTTTCCTTTACTTAAAGCTTTCATAATTTCAGTTTCTATCTGTTCTTGCTGGTTCGTGAGAAAGTATTTGTTTTTGATAAACTTCTTTGTTGAATTAAATGGAGATACTAAGTAGTTTGACGGATTAAATAAATTATCAACATTGGGTATTTGTTTTAAAACTTGTCCTTCTAAAAGTTTTACTAATTCTCTCAAATCACTTTCAACCAACATATCGTTATCATCTAATTTATAAAGCTTTTCCTCGCTTGATACAAAAGTATAATAATGGGTTTCAGTTCCTAAAAAACCTAAGTAATACATATTCCTTTTTAATTGATTATTGATTTTAATTCCAGTATTCTTACTCTTTAATTCGATATTAATATTATAGTTTTCTCCAAACCTTAACAAGTCAAACTCCTTTCCTATTTGCGGTATATTGAAACCAAAATAATAATCTTTCAAGATTTCAATATTAGGCTCTACATTAAATAAATTATGTGCAAAAACACTCAAATCATCCATTTCTGTAGATTTTGGTTTTACACCAAAATATGAACAATATTTTTCGTAAAGAGGTTTGGAAAGATTTTTGTAAGATTGTACAAGCGAAATTAAATTTACTTTTTTCAATATGGTTAGCTTTTGATTAGTTTTGTTAAATAGGTTTTAGCTTAATATCTAAAACTTTATCTAAGATTATAGTTAAAATTAATATTATTAAAAGAATCCAAATTATAAGTTTTGAATATTTCCTACGAAACATCCAAAGCTAATTGTCATTCTTTCTATAATCTTCTTATATAAATCTAAGTTATAAATAAAATTCTCACTTGTAGTTAAAGGTTTAATTAAAATTTTATAATCGTATTTAGAACACCGAAGCTTCATTAAAAGCTCTTACAACCTTACCTTTTATATTTATTTCGCTTATAGAAGCAATTGTTGAAGGCATACTATGATTTGCTAACAACATTTTTTCTTCTAATATATCATATCATTGATTTTGAAATGCTTCTTTTACCACCTAATACACCACTATTGATAAACTTAACACTACCAGCTAATGTTTGTAAAATTATTTGTTGTGCTGGTCTTAAAAAACGTTCAATTGAATATTTATTTAAAATTTAGCTTTTCATCATTAAACTAAAATAAAGTATTAAGTGCATCATAATGCACTGGTTCAAGTGATTTAATTATATTACTATTTACATTAGAATTCATTACATTCTTAGTAACTGGATAAGATACCAAATCATTTGATGTAAAAGTAAAAAGTAATTCTCTTATACTATCAATAGATAGATTTCCATTTAACCAATCATCCTCATTGGATTTATCTAAAATTAATGGCATTCGATAATCTCCTTGTCTTGAAGGTTTATTATGAATTCCTTTCATAAAATCATTGGCAATAGTTGTAATGATTGAAGCAGTATATAAACCATCATCTAATTCAGAATAAATACCAGCAAAAGCAAATAAATTAGAATCTCTATATTTTATGTAATGAGGATAAGAAATCTTATTTCTTGTATGTGGCTCAAAAAAACCGTCAGCTAAGATTAAACATCTTTGCGTTTTAATATGTTCCTTAAATAAGGGAGAAGTAAACAGGTTTTCACTTCTTGCATTTAGTGTATTGGTTTTCGTAAGAAACCCTTTTCGCTGATAAATATTATAATTTTCTGGCATTATCCCCCAATATGATGGCACTATGTCATATGGTTCATTAGCTTTGATAATGTATATATAATTATCTTCAAAACCGCTACGATGGAAATATGGTTCGTAGACATCTAATTCTTTCATAGCGGCATCGAAACGTTCCTTAAACTCTTCTTGTTTCTTGGTTAATGATTTATGAAAGCACATTGGTTATATTTTTATATCGAAAAACTGTTCTAGAATAATTGTAATTATCAAAAATATTAATAATACAACAACTAAGAGTTTAAAATATCTATTTCTAAACATCCATAACCTATTATCATTTTTCTTATAGTCATCAAACATAAGATTTAATATATATAAACGTATATTTTAATTAACTTTGATTTTTACTAAATTAATACAATTTAATGACTATAATAATTCCTTTTAATAATTTTTCGAACACACTATTTTCTAATGAAGAAAATGATAAATCAATACTAATAAATAAAATCAAACAGTTTTATAAAATTGGTGCGATAGTTCCCCATATTAAAGATGAAGGTGAATATTTAATAATTGAATTAGACTTTAACAAAGTTGAAATTGAAGAAAAAAAACATAACCAATTATTACGTCTTTGCGAAAATGGAAAGTTTGAGGATGCTTTAATTCTTGCTAAGAAATTAGTTTCTGAATATCCTACAGAATCTGAATATTATAGATTATTAGGTCAAATATATTCAGAATTAGATGAGCAAGAAGAGGCTATAAATGTTTTAATTGACGCTCTTAAATGGAATCCAAAAAATGAATGGGCTTTATTAATGATGGGTAATATTTTTGTTAAGGATAAAAAAGATATTGAAACCGCTTTAGTTTATTACAATCAAATCCTAGAATATACTCCAACAAATCATATTACTCTTAATAATATTGGTTCGGTTCTTATGCAGATAGATAAAACTGAAGAAGCAATAAATTATTTTACTAAGGCACAGGAAGTTAATCCGAGTTATCCTAACACTTATTTGGCTTTAGGACTAATAAAAGAAAAAGCATCCGAATATTTAGAAGCGTTTAATTTAGCTATTAAAACAATATCCCTTTGCTCTAAAAAGGATGACGTATATAATAATGCTTTTAGATTGGCAATAGAAACTGCTCAAGCCTATTCAGAGGAATTTAATGCAGATGAAATTATAAATAAATTTGTTTCAGAATTAGCATATAAATCTGAGAAGAAAATTAAGATAATAAGCGATGAATCGATTAATACAGCTGCAAAGATTGAATTTGCTGAAGTATATAATAAAGATTTTCATTTAGTAAAATACAAACCTAATTTTGAATCTATAAGTCATTTAGTACTGCACGAACTTGAGCATCTTGAACTTGTTCTTGAAGCCAGAAGTATTGAAGAGAATTTCTTATTTACTACTAACGATTCCAATAAATCTAAATTTCACCATTCTTTAAATAAGTTTTCAAAAAGTTTAGAAAAAAAAGGAATTCCAGATTCTAACATTAAAAACTTTATAGATTCCCTTTTTAATGGCATCAATAACCAAGTTTTTAATACTCCCATTGATTTATTTATTGAAGATAGAATATACAATAGATTTGCAGAAATAAAACCTATACAGTTTTTATCATTGTTAAGATTTGTTAAAGAAGGAATTGAAGCAACAACGAGGAAAGATATAATTGAAAATTTTCCTAAAAGGATTATTTCAATATCTAAAATCTACAATCTAGTAAATGCTTTACACTTTAAAATGCTTTTTTCTATTGATTTAATTAATGATTTTAAATCGACAAGTTTTGAATTAAAACAAGCAAACAAATTTTATAATGAATACTTAGAATACCGCTCAGATAAAAAAGAAGGAGAGGAATATGAATTAATTCAACATTGGGGTGAGGACGTGAAATTTGATTCTTATTTCAATTTAATTCCCGAATTAGAACACAAGAAAAAAACTATTGATAGTGTTATTGATGAGATAAATAAAGACCCTTTCGGATTAGATGATAATACTTCATCTAATGACAGAAAAATGAAGCAATTTCTAGAAGAACATTCTAATGATGACATTAATAATGCTGTTGTAATGTATATGATAGATGCTTTAAATTATTTTGAGAATTATTCTAAGGAAGAAATAAAAAAAGTTGCTTTTGAACTTGCAACTGTTGGAATGGGTGGAATTGACCCGAATAAAAAGGGATATTCAATACCATCAATAAAAAACAGTAGTTTTAGCGGTTATAAAACTTTAGCATATTATTATACTAGTTGGGCTTTAGCTATTCCAGAAATGCTAAAAAGTTTGCAAATGCCATTTGATAAAGAATATAAGTTAGCCCAAACAATGATAAAATTATAGCAAATGGATAAGCTTAATAAAACAATTGAAAAACTAATAGAATTCAGAGACCAACGAGATTGGAAACAGTTTCACAATTCAAAAGATTTAGCCTTAGCCCTTTCTATTGAGGCAAGCGAACTATTAGAATTATTCTTATGGAAAGATAATGAAGAATGTGATAAAGAAAAGCTAGAAGAAGAATTAGCAGACGTTTTCTCTTATGGATTATTATTAGCGGAAAAACATAATTTAAACATCTCCGAAATCATAAATAAAAAAATAGACAAGAACTCAAAAAAATATCCAGTTAATAAAGCTAAAGGAACTGCGAAAAAATATAATGAATTATAAATATGGATGGATTTCTACCTACAGACTTTACGGTAAATAAATATCTTTTTGATAAATTATATATTAATAGAATTGAAGAAGATTTCTATACCAAAAATTCTTATCCAATAGTTTATATTTTATACGATTTAAATACTTCTATTGCATATGTTGGAGAGTCAACTAACGCAATAAGTAGAATGACAAATCATTTATCTCATCCAGATAAAAAGAAGCTCAAATATTTATATATAATCTCTAGTAAAAACTTTAACAAGTCAGCTGCTTTAGACATTGAATCAAATTTAATTAAATATATGGTAGCCGATGAAACCTTTGTTTTATTAAATGGTAATGCTGGAATATCTGGACACAATTATTATCAAAAAGATAAGTATTTTAATGTATTCGAAAACATCTGGGAAAATCTAAAATTACAAAAAGTAGTCACTAAGAATATTCTTGAAATTGATAATTCAGATTTATTTAAATATTCACCTTATAAGTCATTAACAAGTGACCAACACAAAGCCATTAAGGAATACTTAAAAGTGCTTTTTTCAAATGAAACTAGTACTGTTTTTGTTGATGGTTCTGCTGGTACTGGAAAGACTATATTAGCTGTTTACTTAATGAAACTATTATTAACTAAGTTTGATTTAGAAGACTATGAGGACTTAGAAAATGACTCTATTGAAGAATTAGAATTAGTTCAAAGAATACAAGAAAAAAAGGAGTTATCTATTGGTTTAGTTATTCCAATGGCTTCTCTAAGAAAGACACTTAAAAAAGTCTTTAAGAATGTAAAAGGATTAAAACCAAGTATGGTTATTGGTGCTTCGGATGTTTTGAAAAAAGAATATGATGTATTAATTGTAGATGAAGCTCATAGATTGAGAAGACGAAAAGGAATAACAAATTTTGGTAGTCACGATAACAATAACAGAACTTTAGGACTTGGAATTGATGGAACTGAGTTAGATTGGATAATGCTTAGAAGTAAACATCAATTATTCTTTTATGACCAAGCTCAATCAGTAAGACCAAGTGACATTTTGAGTAGTGATTTCTCTAAATTAAAATCATTAAAAAACACACAAAAAATTAAATTAACATCTCAATTAAGAGCAAAGGGAGGTGTAGACTATATTAAATTCATTGATGAATTGTTGCATAATAAACTAGATGAATCAAAAGAATTATTTCACGACCCTAATTATAATTTGAAAATTTTTACACATCTACCAACGATGTTAAAAGAATTAAAAATTAAAGAAAAAAAGTATGGTTTATGTAGAATGATGGCTGGTTATGGTTGGAAGTGGGTATCTAAGAAAAATAATATTCCAGATGCTATGATTGATGGTATTGGCTTAACTTGGAATCGAGTTCCTCACGACTGGATTAATAGCGCTACAGAATTAAATGAAATCGGATGTATTCATACTACTCAAGGATATGACTTAAATTATGGAGGCGTAATTTTAGGAAACGAAATACGATATAATAAAATCTTAAACAAGATAACAGTACATAAAGACAACTATTTTGACGCAAAAGGGAAAGTCGGCATTACTGATATTGAAGTATTGAAAGAATATATAATAAATATTTATAAAACTCTAATGTATAGAGGTATTGAAGGGACTTATTTATATATCTGTGATGACAACTTAAGAGAGTATTTTCAAAAATATATACCAACACATTAAACACATAAAAATTGAGGATAATAACTTGGAATTGTAATGGTGCTTTTAGAAAAAAATTCAAAGAAATTTCATCTTTGAATGCTGAGGTTTATGTAATTCAAGAATGTGAAGACCCTCTAAAATCTAATCATAAAGAATATAAATTATGGGCAGATAATTATTTATGGATTGGAGACAATAAAAATAAAGGTGTTGGTGTATTTGCAAAACCAAATATAGATTTAAAAAAACTCGATTGGTCTGAAAATTATAATGACCACAGAGTAAAATATTTCCTTCCTTGTAAAATAAATAATAATTTCGATTTATTGGCTCTTTGGAATCATAGTAATAACTCACCAACATTTGGGTATATTGGTCAATTTTGGAAATATCTTCAAATTAATAAATCAAACCTCAAAAAATGTATAATTCTTGGTGACTTTAATAGCAATAAGATATGGGATAAATGGGATAGGTGGTGGAATCATTCAGATGTTCTTGAGGAATTAAGTGAATTGGGAATTGAAAGCTTATATCATATGTATTTTAATGAAGAGCAAGGCAAAGAATCAAAACCTACTTTTTTTCTTCAAAGAAAACTAACAAAACCCTATCATATAGATTACATATTCGGTAGTACTGAATTTATAAAAACTTTAAATAAAATTGAAGTTGGTAATTCCAGTCATTGGTTGAAATTAAGTGACCATAATCCAATTATTACAGATTTCGAACAAAATTGGTAGGGTACTATATAGGTAGGGATTCTAACCAAAGCTTATATATGGTCTGAACATTAGCTAACACGCATAATTTATACACCCCACACCCCTATTTTAGTATATGAAAACAATAATCACGGAAAGTTGAACAAATAATACCAATAAATCTTATTGTACTATTTTTAAACTATACTTTAAACGTGACACACCAACATTTATATTTATAACATAAACACTGGCTTTAAAGTGTGTTAAAAATAACCACCCTAAAATTAGTACACTATTTCAATAAAATGTATATTTGCTTAACTTTAAAATAGTACATTATGAAAGCACGTTATAACAGAATCTCAACAGTAACTCAAAATCTAGATAGACAAACTACAAAAGCAACTTCTAGCGAGTTATTATTTAGTGACGTTGTTTCGGGTTCTATTCCTTTTATTGAGCGTGAACAAGCAAGGAAACTTATTGAAGCTGTTAAAGATGCTAGTATTAATTTCATAAGTGTTTCCAGTATAGATAGATTAGGACGTAACACAATAGACATTTTACAAACTATTGAATTATTTCATAGTTATAATGTAACTCTAAAAGTTGATAATTTAGGAATTGAAAGCCTAACCAACGGAAAGCCAAACCAAGTATTTAAGCTTATCATTAGTGTAATGTCTAACGTTAGCGAAATGGAAAGAGAAACACTTTTAGAACGTCAAAAAGAAGGAATTGCAATTGCTAAAGCAAACGGAACTTATAAAGGACGTGTAAAAGGAAGTAAGGAAACAGCTCAACAACTGCTTACTAAACATAAGCAAGTTGTAAAGTATTTAAAAGCTAATCAATCATTAAGAAATACTGCTAAATTAAGCGGTGTTAGTCTTGGTACTGTACAGAAAGTAAAAAAGGCTATGCAACTCTAGACAAATCCAATAACGGTAATTTATTTTTATTGTAGAAATATTTAGTTGAATCTGGGAACAAATTTTCATAACTAACAAACTTTTCAACATCACAACTTTTAGAAATACAGTAGATATTAGACATAGTTTTGACGCTTGGAACTGTTTTTACAACATTACTATTTAAGTCGCTTATATAGGCTTTAAAATCACTCCAATAACGCTTTACAGTAGCAATACTTTTATTAGAAACAACTGATACTTTCTTTTGTGTTATTTTACCTAAAAATTGAAAATTCCAATCTTCAATAATATTATATATTTCTTGCTTTGTAGCTTCTGTTTTAGCTTTACCAATAAGTTTATTAGTTATATTCATTTTCTCTTTCTGTTCCATTTTCTTATTTGGATTAAATAATATTCTTCTGGGCTTATTTAAATTTAATTCTAATGTTTTTTCTAATCGTTTTTTAATAACACTTTTAACAATCCCTCTAAGTTCGTTATCATTTAATCTAGGGTACATAACATTTTTATTTATAGTATTAGCCCAACTAATTAGATAGCTTTCTCCAGCAGTAGGATTAAGTAATGCATATTGACCTAAGACATAAAACATAGTAGAATTTCTTTTACCAGCTTCAACACGCTTAGGAATAAAAGGCTGTGCAATATTTTCTTTTTCCTCTTTAAAATAAATATATCCAACCTCATCATTGATAAAGTAATCATTGATATTATCAAATCTAATCTTTGAACTTTCTGAAAAAGTATCATTCGTAGTTATTCCTCTTCTCCCTTTTTTCTTAATAATAGCGTTTGATACCTTTTTATCAATTGCATCAAATACTAAAGAATCAGAATTATGATATAAATCTTTGTCATAACTTAATACTGTTTGTTGTGAAGGCTTACCAGCATTTTCATCTAAGTTAATATTCAACTCTTTACCAATTGCGATGTAAGTTTCTTTAAAATTATTAATATTTAAATTATTTACTTTAACTAAAACACTATAACCAGTATTACTAATCGATTTCCAAAAAGCAAATACATAATTACTATCTAATTGAATATTATTACAATTATCTACATCTAGATAAATATATCCAGTTGGTTCTATAATATTTTTGTTAGTGGCTTTACCTTCAAATCTAAAGTTAAATCTGAATGTTGGTAATTTGGTAGTTTTAAGTTCATCATATAAAACATTTGATTTCCCTAAAGTTCTAATTGAATTAATAATACTTAAATTACTATCTCCAATTTTTATAATATTTAAAATATCATTTATATCAATTGAATTTATTACTACTGGATTTTTTACATTTTTAAATTTGTTAATCATAATATCATTGGTGCTTTAATTAAATTATTAAGGTGTCTTTTATCCTCTACACCAACCCTTTAAGAGCAACCAAAAAGGGAAGAGGAATTTTAAAAGTTTATTCTTTTATATGAATTTTCACTACTAATAAGATATAGTTGGACTATTCTATATTAGGTATACGTAATAATTCAAAAAAGTAAACTCTTATTTAAATAATTTTATAAAAACCTATTTTTAGATATTAACTTATTCAATAATTCATATTGAACAATACGGAAAAAGTCTTGTTAAAATATTAAGTTTAGGAACTACTAAAGTATTTACTAATTAATTATGTAAAATATCCTTTATAGCTTTTAAAATTGAAATTATAGTCTCTTCATCAAATCTAAATAGCATTAACATAAAACAAAGACTTAGCATCACCCATTTTGCTTTAGATAAGTGTATAGATATGTTGATTTTAAATTTCGTTGTGTATTTATTCTTACTCATAATAGTATCATTTACATTATGTATGCTTTGCTGATACTATTTAAACAACTTATCTAATTTTCTGTTATTTTTTGCATAATGGGAACTTTAATTAAGCCTTGTTATTAGATATTAATTTATTGAGTTTTGGAACAGTAGTTTTTTCAAGATTTGTAAAGTGTCTACCTTCTAAAGTTTCTAAGTCCATTTTATGCGTGAATATTCCGAATCCATCTACCACTCTAAAGACTTCTTTTTTAAACGTTGTAACTATATATTTTTCTGAAACAATATCAATATTGAACTTAATAACAATCTCATAATATTTCTTATCGTCAATATGATTGATAACAATTTCTTTAATGTACTTGTTAACCAGTTCTTTCTTATCTAAAAAGCTAATCTTATCTTGAATGTTATTTAGTTCATTTTGTTGTTCCTTTAATCTTATTGAATTGCCATAATTAGCGATTTGCTCTTTTACGTTTCTAATCTCACTTTTAGTTTGATTTTCTTCTTTATTAACACGTTTTAAATCTAGTTCAGCTTGTTCAATTGTTATCCACTCCTTAGCGTTTAATTTGATAGTGTTTTGACGCTCTCTATCATACTTTGATAACTTATTATTAAGTTTCTTTAAACGTTGCTCTAAACCGCTTAAAACGTCTTTTGTGTCAGTTTCTTGAAAATGTTTATTAATTAGTTCGTTAAGCTCCTTGTATCTAAAAAAACGTAACCAAATAAAATCCTGAATGAATGTTATATCTATGCTCCTATTACCGCAATTAGTTTCTTTATTACGTTTAGAACTACACATATAATAATTATCCTTACTATATGCTTGACCTTGTTTTGGTGGTCTATGACGACCATAATAATTACGACCACACCTACCACAAATAATAAGTCCTTTCAATAAATAATTATATGTTTCTTTTTTTCCCGACTTACTACGATTCTTTTTAAGGTTTACTTGAACTTTTTCCCAAATGTGAGGTTGTATAATTACTGGAATGTTTTTATATTCAATAAATACCATTTCATTTTTTTTCTTTTCTTTCCTAGTTCTAACACCCATATATTGTTTATTTACTAGAATAGAATATATAGTACCAGCTTTCCATTTACTATTAGCTTTGTTTAATTCCGTATGTTTACCAGTGTATTTATTAATAACTTTATAAGTAGGCTTAATACTGCTTAATTCTAAAGGAATATTTTCTTTTTCAAATCTTTCTGCAATTTTTGCGTATTGCGTTTTGATACCTTTTTCATTTAAAATATTAGCGATTTTTTGAGTTCCATTTCCTTCAAGAGATAAACTATATATTAACTCAATAATTTTACTTTCTTCATCGTCTTTTATAATCTTTCTGTTAACATCCTTAGTAAAACCATAAGTACTTTTACCGTGTGATAAACCCTCTGCAAAATTATCTTTAATTGCTTTTCTTGTTGCTTTAGATTGTTGAGCTGGTTTCAAAGCATCAACCCCAGCCATAACAGTTATATGAAACATTTGAATTGGGTCTGTCAAATCAACCTCTCCTTTATCTCCAAAATAAAGGTTTACATCATTTTTAACTATGGAATCTGCGAATTGTAAAACAGTCATACCAAGTCTTGCAAGTCTGTCTTGTTTACGCATCCATACAGACGTAACAACACCAGAATCAATGTCTTTCATTAATTTACTAAGTTGAGGTCTTTCTTTAACTCTAAGAGTACCAGAAAACCCCTCTCCTTCATTATAAATTTTATACTTCTTAATTAAGTTAGTTTCGATGTATTCCTTAGCCTCTCTCAATTGATTATTGATTGAATTAGAGCTATCATCTTCTTTTGAAAGTCTTATATATACTGCTAACATTGAGTGGAATTTGTTAGTCAAATATATAAATTTACGGTAACCCCCGCAACTATTTAAGCTACATTAGATATGGTATGATGAGGACTTCTAAATGGACGTTGGGCCATAATACCTGTATCTGCTTTTACGCGACCTACTACAGAATGTATTTTAGTAGTTTCTAATGCTTCGTCTAAAGTCATTGGTGGTAGTATACTTGGTAATCGCTTTGCTAGCATAGTTTTACCTGCACCTGGCGGTCCTATTAAAATAATGTTATGTCCTCCTGCAGCAGCAATTTCCATACAGCGTTTTATAGATTCTTGACCTTTAACATCACTAAAGTCAAACTCTGGGTAGTTTAAACTTTTTTCAAATTCTTCTTTTGTATTTATTATGGTTTGTGGGATTGCTTCATCTTTATCAAAAAAGTTTATTACTTGTTTAATATTATCTATTCCATAGACTTCTAGACCTTCTACAATTGCTGCTTCTTTAGCGTTTTGAGATGGTAATATAAAACCTTTAAAACCTTCGGCTAAAGCTTTAACTGCTATTGGTAGTGCACCTCGAATAGGTTGTAAACTACCATCGAGAGATAATTCTCCCATTATTAAGTAGCGTTCTAAATTTGGTGCGTTTATTTGTTTTGATGCGGCTAAAATACCTATAGCTAGTGTTAAATCGTACGCGCTACCTTCTTTTCGTAAATCTGCAGGTGCCATATTTATAGTTATTTTTTTTCCAGGAATTTTATAACCATTATTTTGTAATGCTGCAGCTATACGATAATTACTTTCTTTTATAGCATTATCTGGAAGGCCTACCAGATGATAACCAATGCCGGAGTCTACATTAACTTCTACAGTAATGGTTGTGGCATCAACACCAAAAACGGCGCTTCCAAATACTTTTTTAAGCATGAATTATTTAGTTTAAAAACTAAATGTAGGAAAAGATAGACAATAAAAAAAACCTTTAAGTAATTTGAATTACAGAAAGGCTTTTATTTTGTTTTGTTTTTAGATAATTATTTATCTTCCTCTGGCGATATATAAGTCGCGTTCGGCTTGTTTTAATTCGTTTCTACATTTTTCTAATGCTGTTTGATATTCTTCTATTGTACTTTTAGCATCGTTTAAATCTATTAATTCGCCTTCAGATTGTTGTAAATTAACATATGTTGCTACAATATTACTATACATATCGTACCTAAACGTAGAGTCTTTTGTTGGTATTGTTTTTTGTAACTCTACTAATTTTTCACTTATTTTTGAGTTTTGATATGGTAAATTTTGTCCTGGTACATCTAAAGAGTCTATCATGCGTTTTATTTCACTCATTTCTTTAGAAAAGTTATTTTGAAACTCCATTTCTTTTTCTACAGATTTTACCTGAGCTTTAAGTAAGGTGTTTTCTTGGTTTGGCACTTTAAAATTAAAGTATACTGCAAATAGTATGGCTAACATAGTTATTACAAAAAGTGCTAAAAACTTAAAAAATGCACTTCGTCTTTCTTTACTATTTTTTGGTTTCATATTTATAAAAATTTAATTTAATCTAATAAAAAGCTTCTTCTGTTTTTAACTTCTACATTATCTACTACTTCTTCTTTTACAAAAATATTTGAATCTTCTTTTTTACCAATGTAATCTAGCTCGTTTAATTTTTTAAATAGGGATAACATTAACTTTGAGAATGAAGATACTTTAAGTAGCGATGCATTAATATCTGTATGTTCGTATTTTATTTCTAGCATATCTATTAATACGTTTTCAAAGGCTCCTTGGTTTAAATCACACCAATCTGTTAAATAATTTAGCAACTCTTCTTTACCTGTACCAACAAATACATCTAGGCTACTTTTTATTACTCTTGCTAATCCAGATAATTTATTAATCATCACTATTGGAGATTCATATTTATCTTGCATTCTAAATTCTGGAATACTACGATTTAAATTTTCTAAAACACGCTGGCATATATGTAATACCATATGTGACAAATCGTTAGATTGCTTTTTTTGATATATTTTTTGAATTACATGCATGGAGTAAGATTCCATTAAATTAAAAAAAGTAACAATCTCATTAAATGTAAATTTTAAATCTGCATGACTTTGAATTGATTTACAAGGTGGAATAAAGTTTTCTACTAATTTAGGTACATTGTCTTTTACTATAACTTTACCTATTGTTATATGATGTAAACCTAATTCTCTTTTAGAGACTTCTGCTTTTGTTAAAATATCTAGTTTGTATTCTGGTAATACGTATGGATGCCTTGGTGGCTCTTCGTTTGGGTTCGCATTTCCTACTGGAATTCTCTCGTATGGGTTTACGGTTAAAATAACATAAAACTCGTTATCTTCATTTCCTATTGCATATTGTTGCTTTAATATGTATCCTGATTGTTCTAAAAGCGGCTTGGTTTCTTCAGATATATTAATTTGAAATCCTCCAAGTGTTATTGCATGACATTTATTTAATATAACTTCTATTGTGTTTTGTCCATCTATAGAAATTAGCAAATCTATTGCGCTACCTTGTTCTGAAAAATCTGGAAGTAACCCATAACTTACTGGTGTTACTTGCTTTTGTTCTGAACTTTTTATTGCATGGATTACAGACTCTTCAAAATCAATAAAGTGATCTTTATTAATTTTCATTCCATCTATCCAGTTTACTCTATGTTTGTCTTGTGGTTTCATTTTATTCTAGTCGTTAAAAAGCCCTCGTATTCTACAATCTATTGTAATAGTATTTATACAATTTGATCCTTTATCTCTAAAAATTTCTAACTTTTTGATTCTTATTTTTTTGTCGCTTATTTTTTCGCAGAATACTAGAAATGTTGTATTTCTTCCATTAGCAACTATTTTTTTATTAATATCTCCACAAAAATATTCTGAAAATTGTTTTGCACTCATTTCTTCTTTAGAGACTTTCATCATTTTTGCTTTAAAATCTGCTTCGCTTATATATGGGGCTAATTTTGGTGTAGATGGTTTATCTTTAATTGCAGATTCTGGTTTGTACTTAATATCTACACTTGGTTTAGATGGTGCTTGTGGTATATCTATAGGTTTTCTTTTTGTTTCTGCTAGTGGTAAAACTTCGATTGTTTTTTTAGTTACGTATTTTAAATCTCCATTTACTACTAAAGATACTGTTTTTAACCCTGGCTCTGTATATACATAACTTGCACGTTTTGTATTTGCGTTTATTTTTGCTGTTTCTCCAAAACGCCACTCCCAGGTTGATGCGTTTTCTGTTTCGTCATTTACTCTTAGTTTTTGACCTACTTTTATAGTTTTTTGAAGTTCGAATATTGGAAACTTTGTTGGGTCTAAAACTTCTTTTTTCTCTGCTATAGAAACGGTTTGTGTTGCTTCACAAATATCATTAACTATTAGTTTTACTGTGTAATCTCCTGGTGTTTTGTAAACGTGTAATGGTTCTTTTTGTGTTGATGCTATGGAGTTATCACCAAAATCCCAATACCATGATTCTGCCGTGTCTGTAACATCCTTAAATTTTATTAGTTCTCCAACTGTGTTTTGGGCTTTATCGATATTAAAGGTTACATTTTCACAAGGTGAATATTTAGTATATCTATAAGCAAATACACTTATGGATGCAAAAAAAACAAACAAAAAAACATAAATTACAGTTTTATCGATATGGCTTGATGAATTATTATACTTGCTCATAATTTCATTTTTAATACATTACTATGCTATAAAATTAATAATTTAATTGACTATTTTTATTTTATACGGGAATATATTTAAAGATTTTTTCTCTAAAAGCAATAATAAATTACTGTTTAAAGATTCCCATTCTTTGTTGTCTACACTTACATTATTATTTGCGTATAATTCTATTTCAATACATTGGGTAATACCTTTATGTAAATCGATATTGCTTGTGTAGCTTTTATTTATATTTATTTTTTCAATTTTATTGCCATATAATTCGTAACAAACTGCTTTAATATCTTCTTTAGTTACAATTCTATCTCTTGATAGTAATGAGCGTCTATATGAGTTTAAACGCTCGTCCATATCTAAATTATTTTTCCCATCAAATGTTGTGGTTAATAGGTAGCTTCCTTTTTGTTTTATACCTATTGCTTTATAGACTTCTATATCGCTACCAGACTTAATATTATTAGCTTCTTCTCCATTTGTGGTCCAATACTCAACAAGTAAATTTTCTTTTTTATTATAAGGTTCTAGAGTAATGTAATTGGTTTCTATTAAATTATCATTTGCTGAAGCTACTTTTTTTTCTAATAAAGAAATTAATTGATTAAGGTTTTTTAAATTTCCATGTAAAAAATCGTTATTTAAAAATGCAAACGATGCGCTTTCGTCTTTTAACAACTCTATTAAATGTGTTAAATATTCTTTTGCACTTCTTTGGTCTAGTTTACCAACATTATTTCCTCTTACCGTATAATTACCTTTGCCTGTTCCTAACACATCTTTTACCTTTGGCAAATACACTTCGCCACTTGTATTAACTATAGATTTTACATCTAAAAAGAAGTCTTCTGTTTTAATTGGCAAAATGTTTATATAGTTTCTTATTTGGTATGTAAATGCATTTATTTCGCTATTTAAAACTGGAAATGCATTTAAAGAGCTATATACTTTTTTTAATATCGCATTACTAATAACTCTTGGAAATTCTACTTTTATCCAAATGATATCTTCATCGACTTCAAGACCATTTTCTGCAATAAATGCTTCTAATTCTTCATGCTTTGATGTTGTTATTTGTGTATTCTCTTTAACGCTTACAAAATGTTTTTTATAAAAATTTAAAGCTTGTGCATTAATATTTTGTATGTTTTTTGAAACATCTTTAAATATAGATTTTAAATTTACTTCACTTAATTTATCACTATTATAAAAACCGTCTGTTGTATTTAAGTTTTTATTTGCAACAGACCATTTTGCATGTTTTAAATAATGGTAAAATAAATTACTGTTTTCAATATCATCTAATTCAAAATAAAATGATATATCGTTTAAGTTTAAAATATCTATGTCTTTTTTTACACCTAAATATAATGTTGATCCAGGTAAAACGGTTTTACTTATTTTAGGTGTTATTTCCTGTTTTTGCTTTTTACCTTCTAACAGTAAGCAAGTGTCTCCAGCTGCCACATACTTTACATTTGCGTTTACTAATTTAAAGTTTTGAATTGGTGTAAAGAATATATTTTTTAATCGCTGTGAAGCTTTTTTATCGGCTGTTTTTTTCTTGTAATAAAACTGAAATTCAGGTTTTATGGTAGTATAATTATCTAAAGTATTTGCATGTAAAATAGCATGTGCTGGTTTAGAACCAATAACTGTTTCTGGAGTCATTAGTTGTACTAATTTCTCTGTTACGCGATTTTGTGATGCATTTAAATCTGCCTCAATTTTTAAAATTTCTGAAGCACAAGCAGATATTAATAAAGATACAACAGGATCAAAAGAAGTTTCTATTTCATTTTCTGCAACTCCCCAAATAGAAGCTGCTTTTTTTACCATACGGTTTTTTATATGTTCAAAAGATTCTGTCTTCATAAAATATATTATTGGTAAGATAATGGACCTATGTAAAAGTACTCAACATATTTAAAAGTCTCGTTGGTTTTTTTAACTTTTGCCCTAATTACCAGATCTACTCTTTTTTTTATTCTATTTAATGTGTTATTATCTAAAATTTCTTCTTGCTTAATTTTAGCCTCTACAATAACATTAACTAATCTTTTTTCGTGTTCTTTTATAGCCTCTTCTAGAGACTGCTTAATTATAGATTTTAATTTATTAGAACTCTTTAAATTATCGAAATCTAATTCCCAAATAGAGCTTCCAAAAGTTTCATCAAAACTACATTCTCCAAAATGAGATGTATTTATTAAGTGAATATAATGTGCTATCGATTGTTTAATATCACAAGTATCGTGCTCTTTTTTAGTAAAAAAATTAGCTGGTTTTAGAGGTAATTCGTAATAGTTTTTAATCATAACTTTTATAAAAACATAAATTACGTTATATTTTTTTTGATTTAAAAATTCTAATCGATGATTATAAATATAATCGTATTAATTAACATCTTATAGATTAAAACAATTTATTAACTGTTTATTTGCTACAATTATTTATATTTATTTCTTGAAAAAGTTAACATCAATAAAAAATAAACATTAAAATAAAAATCCCTCAAAGAGATGATTAAAAAAATTTTACCAATATTAATATTTGCTTTTTTTTCACAAACCTACGCCCAAAATTATTTTCAAGGTATTGTTACAGAAGAAGATACTTCTGCACCTGTAAGTGATGCCATAGTAACTGTAGAAGGTACTGCTATTTCTCAATACACTGGTGCTAATGGCGAATTTAACTTTACTGAAAAAATCCCAAATGGAGAACACGTTGTTACTATTACAAAAGAAAACTACGTTAATAAATACTTTTTAATAGAAGCTATAGATGGTAAGAATATAACCATGAATGATATTAAAATTGAAGTTGATAAAAAAGAAAGAAAAAGAAGAGAAAAAGTTTTAAGAGCTAAACTTAAAGAAGAAAGAAAGTTGCTTAAAGAAAGAGAAAAACTTTTAGAACAAGCACAAAAAGATAAAGAAAGAGAAGAAAAAGAACTAGAAAAAAGAAAAAGAAAATTACTTAAAGAAAGAGAACGTAATAAAGATGACGTGGATGACCAGGATAATGATGCCGTTACTTATAGCGATATAGAGCCTATTAACTCTAGTAATATTTCAGATTTACAAGTTAAATATGGCGCTTTATTAGATGTTACACCAGAAACTATAACTAACACAAAACTTTTTGAATTTATTCAAGAATGGGAAGGCACAACATATTTAATGGGTGGCGCTACAAAAGAAGGTATAGATTGCTCATCTTTTACACAAAGATTATACACTACCGTATACGATAGATATATTGAGCGTACTGCCGAAGAGCAATTTAGATCTAAATTAACCGATAAGTTTTTAGGTAAAGAGTTTTTAGTAGAAGGTGATTTACTATTTTTTAATAAAAATGGAGATAGCGAAAAATTAATAACACATGTAGGTATTTATTTAAATAATAACCGTTTTGTACATGCAACATCTTATACTAAAGACACAGGAAGTAAAGGTGTAAAAATAAGTAACCTTGATACAAATTACTGGACTAGAAAATTTGTTGCTGCTGGAAGAAGAAAAAAAAGTTCAGATTAGATGACTAGCGCACAACTTGAACAAATATTTGAAGAGCTTGTACAAGTTTATGACAATGTAAAAGCCGAAGTTATTGTAGCAGAGCTGCAAAAAACAACAAATATTAGCCAAGAGGATATAATTATAAATAACCAAAGCACCTTTAGAAGATCGCATAGACGTGATATTATAAATATTGGCTCTATAGATGATAATATTCTAAACTTAAATTTAAGTAGAAATGGTTTATACGACCATTTACCAGAAGGTTTATTTCATGCTAAGGACACAACAAAAGGTAGAGTATCATTTCCAGATTTAAGAAAATCTTACAAAAAGGAAGAAAAAGAAGCCAGACACTTTTTCTCTCCTTTAGAAAATGAATTTTTTAATCAGAAACTTGAGATTGAAAATAATGAGCGTGATTTATTTAATAATTTTTTAAATCTTGATGATAAATTTTTAATAGACTTTTGGAAAATTGACGATACAATACCTAAAAAATATTTATCTAAACTTATAAAATTACTTCCATTTGCTTACAAAATTGCAGGCGATTTAGAGCTTACAAAAAAGTGCCTAGAAGAAATTTTAGATAAAAATGTTAAAATCACAAAAAAATATAGTCCAAATCCTGTCGAGCTACGTAACTTAAATAAGGACGATAATTGTTTAGGAACAAGTTTTACACTTTCTAAAAAAACAGATTACATTTCGCAACCTTATTATAATGTAGAAATTGGACCAATTGACGAAGAAAATGTAGAAGACTATATTAAAGAAGATGGCGTATTAAAATTTGTAAACGTTTTTTACGATTATTTTTTTCCAATAGAAGTGCAAATTAAAACGAAACTTAACGTTAGTTATAAAAATGGATTTCTATTGCGTAAAGATTATGAACCCATTATAGGTTTAACAACCGTTATTTAATTTGGGTTATTATTAAAAAAATAAACTATTAATAAATAAAAAACCAAATTACTATGTCATTTAAAACCAGATTAAATGTTGGTGGAAAAGAGTACAACGTTTTAAGTTGTGATTACAAACTTCACCAAGAAACAGATCCAACAGGAAGACCATCTTCTATAACTAGAGGTGGACAAATTAAAATTTCGGTTGAATCTACTTCAGACACTTCTTTATCAGACTGGATGTTCAATAATTTTGAACGTAAAGATGGTTCTCTAACATTCTTTAAAAGAGATACAGACGCCAAAGCAAAAGAATTAAACTTTACAGAAGCTTACATGATTGAATACACAGAAGTTTTCGACCATAAAGGCGATGACCCAATGACAGAAACTATAGTTATATCTGCAAAATCCATAAGTATTGGTAATGGTGAGCATGTTAACGAATGGGTTTAATAATAAGACCTCAATTATATTAAATTTAAATAAAGGAGTTATAAAACTCCTTTATTTTTATTGTGTTACAAATTCATGTTAAAAATCTAAATAATTATGTTTTTTGTTCAAAAATCACACCCTAATACTACTCTAATAGAACAAGCATAGCGCAAACATACTATAGGTTTTTAGTGAATTAGTATTCTTTTTTTTTTTATTAGAATACAATAAAAAGCAGCTCTACCAGTGCTTTTTTTAAAAGCTAAAAAATTAAACTATGGCTATTTTATCTACTACAAATATTAATATTAACGGTAATAAACTTCCTTACTATAACAGTTGTAATTTAGAGCAGGAAATTGGTAAACATCATACAATGCATTTGCATTGTTTAATAGAAACAATTGAAACATTTTGTGCAGATAATAATATAGAAATAGACGATTTATTAGGCGCACCAATTACCATAGAAACCAGTTCTTTTGCTAAAATGGACTTTTTAGGAGCCTTAAAATTTAAAGGCTTAATTACAGCTATAAATTTCCAAAAAGGTTTATATAATAATGAGGGCGATTATATAGAGTTTAATATACAAAGTCCAACAATCCTGTCAGACGACGGTTCGCACTATACCTCTTATAGCGAGATGAGTTTTGTAGAAATTATTAAAAAAAATTTTAATGACTACGATGCTTCAAAACTTTCTGTAAACACAAAAAATGCTACTTTAAACTCACCACTACTCTACACTGTTCAGTCTAACGAAAGTTGTTTTGAATTTGCACAACGTTTAGCTGCTAAATATGGCGAATGGATGTTTTTTAATGGCGAAGAACTTGTTTTTGGTTTACCGTCCAGCAATAAAGAAATAGAGCTTAAGTTTGGTAGAGACTTAAATAGTTTTACAACTCAATTAGCACCAAAACCACAAAATTTTAATTATTTTTCTAGTAATTATATAGAGAATATTACACACGAAAAAAAGTCTGCTAAAAATGGATCAACTAATAATGGCTATTTTAATGTAGTTAATAGAAACTCTAAAGATCTTTTTTCAAAAAAAACAACTATTTGGGCTAACATTCAAAATGATACAACAAGCAAAACCCAATTAGACTCTGCTGTAGAAAAACATCAAAAAGCTATAGAAAGTAATCAAATAAAAATATATGCCTCTTGTGATAATCCTGGTATAAAACTAACATCTGTAGTTAAAATTCTGAATAATTTATATCGAGTAGTCAAAGTTACACACGATTATAAAAGCAATGGAGAATATAATAATACGTTTGAAGCCGTCTCAATAAATGTAGAAGCATACCCATATACTAACATAACTGCAATAGCTAAAAGTCCCTCACAAATGGCTACTGTTATAGATAATGTAGATCCAGAAAATTTAGGCCGAATTAAAGTGCAGTTTCCATGGCAAAAAGAAAACGGACTAACAACGCCTTGGATTCGTATAGTAAGTCCGCATGCAGGAAAAGATAAAGGGTTTCATTTTATACCAGAAAAAGACGAAGAAGTTTTAATTGGTTTTGAAGGTGATTATGCCGAAAAACCTTATGTACTTGGCAGCTTGTATCACAGTCAAGCAAAGCCAGATAGCTGGAAAACAAATTCTAATAATATAAAAGCTATTAGAACACGATCTGGACATACCATTGAACTAAACGATACAGGTGGTACAGAAAGTATTACAATTACAGACATAAACAAAAACCTAATTAATATTGATACTGCTAATAACAATATTACAATTACAGCTTTAGAAAACATGACATTAAACTCTAAAAATATGCAAATAAACGTGCAGGAAAACTTAGATTTAAATGTTGGTAACACTAAAACAGAGATTATACAAAAAGATAAAACCGAAAAGATTACAGGCAATCACAATATAAACTCTAACAATAGTACAGAGCAAGTAGCAAACAATAAAACCTTAACGGCAGGTTCAAATTACAACCAATCTTCAGCTAATGCTAAAATGTTAGCCACAAAAGGAGATTTAACCATACATGCAAGTGGTGTTTCTACTTTTCAAGGCAGTGCAGATGTTAAAATAAGTAAAGGCTAAACGTATGCACAAAGTGTTAGCAAAAAATACTTTATATAACCTTTCGGTTTCTAAAATGGAGCAGCAATACCACCAAAGTATTATTGCTACAACAACATTAAATGGAAATACCGAAAAACAAAAATTAAACAGAATTATTGATTACAAAAGCCAATCTCATATAAAAAACACATACGATATTAGCTTTAAAATAAAAGAAAACAAATTACAATTAGCTACAAAATATAAAAAACAAGAAGGTTTAACTAAGCAAATTGCTAAAGTTATAGATACTATAGATTTAGAAGTAAGTAATGTAAATAAACCTTTAAAAATAAAAAATCATAATCAAGTTATTTCAAAATGGCAAACGCTTGAAACAAAATTAAATAAACACTATAAAGGTAAACATGCCGAAACCTATTTTTTTGGTTTAAATAAAAGATTCAATAATCAAGAGAGCTTATTAAACAACTTATTACAACTTAGAAATTTTGGTGCGTTCTTTATGCTTCCGTTTAATTTATATCATTTAAATCGTATTTATAAAAACAAGCGTACTATAGATAACATGGTTGCAAAATTACCTTTGTGTATTGATGAAGAATTCACATTAACTCAAAGCAGTAACACACAGGCAACTTTTGAAATTACAGGTACTTTACATGAAAATCAAAAATATCCTCGAAAATTAAAAAACCATTTTAGTAGACAAAATATTTCAAAAGAAAATACACTTAAACTAAAAGAATATTTAGGTTATATCACCTTAGATAAAACAAATGGACTATTAGAAGAATTTCAATTAAATATCACTATTAGTTGTGGAGAAAACTTTAGAAAAAGTATACAATATAACACTGTAAACAAACAACAAATATGAGCGCAAAAAAATATGTTTGTAACAATGCTGTGATAGTTTGTCCGCTTTGTACTAAACCCGAGGGAAAACTTATAGTAAATTCTAATGTCGTAAAATTACAAGACAAAACTTGGGCTACAGTAAAAGATGGTAAAAAACCAAACCTTCAATTTACAGGTAATTGTAAAAAAAGTGATAAATCTTCTGTGCCTTGTGCATCTTTAATAGCTCCAGACCAATGGAAAAATACTGGAGATATTTTAATACAAAATAATAAAGCACTTTTAGACTGTTCTACTATAAAATGTAATTATGGAGGCGCAACAATATCCATTAAAGATGATTTGCAAGTTACCGAGTTACCACCAATGGAAAATCTAGACGTAGATAGTGTAACTCCAGATGAGCAAATTTCAAAATCTATAGTTTCAACCGAATTATCTAAATAAATTATGATATTAGACTTTGAACAAGATAAAGCATACGTAACATTTGTACCCGAAGAAGGTATAGAAGCACAAGAATACTTTATAAAAGTTTTTGCTACAAATGCTGTAGATGGTGGAAGCCCAACCTTAGTCTATACTTCAAAAACATACGGCATAAAACAAGATGACAACAAATGGTTTATAGTTATAGATTATAGTTTTTATAGTAAAGCCGCTAAAAAAATAGGAGCCTCAGGTAAACCACTGCCTAATATTATTGACTTCTCTTTTAAAGTTGTAATTGATGAAGAAGAAAATGAAGTTGCAAGTACCTTTTCTATTCATTTTGTAAGGTATATTCCAAAACTACTTACAACTTTAGGTTTTACAAATGCTGAAAAATTGCAACGTATATGGTTTACTAAAGGAAATAATATAGATAAAGATACTGTAGACCCAATCATTGATGCTGTTAGTTTTGATTGGGCAATAGCCGAATCTTCTCAAGTAAATACAGAATACAGACAATTTTTAATAGAAACTGGAACAAAACTTAATAATAATTATCACCTTTTGGGTAATAAAATTAGAGACAGCTTAAAATCTGAAATCGAAAAAATGATAAATGAAGGTATCGTTAATCTTCCTACAGAAAACAATAACCAACCATTTGGTGTTACCAATGCTCAAATTATTACGTATAGAGGAGAAAAAATTCCAGAATACGAAAAATATTATTTTGAAAGTAAACCATTTAGTGGTTTTTTTGATTTAGGTATTCACTTTGCTTTTGATGGTTTAGACGATTTTATTGCCTCTTTAGCAAATTTTAATTACCACTTATTTGCTACAGGTGAACTAGAATACAATACCAGTTGGTTAGGAGATACGATAGATATTAACGTAAAACAATTTGGAGTTTACATAAAAGATAGTTTCGATTTTATAGACGATAATCCAGCCGAAGCTTCACAGCCTTTAGGATATTGGAAAATAAATGATGACAAAACTATAGAAGTAGAACGTGAAACCAATGAAACCAGTGAATATTTTGAAGTAACTAATAAAAGCTATAGAGAGTATAGAGATGCACATGGAATGGGTTATAATTATCACCTTTATTCAACAGTAAAACTGTCTTCAACAAATTATAAAGTAAAATTAAAAGACGCTTAAATGAAATCTAAAATGACATATATAATTCTACCAACCCTTTTAATAATTGGAATTTTAGCCTACTTTTTATTAAAACCTAAATACCAGTTCTCAAAAACTATTACGAGTCCAAATAACGAGTATTTTTTAGATGTTTATGTGCAAAGCGATTTTAAGCACTCAGGATTTTCAAATCAAAACAACTTTAAAAAAGCTTACGTAGTATTAAAAAACAATAAAAAAGAAGTTATAGCCAAACCAAGTATTATATCTCCATGTCGATTTGTAATTGGAGATTTAAAAGTATTCTGGGAGCTAGAAAATGACAAAGTCTTTTTTACAAAATTTAATAGCATTAATTTAAAAAGTAAAACCTACAGTTGCCAATAATTAATTAAATAAAATAGAGATGATATTTTTAGTAGTTTTAGCAATAGTCGCAGTCGCCGTAGTAGCATATACAGTGGCTTCGTCACCATTATCACCAACTCCACCGGCATCAACTCCTACTGCACCAACTTCTGCTCCTTCTACTCCTACACAAGCTCCTAGCACACAACCTGTAGAAACTACACCAATACCTCAAGACGATGTTATGGAAGGTGCAACTGGAGAAGGCACTGCTGAGCCAACAACACCCGAAACTCCAACTCCAGAAAACTATTCTAGCCCAGCAAATAACGCTATAGAAGACGGTATTCATGATGCTTATTTTGCAAAAGAAGAATATGTTAAGTCTAACGATAGCGCTGGAAATGGAGAATATACTTTTAAAAACGACAACGCAATAACCGATCAAAATAGAGCCAATATAGCTTCAATAATAGTAACTAATATAAATCCTACATTAGAAAATGATAAAAAATATGCTAAAGAAGAAAGTATAATATCTATTCTAACAAACGATTCATATAGTAAAGATGAAGTAATAACTTTCGAGCTACATAAACTAAAAAAAGATTACGTGAAAATTGAATTTTCAGGTTTATCCTCAGAAGTTTTTGTTATAGCAAAATCTTTTAATTTGTTAGGCAAAGAAGCAACAATTACCATACATGAAAAAGAAGAATTATTGGTTGAAAAAGACGCTCCATTAAATGTAATTGAAGCAAAAGAAAATAATGATGATGCTCAAGAATTCACAGAGCTTAAAACCACATTCAATGATGATGGTTTTGCAGCAATAAAAATAAAACTAAGACCAAAACAAAACGAAGATTTGGAAACTTGGGAAGAAAAATTAAAAGGAGGCGTACAAGATGGCACACATTCCTATACAGCAACAAATGAGTTTACTGTGGAAAGCGAAGCAGAAAAAACCACTATTGCTAGCACTATAGAAACTAGAAGCAATACTGCTTTAGCACCAAACCACATTGTAAAAAAAGATGACATTATTGCACTTTTAACCGTAGGCTCATCATACGCTGTTTTAGAGAATATACCTAAATACAAAAAAGGAGCACAAACAGAATATTTGTATTTAAAAGTATCTTGCGATGGTGATGAAGAATGCCATCAAGAAGAGTTTTTAAACGAAGACGATAACTCTTATTTTGAAATAGAAAATTGTGCAATTCTAGTTTGGGGAAATAAATTTAGTTGCGAAGAACGTAAAAAAGTAGTTTCAATGGCTGAAAATCTAGAATTAGGAGACGATAGCGCTATGGGAGCAAATTGGTTAATGGCTGTAATGGCATTAGAAACTGGCGGAACTTTTGATCCTTCTATAACTAACAGTTTAGGTTATACTGGTTTAATACAATTTGGAGATGCAGCAGCCTCAGATTTAGGGACTACAACTACAAGCCTAAGAGAAATGACTGTTTTACAACAATTAGAATATGTAGAAAGTTATTTTTTAAGATATAAGTCTAGATTAACAACACTTACAGATGTATATTTATCTGTATTATATCCAGCAGCTTCTGGCAATGGTACAAACCCTAATTATATTGTGTTTGATGCTGCTTCAACTAGTAATTATAATCGAAGTGCTTATAGGCAAAATCCTGCCTTTTTTCATGAAGATACAGATAGTGCAACAAATACAACAGGTAAAACCTATATTTGGGAAATTGAGAGAGAAATAAATGAGTGGTATGAAGATGGGAAAACACATAAAAATGATTGCGATTGCGATAAATCTTGGGTAGACCCATTAAGCACTATGGATCTTAGAGGCTGGTATTCTGCAACAAGATGGGCACCAACAAGCAGCGATTATGGATATGTTCGTAATAATAATACAAAATTGCATGATGGCTTAGACCTTTATGCTCCAGTTGGCACAGACACCTTTGCCTGTTTAGACGGTGAGGTTTCCCTAAAATATACCTCAAGTAGTTATGGTAATTGTTTAAATATTAAAGCAGATTATAATGGAACAACTTACTATTTCTTTTACGCGCATTTATCATCAGTATCTGTAAATGAAGGAGATCTTGTTAAAGCTGGAGATGTAATTGGGCAAACCGGACAAACTGGTAATGCAAGTAATCAAATTGCAAAAATGGCACACTTACATTTTGAATTAAGAACAAGTAATTCTAAAACAGGTGGGAGAATAGACCCATATACCATCACAGAGCTAAGTTCGAGTATTAATAAAACACCTAGTCAAACAAGTCAAACCGGATAAATAATATGTTAATTAAAAAAATTATAGTGCTTATATTAATTCTTGTAGCTTTTAGTTGTAAGAATGAAACTAAAAATTTATCAAAAAATAATATTGAAGTAGATACTAACGCCTCTATTTCAAATCCTATTGCTGCTAAAGACACTTTAAGGTTAAAGCAAATTGAACATAGTTTAATAAAAAACAATTCAAGTTCACTCCCATTCTATTACAATTTAAAATTTGAAGATATTAAAATAGAGTTTTTTGCTATAGATTTAAATATCTATTCAATAGTCTCTAAAAACAAAGAAGTCTTAAAAAACACTTTTTTTACAAATCATCAAATAGATTTTTTTAATGTTAACCAGATTCAAGTATTTAAGTTGAATAATGAAAATTATAAAATTATACTACCTTCAATAAGTGATGAAACTGAAATAATAAATACAATTTCAATAGTAAATAAAAAAGTGAATATTAGTGAGTATAAAACAACTTCGACTGATGATTATTATAATTTTATAGATAAAAACAAAAGTTATAATAAGCAACTATTAAAAATTGATCAAGATTATTTTGTGGCTTTAGAAGGAAAAAATTATTTAATTCTTAATGATGAATATAAAACACCAGTTGACAACGAAGATATTGCAAAAGAAATACTTAAAATAGAGAAAAGTTTTAATCTTAAAACTATTTCAAATACTAATGCTTTATGGAAAGGAATATACTCCTTTAGTATCGAAAATATTGCAAAAATGGACGAAGTACATTCTATTTTTTTTAATATAAAAGTTGAAGATAATATAGTTTTAACTACCACTTTAGACAATAACCAACCTATATTTAATCACGGCCAAATTTTAAAAACAGGAAAGGACAGTTTAATATTTAACTTGGAAAGTAAAAAAAACAAATACTATATAACCAAAGACAAAAAAAATAATTTTTATATCTCAGGTCACGATATTTATATGTTAAATCCACCAAACGATAAATATCTAATTAAAAGAAAAGAACTTTAAATAGAGGTTTTAAAGATTTGATAATATTATTATGAATCAACACTTTAAATTACACATATTAATTCTAGTATTATTTTTTACAGGATGTAAAAACAAGACTAATACTGAAACCTCTAGTTTAAAAACTACTGAAGCAATTTTGGTGTCAAAAATTATAGAAACAAAAAAAATAAATGCTAACAATGATAATTCATGGCACTTTTTTTCTGTTTACCCAATAGGAAGCCAAAAGGATGATAACATAAAAACTGTAGAAAATATTTATCGAGAACTATCTTTCAAAATAGTAAATAATACAATTACTATTAATAATCTTGGTAAAGAAGAACTTTATATTAATAAGATTCCATCAAATAAGTTTTTTAAACAGCAATATTTTAAAAATTATTATCAAGCTATTTTCAAAGAAAAATTAAACACTCCTTTTCCAGATAGTATTCTTGCCATCACAAATAAAAACGCTCACATAAAAACTTCTATTTAAAAACCTTTATTTAATAAAGCTATTATTGCCAATAATTATTTTATTATAGAACAAAAAGCTTCTCTTATTTTGTTTAAAAATAAAGTATTAAAACAAAAAGAAGAAACAACTAAAACTGTAGCTACTAAACAAAATAATCTATTTAATAAAACACTTGTAGGACTAACGGCTTCAGAAAACAGTTATTTTATAGATGATATTTCGCAATGCATGTGTAATGCGCCTTCATTTTATATAGATAGCAAAACAAACACCTTCTATGTTTATAATTACTGTAGCGAAAACAATAATCCTTCTAACATCGAAAATGTTTATAAGTATACTATCAAAAATATTGAAGCAATTGAAAACCAAACCCAATTAATTTTAGAAAATCAATTAAATCAAAAAAAGCTAATACTAGCTTTCAATTTAATAGATAAAGATTTATTTATATATAAATTTAGTATAACAGGTAATTTCCCTAAAAAATTTATTGGCCAACGTATAAATAAATATTTCACTTTAGATAAGTCTAATTTTAAGATTGCAGATTGTAAAGATTTTGAAGGTTAAAACTAGTTTAAAAAAAAATATTTCACCAAATGTATTACTATACTTGATGATGTAGCAAGTTTGAATTATAAAGTTAAAAAAAACACAAAAACTTAATATAAATAACAAGTACCAATTCACATTTTTTTTTAACTTTAGTCTGTATTTCAATTATTTGTAAATAAAACATTAACATAAAAAAAAATTAAATTTTAAAAATCCAAAACGTAAAATTGAACGTATTTAATATATAAACCAAATAAAACAAGTTTACGCTAACCACAATATTGCTCTAAACCATCTTTTTTCTAAACCTATAAGTTTGTTCCTGTAAGTTTATTTCTGGTCAAGTCAATTTTTTAGCATTCTAGTTTTTGTATCTATATTATTATAGTGAATAAAAACCTGTTTTAAATAAAAAACAAAATAAAAAGTTAACCTTTCAATTTTGTTAATATTAAATACAAAACGGTCATTTATTAAATTTTTATAAAATATGAAGAATGAATACAGTAACTAACATAATGAACGGAAACATGTTTAAAGTAAGTTTAGGCTTATTTTTTATCAGCTCTATTATTATGGGCTTAATGAAAAAAATAAGAACCGTATTTGCAAAAAACAAAAAAGCAGGAATTCTTTATTTACTTTTTATAATTGTAACTTTTGCTTTAACAGGTTTACTTAGTTCTAGTTTTGTTTTAAACGATACACCGTTAAATAGTTTTATTGGTATTCAAATTATATTTTTAATATTAGGTATTTTACATATATATGTAATAGATAAATTCTTTCCAGACCTAACTAAAGACAAATCAGGTATTTTTCACGAACTTTTATTTACTATAATAGTTTTATGCTTAGGTTTAATTGTCTATTTAAATGTTGTAAACCGTTTTAGACCTTCATTTAGTTTCACATTTCTTGGAGCAAGTATTGTGTTTTTAATTCCATTTTTATTCAATAAACTATACAAATTCGCATATAATATTCCTGTTTCAGTATATAACAAATGGATATACCCTTTAGATAACAGTATAAAAGAGCCTACAAAAAACGAGCTTACCAATCCTGCTGTTATTAGTTTCGAATTTCAAAAAAACAACGACGATAAAGACATTACAAACTTTAGAATTAAAGCACCAGAAAATATGGATTTTGGTAAACTATTCTACTTCTTTATAAACGATTATAATGAGCGTCATCCAGAAAGTAAAATAGAATATTTAAATCCTGCAACAATGCAACCTCAACAGTGGATCTTTTTTTTCAAACCAAATTGGTTAGGTAATTTAAAACATATAGATTACAATAAAACTGTAAGCCACAATAATGTAAAAGAAAATGATGTAATTGTTTGCCAAAGAGTAAACGACTAAAAAAAGGCACCAAATTTAAGACAAATAAAACCCAATAGTTTAAAAGCAATAAAGCGTTACATGTTAACCTTTAATTTTATATAACATTAAAAAGTAAATTAAGTCAAATCTTTAATTTTTTAAAATCGAAAATTAATCAAATCTCAATTATTATGTCATTTAAAGCAAAATTAACTGTAGGAGGAAAAGAGTACAACGTATTAAACTGCCGCTACAAATTACATCAAGAAGTTGATGCAACAGGACGTCCATCATCAATCACAAGAGGCGGACAATTTGAAGTTACTGTAGAGTCTACTGCAGACACTACATTATCAGATTGGATGTTTAACAACTTTGAGCGTAAAGATGGTACTATCACATTCTTAAAAAGAGATACAGACGCTAAAGCCAAAGAATTAGAATTTAAAGAAGGTTATGCTGTACAATATTCTGAAGAATTTGATCATAAAGGAGACAACCCAATGGCTGAAACTATTGTAATCTCTGCTAAAACCTTAAAAATGGGTAACGGCGAGCACGTTAACGAATGGGTTTAATTTTTTAAACCTTTTTATAATATATAATATATCTAAGGAGTGTATAACCAATCACTCCTTAGATTATTACTTCTCTATTAATTAAAGTTAACTCTATATAATCATGTCTTTTTTAGCAAAATTAACCATAGATGATCAAGAATTTAATGTCTTATCATTTTCTTTTGATGTTAACCAACAAGTTAACCATGGCTCTGCAAGACCTACAGGTTTAGCAATAATAAATCATATTCACATATCTATAGAATCTGCAGAAAATTCTGGTTTTTTTGGCTGGAGTGTTAATAGTTACGAGCAAAAAGATGGTGAAATTGTGTTTTATAAAAGAGACGCTATGGCAAGCTCCAGAACCTTAAAGTTTACTGGTGCTTTTTGTGTTAATTATAATGAAGTATTTCAAAGTAACAGTGCAAACCCAATGATTACTAATTTAGTTCTAACTGTAGAAACATTAGAATTAGACGATACTTTATATATAAACCCATCTATAAAAAATTTATAATAAATTAAAATTATCTAGTCATGGCAATTTTATCTACAACTTATATTCACATAAACGGAAATCAACTTCCATACTATAATAGTTGTAGTTTACATCAGGAAATTGGCGGTCATCACATATTAAATTTAACCTGCCTGCAAGAAACTATCGATTTTTTTTGCAACAACAACAATATAGAAATTCACGATTTATTAGCTGCTATAATTACTGTAGAAACTAAATCTTTTGCAGATATAGATTTTCACGGTACACTAAAATTTAAAGGTATAATTACAAGCTTAAACCATAACAAAGGCTTATATGGAACAGATGGTAACTTAGTTGCCATTGAAGCAAAAAGTACAACCATAATATCAGACGATGGTCCACACCATACCTCTTTTAATGATATGAGTTTTGTAGATATTATAGAAGATAATTTTAGTAGTTACGACACCTCAAAATTAAAAATAAATACAAAAAATTCTAAACTAACAGAACCTTTAATATATACCGTACAATACAATGAAAGTTGTTTTGCTTTTGCACAACGTATGGCAGCTAGAAATGGTGAATGGATGTATTATAATGGTGAAGAATTAGTTTTTGGAATAGATACCAATACCGAAGAAACAGAACTTAAACTAGGAAGAGACTTACAAGACTATAGTACCTCTTTAAAACCTGTAGCACAAAATTTTAAATATTTTACCAACGATTATATTGCTAACGATATTCATGAAGCAGAATCCTCTGCTACAACTAGCGCTAGCGAAGGTCATTTTACTGTGGTTAACGACAGTTCTAAAGATATTTATACAAAACCAACTAGAATTTGGCTAAACATATCAGACGATTCAAAATCAAAAAGCCGTTTAGATAAATATGCCGATTTACAACAACAATCTTTACAGAGCAATCAAGTAGTAGTATCAGGAACATCAGACAATCCTGGTGTTATGCTCGCATCAACAATAAAAATATCAGAAAGCACATATAGGGTTACCAAAGTAATACACTCCTACTCTAGCAATGGAGAATACGAAAATTATTTTGAAGCCGCATCTACAAACGTAGATGTATACCCAAAAACAAAAATTAACGCGTTCCCAATGGCACACAGCCAAACCGCAAAGGTTATAGAAAATCATGATCCAGAAGGCATGGGACGCGTAAAAGTTCAATTTCCATGGCAAAAACCAGACGGTTTAACAACACCATGGATTAGAAGTATTTCACCAAGCGCATCACAAGGTCAAGGATTTTTCTTTATACCAGAAGTAGATGACGAAGTCCTTGTAGACTTTGAAGGTGGTAATGCCGAAGCGCCTTTTGTAATGGGTGGCGTTTATAACTCACAATCTATTCCGCCAGACGGCAGCGCTAATGAAAATAACCACATTAAAATGCTTAAAACAAGAAGTGGTTCATTTTTTAAATTAAACGATGAAGATGGTAGTATTACCATACAAGATAAAGCAGGTAGTTCTATAGTTTTAGATGGTAGTGGGAATATTCAAATAACTGCCGTTAGCAATGTATCTGTAACAGGACCAGAATCTGTTTCTACAAGTGCAGATGCAGTATCTACAGATGCTGGCACTTCTATATCACAAACTAGCGGTAAAACTTACTCTGTTTCTAGTGGAGAAGAAGCCAGTATAATAGCAGGAAAAAAAGTGGCTGTTAATGGTGCAACTCAAGTTACTGTAGACTCTACAGATGTTGCTATAACAGGAACAGCTAAAGCAACAGTAAGTTCGTCTGGTACTACGGCAGTAGAAGGTACTATTATTAAACTTAACTAGCATGAGCCAAAACAATCCTATACAAGATCGTGTGGACCAAATGCTCCTAAAATGGACATTAGCAATTAACACGCCTAATGTTAAGATTGTTAGAATTCTTGCCGAAAATGATGATAAGCAAATGCTTGAAGCTTATTATCAATATATGTTGGCTATAGATACCAACCAACAAGACTTTGTACTTATTTTAAGCGCTCCTTTTTCAACTCAAAAAGAATATGCCGTAACATTATTACAAGAACTTGAAGAAGAAATAAATAATTGGAACAATGCTAAAATTCCTGAAAGCATAAAATTTCAAACCATAACTTGGAAAGCAGACTATAGTCTAGAAAATGTAGATAATCCAGCGCATTTATTAATTGAAAACTTAAATAGTTTTGCTAATTATCTTCAACCAGAGAAAAAAATAAAAGTTAGTATTGTTTTAAATATTAACGAAATTTCAAAAAAAGATGCCATAAATTGGTTCACAAATGTATTGAATACCAATATGGAACCGCATTTAATATTTGCTATTAACGATACTACACAATATCCTATATATAACGATTTAGCAAAAGCATACCCAAAAGCTGTTTATACTATTGTACCAGAATTTAATATGGATGCTGCTGTAGAGCAAATGTCTGCTTTAGGAGATCCAACAGCTACCGAGACTCCATATAGAGCAAATCTTGCCAAATTAATAAATGGTGTAAAAGCAAGAGACCAAAAAAAAGTACAATACGCTGCAAAAGCGTGTTTAGATATTGCCGTAAAAGCACTTAAAAAAGATGCCAATTGGCTCATGCAAATAGTAACAGTATATACTATTTTATATAACGACCAGTTAGGCTATAAAAATTACGACGACGCTATCTATTTTGCAGATAAAGCGGTAGAAACAGCTGTAAAATCTAAAGGTTTAATAAAACCAGAAATGGCGTATAGACTTGTGGGACAAACACACTTAGGTAGAGGTGCGCTATACCAATTAAAAAAACAAAAAAATAACGCATTAAACGACTATGAAGAAGCTGCAAAAGCTTACGCAATAGCTAAAGACTATTTAATGCAATGCGAATCGTTAAGATTAGCAGGTTACATGGCTAATAAAATGAGTTTAAAAAACGAAGCCACACAATACCATTTGCAAGCTTATAATTTAAAAGAAGCTTTAGGTACAGATTTAGTAAAATCATCAACCTATCCATTAATAGTATTACAATTACTAAAAGATTATAATAGAAACTCATTTTTAAGCGATGCGCAAATGGATACGGATATGAAACCCATTTTTGGAGAACAATGGAAAGAGCACATCGAAAAATCTGGAAAACTAACTAAAAAAATAAAACAATAATATGGAACAAATTACAGAGATAATGACATCTAATCCGCAATACGGCTACTTATTAGGCGCAGGTGTTTTTTTGTTTATTATTATAGGTTTAATATTAGATTGGGATTGGGTTGTAGAACCTGGTGGTGGCTATTTTAATATCGCCTATTTTATTAATGCATTTGGTAGAAAAACTGTACGAATTGTTTACGGCCTCATTATGCTTATTGGTATTATAATATGCTTATTTGGTTATTTTACTTATAACCCAGAATTATATAATTAGCACCTAATTTATTAGCTAAAGTGGAAGACTTTTTTAGCAACATACCTATAAAAAAAATCTTAGCTAGTATTTTTATAATAGCTCTAGTATTTAATGCTTTTATTAAAGAACGATTTTTGTTAGATAAAGCCGATAAAAAATCTTTACAAAACTTAAGTAATTTAACCAATAACAAACTGTCCGGCAGATTAGTAATGGCAATTATTTATTTTACAATTGCACTAATTGCTGTAGGAATAGGACTTATAATTTATAGAAATTAATCGTTAAATAACAAATAATATCACTTATCCATGCCAACAGATAAATCATATTTTGATAATGTAAGCGAGCAAATAAGTCTTACTACTGGAGAGGAAATTGATGGCTTTAAACAAGGCGATCAAGAACGTGATGCTATTTCTCAAAACGAAAACCTTAGTGATGGTACAGCTAATACTGCACAAGCATTAAACGCTGTAGATACAGGTATACAAACTTTTAGTACGCTTACTGGTACGGTAGACAATATTGCACAATCCGTATTATTGCCAGCAATGGCTGCCTTAGGCATGAAAGGTATTGCTAGTTTTCCTATTACCAAACAAATGGATCCTGTTGTAGGTATAGACGTGCATACGGTAATGATACCGCCTGCTCCTGCTCCAATACCAATGCCTCATCCTTATATTGGTATGTTATTTAAGGCTGAAGATTTTATTGCTGCGGCACTTGCTTCTTTTATTGCGCCACCGCCACCAGCACCTGCTGGACCAGCAGAAGGCGAAATGGCTACAGAAGCGCAACAACAAGCCGCAAACGACCATAAAATGGCCGAGTTAACAAACACCGGTTTTAGCATGGTTGTAGGTATGCTTGGTGCTACAGTAAAAATTGGTGGTTTTATTCCGCGTACTGTAGCTGGTACACCAACCAAAAGTATTCCGCATTTTCCTATGGGTGCATCGTTTGCGCCTTTACCGCCAACTAATACAGGACACGCAATGCTTGGTAGTTTATTTGCTTTGGCAGATGACGATCCTATTGCTGGTGGAGGAATGCACTTACACTTAAGTTGCCAATCGCCTCCTTTTGGTATGCCGTCTGTTCATGCCACAAGAAAAAGTAAAAACACGTCTGGCGGCGCAAAAGAAAAAATGACTTTGTACTTGCCTACAAGTATGGTAATGCCTATTCCTATGGCACAATCCATTGTAACAAGTCCTGTTCCTGCGCCTTTTAATCCTATGGCTTTAGCCGCAAAAGCCGTTAAAGGTGCTTTTGGTAGGCATTTTAATAAATTAGCTGCTAAAGTTGGTCATGGTGCTATTAATAAAACTTTAGGCAATAGTAAATTAGCAAATAAACTACATAAAAAACTATGTACTAAAACGGGTCACCCAGTAGATGTAGCCTCTGGAATGTTTTTTACAGACGAAGAAGATTTCTACCTTCCTGGACCAATTCCATTATCTTGGGAACGTTCTTGGTATGCCGAAAGCGATTACAAAGGTCCACTAGGAAACGGTTGGCATCACAGTTACGATATTGCTATTGTAGAAGACCAAGCCGAAAACAACGTCTCGCTAAGAATGCCAGATGGTAGACCATTAGCTTTTAGAAAACCTACAACAGCTACACCAACCTTTAGAAAAGGTGAACAAATGGAGCTTCGTGTAAACGATAGTGGTGAATACCATGTTTGGGATATAAACGAAGACCTTTACTATTATTTTACAACCGAAAAATTTAATGGCGTACAAAAATTACGCAGTGTAGTAAATGCTAATAGTTTTAGCATACAGTTTAACTACAATACGCAAGGCCATTTAACTCAAATTACAGATAGTGCGCATCGTGTACTTAAAGTAACAAACGATGCTGTAGGACGTATAACTCAAATAAACGCACCACACCCAGAATTTCCTGGACAAACATTTACTATAGCAACATACATTTACGATGCTAAAGGTAATATGCTTGAACAAAAAAATGCCGTTGGAGATAGCATGCTTTTTGAATATGAAGGCTATCTTATGGTTAAAGAAACCTGGAGAAATGGTTTAAACTGGTTTTTTAGATACGACGGAAAGGACATTGGTTCGCGTTGTATTCATACTTGGGGAGATAATAATATTTACAATCACAAACTAGAATTTTTTAACGGTTTAACTAAAGTTGAAAACAGCCTTGGGCACATAACAGAGTATTACCATAAAGGAGGCTTAGTTTACAAAAAAGTAGAACCTAATGGAGCCATTAACCAATGGTTGTACGACGAGAATAACCAACTTACCTCCTACACAGATCCTTTAGGACATAAAGAATTATATACCTACGATAACTTTGGAAATGTAATTTTAAGCATCGATCCTGCTGGAGCCATTGTAGAAACCGAATACAGTTTAGAACCAAACCAACAACATTTACCTGTAAAAGTAAAAGATGCCAATGGTGGTATTTATAAATGGGACTACGATGATCATGGTAATGTAATTAAACGTACCAATCCATTAGGTGCAAGCAGTACAATGGAGTACGACAATGGATTACTACAGACTATTACAGATGCTTTAGGCAATACCACAAACTTACAATACGACTCTAAATACAATATTAAAGAAATAAGAGACAGTTTAGGCAATACATCACTTTACAAATACGATGTTTTAGGAAACTGTACCAAAATTACAAACCCAAAAGGAGCCATACAAACCAAAGGTTTCGATTTATTAAACCGTATTAAAGAAGTCTCTAATTTCGATGGTAATAATATCCATTTAGAATACGATGGTATAGACAACCTATTAAAATACCAAGACACACACCAAGAAGTAAATTACAGCTATTCTGGTATGTGGAAAATGACCAGACGTAGCGATGCTCGTGGTACAACTTATTATTATTACGATACTGAGGAGCAGCTTACCAAAATTATAAACGAAAAAGGTAATCCATACACCTTTACCTTAGACAGTGTTGGTAATATTACCAAAGAGCAAAGTTTTGACGAAGCTACAAAACACTTTAAACGCGATCTTGCAGGTCGCGTATTACAACTTACAAAAGCCAGTGGTAAAAAAGTAAAATACACTTACGATGCTGCTAGTAGAATTACCGAAATAGATTATGGTAACAACAATACGCAAGCCTTTAATTACAATCCAGCAGGACAATTATTAAATGCCATAAATAACGATGCCGAAGTTGTTTTTACACGCAACACACTTGGCTTAATAACCAACGAGCAGGTTGGCGAACACAGCATAACAAACCAATACAACCAATTAGGCGTTCGTACACAGTTACAAAGTAGCTTAGAGGCACATATTAATTACGAGCACGACAACTTTGGTAATCTAGCCAATTTAACAGCAAATCAAGACACCAATAACTGGCAAACACAATACAAACACGATAGCTTAGGTTTTGAGGTGGAACGAATAATGCCAGGAAAACTAGAACAACATTTTAGTTACGATAACATTGGTAGGCTAACCACACAACAAACATTAGCCAAAAAGCAACAAAAACACAAACGTCGCTATACTTGGGGAATTAACGACCGCTTACAAAAAACCGACGATAGTAAACAAGGCATAACAAAATACGGCTACTCACCTACTGGACATTTAGAGTTAGCCCATTTTCAAGATGGAACAGAACAAGTACGCGACCAAGATAATGTAGGTAACCTATTTGAAACCACAAACCATAACGATAGAGAATACAGCAAAGGCGGAAGATTAGAAAAAAAAGGAAGCTGGAACTATAAATACGATGCAGACGGTTTTTTAACCGAAAAATATAAAACCACAGGACGTTTATTTAAAACCAAAAAAGACCATTGGCAATATGTATGGAATGCAGCTGGTATGCTACAAACCGTAATACGTCCAGATAAAGAACAAGTACATTTTACGTACGATGCTTTAGGCAGACGTTTAAGCAAAACCTTTAAAAGCACAACAACAAAATGGCTTTGGGATGGTAACGTACCATTACACGAATGGAAAGAAAACCAAAACGGAGATATTTTAAGCAACAGCACAGTTGGCGATAATGGCATTGTAACTTGGGTTTTTGAAGAAAACAGTTTTATACCAACGGCAAAGCTAAAAAATAATAAGAAATTTAGTATTTTAGCAGACCATTTGGGTACGCCAACAAGCATGCATAATGCAGAAGGCGAACAAGTTTGGGAACGTTCTTTAGATACCTTTGGTAAAGTAATTACTGGAGATAATAATAGTTGTCCTTTTATGTATCAAGGACAGTATTATGATCAAGAAATTGAACTAGCTTATAATAGATTTAGATATTATGATCCTGAAGATGGTAGGTATATTTCTGTGGATCCTATTGGACTGCTCTCGGGAGAATATGGTTTATACAATTATGTAGAAGATTCCAATACTTATATTGACCCATTTGGATTAGCAAAGACTTATGTTAAAAAAAATGAAGTTTTACCATATAATGATTTCAAAAACAAATCAAAAGTTGGTGATAATTTAGAAGGTCACGAAGTTTTACAAAATGCAATTCTTAAACAGAAAGGTTTAACAAAAAAGAGATTAGATACAGATGCTTCAAAAAAGAATCCTGTTATTGCTCTTGAAAGAGGAACTCATAAAAAAGTAAATAAAGCCCAAATCGAACAAGGAACAAAAGATATGAGTGTAAAAAACAGTATAGATGCAAACTCACAAATCTTATCAGATAACGGTATACCACAAGTAACTGTAGATAAAATAAAAACAGATGCAATACAGCATGCTAAAGACTTAAACATTTATTAAAATATTATGGATAAAATAATTAATAAACTAAGAAATTATATAACTTCATTTGATTTAGATAAATTAGATGAAGATATAGAAGTTATTGAAGAAAATGGTAATATAAATGAGCATAAAGTTGTGATTATGGATATTTTATTTTCAATATTGGAAAACAATCCAGATAAAGATTTTGGTATGCCTGGGTCCATTGTTCATTTTTTAGAAGGTTTTTATAAAAAAGGATATGAAGAAAAATTAATCGAATCCTTAAATAGAAAACCAACTAGTCATACAGTTTGGATGTTGAATAGAATTATGAATGATTCTGAAGGTGATATATTTATGAAATATGAAAAAATTATGAATTCTTTTTTAGAACGTAAAGATGTAGATGAAGATTTAAAATTAGAAATTAAGGATTTCTTAAGTAATCAATAATGTTTTATATTTCTCTAGCGCTCGTTTGTAACGAGTGCCGTACCGAGTAAGTTCTACAAAAGCATTAAAAATAAAAGCTATCTATTCATTTAGGTAGCTTTTTGTATTTTTAAGGTATGCGTAGACTCCTGAACAGATTGTTGCAAGAAGATTAGTGGTAAAAAAAATAAGCCAAAAAGCATTAATGTTGATTACCATGGAAAAAACATAAGAGGTAAAAACACAGCAAGAGGATTAGAAGAAATGGGAGCTGACGATGGTTTTGATAATGCACAAAGACCTGTGGGAGATAGAAATCCTAAAAAGGATAAATATAGAAGAGCTGCAGAAAGACATCTAAGAAAAAAGAATGGTTATAAAAAATAAATTATATGGCAAAAGTTCAATGGAAAGAAAATAAAGTGTTAAGCATAGAAACTAGAAGAGGTTTGTATGTTCTTGCGCAAATGATAAAAGATCCATATTTGGTTTTCTTTAACATTTTCAGTACTAATCAAGATTGGAACAATGTAGATTTAGAAAACACACCTATATTATTTCATACAGCTGTAGCTAGAGAATTTATAAACTTTGGTGATATAACTACAGTAAAAGGTCTGACGGGAAGGAATCAATAGATTTATGTGAGTAAATTGAACTGGCTTATAATAGATTTAGATATTATGATCCTGAGGATGGACGTTTTATCCAAAAAGATCCAATTGGATTATTTAGTGGTGAAAACAATTTATATGCATATGTAGGTGATTCTAATTCTTATTTAGATGTATTAGGTCTTACAAAAACTTATAAACTCTCAAAAAAGAAATTCCCAGAACATGTTGCAATGGTTGAAAATGCAGTTAAAGAAGGGCATTCCTTAAAAGGATTAAAGAGAGGGAAAGGAACTAAAGCAGCAAGGAAAAATAGATATCATTCTCAGAAAGAAATTCGTAAAAAACAAGGAGGTCCAAAAAAAGATCATGATTATGATGAATTCCCTTATGCATCAACAGAACAAGGTGGTTCAGGAGCTCATATTGAAGAAGTCTTAAGTGATGTGAATCAAGGTGCAGGTAGAGATTTAGGAAAGTTTTACAGAGAGAATAATATACAACATGGTGATACCTTTGATATAGAAATTATAGATTAAAACAAATGAGCAAGAAAATAAAAGAACTGTTTAAGAAATTTTTAGAGCTTTCAGACTCTTTAAGAAATAATTATAGTAATAGTCTAGAAATAAATGATGATGAAGAATTAAATGGCAACGGTATTCCTGATGTCTTAAGTCCTATTTATTCAAAAGTTAAAGGAACACTTTATGAAGTAGAGAATCAATCATTAATGGATTTTATTCCAGGTTTCCTATTAATTCATAAATCTGAATACAGGGAGTTTAAAAGTAAAATGACTAAAATGCTATCTGAAAGTAAAGACAGCTATTTTCCTTTTTTAGTTAATTATTCCTCTGACTTTTATGCGCTTAAGGTAGAAAACAGAATAGATAAAGGTGTTTTTTTAATTAACCATGATGAATTAAATCCTATAAAAATTCATGATTCATTTGAAGCTTTTTTTGAAACAATAATTGCTTTCTATGAAAAACAAGTGTATTTTTTAGATGAAGATGGTTATTTAGATATGGACTTTGACAAAGAAGAAGAAGTTGCCCAAGAATTAAATCCAGAAATACCTTTTTGGTTCGAGGAATAAATACCAACTGGCGCGCTTTTGTAAAGCGTGACTAATTGTATTAAATATAATTTAAAAAGGCACACTATAAAAGTGTGCCTTTTTTTTTACTTTTATTATGTAAACGTTCTTTAAAATAGCAACCAAATGCCAAACTAAAAAACAACAAAAAATTTAGTATTTTAGCAGACCATCTTGGTATGCCAACAAGCATGCATAATTCACTCGCGCGACATATCCCTAACACTGGCGCACTTCTATGAAGTGTGTCTAATTTTCTTTAGTATTTGCAATGCAATTTATTATCTTTAAACAATGTCTCAGAGAATAGATAAAAGCTAGTCATTCTCTATAAAAGTATTTTAAATTAAGATATAACGGGCACAACTCTAACATGATTATGTGTATTTGGTTTTAAAGGTCTATACACTCTGTAAACGCCATTTTCTCTTGTTTTAAAAAAAATGTAAATAGATTCTACAAGACCAACAGTTCCTGTAGATTCTACAACAGTTGCTCTTAACTCATCTGTCGCAATTTCTCTAACCCTATCAATAATAGCAATATGCTGTGCGCTTACACCTCTACTATTAATAGCACCATTTCTATCACACCAAACTAAAATATCGTTATTTTTAAAATCGCTAAAATTGTCGCGTACATTTCTTCTACCATGATGATAATAAGAAGCTATTGTACGTTCTCCTATACCATGCATAGTATTAAAATAACAATTTACAAAACCCGAACAATCTAAACCAAAATAAGTATTATAATACTCTTGTAAATTATTATTATAAGCCTGTAATTCAATTAATACAGCAACAGCTTTTTGGCATTGTCTTACACTAGCTTTACCGTAAAAAGCTTTAGACATACACACGCGATCATTGCTACTGTAGCCATATCTGCGCATTAAACCTATAATTCTATTTTTTTCATTTATGTTTGATATCCCACTTAAATAACTATTAATACAAACGTTTTGAGTATGTGTTTCGCTTACAGGATGTTCTGTAGATTGATGTAAAACCATATTTACTCTTAAATTTATATATTGTGCTTTATAACGTGATGGTCTCATAGTAAAAGTGTATTTACTATTTAATAGTTATAAAACAGAAATGGTTAACATAAAAAAATATTCAATTGTATTAATTTAGAAAACTAAAAAATAGTTTCTGTACGTGTATTAAGTTAGAAGTATTTAAAACTATAAATTGTTATTGTTTAAATTAGTCAACTCAATAATAAATTAAATAAACTTTAAAACGCTTAAATTTAAAACATGCATAAAGTTATTATTACGGTAACAAATACTAAAAAAGGATTTGCTAGGTTAACAAGCTATCCTATAAGACCTCATAGAATACAATACGAGGTTCCATTATATATCGTAACAGTTGCTGGAAAAGACAAAAATGATATTCCTGTTTCAAAAGAATTTAAAGCGATTAGATTTGGTATAAAAAGAACAGAAACTATAAATGCGCATGTAGTTGGTTTACAAGATTCTCAATCGTATACTTTAAAATGGGATTGGATAACCACAATGGACGAAAATGCTTGGAGAGTATATGATGTTTTTTTTGTACATAGAGGTCCTATAAATGCACTAGCTGGAGAATTTGGTTCTATAGGTTGTATTGAAATATGCGGACATAACGAATGGAAAAGATTTAACAACTTAATAATTGAATTAGCAAATTGTAAAAATGAAGAAGAAGTAAGTGCTAAAAAGTATGCAAAAATAATATATCAAACTGCAACTAGACCAGCATTGAAAATTGTATAAAATTTATAAACATGAATATAAAAATAAACATAATATTATTACTAGTATTTCTATTAGTAGGATGCAAAAAAAATATAAATACTGAGAAATCGCCTGAAGAAACTAATAATCAACAAGTAAGTAAGATTAAAGAAACTATTATTCCTGGACATACTATTTTATTTGATACTATAACTCCTATAACATCATCAGCAAACATTTTAGCAATTACAAAAAAAATACAACCAGATTTTACAGCCTATCCTTTTGGTGAAAATTCGAACAAACTAAATGAAACAAAAAAAGGCTATAAATCTAAATCCTTTTTAAAAATGCTTTCTAATAGTTTTAAAAATGACAATTTTCTTGACGTAAAATCAAATCATTTTTCTTTTTTGGTACCTAGTCATGACAAAGAAGCAGATTACATATCTATACAAGAATGGTTTTTTAATGATAGTAAAAAAGCAAAGTCTTGTTTTGAAAGTTTAAAAACTTACAAGGAAAGAGAAATCTATTTTAAAAGAATTAATTGGATTTGGGTGTACCAAGAAAATAAAATCTATTTAGTTTTTGCTAGAAATTTAAATGTAAAAGATCCTGAAATGCAAAGCATAAAAAATGCTATAATTGAAACGGTATCTACATTTGGAAACTACGAAACACTTCAGTTTTACGAGTAACATATTTAAAGTATAAAATTTTAATTTACTACTTTTCCATATATTAATTTTTCAAACTCCTCACCTTCTTCTCCTGGTCTATCTTTTCCGTTTTGGTCGTCTGCCCAATGTACCAATTCATGTAAAAGGGTTACGCCAATTAAGTAAACATTTCCTGCTCTTGCTAAGCGTACATCTTTTCCTTTTTCAAATTGCTCAACTAATTTTATATCTATTCTTATTTCATTAGACTTAGAGTTTGGAGTAAATGCACCATAAGCTTTTACTAGAGTAGTAATATTAATTTCTGGTCCAATTCCCCATTTTAATGCTTGCTTAATTTTACTCTTTTTTATGCCTCCTACTTTTTTTAATGCCATTATTATTGGAGACACATGTAAAACTTGTGGGATATTATACTTAACATAATAAGCTAATTTGGGGTATTTTTTTATGTCTGAGCTATTCATTTTCATAAATCTTATTTTTCTATAATTTTTGAATTAACAACTATCCAATTTCCATTAATTTTATTTAGCTCCATTAATACATTTATTCCTTCAACTTTATAATCAAAATCAAGGCTTGCTCTAGCTTCTTCTACATTTACCACGTTAAACTTTAAATGTGGTTTATTTTTAACTGTATTAATACTATTAACTATTTCAACAGGTTTTCCAAATTTAAAAAGCTCTAAATTTTTATAATCTTTTGTATTAAAATGCACAACTAAAGGCGATCTACTTGGTAACTCTAAAACATGATAATATTGTTGTAACTCTGGTAAGTCTATTGCTTTTTTAATAATTTTTTGAAGCGCTAATGAATCGTTATTTTTTATGCTTTTATTTTCTGGGTATTCTAAAGCATCTTTACTTTCAAAATTATTTGTTTGGGTTGTATTGCCGTTTTTACAAGCAAAAAATAGACTTGCACAAAAAAATAAAAGTTTAATTTTCATAGCGTTTAAATTATGTTATAAAAATAAACGCCACTTAAAAAGTGGCGTTTTATTAATTTATATTTTTATTGTTGCTCATATTCTGCATCCCATTCTGTACCATCATCTCCTTTTTGTCCGTCCATTTTAATCATAAAGTTTTTGGCTGGAAAATAAGGTGTCATGTGTATATCTAAAAACACACGATCTTTTTGGTTTGGATCTTGCTCGAAACGTTTAATAGAAAAGTCTTCAATAAGTTTATCTGGTCCTGTAATACCATCTAAAAACTTAACAATTTGTCCCATTAATTCTTTTCTAGTTTTTGCATTAAAGTTTTCGAAAGCACGACGGTTTAAGAAATCCATTAATACTTTTGTAACGTAATCGAATACTCTTACTACAGAGTATGTTTGTAACCCAAGGTTATCACCATTAAATAAAGTTTTAGCAGAAAATGCCATTACTTTACCATACTCGTTTACCATAGGTACTAATCCCATTTTTTCTAAATGCGCAATTTCACTTTTTTTAAGGTCAAAACGTACACCATCAATTTCGTTAATACCACCAAACTTTTTACCGGCAGTAACTTGAGACATTAATGTATTATATATTTTACCCGCTAAAGCTCCTGCTGGTGGTACGTATAAATCATCTTCCTCTCCTACTTCATCCACTTTACCTCTACCAACTAACCAGTTACAAGCCATTATTACATTAGACTTATATTTATCTCCACTAGTTAAATTTGCAGCTTCAAACATTTCCATAACATCATCTGGCTCATCTAAGTGCTCAAAATCTGTTACTAACATGGCTTTATTTTCGTGTGCAATTTTAGCCCATTTTTCTACAACTTTATTAGATCCTAAATAACCTGGTATTACTAATAAACCGTAGTTATCTCTTAAATCTAATCTATCGTAAGTAGATTTTAATTCTTCTGCTATAGCATCTATAAAACGTGTATTGTCTAAATCTTTAACTTGATCTAGCTCTGCGTTCATTATAGAAATGTTCTTTAACTTATCAGACTCGGTATTTTTATAAAATAAAGCCATAGAACGGTAAGAACGTTCTAATTCATTAGTAGATTCTAAAGCTTTATTAAGGTTCTTTTTTAATAACCCATTAGCAACTTGAGACTTTTCTTCTGATGCTTCAACCATATCAGAAATATTTTCTGCACCACCTAAAACCGATGACCAAATTTCTAATACTTTTTTAAGTTGTTCTCTATCTTCGGTTTTACTATTTTCTGTAAGAAATATTTTTTTTCTTGCCTTACGCTCCGGATTCATATTTTGAACACCTTCAATGCAAGACTCTAACAAATCGAAACCGCCATATTTAGCTAAGCTTTCGCTTTTTTCTTTTAAGTATTGCGCGGGATTTTCTACTGGAGTAAATTGTCCTTTTTGTTCTGGTGATGCCATAATTATTTGTTTTCTTGGATTTCGGTTAATAATGCGCGAATAGCTTCTAATAAAGATTCTTTAGCTTCTGGGTTTTCTAAAGCAGTCTTTAATATTTTGTTAGTTTTTAGTTGTTTTACAATTTTTAGGTATTGGTCTTTTTCGGTATTTAAATCTTTTAAAAATTTACTTTGTCGAGTAATACCTTTTCCACCAAAATCGCCTAAATTTTTAAAATTTAGCGCTTCTTTTTTTTCAACGCCATCGGCATCTTCAAAATCTACTTCTACTTCTGGCTTGTAGTGTTCAAAAACTTCTTCTACCGTTTTAAGTCCTGTAACCACTTCTGGTTTTATAGGCTGATCTTGAGTTAACTTCTCTACAAAAAGTGTTCTGTTTTGAGGTATTTCTTGTATGGCTTCATTAGCATCAGTTTTTACTTCTGTGCCGCCCAATCCGTAAGTGTCCATGTTGTTTTGGTTTAATTAATTCTTTGTTATTGATAAATATAAGCAATTTTTGGTTATTTATATTGCCACTCTAATTCTTTTTCTTTGTTGAGTTTTAGGCTTACTTTGGCTCCTTTTGTTATGTCTCCAGAAATAATCATTCTTGATAATGGCGATCTCAAATCTGTACGAATTACGCCACGTAGTGGTCTTGCACCATATTTTGGTGTAAAGCCTTTTATTGCTAAATGCTCCATTGCATCGTTAGATATTTCTAAACTTATATCTTGTTTGCCTAAGGCTTTTAGCAATCCTTGTAATTGTATTTTAAATATTTTAACCACATTCTCTTTTGTTATTGGAGAAAACGGGATAATTTCTGTTAGTCTTCCTAAAAATTCTGGTCTAAAATAGCTTCCCATTATTTCTAGCAAATCGTTAGATTTTGGTATAATACCTTGATCGAAAGAGTCTACTATATGTTGGCTGCCTATATTGGATGTAAATAGTATTACTGCATTAGAGAAATCTCCAACTTTACCTAAACGGTCGCTAAGTTTTCCTTCGTCTAATATTTGAAGAAAAATATCAAAAACCGATGGATGTGCTTTTTCTATTTCATCAAAAAGGACAATAGAATATGGTTTCTGCCTTATTTTATTTACTAGTAATCCGCCTTCTTCATAACCTACATATCCTGGAGGCGCACCATATAGTAAGGCTGCAGAGTGTTCTTCTTTAAACTCACTCATATCAAAACGGATTATTGCATTTTCGTCTTGAAATAAAAATTCGGCTAGTGATTTTGCTAATTCGGTTTTTCCTGTTCCTGTTGGTCCAGAAAAGAAAAACGATCCTACTGGTAATCCTGGTTTACTTAAACCCGATCTAGATTCTAAAACTGCTGATGTTATTACACTTATTGCATGATCTTGACCTATAACTCGACGTTGTAAAACGGTTTCCATATTAAGTAATCGCTCTTTTTCATCGGCTTGTAACTTACCTGTTGGTATTCCTGTTTTATTTGCTATTGTTGAGGCTACATCGTTTTTGTTTATACTTGTTTTTTCTTGAGAAGCAACTTCATGCAATTGGTTAAGCATGCTTTCCATGGCTTTAAAACCTGCTTTAGATGTTTTTACGTCTTCAAAATGGTTATCGTCTCCTAACTCATCAAACAATAAATAACTCAACCTGTTTTTCATTAAAGCATATTGCCATGTTTGCTCTTTTAGCAACTCTTCTTCTGTAAATTCAGTATCTTCTTTTAATGCTTCTAAATGTTGTTTTATTGTTTCAATTTCATCTACAGATGTTTCTATCATGTATTTTGCTGCAGACATTGTTCTGTCTATTAAATCTATAGCAGAGTCTGGCAAACTTCGTTCTTTATTATAACGCTTTGCGAGTCTTATAGCTTCATTTATAGTTTCAGAATCTATTGTTAACTTGTGATGGTCTGTATAATAAGAAATGGTATTTTTTATCATACGGTAAGCTTCATCTTCACTTGGCTCTATTAATCTTACCGTTTCAAATTGTCTTGCTAAACCTTCGTCTACTTCTATATATTTTCTAAAAGCATCATTTGTTGCTGTACCTATTACGGTAAGTTCTCCTTTTACCAACTCAGACTTTAATAAATTTGCTAAGCCTTGATTTCCCTGGTTTTTATCGGTTAAATTATTAATTTCATCAATTAATAAAATTGCTTTTGGAAATTGTTTTATTTCTTCTATAACCTTTTTAAACCTATCTTCTATTTCACCTTTATAACCTGCACCAGAAACTAAGTTTATAAAATCTAATTCATAGATTCTCGCACTTTTTAAATGTTCTGGTACATTATTATTTACAGAGGCATAGGCTAAACCATTAAATAAAACCGTTTTACCAACACCTGGATCTCCAAGAATTAAAACATTTGGTTTAGAGCGACGACCTAAAATTTCGCCTATCATTTTAATTTCAGATTCTCTTCCAGAAATTTGGTCTAACTCATTATTACTTGCTCCAGAAGTTTTGTCTATACAATATTGTGAAAGTGTACCTGTACCAACAGCTTTGTTTTGTTTTTTTGAAGTTGTTCCTGCTGGTGCACTTACTGTGCCATCTTCTTTTACGCCTATATTATCTATAATCTCATTAGGTGTTAATGAAAATGATTTTAATTGCTCGAATGAAAAACCTACGCCTGGCGTACATAATGCAATTAGCACACAATGCTCTGTTACTTCCTCTAAGCCTAGTTTTAGTTTTATATTATCGGCTTCATACAGCACTGCTTCTACACTATCGTCTGCTGAAGGATTTTCTGGTACTTTATTGGTTTTTGGTAAAGATTCTAACCTTACTTCTGCCCATTCTTCTACATAGTAACCATCTTGATCTATACTTTCTAAGTACTTAATCATGCCTATACTTTTGTGCATTAAGGCTTTTAATACGTGTGCAGATGAGTATTGTTTATTTGAATATTCTTTTGCAATTGCTTGAGCAATATGTAATGCTTCTTTTAACTTGCTTGATAGTGCATAATCTGCCATAGAAATAGTTTGTTTTTACCTAATATTAATATTTTTATACACCTAAGGTTAACACCAAAATGATATTTATTATAGATTTAGGCTGAACTAAATTAGAAATAAATACAGAGATTACCAACTATTTAATTTTAAGCTATTAGAATAATTTTGAAGTTTAAATTTACATTATTGAGATAAGTATTGCTTAATGTACAGTATCGCTTAAAACAAAAAAACCTTTCATGAATTTGAGCTCTTGAAAGGTTTTTTATTTTAATTAAAAAAGATTAATTAGTTACAAATTATCAATATCAAGTCTAGCAAACTCAAAAGTACTGCCATTAAACAATCCTTTATCACTTAATTTAAGTGCTGGTATTACTAATAAAGCCATAAATGATAACGACATATATGGTGCGTTTAGTTTGCTTCCCATTTGTTTTGCCATAGCATCAAGTGTTGCGTATTGTTTACCTATAGTTTCTCCGTTTTTATCGCTCATTATTCCTGCAACTGGTAATGCTACTGTTTTTTCTTCGGAATTGTTTACCGCCGAAATTCCTCCTTTTGCTTCAATTATGGCATTAACAGCTTTACAAATGGAAGCATCGTCTACACCAACTGCAATAATATTATGAGAATCGTGACCTACGGAACTTGCTATTGCGCCTTCTTTTAATCCGAAATTTTTTATAAAAGCAATAGCAGGTTTTGCATTATTGTAACGATTAACAACCGTTATTTTTAAAACATCGGTTTCTGTATTAGAAATTAAATTACCATTATCTATCAAGCTATTTGTTATAACTTGATTGGTGACTAACTCGCCATCTAAGCATTCTATAACTCTTATTTTTTTAGCTGAAGATTCGTATCTAAATTCTGAAATTTCTTTTTTGTCACAATTAAAATTATTGAGGTTTTTAAATACAACATCTTTAATATTTACTTTCCCAAAGTCGTAAACTAATGCTCCATTTATATAGGTTTGAAGCGTTTTAAATTGCTTTAAATCTTCAACAACTATAAAATCTGCAGCATCATTTTCTTGTAGCAATCCAACATCTAAATTGTAATGTTTTACAGGATTTATACATGCGGCTTGCAATACTTTAAACAAGTCTATTTCTTTTGTAATGGCACGCGCACAAAGTTTATTTATATGGTTTAATAATAAATCGTCTGGATGCTTATCATCACTACAAAACATCATGTTTTCAAAGTGTTCTGGTAACAAATCTATTAAGGCTTCAAAGTTTTTAGCAGCGCTACCTTCACGAATAATAACTTTCATGCCTTTTTGTAGTTTTTCTAAAGCTTCGTCGTAAGTAAAACATTCGTGGTCTGTAGAAATTCCTGCGGCAATGTACTTTGTAATATCGTCACCACGTAAACCTGGTGCGTGACCATCTACTGGTTTATTATAATGTTTTGCCCAAGCTATTTTTTTAAGCACTTCTTCGTCATTAAAAAGTACACCGGGATAGTTCATCATTTCGGCAAGATATTTAATATCTGGATTTGCCATTAAGGTTTTTATATCTTCACTATCTATAACTGCTCCAGCCGATTCAAAGTTTGTAGCAGGCACACAAGATGGTGCTCCAAAATTAAATTTAAACGGTGTTTGCTTTCCATTTGCAATCATGAATTCAACACCTTTAACACCAAGTACATTTGCTATTTCGTGTGGATCACTAACCGTAGAAACGGTACCATGACGTACTGCCAATTTAGCAAACTCGCTTGGCACTAACATAGAGCTTTCTATATGAATGTGAGCATCTACAAATCCTGGTAAAATATAATGATTAACGTCATGGTCTTTTTCTTCTATTGATGCTATTTTACCTGCTTTAATAGCTATCTCTCCTTTGTAAATACGTTTATTTTGGATGTCTACTATTTGACCTTGAATTTTCATAATTTATTAGTGTTTTAAGCCGTTATAACGGAGTAAAAAAAAAGAATCTTATTACATATTTAAGATTCTTTTTATTTAATTATATAAATAAGATTTTTATATACTTAATAATTTATTTCTTCTTAAAATTCTCTAAACCTTTTTTAAGCCATTCTAAATATTCTTCATCATTTGGCGTGTATGCTGTGGTATGGTTTAGCATTTCCATATCGTGATTTAGTAATACATAAAACGGTTGTGAGTTATTTTGAAATGTTACTGTTTGTAAAGTTGCCCATTTATCTCCAATAGTTTTTATACTTTTTAAACTACCATTAGATTTTAAAAATTTAAATTGTTCATTTTCTGGCAATTCCTTTCTATCATCTACATACAGTGAAATAATAATATATTCATCGTTTAAAATATTATAAATATCGTCTTCACTCCATACTTGTTCTTCCATTTTACGGCAGTTTACACAAGCATAACCTGTAAAATCTAGCATTATAGGTTTATTGGATGCTTTTGCCGCTGCTACGCCTTCGTTTAAATCTTTATAACAATTTAAACCTAAAGGACACTCAGATTCTTTTTCATAAATACTATACCATAATGGCGGCGGAAAACCACTTAACATCTTTAAGTTAGCATATTTAGTATTTGTTAAACCTGGAATTAAATATACTGTAAATGCAAAAACTAAAAAAATAAAAGACCAACGCCATTTTGTAGGCTTTTTATATGGACCATCGTGTGGAAATTTTATTTTTCCAAATAGATATAATAGTAAGCCAATACCAACAATTATCCAAAGTCCAATAAAGACTTCTCTTTTTAATAGTCCCCAATGTTTTACAAGGTCTGCGTTAGATAAAAACTTTAAGGCTAAAGCAATTTCTATAAAACCTAAAACGACTTTTACTGTTGTTAACCAACCTCCAGATTTTGGTAAAGAATTTAACCATTTTGGAAACATAGCAAATAAAGTAAATGGTAAAGCTAATGCAAGACCAAAACCACTCATTCCCATGGTTAATTGTGTTGCGCCACCATCGCTAGTTAAAGAGCTTCCTAATAAAGTTCCTAAAATTGGACCTGTACAAGAAAACGATACTATAGCTAAGGTTAATGCCATAAAAAACACGCCTATTAAACCGCCAACACTATTTGCTTTACTATCTAAAGCGGCGCTCCAAGAATGTGGTAATGTTAACTCGTAATAACCAAAAAATGAAAAAGCAAAGGCTATAAATATTATAAAAAAGATAATATTTAACGTCACATTTGTAGATATGTTATTTAATATTTCTGGGTCTAAAGAGTCTAAAACATGAAATGGTAAGCTTAATAAAAAGTAAATTAAAAAGATGAAAAAACCATACATTACAGAATTTGCAATTCCTTTTTGAGAGTTTCCTGCACTTTTAGTAAAAAATGAAACCGTTAAAGGAATCATAGGAAAAACACATGGTGTTAACAAAGCTATTAATCCTCCTAAAAAACCTAAAAAGAAAATGGTAAGGTTACTTTTTTCTTCTACATCTTCTGCTTTTTCAAACTTTTCTTTTCCTTTAATATCTAATGCAAGTGCTTTCGATTGTTCAATATCATAATCGCTAAGTTGTGTTGCTCCTGAAGATTTTAATAAATCTCCAGAAAGCGATGTTTGAAACTCAAAGGTTTCTGGTGCAAGGCATTTTTCGTTATCACAAACTTGAAAAAACACTTCTGCTTTTATAACTTTTACTTCTGGATTTAAAAGTTTTATTTTTTGCTTAAAGGTTGCTTCTTTTTCAAAATACTTAACATCCATATTAAAAACGTCTTCAAAAACTTTTTTAGATTTTGATTCTGAAGTTTCTCCTATTACTTCATAGTCTTTAGACTCAGTATCGAATGTAAATTCTGTAGCAATTGGTCCATCGTCTGCATTATTTTCTTGTGAATAGAAATGCCAATCGCCATCTATTACTGCTTTATATTCTATCTCATATTCTGTATCTGAAAGTTTATTGGCTTTCGAGGTCCATTTTACAGGCTCTAAAACGTTAGATTGTTTGCCAATAATATTATTTGGTGTTGGAAGTTGAAAGGTTAAAATTTCACTTTCAAAAATACATTGTTTATCGTCACAGGCTTGAAAGCTAACCTCTGCTTCTATGGCAATAATATTTTTATTTACCAACTCTATACGTTGCGTGAATGTTGCAGAATCGTCAAAAAACGTAAGATCCATATCAAAAACCTTATCGTGTTTTGTTATACTTCTACTCTCTTTTGTTTTACCTAATACTTTATAATCTTCACCTTCATTATTATATGTAAACGCTGTTGGCAAAGCGCCACCTTCTGGTAACGTTTGTGAGTATAAATGCCATTTCGATTCTATATCTGCATTAAATATTAAGTTATAATCTGTATCAGATATTTTTTCTACACTTGTGCTCCATTTTACAGGATTAAGTTGTGCTGTTACACTATTTATTGAAAATAAAACTAAGATAAAAGCTATAAATTGCTTCATTGTTGATATGTGATTTTTAATATGTTATCTGTTTGATTTGTTGCTTTAAACAACGCACTACTTCTATAATTTATAACCCAAACTATGGTATTGTTTGAGATTAAAACGAGGCATTTTTCTTTAGCTCGTAACGACAGTTTTTCGTCTTTAAAAAACTTACTTAGTTTCTTTTTTCCTGTCATTCCCAACGGGTAAAAATAGTCTCCTTTTTCCCATTGTCTTACTTTTAAAGGAAAGTTTAACAGTTTTTGGTCTAAATAAATAGTAGATTTTGTATTTTTCTCTAGTTTTTCAACGCGTTCTATAGATAATAAACCGTTAGCAATTTCAATACTTTTAGATGGTTTTTCTATTGTAATTTCTTTAAATGCTGTAACAGTTGTGTTTTCTGTTAAAACTAATGTTTCTCTATTTTTTAACAGTGTATGAGTGTTAGACATTATTTGTTTTCCGCTTTGCGCGTGCAATAAATTTTCAAGTACGTTCCAATCTGTAAAACCATAGATTTTAAAAACCTCAAATAAATAAGCTTTTGGTTGTTTTAGATTTTTAAACTCTTGTATTTTATAAATTACGGCTTCACTATCGTGTTGTATAATTGCACGTTTTAAAACTGCACTTACACTTTCTTGAACAATAGCTTTGGTATCTTTTAAATTATCTAATGTAGTTTCTACATTTTTAAGCAACGTAGGATTTATTTCTTTTAAAATAGGAATAACATCGTGTCGTAATTTGTTTCTTAAATATTTTGTTGAAGCATTACTACTATCTTCTCGCCATGCTATATTTTTAGATTTTGCATAGTACTCTAAACTTTCTCTTGAAAACTTAAGTAATGGTCTCACGATATTTTCGTTACGCTCTGGGATTCCTGTTAAACCTTCAATTCCTGTACCACGTGTAAGATTTATTAGTACAGTTTCTAGATTATCATCTGCATGATGTGCTGTTAATATATAGTCGAATTGTAATTGCCTTGCTAAATCAAAAAACCAATTATAACGTAAGGTCCTGGCTGCCATTTGTATTGAGCTTTTTTCTGCTTTAGCATAAGCTTCTGTATTAAAATGCTGTACAAAAGCTTCTATATCTAATGTTTTTGCTAATTCTAAAACAAAAGCTTCATCGGTATCACTTTCATTTTCGCGTAAATTAAAATTACAATGTGCTAGCGCAATATTTAAATTTAACTTTGAACATAAATGAGTTAAAACAACACTATCTAAACCTCCAGAAACCGCAATAAGAATTTTAGCCTTTTTTAAATAAGGCATATTATTCTCTATATTATTTTTAAAGGCATTAAACATGTGTTACTGCTTATTAATTATTGTTTTCTAAAACTGTTTGCATGGCTTTTGCCTTTAATAAACACTCTTCGTATTCGCTAGTTGGTTTACTTTTTGCAGTAATTGCTCCACCAACAGAATAAGAAACATATTGCCGTGTTTCGTTATATAAAATACTACGAATTATAACATTAAAATCGAAGTCGTTCTCTGGAGTAATGTAACCTACAGAACCAGAATACAAACCACGTTTAGCGTCTTCTAGAGTTTCAATAATTTTCATTGCTGAAATTTTTGGAGCTCCAGTCATGCTTCCCATTGGAAATGTAGTTTTTAAAACTTCTATAGGATCTATAGTGTTTTCTACTTGAGAAACTACTGTAGATATCATTTGATGTACTTGTTTAAAGCTATAAACTTTACAAAGCTCCTCGACTTCAACGCTACCTTTTGTGGCTGTTTGTGATAAATCGTTTCTAACTAAATCTACAATCATAATATTTTCACTACGTTCCTTTTGGTCTGTAATTAAATTATGTTTTAATGTATTGTCTAATATAGCATCGCTTTCGCGTTTTGCTGTACCTTTTATAGGTTGCGAAATGATTTTAGTACCTGCTTTTTTTATGTATCGCTCTGGCGAAGCAGAGAGTAAATATTTATCATTTGTTTTAAAAAAAGTTGCAAATGGCGGTTGTGAAATTTCGTTAAGTTTATAATAAGTTTCTATTGGGTTTATGGTTGTATTTTCGGCATAAAATTCTTGACAAAAATTAGCTTCGTAAATATCACCTCTATTTATATGCCATTGCATTTTTGCTACTTTTTCAAAGTAATCATCTTTACTTGTACGCAGCTTAATTTTTATGTTTGTATTTGCTTGAGTATTAATAGTAGATTTATAATTCTCTATGGTTTCTAAATCTATTTCTAACTCATCATCAACAGCATTTAAATATTTTATAGTAACCGTATTACCTTGTACCAAAAAGATTTTTTTAGGCTGAAAAAAATACAGGTCTGCAAAAGCTAAACCATCGGTATTATTAGATTTTAAGTTTTCGGTATCGTTTTTTAAATCGTAAGTTAAATAACCAAAAATCCAATCGTTAGTATTGTTTTGGTATTCTTTAAGTTTACCAAAAGCATCATGATAATCTGTTTGTATTGCTGTAAATGCATCAACCGCTAAAACGGCATCATAATTTGAATATTTTTGTGAGTAATTGTTGGAATCAAGCCAAACAACATCATCAAAATGTTGTGCCCAAGAAAGTAGTTTTCTCTTAAATTCCTCAATATTAACTATTTGTTTTGTTTTACTTGTTCTCAATTAAAGTGCTTATATTAACCTTTTCAAATTTAAAAAGAATCTCACTATTTTCTAAGTATAATATATAAAACGTTTCACTATCCCAATCTTATGACTTTATTTTCTATTAATTTTAAAAAGCATTTACTAACCATTTTGCTTTTATTAATTTTCGGTTTACAATTATCTGCTCAAGAAAAATCTAAATATTCTTTATTATGGAAAATTGAAGGCAAAGACCAACGTAAACCTTCTTATTTATTTGGCACAATGCATGTTAGCGACGAACGCGCTTTTAATTTTAGCGATGCCGTTTTGCCTGCAATTGAAAATACCGAGAAATTTGCATTAGAAATTCAGCCCGATTCTTTAGTGATAAAAATGTTTACAAAACCAAAAATTGAGCTTGCTTATTTGCAGTTTAAAAAACTTTTAAATGATGATGAATATAGCAAAATTGCCAAACGGTTTAAGGCTATAAACGGTTACGATATTGAAGAATCTACACTTTACGACCCAAGTATTTTAATGTCTATGCTAAGTCCTGATAGTGAAAAAGAAACCGATAAAACAACTTTTGTAGACATGCACCTTTTAGGTCATGCTAAGACTATGCAAAAAGAAATTGTAGGTTTAGAAGATACCGATTCACAATTATTTTATTTTGAAAATGCTACAGATGAGAGAAAACGCGAACTACTTTTAGAAGAGCTTTTTTACGACATAGAAACTTATGAAACTGAAACTGAAGCCTTAAAAAAGGTATATATAACAGGCGATATTAATGCTATAGACGCCATGATTATGTCTTATGATGGTTATGGAGAAGAAATGAAAAGTAGAAACATTGTAATGACTAATAGTATTATAAAACAAATGAAAAACAGTTCTATTTTTTCGGCTGTTGGTGCAGCACATTTACCAGGAAATGTGGGACTTATAAAAATGCTTCGCGATAAAGGTTATAAAGTTACGCCTGTAGAAGCTAAATTTACAGGAGTTGCAAAAAATTATACTATAGATACTTCTAAAATGTCTTGGCATACATTTAATAGTGAAGATTATGGCTACACATTGCAAACACCAGGAATTCCTGCTATAGAATCAAATAACGAGGGACTTGATGCTTATATCTACACAGACTTAATTACCGGTACAAACTATTCTTATTTTGCTTTAGATTTTAGATCTAAAAATGGAATAGACAAAACCATGTTTTATGAAAAAATGATTGAAGATGCTGCTACACGATATAATGGAGAAATAGTTAGCAAAAAAACCATTACAATTGGTGGTACACAAGGTTATGAAATTGACATAAAAATTCCTGAACCAAGTGATCAAAAAAAAGATGGTGTAAAATCTGTTTTTGCATTTAAAAATGGGATTTTTTATCAATTTTTAGTCTACGGAAACTATAATTCACTAAACTCTAAAATGGTGTCACGTTTTGTAAACTCTATAAAAATCACAAAACCTAAAGCTATACCAACACCAAATTGGTATGAGTTTAAGCATAAAAAAGGAGCCTTTACAGTAAAAATGCCAAGCAAACCTTTAGATCGTTCTAGAGAAATTGAAAGTCCGTTTGAAGACACTACAGAACCTTACATAATTAATATGTTTATGGCCATAGATGCCAAAAATAAATCTAATTATATAATACGATATAACGACCAACCTAATGGCTATAGAATTGATGATTTAGAGGCATCGTTTACAGGTATGGCAGAAACATTTACTGGTAAAGCCGAAATTATTGGCACACCAAAAACAATATACCAAAACGGTTATATTGGTAAGGAATATGAACTTTATATTAAAGGTGTTTCTCATTCTATTTGCAGATTGTTTTTTAGAGGCAATAGAACGTATTTACTTCTTGCGCAAAGACTTGAAAAAGGATTAAAAGCAAATGCAAACAATCCGTTTTTTGAATCTTTTAAACTTACAGATTTTGAAGAAGAACCTATTGTTGTTCATGAAAAACAAGGTTTAAAATTTAAAGGCTTTAAAAATATTCGTGAAATTTTAGAAGATGAAGATTATGATAATTCTGATACGTATTTTTATAATTCTTATGATTATTATACTAAAAACGAACAATCAGGAGATATTTATGCCTTCGGTTTTACAAAATTAAAACCTTATTTTAAAATAGATACCCTAGCTAAATTTTACGATTTAAATAAAGAAAACATTACTAATTACACAGATACTATTGTAAGAAGCAAAAAAGTAAAAGTTAATAATAACGAAGGTGTAGAATTTGTTGTTATGCAAAAACAAGATAGTATTTATAGTAAGTACTTACTTTGGTTAGATAAAGATAAATTTATTTATACATCGGCTTTTGTAAGCAAAGAAAATATTGACAGTAAAACAACCAACAACCTATTGTACGGTTATTTACCCAAAACAAATACTACCTCATTTAATTATTACAGCTCTAAAACAGATTTATTATTAAACAATTTAAAGTCTAAAGACTCTTTAGTATTTAAACAAGCTTATGGTGCATTTACATATTATGAATTTAGTAAAGATGATGTACCAAAACTTTATAAAGCCATAGATGCTAAGTATGCAACAACAGAAAATAAAGAAAAAGTAATTGAAGCTATAATTAATGAATTTAATAACGTTTCAGATGACAATACAGTTGCTTTTTTAGAAAAACTATACACTAGTAATAATTTAAACGAAGCTTTAAAAAGAAGCATATTACAAATAATTCCCGAACTAAAAACGCCCAACAATTTAACAACTTATAGAAAGTTACTTTTAAATAATACTCCTAAAGCAGCCGAAGATTATAATTACGCTATTTTTTCTCCATATTTTGATTCTATCCCAATGGCAATAGAGGATTATAATGGGTTATTAAAACTTATTGACTCAAAAAAATACAGATCACAACTACTAAGTTTATCAGCACAAATATTAAAATCTAGTTATAAAAACAAAAGCAATATTATTCCACTATTTAATAGCTTAACCATTAATAATACTAAAGATTTAAAAACATTTATTAATCAAAAAGCATCAAAAGACTTTAACTACTCACATCAAACCATAATTTATAATTATCTAAATTATTTTGAGGCATTTCCTAAAAACAAACAAGCACAAACTATAGATAATTTTACAAATCAGTTATTAGATATTAAAAACAACAAGTGGTTAGCGCTTAGAGCTTCAGAAATTAGAATTCTTCACGATTTAAAACTTGAAAACCAGTTAACCAATACCCTTTTAGATAGTTTAGATACACGCTATAATATTATGAAAGCATACCATAAGGCAAATAACTTTAAAAAGGTTTCAAAAAAATATTATAAAGAAGCAGCGTTTGCAAACTTATCTTTACAACAATATTTAGAAGAAGTAGACGAATGGCCAACAAAAAGAAAAGTATTAGGCACACTTAATTTAAACGGCATAAATTATTATGCCTATGCATTAATTTATGAGTATGATGGCACAGAAGAGTCTTATTTAGCAGTGGTAAAAGCCGATTTTAAACTCTCTCAAAAACATGATTTTAAAACTTATACCACCTTGACAGATTGGCACTATTTAAGTGATAAGTGGAAAGCGCAAACAGAAGAACTTATTAAAAAGAAAGCTGAAAAATTATAAAAAAAACCATGTTAAAAAAACATATTTCTTAAGGTTTATTACTTTTGAAAAACTTTAAATTTTAGCAAGAAACAACGTTGAAAACCAATAAAATCATGTTCGAATTAACTAACAATAATTTAAAAATTAAAGTCAATACAAAAGGTGCAGAACTTTGTGAAATTTCAGCTATAAAAAACAAAAATCAATTTATGTGGCATGCAGATCCCGATGTTTGGGGAAGTTTTGCTCCTAATTTATTTCCAATTATTGGCGCTCTAAAAGAAGATAGTTACACCTATAATGGTAAAACATTTAAGCTTCCTAAACATGGCTTTGTTAGGCATAATAAAAATATAAAACTTTTAAAACAAACGAGAAATAGTCTTGTTTTTAGCCTAATGTATAATGAAGATTTATTAAAAATTTACCCTTTTAAATTTCAATTTATAATTACCTATACTTTAGAAGAAAATACCATCCACATTGCACACACAGTAAAAAACTTAGACAACAAAGCTATTTACTTTTCAATTGGTGGTCATCCAGCATTTAAATGCCCATTATATAATAACGAAAGCTATACAGATTATAGTTTAGTTTTTGAAAACAATGAAATCTCAAAAACCCATTTGCTAAACATGGATAATGGTTTAGTAACAGATAAAACTGAAACCGTTTTTAAATCTGGAAATAGCATACAATTAAGACCAGATTTATTTAATAAAGACGCACTTATTTTTAAAGATTTAAAGTCTAGAAAAGTAGCTTTAGTTAGTAAAATACATGGCGAAATACTTAATTTAAGTTTTAAAGACTTTAATTATTTGGGCATTTGGGCAAAACCAAATGCACCATACGTTTGCATAGAACCTTGGTTAGGTGTCGCAGATCATGAAAATACAAATCAAAAAATAGAAGAAAAAGAGGGCATTATTAAATTACCTGAAAGCGAAACTTTTACAGCAACCTACAGTATACAAATACATGAGGATCATTTAGGGTAAGCAAAATATAAATAGTAATTTTGTAGCTTAAATAATTTACTTTGACTTTTAGAGACTTAAACTTAAACACACCATTATATAATGCCCTAGACGATTTGGGCTACACTACACCAACACCAATACAAGCAGAAGCTTTTAATGTGGTTGCAAGTGGAAAAGATATGGTTGGTATAGCACAAACAGGAACAGGTAAAACTTTTGCCTATATGCTACCTGTGCTTAGAAATCTTCCGTTTTCTAAACAAGAAAACCCAAGAGTGTTAGTTTTAGTACCTACTAGAGAACTTGTTGTACAAGTTGTTGAAGAGATTGAAAAACTCTCTAAATACATTAACAATCGTGTTTTGGGTGTTTATGGTGGCACAAATATTAATACACAAAAACAAGCTATTGCTCAAGGCATAGATATTTTAGTTGCTACTCCAGGACGTTTATACGATTTGGCTTTAAGTAGAGTTTTACAATTAAAATCTATTCAAAAATTAATTATCGATGAAGTCGATGTTATGCTAGATTTAGGTTTTAGACATCAACTTATTAATATTTTCGATTTGTTACCAACACGCAGACAAAACATTATGTTTTCTGCTACAATGACAAAAGATGTAGACGATTTAATTGTAGATTTCTTTAAATCGCCAGAAAAAGTATCTATTGCTACTTCTGGAACGCCGTTAGAAAATATTAAGCAAACGCGTTACAAAGCGCCTAATTTTTATACTAAACTAAATTTACTTAAGCATTTATTGCAAGATGAAGAAACCTATAATAAGGTACTTATTTTTGTAGCTTATAAAAAAATGGCCGATCGCCTATTTGAAGCTTTAGACGAAGAATATAACGAAGAGCTTTGTGTTATACACTCTAACAAAACACAAAACTATAGATTACGAAGTATCGAGCAATTTCGAGAAGGCATAAATAGAATTTTAGTTGCTACAGATGTTATGGCTCGTGGTTTAGATATAGATAATGTGTCGCACGTTATAAACTTTGACACACCAGAATATCCAGAAAACTACATGCACAGAATTGGTAGAACAGGTCGTGCAGAACGCGAAGGTCATGCTTTGGTGTTTACTACAGAAAAAGAACAACAAGCTATAGAAGATATTGAAGCGTTAATGGATATGACTATTAATGTAGAAGAAATTCCAGATACCGTTGAAATTTCTACAGAACTTATAGAAGAAGAAAGACCACAAATTAAAGAACGTAATAACCCTAATAAACGCAGAAAAGATGAAGACGCTCCTGGACCAGCATTTCATGAAAAATCTGAAAAAAATTCTAAAGAAAATTTAGGTGGTTCTTACAAGTTTAAAATTGCCGCTAAGTATAAAAAACCTAAAACGCGCGGTGACAAAAACTATAACAAAAGAAATAAAAGAAAATAATTCTTACCAAGTACGCAATAAAACACGCATAAATATACGTTTATCGAAAAAATACCGTTTTATTTTTAACAATAACTCGTATTTTTTACATTTAAGCGATGAGTGATATTTCTAAGCTTTTTTTAAATCCAGATAATACTTTTTACCACGATAATGTGGTGAGTATTCTTGTTAATCAAAATTGGTTATTGGTTAATACTATAAAAGAAGCAAAAACCACTTATATATTTACTGAAGACAACGTATTAACTAGAACTACAAATAATACAATCTCTAAAGCTAAATGGCATTATGTAAATGAAAATTATATTCGTATTACCAGTGAAGATGGTAGTATTAATGTAATTAAAATGACGTTTAGAAATGAAGACATTTTAACCTTAGACATTGATAGAAAATCTAACGAACTTGCTGTTTTTATAAACGAAACTAAAAGTGATAAAGTTTTAAATACTTATGATGATATTACCACTTACCTACACTCAAAGTATTTAAGTAAGGCAAAAAATATTATACATAATCATGAATATTATTTTATAAATAAATCTGAAGAGTTTGGTCCATACACAGCAAAAACATTAATTAATAAAGTTAATAATGGTGCTTTAAGTGACCAGTGTTTTATTAGAGAAACTAACGAAAACAACTATAACAAAAGGCTTAGAATTAAAGATTTAATTGGAGCTTTATAAGCTATTTTTTACCAACCACTATTGTAGAAAGTCCTATTTTATTTGCAATAAGTTTATCTATAATTTTAAATATTGGTACTAAAGTATTGTATAATTTCATTTGTCCGCCTGGAATACTTTCTTTTTTTAAAATACTTCCTGTTACATACCAACCTAAAATACCTATAAAATTAAAATGCTGCTTATGCATAATTTTAAAATTATTTAATTTAAAAATGTTTGAAAGAGACGTTTTAGTATACCGTCTATAATGCCCTAATTCTTTATCAAATTTATTATAAAGCGTTTGGTATGATGGTACTAGTATTATTAAATGTCCGTTATCTTTTAGCAGTTTTTTACAATTTTTAATTGCTAAAACATCATCTTTTATATGTTCTACTACATTTAAAGCAAAAACAGTATCATATTTACCTAAATGTTTTTCAAACTTTTTATCAAAATCCTCATCGGTTAGGTTCATGATTTCAGAACCTAAAAAATTTGAATACTGATTAAAGTTTTGGTTTAGTTTTTCAAAATAATTTTGTCTTATATCTGTTAAAACCATCTCAAAATCATCTTCAAGAAAAAATGTTGATATATTACCTATACCGCTACCTATTTCTAAAGTTTTCCCTTTACAATAAGGTTTAATGGTTTGGTACATCCATCTATTAAATTTATCGGCTTTTGCAATTACATCTAAGGTTGCTTCACCAATAACATCGTTTTCTTCAAATTTAATTTCTTGAGACATCTATTTTTTTGAGTTTACAATTTAAAAAAAGCGAACCATTAGGTTCGCTTTTTTATTTAACTTTTTAAAAAGTTATTGTTTTATACGTGTAAAGCACGATCATCTGTAGCTGCTAAAGCGGCTTCTTTTATTGCTTCTGCAAATGTTGGATGTGCGTGAGACATACGTGAAATATCTTCTGCACTAGCTCTAAACTCCATAGCTACTACTGCTTCTGCAATTAAATCTGCACAACGTGCACCAACCATGTGTACTCCTAATACTTCATCTGTATTTTTGTCTGCAAGAATTTTTACAAAACCATCAATATCTCCACTTGCTCTAGCACGACCTAAAGCTCTAAATGGAAATTGTCCTACTTTATATTCTGCTCCAGCTTCTTTTAATTCTTCTTCGGTTTTACCAACTGCTGCAACTTCTGGCCATGTGTATACTACACCTGGGATTAAGTTATAATCTATGTGTGGTTTTTGTCCTGCTAAAGTTTCGGCTACAAAGGTTCCTTCTTCTTCAGCTTTATGTGCTAACATTGCTCCTTTTACAACATCTCCTATTGCATAAATATTGCTAACGTTTGTTTGTAAATGTTCGTTTACTTCTATTTGGCCTCTTTCTGTAAGTTTTACTCCTGCAGCTTCAGCATTTAAACCATCTGTAAATGGTTTACGTCCTACAGATACTAAGCAGTAATCTCCTTTTACTTCTACAACTTCTCCTTTTTTGTTTTCGGCTTTTACAATAACTTCATTTCCATTGCGCTCTACAGATTGTACTTTGTGAGACACCATCATTTTAAATTTAGCCTTTTTAAAGACTTTATTTAATTCTTTAGATAGAGAACCATCCATTGTTGGTAAAATTCTATCCATGTATTCTATTACGGTAACTTCTGCTCCTAATCTTTTATATACTTGACCAAGTTCTAAGCCTATTACACCACCACCAATAACAATCATGTGTTTTGGTATTTCTTTAAGTTTTAAAGCTTCGGTAGATGTAATTATACGTTCTTTATCAAGTGTTATAAATGGTAAGTTTGAAGGTTTACTTCCTGTTGCAATAATGGTGTTTTTTGCTTCAATTTCTGTTGTTTCTTCGCCTTCAATTTTAATATGTGTAGCATCTATAAAACTACCAACACCTGTAAATACATCGATGTTGTTTTTTTTCATTAAAAACTCTACACCACCAGTTGTTTGGTCTACAACGGCTTGTTTACGACCAATCATTTTTTCTAAATTAACTTTAATTTCACCTGGAATTTCTATTCCATGCTCTTCAAAATGTTTAGTAGCTTCTTCGTAATGATGAGATGAACTTAGTAAGGCTTTACTAGGTATACAACCTACATTAAGACAAGTACCTCCAAGTGTAGAATATTTTTCGATTATTGCAGTTTTCATACCTAGTTGTGCACAACGTATTGCTGCTACATATCCTCCAGGTCCTGAGCCTATTATGGCTACATCGTATTTACTCATAAGTAATATTTAGAATGAATTTTATCTTGTATTTAAGACTATCTTATTGATTATTATAGCAAAAATACAATTTTGTAATTTTATTTACGAATGTACAATGATGTATTTTTTACTAAAATAATGAGAGGCTTATTTTTTAAATTTACCGCAAAGAAAAAACAGCTCTATCTTTAAAAAAGAGTAATTCTCTTTTATTAGATTAGAACTGTTTTAGTATTAGAATTGATTAATAGCACTGTAAAAATCACTATTATATTAAGTATACACAATACTCAATTTGAGTATTTTTTTAATTGCCTATAATAAAGTCATATCCATTTTTAACATTCCTACTAATTCTCCAGTTGAAGATATTTTTAATTTTTTTAAAATATTTCTTCGGTGTGTGTCTACCGTATGCGGACTTATATTTAGTTTTTCGGAAATTTCTTTACTAGTAAAATTTAGTATTAATAGACGTATTACATCGCGTTCTCTATTGCTTATTCCTGCATGTAATAATTTTTGAGAAAAGTTATTGTAATATACAGTTTCGTACTCATTTTTATTATTTAATAGCTTTGCAGTTGCAGTTATTGGCAAGTTTAATTCAATATTTAAAACGGTATAATGCGCTAGACCAATTATAGGTTTCATTTCACTATCAAAAGCCAATGGTGTAGTATTTTGTATAATATTTACGTACTTTTCGCTGGCATTTTTTATTCTATAATTCCATGTATAATTAGCAAGTTCTCTTTTGTTTTCGGGTATTTCGGCCAAAGTAAACTCCATTAAACTATTTAAAGCGCCTAACCAGATTTCTATGTCTTCTGGATGGATTCTACTCCAAAAGTATTTCATTCCTTTTACTTTTAAATCTGTAGCATCTAAACCTAAACAAGAGGTAAAGTTTTTACTTATATATTCAAAAGTAAGCTCTTGTGTATTTGTTAAACAGAAAAAAGTAGAACTGTATGGCAAATACGTATCTAGCTCAATAATTTTTTTAATATGTGTTTCTAGCGATGGTTTAGTGTAAGATTCAAAAATAGATTTATAAACCTCTTTTATTTCTTGGTGTTTCATTAATTAGTTGTTAATAGCGATACCAAAATAATAAAATTTAATTTTTAAAAAAAATTAAGAAGGAAAACCTAACATCTCTCCCATTCCAACGGTAAACAACCAACTACCATAAATAGCATGCTCTATTGAAACTAATAGTGTTGATTTGGTTTTATTATAAGTAAATGCAAATAATAAACCACCTAAAAAGGTTAATAAAATAACTAATGTATTTCTAAAAAAAATATGTGCTAGAGAAAATACAATGGCATTTATAAATATTAAAATATGCTCGTTTTTGAATAGATTTTTATAACGCTGAAAATAAAAAGTTCTATAAATTAACTCTTGAGGATATACCGAAAAAGCAGAGTACACAAACAGTATTACCAACCACAATAATGGTTTATTTAATACTACTTTAAATAAACTTGCTTGATTAGAAATTAAAACAAAAGTTATAGTTATTACTGCAATTAGTATAAGTTTAAAAAAAGTGGCTTTAAAAAAACGACTCCAATTTAAGTTAGCAGCAATTTTAAATTTATTTTTTTCAATTCTAAGTAAGTAATAAACTATATATATAAAACCTGTTATTGCAATTATAGCTTTAATCCATAATGCAAAATCTATTGTAAAACTTATTGGAATTATTATAAAAATAATAAAAAACTCTATAAGCTTATAGATAGTAGATTGCATCATATTTTTTAAACTGTTATTACGGTAGTATGTTTAACTTCATTAATCATAAACGTACTATGTGTACTACCAATATGATCTAGTTTTGTTAATTTATTTACCATAAAATTACGAAAAGCCTTCATATCTTTTACTAATACTTTTAATAAATAATCGTAATCTCCACTAATATGGTAGCACTCTAAAACTTCTTCTAAACTAGTTACATCTTTTTCAAATTTAAAAACATAATCTTGAGAATGTTTCACTAATTTAATGTTACAAAATGCTACAAAAGATTTTTGAACGACTTCTTTATTTATTAAAGTAACATATTTATTAATTACGCCATTATTTTCAAGTTTTTTAATGCGCTCATACACCGCGGTAACAGAGAGATTTAACTTATTAGAAAGCTCTTTGTTTGTTTGCTTACTATCTTCTTGTAATAGTTTTATAAGCTTAGTATCTATAGCATCAAAAGTCATTATCGAAAAATTTTCTGTTTACACATTTAATTTATTGCTTTTTCAGAATTTAAAACACTTAAATCAAAATTAAACAGATTTAAAATCTAAAATTAAAACAATATATTGATTAATAATCTAAAATAAATGACTTTTACTAAATATTAAACTTAAAAAATTAAATTATGGCTTTTAAACCTGCTAATAATATACAAGACTTACAATATTTTGGTGAGTTTGGTGGTGTTAATCCTTCAATTTCAGACTCTTCAACATACACTTTTCTTTCTGCTAAAACCATGTTTGATACTTTTGAAGGTAATGCAGATGGTTGCTATTTATATTCAAGACATTCTACGCCTTCAAATTTATATTTAGGAGAAGCGCTTGCTGCTATGGAAGGTACAGAAACAGCAAATGTAACAGCGTCTGGAATGGGTGCAATTACACCTGTTATTATGCAGCTTTGTGGTGCTGGTGATCATGTTGTATCTAGTAGAACGATTTACGGTGGTACTTACGCTTTTTTAAAAAACTTTGCACCGCGGTTTAATGTATCTACATCGTTTGTAGACATTACAAAACTAGATGTTGTAGAAGCTGCAATTACGTCTCACACAAAAGTGTTGTATTGCGAATCTGTTAGCAATCCATTATTAGAGGTTGCAGATATTGCTGGTTTAGCCAAATTAGCAAAACAATATAATTTAAAATTAGTGGTAGATAATACATTTTCACCTTTATCTATTTCTCCTGCACAATTAGGTGCAGATGTTGTAATACATAGCTTAACTAAATTTATAAACGGATCGTCTGATACTGTTGGAGGCGTTATATGTGGTACTCAAGAATTTATTAATGACCTAAGAAATGTAAACGATGGTGCTTGTATGTTATTAGGTTCTACTATGGATAGCCTTCGTGCAGCTTCAGTTTTAAAAAACTTAAGAACATTACACATTAGAATGCAGCAACACAGTGTAAATGCTACTTATTTAGCTGAAAAATTTCAGAAACTTGGTTTAAAAACAGTGTATCCTGGTTTAGCATCACATCCATCACACACGCTATTTAAAAACATGATGAATAATAAGTATGGTTTTGGTGGTATGCTAACTATAGATGTTGGTTCTTTAGATAAAGCCAATGCTTTAATGGAGTTAATGCAAGAAAGAAATTTAGGATATTTAGCTGTAAGTTTAGGGTTTTATAAAACCTTATTTTCTGCACCTGGAAGCTCAACATCTTCAGAAATTCCTGAAGAAGAACAAGCAGAAATGGGACTAAGCGATGGATTAATACGTTTTTCTATAGGTTTAGATGCCGATATTGAGCGCACTTTTAAACTAATGAAAGCCTGTATGATTGATTTAGAAATACTTAAGCCAGAATTGGTTTAAAAAAAATAAATCCCTAAGTAAAAAATAAAAGGTTTGAAGTATTTCAAGCCTTTTTTCTATTTGCATAACATCGTACAAAATCGTAACATTACATTCAAATAAAATTAAACTAATAGTAATACTAAATGGAAAGCCAAGATATTAAACCATCAGTACCTCAAGACGAAAATATTATTGAAAACAAAGAACTTAATATTTGGGAAGCATTAATTCCTGTAATTGCATTAGTTATTATGTTATTTTATAATGTATTTTTCGTGTATGGAGATGATGCTTTAAGTGGTAGTAATCAATTTATACTGCTTTTAGGTGCTGCAGTTGCAGCTGTTGTTGGCTTTTACAACAAAGTTTCTTATAAACAAATGATAGATGAAGTTGCCGAGAATGTAAAATCTACCTCTGGCGCGCTACTAATTCTACTTATGGTTGGCGCTTTAGCAGGAACCTGGCTAATTAGTGGCATTATACCTACCATGATTTATTACGGATTACAAATTTTAAATCCCACTATATTTCTCGCAGCATCTGTAATAATTTGTGCTATAATTTCTATTGCTACTGGTAGTTCTTGGACGACTTCTGCAACTGTTGGTATTGCATTAATTGGTATAGGCGAAACACTTGGCATATCATTAGGTATGACAGCAGGAGCTGTTTTATCTGGCGCGTATTTTGGTGATAAAATGTCTCCACTTAGTGACACTACAAACCTTGCGCCTGCAATGGCTGGAGCAGATTTGTTCTCACACATTAAATACATGGCATATACAACAGTGCCTACAATTACTGTAACTCTAATTGTTTTTATAATTATTGGTTTAAATATAGATACTACAGGTACACCAGACATATCTGATAAGTTAAATGCTATTAACGGTGCATTTAATATTACACCTTGGTTATTTATAGTTCCAGTAGTCGTAATCTTTTTAATTATAAAAAAAACACCACCATTAGTTGCCTTATTAGTTGGTACGCTATTAGGCGGAATTGCTGCAGTAATTGCTCAACCAGAAATAGTAACTACAATTGCTGGAGCAGAAAGTTTAACCTTTCAATCTGCATATAAAGGTGTAATGAATGCAATGACTGTAGATGTTGCTGTAGAAACCTCTAGTACAGAATTAAACGATTTATTTTCTGCAGGTGGTATGTCTGGAATGCTTGGTACTATTTGGTTAATTATTTGTGCTATGGTATTTGGTGGCGTTATGGATGCTATTGGTGCATTATCTAGAATTAGTAGAGCTTTATTAAGTTTAGCCTCTACAACCTTTGGTTTATTTGCAAGTACAGTAGCCAGTTGTTTAGCATTAAACGTAACAGCATCAGACCAATATTTAGCATTAGTTGTACCTGGAAAAATGTTTAAAAAAGCTTACGAAGAAAAAAACCTTGCTCCAGAAAATCTAAGTAGAACTTTAGAGGATTCAGGAACTGTAACCTCGGTATTAGTACCATGGAATACTTGTGGTGCTTATCAATCAGGAGTTTTAGGTGTTCCGGTTGTAGATTATTTTTTCTTTGCTATATTTAATTGGTTAAGTCCGTTTATGACACTTTTATTCGCTGCATTTTCAATTAAAATAAAGCAACTGTCTTCAAAATAACAAATACCTATTCTATTTTAAAAATACAATAGCTAAAATTGATAGCCTTATAAGATTTAAAAATTTTATAAGGCTTGTTTTTTTAGTCTTCACCTCTATCTTTGCCTACTCAAAAATTAATCTAATAATTATTAAATTTTAACAAATGGCAATAGTAGGAAAACAATTTCCAGATTTAAATGTAGACGCAATGAACGAAATGGGTGACACCTTTAAATTAAACGTTCTTGAAGAAGCAAGAAATAATAAAAAGAAAGTAGTATTATTCTGGTACCCAAAAGATTTTACTTTTGTTTGCCCAACAGAATTACATGCTTTTGAAGCTGCAAAAGAAGAGTTTGCAAAAAGAAATACAATTGTTATTGGTGCCTCTTGTGACACTCCAGAAGTACACTTTGCATGGTTAAACACACCAAAAGATAACGGTGGAATTGAAGGCGTAACTTACCCAATATTAGCAGATTCTAACCGTAACTTAGCTTCTACTTTAGGTATTTTAGATATCACTAACGAAAAGTACAACGAAGAAACTGGAGTTGTAACTGTAGATGGTGACAATGTAACTTACAGAGCTACTTACGTAATAGATGAAGATGGTATTGTACAACACGAAGGTGTTAACAACATGCCAATTGGTAGAAACGTAAACGAATTTTTACGTATTATCGACGCTTTAACTCACGTACAAGAAAAAGGTGAAGTTTGTCCTGCAAACTGGGAAGAAGGAAAAGACGCAATGAGCGCAAATAGATTAGGTACTGCAGAGTACTTAGCAAACCACGTAAACTAAGTAATTATGGTTCAAGAATTAAGTCAAGATAATTTAAGTGAAATTATTGCAAGTAACAACACTGTTGTTGTGCAATATTCTGCAACTTGGTGTGGTAACTGTCGTATTATGAAACCTAAAGTTAAAAAATTAGCTGGTGAGTTAGAAAATATAACATTTGTTATCGCAGACGCAGAAAAATTTCCAGAATCAAGACAATTAGCAACTGTAGATAATCTACCAACATTTGCAACGTTTAAAGATGGAAAATTTGTAAATCAAACACAGACTAACAAATTTGACGTTTTAAAAGACTTAGTAAACGAAGTAGCATAAAAATAACATCTGGTTTAGCGCAGTTTTAATTTAATATTTAAACTGCGTAAAAACCAAATAAACAAACAATTATCAATGAAATTACCTGTAATAAAACACTTAGCTCAATTTATAGAAGACAATGACGAAGATTATGTTAATGAAACTATAGAAACACTTGAAGCATTAACCGAAGTTCCTTCTTTAAAAGATGAAGAACTTGACGTTATTGGAGAATTAATATCTAATATGTATGGTGCAATTGAAGTTAATAAAATGATTAAAGAAGGTACACCAAAAAAAGAGGCTGTAAATAACTTTATGAAACGTGTTTTAGGTTCTATTGATAAATAGAAGTTATAGAAAAAGAAAAATTTAAAACCACTTTGTTTATTCAAAGTGGTTTTTTTAATTTCAAAAATTAACCAAATGCAATTTGCAAGCCCATTAACACAAATATAAATCCGCTAATTCTATTTATCCAAACTCCCGATTTTGGATTACTTTTAATAGTCTCTGAAAATTTACTCGCAAACACCGTTAACATCAAATACCAAACAATACCAATAAAAGCGTAAGTTAAGCCTAACAATATAAAAGGAACTGGATCTTCTAATTGAGAAGGATTAATAAACTGAGGGAAAAAGGCCAAAAAGAATAATGCAACTTTAGGATTTAATGAATTAGTAAAAAAACCTGACCAAAAATCATTTTTAGAAGGTTTTATAGCATTAGCATCATCTGTATTATTTAATATATCTGTATTACTTTTAAGCTTTAGTACACCCATATAAAAAATGTATGCAGCGCCAGCATATTTAACAAACATGAAAGCTGTTTCAGATTTAGAAATAATGACCGTAAGGCCCAAAGCCGAAAAAAATACATGCGTTAAAACACCCGCATTTATTCCTATTGCAGAAGTTATTCCAGATTTACGACCTTGACTAATAGACTTATTTAACACAAAAACAGTATCCATTCCAGGTGTCATTATAAAAAATAAAGCAGTAACCATAAAGCTTAAAAAGTTTTCAATTCCTAACATTGTTTTATTCTATTTTAATGAAACAAAATACTTAAGCAAAGAAACTATGGTAATACCTATTTAAAAATACATATTTTTGACTGAGTAATGCAAAAAACGCATTTGTTATGACAACACAACAAATTAAATATTTTTTAGTTTTAGCCAAAGAGCTTCATTTTTGGAATACCGCCGAAAAAGTTTTTATTTCACAATCTTCGCTAACAAGACAAATTCAAGCTTTAGAAGACGAATTGGGTTTTTCGCTTTTTGAAAGAAATAAAAGAAACGTAAAATTAACCGATGCTGGAAAATTTTTACAAAAGCATTGGACTAAAACCATAAACGAATTAGATCAAATACACAGGCAAGCAAAAAAAATAGACCAAGGTGATTCTGGACACGTTTCCATTTCTTATCCTGGCTCTATAACTTTTAGTTTCTTGCCTAATTTTTTAGAAATTATTAAAACCAATTTACCAGAACTTAAATTAGAATTAGCAGAACTTACCGATGAGAATCACCAAAAACTTTTACTAAATTACAATACAGATATTGCTTTTAGTCGTGATAACATTCAGCATGCCAACATAAAATCTCAAAAATTATCTACCGAGCCTATTTGCATTGCTGTACCCAACAACCATTGGTTAAATAAAGACTCTATTAATAATATAAAAAAGCTTCAGGAAGAAAATTTTATCATTTCAGGCTTGCATCAAACCACATTTTTTTCATCTTTATTGAGAAACTTATTCAACCAATTAGGTTTTGAACCCAAAATTAGTATTGAATCAGATTTTGGTGGTATGATTTTAAACCTTGTGTCTAAAGGACTTGGTATTTCTATTCTGCCCTATTCATTTAAACATTCAAAATTTAATAATGTACGCTTTATAGACTTAGAACAAACTATAGATTTATATATGCATTGGCGAAAAAATGAAGCTAATAAAACTATCGAAAAGGTTATTGATTGCATAAAGTTATTGTAAGTAATAAGTTAGTTGTAAAATATATTTTTTTTAAAACAACTTCAATCTTAAAACAAAAACTACCTTTGGTATTACTGTAAGCCAACCATGATGAGCACAAAAAAACTTTTTATAATTTCAATACTATTAACATTTACAGCTAGTTTAATGATATATATTAAACTAAGCTATTTTTTTTGGAGCTCAAAGTTTGATTATATCTTCAACCTAAGCACAGGCATATTTATAATCGCTGCTATACTAGCTTTAATAGCAAGTATTCAATCTACAACACAGTTTTACAAAACTCACAAATTTCAATGGTTTTGGCTTTTTAGCTCTATATTAGCTATCTCATTTATTATTGCTTTTATATACTATTTAATTAATATATAAAAGATTAAATCTATCATTACAACTAATACACAAAACAACTTAATTCTAAAATAAAGTTAAAAATTTGGAACAATCATTCCAAAACACCTATTTTTGTCTTATGAATAAAAAAGAAGCCATATTATCTGCTGCCATTACCTTACTAACAGAAAAAGGCGTGCATAATACACCAATGTCTGCTATAGCAAAAGCTGCAGGCACAGGCATGGGAACCATTTATAACTATTATTCAAATAAAGACGCATTAATTAACGCTATATATATAAATATTAAACAAGAAGAAACTAAAGTTTTTACAGCGTTTGATGCTACTAAACCTATTAAAACGCAATTTGAAAATTACTATGCAGCAATAATAGACTTTTTTATTACACATCCTACTTACTTTCAATTTATGGAACAGCTTCAAGCATCACCTATAATTACTGAAAGCTCTAGAAACGAAGGACAAAAATCTATTACTGAAGTTTATAACTTATTAAAAAAAGGGCAACAACAACGCATTATAAAATCTATAAATATAGACGAGTTACTCATGTTTATTGGAGGCTCTATACTATCTTATTTACGCTGGCATTTCAACCAAAAAGAAACTAAAACAACAACACTTAATAACCAAATTAACCTACTTTGGGATGCAATAAAAGCATAAAAAAAATTTACTATTAATTTGGAATGAATATTCACTCCATAAACTAAATATTATGAAAAAGAACGTATTAATTACAGGAACATCAACAGGCGTAGGTTTTGAAAGCGCTATCCTATTTGCCAAAAACAATTTCAAAGTTTATGCTACTATGCGTAACTTAGAAAAAGCAAGTAAACTAAAAGAGCATATTGAAAAAGACAATTTAGACATACACTTACTACCCTTAGATGTTACAAAAACCGAAACCATTAAAGCAGCAGTAGATACTATTATTGAAAATGATAGTAAAATAGATATGCTATTTAATAACGCAGGAGCAGGTTTTGCAAAAACAACAGAACAAGCAACAGAAGCCGAAATAAAATGGGTCACAGACGTTAACTATCTTGGTGTTGTGTATTGCACGCAAGCAGTTTTACCACACATGCGCAAACAAAAATCTGGACAAATAATTAGTATTACCTCTGTTGGTGGTTTAGTAGGACAACCATTTAACGAGTTGTATTGCGGAGCAAAATTTGCGGTAGAAGGTTTTATGGAAGGTTTAGCCACTTATGTTAGTGAGCCGTTTAATATTAAAATTTCTTGTGTAGAACCTGGCGGAATTTCAACAGAATTTATGACCTCTGCTATAGAAAAAACAGCTATTGAAGGCCAATTTGCTACTGGCGAGTACGCTCCTATTTTCGAAAGATACATGGCTGGAAACCAAAAACGTGCCAATGAAAGTGAAACACAAGTGTACCAAACCGGATTAGAAGTCGCAAATGTAGTTTTAGATGTAGCACAAAATGAAAATCCTCCATTACGCATACGTACATCGCAATGGGCTGAAGATTTTTGTAACTTAAAAACACAAGCCGATCCAGATGGCACTAAAATAGTACAACAACTAAAAGATAGTTTTTTGTAAAAACTAAAAAAACACCGCTTTGTTAAGTTAAAGAGGTGTTTTTTTATAATGGTGTAATATCTTTTTTTTAATTTAATTTAAAAGTAACATTAACACCATGTGTTCGTGCTGTTGTTGTGCCATAACTTTGCATGTATTGTAAGCTTGAGTTTGTATCTGCAATATGTACAACTTCGCCTAAAGTTTTATTCATTTTTTTAGCAATACCTTCAGCTTTTTCTTTTGCATTAGCAATAGCTTTTACTGTTAACGCGACCAGTTCTTCGCCGGTAAGTTTTTTTGCTTCTACTTCTATATTTACAATAGACATTCCGGCAGACTTAAGTGTTATTATTTTTCTAATTTCTTCTTTATTAGAGGTTCTTAAAAAGTAATATGCAGATTCTCTATTTTGACTAAACGACACTGCAAACTCGTAATATGTGTTTCTTTTAAATCTATTAAAATCTATTCCAATGCTTTTAAATTTCTCTATAGCATTTTCTTTTACGGTTTTTAAAGAATTTGCTTCTACTTCGGTTTGACCTTCGTAAACAAGTACTTGTTGTAATGCTATTAATACTATATAACTATCGCCTTCTACAGTATTTTCAGTCTCACCAAAAACCGAAATTGTATTGTCGTTTTCCTGAAATATTGCTGGCATTGCAAATAAAACAGCTAATAAAAAGATTAAATTTTTCATATCTATTTAATTAAAGTTTTTAGTGTTTTTTTTAGAAGAATAAAATTGATGCAATAATCATCCATGCACCAACAAATAAACCTACTACACCAAGTTTTCCTTGTTTTGGTGCTAGTTTTGCTCTTAATTCGATTGCTTTTTCTTTTGCTGCTTCATTTTTAGATAAAACAAACTTGTTAATTAATGTAAATCCTAACATGAATCCCAAAACAGCTTCTACAATACTACCTGCTAATAATGTTGCCCACCAAACTGGAAACGAAGTCATCCATCCTAAGTTTAGTATAGAGAAAATAATTCCCCAAATACCATAGAAACAAAAGGCTAAACCTATCCAACCTTGATAAGGTTCTATTTTTTCTAACAGTTCTTTTGCATTAGGTTTTTTTGATAATAATAAAGATGGAACAGCGATAATACTTAATAAAATTAGTGTAATTCCGAAAGTCATAATGTTTAGTTTAATTGGTTATAATTTGTTTTTTTAATATTTGAAACACTTTATTTTTTTATAATGTTTCTTATATACTTGGCAAATTTATAGCTATAGATAGCTGTTTATAACCCTATATGTGGTGAAACTAAACACCCTGAAAACAGTGGCTTTAATTATAAAAAACTAAAAACCAACCACTTAAATGTTTTTTTTCATTTTAAAACTGCTTCGCTTTTATTTAATTGTTAAAAAACTAAAGCACAAAAAAAGGCTCTAACAATTAGAACCTTTTTACTTTTATATGTATTGTAATCGCTTTAAGATACGTAACCCTTTTTTATGGCGTATTTAGTAAGGCCTGCAAGGTTTCTTACATTAAGCTTAGTAATTAGATTTTTACGGTAACTTTCTATAGTATGTTTACTTAAAAATAACTTATCTGCAATTTCTTGAGTTGTAAACTCTTCAGCAATAAGTGAAATAACTTCAACTTCTCGTTTGGTGAGTTTAATGTCTTTATCTTTCTTTTTTTCAAATTTATTTTTAAGATAGATGTCTTTAATCTCTTGCGAAAAATATTTTTCGCCTCCTAAAATGGTTTCAATAGCTTTTAAAAACTCTTCTTTTTTAGCATTTTTTTGAAGATATCCATCTACATCATTTTCTATAAGATCATCAATAATTCCTGGTGTATTGTGCATACTTACAACCAAAGTTTTAATATGGTTTGCTGTTTTTTTAATCCATTTATTTAAAGCAATACCATCTACTTCTGGCATGGTAACATCTGTAATTACAAGGTCTATTTTTTCGTTTTTATTTATAGATATGTATTTTTTAACGTGTCCGCCATGTTTTGCGGTGTATATAATATTATAGTTACTTTCTGTTTTTAAAATACTAAGTAAGCCATCTAAAAACATTTTATGGTCGTCGGCAATAATTAGGTTATGCATCATTAATTTAGGCTGTTAAAGGAATCTCTATATTTATACTCGTGCCTCTATTTGGTTTAGAATCGATATGCAAGATACCATTATAATTTTCTACTCTATTCTTAATATTTGTTAAACCAATACCCAATGTGGTTTGAGATAAATTAAAACCAATACCATCATCTTCGTAAACAAAAAACAAACCGCTATCTAAATAATCTAGCTGTATATCTATAGTTTTGGCTTTAGCATATTTTAAAGTATTGGTAGTAAGCTCTTGAAAGATAGAAAACAATTCGTTTTGCAAAATCTTGCTTATCTTATTAATTGCTTTTTCGTTATAAAACGATAAATTTATTTTAATACCACTAGCGTTTTCAACAGTACTTATGTATTCTTTTATTAAAAACACAAAGTCGTTTTCTCGTATTTTTTTGGGCAATAAATTATGAGATAAATTTCTTACCTGCTCATAAGTATCATCTAACTGACTATAAATTAATTTTAATTTATTTGGATGGTTTGACAACTGACTAAATTGTAATTTTATAGCTGCTAAATTACCACCAATACTATCGTGCATTTCCTGAGCTATTTTTTTTCGCTCTAAATCTTGACCTCTAACCGATGCTTTAATAAGCTTTAATTCTTGATCTTTTTTTAGCGAAATTACCTGCTGCTCATTAATTTGTTTTTCTTTTAAATTAAGTAAACTTTGAGCCTGTAATTTTTGGTAATAAATTATTAAAAGCCCTGCTATTGGTACTAACAAAATAAAAAATGCTACCAATACAATATATTTAATTGTACGCTCTCTATCTAGCTCTACTGCCTTTAGTGCTTCTTTTTCTTTAAGTAAAATAATTTCGTTTTTACGCTTTTCTACACCATTTTCTAGTTGTAAAACTTTGTTTTCGTTTTGCTTTGCAATTATTGTTTGTTGTAGTTTAAGTTTTTCTAAAGAGGCATCTTTGTTTTTTATATTTAAGCTTTTATTTAAGTTTTCGATTTTTAAAAGCTTTATTGTTTTTTCTTTTTCTAAGGTTTTAAATCTTACTTCTAATTTATTAATTTCTTCTTCTGTTATAGAATTATCTATAGAATCTTTTATGCTATAATAACGTTTACCATAGCTATACGCATTTTTAAAATCTTGTTTTCTGGCAGAAATTTTTTCCATCATGAGATAACTATTCATCTCAATATCTAAATTTCCTAAACTAATGGCTTTATATAATGTTGTTGAAAAGGTTAAAAGCGCTTCGTCATCCTTTTTTTGTTGGTATAAAATGGTTCCTATTTTACTTAAAGCTATAAGCTCTAAATTACTAAAACGGTACTGGCTGCTTATTTTTTTAGCTTCTTTAAATACAGTAAGTGCAGCTTCGGTTTCTGCTTTACTTAAATAATTATCACCAATATTTATTAAAATATTAATAAGTGGTTGTTTTCTATAGGATTCTTTTTCGCAAATGGCTTTTGCTTTTTGCAAATACTGGTTTGAGGTTTCGTATTTTGAAAGCGACGAATAAATAGAACCTAAATTAATGTAACTTCCTAAAATTAATTCTTCGTCGTTAGAAAACTGTATGCATTTTTCAAACAATTTTAAAGCTTCTTGAGTTTTTCCAAGTGTAACGTAAGTACTTGCTAAACCATGAATATGTGTGTAATACAAATTGGTTTCGTTATGTTTTTCACTTAACTCTGCACCTTTTATATAATAGTTTTTACTCTCTTGGTGCAAGCCTTTATTTGTATTGTTTAAGGCTAGTAACTGATAAGACAATATTTTTAATCTAATACCTAAAGAGTCGTTAGGATTTTTTTTACTCTTTAAAGCTTGATGTGTGTAATAAATAGACGAGTCTATAGCAACGTATTTATTATGGTAATAGGCTAATAATAAATTGGTATTTGTTATAGATTTATTTAATTTAAATTTAGGCAATAATTGGTGTGCTTGCTTGTAAGCTTTAGCATCAAAACCATTATTAAAATAATAAAAAAGTTTATCTACTTGTGCGGTTTCACGCTCATGTTCTGGTACCGTGTTTTGTGCTACTAAAATAGAAGCATAACAGAAAAACAAAAAAACTAATATGTTTTGAGGCTTAAAAAGCATGCGCAAATGTAACAATAAGAAAGTTTATTCTTATCACTGAAAACAATGGTTTATAACAAAACTCGTTTTTGCTTTTTATAAATAAAAAAATAAAGTTGATAACTTGGGTAAACTATAGTGGTTTTGTGTAAAAAACTTCTAAAGGAATTTGCTAACTTCGTCAAACGTTTGATATTAAACATACTTAATGTTTAATATTAGAATGTATTGTAGCCACAATATATGCCAACCAAACTAAGTAAAGAAATTAGAGACGTACTGAATCATCCTTGGAAGAGAGAATTACTATTTCAAGACAAAGTTAAATGGAATAAAATCTGGGCTTCATTATACACATTTGATGATACGCAAGAAGCTATAGATTATTATCTAAAATTAGAGGAATTTGGACCATATAATGGAGGATACCTTTTTATTTATGGTGTTTTACAAGCTATAAACTTACAACAAGATGCTTTAAACAATTTACTTTCTGCATTGTTCAATAAGACAATTAACTGGAAAATTGAATATCCTGAATTATATAAAATTAGAGAACATAGAAATGATTCTATTGGACACCCAACTAATAGAAGAAATGATAAATCATTCCATATGATAGGAAGAAACTCAATATCAAATGAAGGTTTTACTCTTGCTTCTTATTTTCCGAAAAGTGGAGAAAAATCGAAATTTGAAGATATAAATGTTATTGAGTGTATTAAATCACAAGCTGAATTATTAAAAATTATTCTTTCTAATACTATGGACAAATTAACAAACGAATTTAAAGAGCATAAAAATAAATTTAAAGGAGATAAAATAAGAAATGTAATTCCAAACACATATGACTATCACATTTCCAAATTATTTGAACACTCTCATAAAGATTATCCAATAGTGGATGTTAATTTTAAAATGATTCAAGAAACTATTAATAAAATAAAAATAGAAGTTGAGAAAAGATATTTTAAAATTAATGCCTTACAAGGATTAGAAGATACATTAAATTTAATCGAATACATTTTAAATAGGCTAGAGAAAACATTAATTAATAACAAAATTAGTGACGAAAATGAATTGAGAATTTTCATTCAATCTTTAAGACAAAACTCAGAAGAGTTATTTGAAATGGTAGATGAAATAGACTCTGAATTTGAATAAAAACACAGTTGCTAATACCGTATATAATTTATTACTAGTTCTAGCCTACTTGTGAAAATCCTCTCAACTAACCTTGTACAAACACGTTAAACGAAACTAAAAAGATTTATTTTTAAAACCAAACCATTCAAACTTTAGCAAATATTTAAGGCAAGTACATTAGTAAATTGGATAGTTTTGTGAGTAACAAAACACAAGACCAATGAAAAAATTACTAGCACTATTTTTAGTAGTTATAACAATACAACTAACCACTGCACAAACAAATAATTTACAATGGTTAGATATACAATTATCTAATTACAGCTATCCTTTTCCGGTTTCAACACTAGAATTAAACATACAAAACCAAACGCTAGAAATGGCATATATGGATGTTAAACCAGATAATTACAATGGTAAAAACATATTGCTTTTTCATGGTAAAAATTTTAATGGTGCGTATTGGAAAACCACAATAGAAGCTTTAACTAAAGCAGGTTATCGCGTTATTGTACCAGACCAAATAGGTTTCGGTAAATCTAGCAAACCAGAACATTTTCATTATACATTTCAACAATTAGCGCAAAACACAAAAACGTTATTAGATAGTTTAAACGTGAGTAAAACTTCGGTTTTAGGACATTCTATGGGTGGAATGTTAGCTACAAGATTTGCACTAATGTATCCAAAAACTACGGATAAATTTATTTTAGAAAACCCAATTGGTTTAGAAGATTGGAAACTAAAAGTACCTTACAAACCTGTAACTTGGTGGTATGCTAATGAGCTTAAAAAAAGCTACGAAGGCATTAGAAAATACCAACTAGTAAATTATTACGATAATAAATGGAAACCAGAATACGACCAATGGGTAAATTTACTAGCAGGTTGGACGCTTAATTCAAGTTACAAAACTATTGCTTGGAACAATGCATTAACCTACGATATGATTTTTACACAACCTGTCGTGTACGAGTTTAAAAACATTACAGCGCCTACCCTTTTAATTATTGGTACCAGAGATCGTACCGCTTTAGGAAAACCATTAGTGAGTGAAGACGTTAGAAAAACAATGGGTTTATACAGCCAATTAGGTAAAACAACACAAAAAGCCATACCAAATGCCAAACTTGTAGAAATTGAAAATGTGGGCCATTTACCACACATTGAACAGTTTGATAGTTTTATAAAGCCTTTATTAGCATTTTTAAAATAAAAGCTAAATTTTATAATATAAAAGCCTCATTCAAGTTATGTTTGAGGCTTTTTTTATGACATATTTTATAGCATATTAAAGTACTGTTTTCAAAAAAGCACTATAATTTTCTAACTCTAAAGGTACATCTGCATTTTTTTCCATGTCATGAAAATGATGCGTAGCTAAACAGGTCATTCCTGTAAAAGCATTCATTTTATGAAAACCGAACATAGCACCTTCGTCCACACTTTTTTGGTCAAAAAATTCATCTTCTAAAGTAAATGCAGTTTTTGGAGCATTCCAACTTGTAGTTAAAATATACTGTTTACCATGCATTAATCCACCAGTTCCGTAATTAATATTTGGATTAGATCTACTTCTACCATCACTACTGTAGATACCATTTTGATGGCCTTCTGTAAAGACTTCATCTATATATTTTTTAAAACCAAACGGAATTTGAAACCACCAAATTGGTGTATGGTAAATAATAATATCTGCCCATTTAAACTTTTCTACTTCTTCAGCTGCATCATAATTGTCTCCAACTTGCGTATGCTTAACTTCAAATCCATCTAAAGCTTCAAAATGCGATATTGTTGTTTGGTATAAGGTTTCGTTAAATCTTCCTCCGGAATGTGCAAAAGGATGACCGCCATTAATTATAAATATGTTTTTCATCTGTTTTTATTTTCAGCAAAAATAACGCAGGCTTTGTTATTATAAAAATAATATAAATTATACATTTGTATAAATATTTTAATAGCATGGTGAATTTAGAATGGTATAGAACCTTTAAAGAAATCTACGAAAATGGTACACTTACCAAAGCATCTGTTGCTCTATACGCTTCGCAACCTGGTGTTAGTGTACATTTAAATGCCTTGGAAGCCTATGTTGGAAAAAAACTATTTGAGCGTACATCAAGAAAAATGATTCCTACCGAAGAAGGTAAATTTTTATATGAATATATAATTGAATCTATCAATACCTTAGAAATTGCCGAACAGCATTTTAAAAAAACGACACAAGACAAAAAACCGTCCTTAAATATTGGTATGTGTTCTGAAATGTTTCAGCTTATTGTGGAACCTGAAATTGCTAAACTAGAGTTCGATTTGGTCGCTAGGTTTGGCGATCATACGCATTTAATTAAAGATCTAAACAATGGTATTTTAGATTTGGTTATCACTCCTAAAGTGCAGAATGAAAAAAAATCGTTGGTAGAATATACTGCTTTTTCTAAAGAACGGATTGTGCTTATTGCAGGTAATAAAACAGATACTTCTTCAATAGAAAAGCTTATTAAAACGAAAGACTACAAAGCGTTAGAAAACCAATTACAACAAAACACATGGTATAGCGCATCTAACGAAATGGAACATTTTAGACGTTTTTGGTTTGAGAATTTCAATAAAAAACCAGCCTTTAAACCCAATTATATTTTACCAAACATTACTTCTATTATTCGATGTTTGGCTAATGAAAGTGGATTGGCTTTAGTGCCAGATTTTTTATGTAATGCTGCTGTAGAAAATAAAACAATTAAACGTATTTGGGATGGAAAAGTAAACACCGAAAACACCTTATATTTTGCTTCTAGAACCGATTTAAAATATAAAAAAGAGTTACAGACACTTCAGGATATTTTTAAAACAAAAATGTAATACCTTGAAATTTCAAAACGTATCTTTGTGTTGAAATACTAACTTATAAACATCTCAACTAAAGCATTTCAAATTAAAAAACCAGAGCAATGCCCATAGAAAACATACCTGAAATTTACTTTGATACTCCAAACAAAAGTAAAGACATTTTTGTGTACGATTTTAAAATGACAAACGATGTTGTAAAAAGCAAGGTAAATTTAAGCATGAATATGTTTAGCTTTCTTCAAGTAGGAAAAAAGCAAGTGCATTTTGCTAATACCTCTAAAGCAGTTAATAGCGAACAGTCTTTACTATTAAAAAAAGGAAACTGGCTTTGGACAGAGTTGCTAGATACTGAAGCTATTTACTATTGTAAACTTTTCTTTTTTTCTGAAAAAAAACTTACCAATTTTTTAAGCAAATACACCAAAGACGTTAAGCCATATCAAGAAAAAGTGCCTTATTTTGTGATTGAAAACGACGATTATATTGCATCTTTTATAAGCTCATTATCGTCAAAAACATTTGAAAACAGTGCTTATTGTGATGCTATGTTATCGCTTAAATTTGAAGAAATATTACTGTATTTACTAGATAAATATGGTAATGAATTTGAGCATTACTTACACGCATTAATATCTAAAGAAGTTTCTCCTTTTAAAAACATTGTAGAAGATCACATACATTCTAATTTAAAGTTAGAAGAAATTGCCTTTTTATGCAATATGAGTTTGTCTACTTTTAAAAGGCATTTTACTGCCGAGTATAAAGAGGCTCCAGGAAAATGGTTAAAAGACAAACGACTACAAAAGGCAAAAGAACTTTTACAAGGAGGCGATTTAAAAGCTTCAGATATCTATTTAGACGTCGGTTACAACAACCTATCTAACTTTAGTGTGGCCTTTAAAAACAAGTTCGGAATTAGTCCAACAGAAATATAAAAAACATAAGAATTTGTCAATTAATTGATTTTCAGTTCTTTATAATTATTTTAATATTTGTTTAACATCAAAAAAGACAACTTGAACTGTTTTCATAAGTTATTGAACCATATCAATAAATAAGAAGCTTCTACTCCATTATACATTTGTACCATAATTACAAACGCTTGTTTTTTCAAGCAGAATTTAAAAAAAATTAAAACACAGTAATATGGCAAATGTAACAAAACCCGAATTTAAAGAAAGATATGGAAACTTTATTGGAGGAAAATTTGTTGACCCAATTAAAGGTCAATATTTTGAAAACAGATCTCCAGTAGACGGAAAAGTATTTACACAAGCAGCAAGATCTACACAAGAAGATATAGACCTAGCATTAGATGCAGCACACGAGGCTTTCCCAGCGTGGAGCAACGCATCTGCAACAGAACGTAGTAACGCGTTATTAAAAATTGCTCAGGTTATGGAAGATAACTTAGAGTATTTAGCGACCTTAGAAACTATTGATAATGGTAAGCCAATTCGTGAAGCACGCGCAGCAGATATTCCTTACTGTATAGATCACTTCCGTTATTTTGCAGGAGTTATTCGTGCAGATGAAGGGAGTATTTCTGAACACGATAAAGATACTGTTAGTATTGTATTACACGAACCAGTTGGTGTTGTTGGTGAAATTATTCCTTGGAATTTTCCAATGTTAATGTTAGCCTGGAAAATTGCTCCGGCTTTAGCAGCAGGTTGTACAGCGGTTGTAAAACCAGCAGAACAAACACCTACAAGTGTAATGGCATTAATGGAACTAATTGGTGATATTTTACCAGCAGGTGTATTAAATATTGTTACTGGTTTTGGTAAAGAAGCTGGTGCAGCATTAGCAACATCTAAAAGAATAGCAAAATTATCATTTACTGGTTCTACAGAAACAGGACGTACTGTATTGCACAATGCAGCAGAAAATATTATTCCTGTAACTATGGAATTAGGTGGAAAATCTCCTAACATTTTCTTCCCATCGGTAGCAGATAAAGATGATGAATTCTTTAGTAAAGCTATAGAAGGTGCATTAATGTTTGCCTTAAATCAAGGTGAAATTTGTACTTCTCCATCTCGTATTTTAGTACACGAAGATATTGCAGATCGTTTTGTAGAAAAAATGCAAGAACGCTTAAAATTAGTAAAACCAGGAAACCCATTAGATCCAGAAACAATGATTGGATCTCAGGTATCTAAAGCACAATACGAAAAAATATTAAACTATATTAAAATTGGTATTGAAGAAGGTGCAGCGGTGTTAGCTGGTGGTGATGCTGGTAATTATGAAGGTGAATTAGCCGACGGTTACTACGTACAACCAACTGTTTTAAAAGGAGACAACAAAATGCGTGTGTTCCAAGAAGAAATTTTTGGACCTGTTGTAGCATTAACAACCTTTAAAACTACTGAAGAAGCTATTGCTATTGCAAACGACACACCTTACGGTTTAGGTGCTGGTGTGTGGTCTCGTGATGCTCACGAATTATACCAAGTACCACGTGCTATACAAGCAGGTAGAGTTTGGGTAAACCAATACAATACCTATCCTGCACACGCTCCTTTTGGTGGTGTTAAAGAGTCTGGATTTGGTCGTGAAAACCACAAAATGGCATTAGACCATTACCGTGTTGTAAAAAACATGTTAATCTCTTACGACAAAAAACCAATGGGCTTCTTTTAATTAAGTTAAACCTATAGATTTTATACAAAAGCCTCAGACAACTCTGAGGTTTTTGTTATTTTAAGATTATACTCAAGCTTTACAAACTCTAGTCACAATACAATTTACAGCTTCTACTGCATATCTATTTGGCGCTTCAAAATTAACAGCAACAGGAAGACATTTAATAGCATCACAACTTATACATTTAAAATGAAAATGCTGTTTTGCATGCTTTTCTCTTCACAGTTTAAGCAGATTGCAAAATAGTCTTTAACAGCTTTGGCAACTACTTTATGTAAAACACAATTGTCACAAAACCTATTTAAAATATAAAAGAAGCACTGAAAACACTTTATAATATTTTATAATATGAAATGATTTTAATTGAAACACAAATTGGTTAACCAATTTTTATTACCTTAGAAAAGTTATTTAAACTAAAATTAATTGCTCTATTTATCAATTAATCGAAATCAAAAAAACTAAACTAAATGATAATGATTAAAAAACAACGTAACCTACTATTAGGTTTAAGCCTTTTAGGTATTGTATTACTAAACAGTTGTAAAAACGAAGTAAAAGCCACTAATAATGAAGTTAAAATAGTAGAAAAAGATACTACAAAAGCCATGTATGCCAATGCAGTTATTCCTTTTTTTGATGATTGGAAATTAATTTTAGGTGATGGATCTAATGCAGGAATTGCGAATGATTTTGAAAACAAAGACTATTTCTATACTACCAATGATGGCGCAACCAATTGGGTAGTATTCAAAACACCAAATGGTGGTGACACTCATGGAACATCAAACAATACCAGAACCGAATTAGCACAAATAAAAAAATGGTATCCAAAAACAGCCAACGATAAATTGTCTGCAACTTTAAAAGTAATGAATGTTTCTGCAACTGGAGATGCTCGAGTAGCTGCAACACATGCTGTAGTAGTTGGACAAATACACAGTGCTGATGCTTTTGAAAATGAGCCTTTAAAGATTTTTTACAAAAAATATCCAGGACATAAAAAAGGCTCTGTTTTCTGGCATTATGAAATTAATACTGCTGGTAGTGATAATTCAAAACGTTGGGATTACTCTTCGGCTGTTTGGGGAGATGACTTCTCAGTAGTAGGTAGCGGTGCCAATACGTATCCAGAAGAGCCAAAAGATGGCATTGCTTTAGGTGAAGAATTTAGTTATGAAATTGAAGTAAAAGATGGCATTATGAATTTAACTTTTACAAGCGAAGGACATGAAACTAAAACATTTTCTAAAAATTTAATAAAATCTGAATACACAACAGTAGCAGATATCCCTGAACAAACTAAAAAACTATTTTTTCCAATAGGTCAAGATGGTGTTGAGCGTGAAGGAGCTTATACTGGCGAAGGTTGCTTTTTTAAGCTTGGCGCCTATAACCAAACCAATGGAAAATCTCCTGAAGAGAATAAAAATTGGTGTTCTGGTGCAGAAACTCACGATGGCGATTTAAGTAAACAATATGAAGATGGCAACTATGCCGAAGTTTGGTTTAAAACAGCAAGTATACAAGTAAGTGAAGCTGCTGTTTCTAACGAAGGTTATTTTACCAAAAATGATTAAGAAATATTAGAATAATTTAAAAACCACTTTGTAATTACAAAGTGGTTTTTTTTTAAATGAATATTTTACTTTAAAAGCGCAACAATCTCATTAAAGCCTTTTGCTTCAGCATAATCTAAAGCTGTTTTTCCTACATTATCTTTTATAGTTGTATCTGCTCCATGCTGTAGTAATAATTTTACAACCTCTACTTTATCATATTGCGTAGCAAAAGCCAGTGCAGTGGTTCCATTATTATTTACTTCATTTAAATTAGCTCCGTTTTCAATTAAAAATGTTGCAAATTCAACATTTCCTTTAAAACTCACACCTATTAAAGCTGTATTTCCAGAAGCATCTTTATCGTTTATTGGAGCATTGTGTTTTACCAAAGTTTTGGTCGCTGCCTCATTATCAAAATACGTTGCCAATATTAATGGTGTAAAACCGCGTTGATCTTTAGCTTCTGCTAATTTTGGATTTTCGGTTAAAAGTGCATTTAATGTTGCGTTATCTTTATTTCTAATACTATTAAATACTTTATCTATATTATCCATTTTATTTGTGTTTTAAACTTAAATAAACTTTATTTTTATTTTTCAATAAAAAAGGAATGGATTTTAAATAAATTCCATTCCCTTAAATTATATGTTAGTGAATTTTATTTCACATCAAAACGATCTAAATTCATCACTTTAGTCCAAGCTGCAATAAAGTCTTTAACAAAACGATCTTGCCCATCGTTTGCTCCATAAACTTCAGCAATTGCTCTAAGTTCTGTATTAGAACCAAAAATTAAATCGGCTCTTGTACCTTTAAATTTCACTTCTCCGGTATTTCTATTACTTCCTTCAAAGTATCTATCGTCTTCAGAAGTTGCTTTCCACGTGTAAGTAAAATCTAAAATGTTTTTAAAGAAATCGTTAGTTAAGCTACCAACCTTGTCTGTAAATACACCATAATCTGATCCATCGTAATTGGCACCTAAAACACGTAATCCACCAACTAAAACGGTTAATTCTGGTACAGATAATGTTAACAAATTAGCTTTATCAACTAATAAATCTTCAGCTGCAATTTTTAAATTATCTTTTATATAGTTTCTAAAACCATCGGCTAATGGTTCTAAGTATCCAAACTGTTCGATATCTGTTTGCTCTTGTGTTGCATCACCTCTACCTTGAGTAAACTCTAAAGTATGATTATAACCTGCATTTTTTAATCCTTTTTCTACACCTACATTTCCAGCTAAAACAATAACATCTGCTAAAGAGACTTCGCCATCAAACTTATTTTTTACGTCTTCTAAAACGTTTAAAACTTTATTTAATTCTTCTGGATTGTTAACTTCCCAACTACGTTGTGGCTCTAAAGCAATACGCGCTCCATTTGCTCCACCACGATTATCTGAACCTCTAAATGTTGAAGCTGAAGCCCAAGCTGTAGTTACTAATTGCGATACTGTTAAACCAGAGTCTGAAATTAAACCTTTTAATGTTTCTATATCTGAATCACTTAAAGTGTAGTTTACTTCTGGAATTGGATCTTGCCATAATAATTCTTCTTTAGGCACTTCTGGACCTAAATAACGTGATGTTGGACCTAAATCACGGTGTGTTAATTTGTACCAAGCACGTGCGAATGCATCTTCAAAAGCTTTATGATCTTTATGAAAACGCTTAGATATTTCTAAATATTTAGGATCAGTTTTTAAAGCAATATCTGCAGTCGTCATCATTAATTCTTGTCTACCATTTGCATCACCCGCTTTTGGTGCCATTTTAGCATTAGATGCTGCTGTAGGTTTCCATTGGTGTGCGCCACCTGGACTTTTTGTTAATTCCCAATCGTAATTAAGTAATACATCAAAATAATCTGCATCCCAACGTGTTGGGTTAGGTGTCCACGCACCTTCAATTCCACTTGTAATCGTATCGTCTAAAACACCAGAACCAAAGCTATTTTTCCAACCAGTACTCATTTCTTCAATAGAAGCGCCATGCGGTTCTTTACCTACATATTTATTAGGATCTGCAGCTCCGTGCGCTTTTCCAAAAGTATGACCACCAGCAACTAAGGCTACTGTTTCTTCATCATCCATTGCCATTCTACCAAACGTTTCACGTACATCGTGAGCAGATCCCATTGGGTCTGGATTACCGTTTGGTCCTTCTGGATTTACATAAATCCAACCCATCATTACTGCTGCCAAAGGATCTTCTAAATCTCCTTCTTTATATCTTTCTTCATTAGCTCCCCATTCAGTTTCGCTTCCCCAATAAATATCTTGTTCTGGTTCCCAAACATCTTCACGTCCTCCTGCAAATCCAAAAGTTGGAAATCCCATAGATTCTAATGCACAGTTTCCTGCTAAAATCATTAAATCTGCCCAAGAAATTTTATTTCCATATTTTTGTTTAATAGGCCAAAGTAATAGTCTTGCCTTATCTAAGTTACCATTATCTGGCCAACTATTAATTGGTGCAAAACGTTGATTTCCTGCTCCAGCTCCACCACGACCATCACCAACTCTATAAGTTCCTGCACTGTGCCAAGCCATACGTATCATTAATCCTCCATAATGTCCATAATCTGCTGGCCACCAATCTTGAGAGTCTGTCATAAATGCTGTTAACTCTTTTTTTAACGCATCATAATCTAAACTTTTAAAAGCCTCTGAATAATCAAAATCGTCTCCCATTGGATTAGATTTTGCAGCATTTTGACGTAGAATATTTAGTTTTAACTCGTTTGGCCACCAATCACGATTTTTAACGCCACCACCAGAAGTTTGTTTTACAGTTCCACTTAAAAAAGGACATTTTGCTGTGCTTTCATTTATATCAAAGTTCTTTCCTTGAGGAGCACTTGCATGAGGATTGTTTTCCATAATAATAAATTTTAGTTTTTAATTCGAAATAAAATTAGTTATATATCTCCTAAAATTAAGATTTAAAAAATTGATTGTTACTATTTAATAATAGTTTTAGACTATTGTTTTAAAAAAACCAATAACACGAAACTATAATTACGTGTAAAAAAAAAGCCACTTCATAATGAAGTGGCTTTTTAATTTTTTTTTATTTACATTTTTGGTAATACTACTGTATCTACCACATGTATCACTCCATTAGATTGATTGACGTTTGCAATGGTTACTTTAGATGCGTTACCATTTTCATCTGTAATGTATAAATCTTTTCCTTTCATCCAAGCGGTTAAAGTTCCACCAGCTATTGTTTTAATACTGGCTTTACCATCCATTTTTTTTATCATTTTCATAATATCTTTAGCTTTAAAATCTCCAGCTACAACATGATACTTTAAAATGGTTTGTAGTTTTTCTTTATTTTCTGGCTTTAATAAAGTTTCTACTGTTCCTTCTGGTAACTTTGCAAAAGCATCATTAGTTGGTGCAAATACCGTAAAAGGTCCTTCGCTTTGTAAAACATCTACCAATCCTGCTGCCTTAACTGCCGCAACTAATGTTGTATGATCTTTTGAGTTTACTGCATTTTCTACAATATTTTTAGAAGGATACATTGCTGCTCCACCAACCATTACAGTCTTTTCTTTTTTCATTTTACTTTGTGCAAATCCGTTTACGGTAACAAAAAGAGATAATGCTAATACACTTGCTTTTAAAATGTTTTTGGTTTTCATAAATTTAATTTTTTTAGTTTTTATTATTTGCCATATTAACGATAGCTTTATACAAGTGGTTTTTAAAACTAATTGGTTTAACAATTAATTAACTAAACCTACTTTATAAGTTTAATTGTTAAAATTTAATATTTCGTTAAGTCTATATTATCAAGAGAATGTCTACTTTTATCAAACTAAAAATTTATAGAAATGGCTAATATTACATTAGGAGGAACACCAATAGAAACATCTGGCAGCTTACCAAAAGTAGGAGATCAAGCGCCCGATTTTAATTTAACTGTAAGCGATTTATCGTCGCAAAAATTATCTGATTTAAAAGGACATAAAATATTATTAAACATTTTTCCAAGTGTTGATACAGGTGTTTGTGCTCAATCTGCAAGAGAATTTAATAAAAAAGCATCTAAAATGGAGAATACAAAAGTACTTTGTATTTCTAGAGATTTACCTTTTGCTCAAGCTCGTTTTTGTGCTGCTGAAGGCTTAGATAATGTTATGATGCTATCTGATTTTAAAGATGGAAGTTTTGGTAAAAACTATGGCTTAGAAATAACCTCTGGAGGTTTTGCCGGTTTACATTCAAGATGTGTAATTGCTTTAAATGAAAATGGTATTGTAACATATACAGAACAAGTACCAGAAATTGGCGAAGAACCTAACTACGAAGCCTCTTTGCAAGCATTAGCTAATGAATAATAAAAAAGAACCTTTTATTATAAATAGAATTAAAAGTGTAGGTTTTGCCTTTAAAGGTGCCTACCTTTTAATTACTACAGAAGCCAGTATAAAAATTCAATTTTTTATTGGTGTAATTATGACTATTGCTGGATTTTATTATAATTTAGATGCAACAGAATGGTGCATACAAATACTAGTAATTACATTAATAATGGCTATAGAAGGTATAAACACAGCTATTGAAGAAATAGCAAATTTTATCCATCCAGAATATCACCCAAAAATAGGACTTATAAAAGATTTAGCTGCTGGTGCAGTATTTATAGTAGCAATAGCTGCTGTAATAATAGGTTGCATAATATATTTCCCTAAAATATTTTAATATACTTTTAAAACACAATTACGCATTAGGAAAACCGTTAGTAATTTGTATTTTTACGCAATCTAAATTCCAGAAATGGCCAAAGCAAAAGCAAAAACGAAAACAAAACCTAAAACCACAAAAAAAAAGAGAACTTTTAAAAAGCCTAGTATTGAGCTAACAAGCCAACAAAAATTAATCTTTGGTAGTTTACTTGTACTTTTAGGTGTTTTAATTTTTATTGCTTTCCTTTCTTTTTTATTTACTGGTAAAGCAGACCAAAGTTTATTAGGAGAATTACCGTCTAGAACTGTAGAAACAAAAAACTGGGCAAGCCAAAGCGGCGCCTGGATTAGTCACTTTTTTATATATCGCGGTTTTGGTATCGCTTCATTTATATTTGCTGGTTTAATTTTTTTATCTGGAATCTATACACTTTTAGATTTAAAGAAAAACAAACTTACTCAACATTGGTTTTGGGGAACCATAATTGTTATCTGGGTTTCAACTTTATTAGGCTTTATTGGTGATACTTATGGAATTTTAAGTGGTACCATTGGTTTTGAACTTAACGAGTACCTTCAAGCTTACATAGGCAAAATTGGAGTTGTACTATTATTAATTTTTGGGTTAATAACTTACTTAGCAATAAGGTTTGGTTTCACTCCAGAACGTATTGCTTCTTTATTTAAAAAAGCAAAAAAAGATATAAAAACAGAATTTGAAGACGCATCAAATGAAACTTTTGTTCCTATAGATAATACTTTAACTGATGAAGCTGAAGCTATTAAAACAGCTTTCAATGTAGAAGAAACAACTTTAGAACCTAATACTACAAATACAGTAGGAGAAGTAACAACGCCTTCTGAAACTATTAAAGTTGAAGATACTACAAATACAACTTCAGCTAAACTTGAAGTAGAAATACCAAAAGAGGAAACAATTGAAGAAGAAGAAGCTTTAGAAATTAAGGTTGAAAAAGTAGAAGAAGAAAAATCTGAAACCGATAACCTTTCAGATAAATTAGTTGCAGATTTTGGACAATTTGACCCAACACTTGAATTGAGTAATTTTCAATTTCCACCATTAGACTTATTAAAAAAGTACGATGTTGAAGGCATTAAAATAGACCAACAGGAATTAGAGGACAATAAAAATAAAATTGTTGAAACACTAAACAATTATAAAATAGGAATTCAAACCATTAAAGCAACCATTGGTCCTACCGTTACACTTTACGAGATTGTTCCAGATGCCGGAATTAGAATTTCAAAAATTAAAAATCTTGAAGATGATATAGCGTTATCACTTGCTGCTTTAGGTATTAGAATTATTGCTCCAATTCCAGGAAAAGGAACTATTGGTATTGAGGTACCAAATAAAAACTCTACAATCGTATCCATGCGATCTGTAATTGCATCTCAAAAATTTCAAAAGTCAGAAATGCACTTACCTATTGCTATTGGAAAAACCATTAGCAACGAAACAATGGTTATAGATTTAGCAAAAATGCCTCACCTTTTAATGGCTGGTGCAACAGGTCAAGGAAAATCTGTAGGTTTAAATGCTGTTTTAACCTCTTTATTATATAAAAAGCATCCTGCCGAAGTTAAATTTGTATTAGTAGATCCTAAAAAAGTAGAATTAACGTTATTTAATAAAATTGAACGTCATTATTTAGCAAAACTTCCAGATGAAGCTGAAGCGATTATTACTGATAATACCAAAGTAATTAATACACTTAATTCACTTTGTATTGAAATGGATAACCGTTATGAAATGCTAAAAAATGCATTATGTCGTAACATTGTAGAATACAATAAAAAATTTAAAGCACGCAAACTAAACCCAAATGATGGTCATGCATTTTTACCGTATATTGTTTTGGTTGTTGATGAGTTTGCTGATTTAATAATGACTGCGGGAAAAGAAGTAGAAACTCCAGTTGCACGATTAGCACAACTTGCTCGTGCCATTGGTATTCACTTAATTATAGCTACTCAGCGTCCATCGGTTAATGTAATTACTGGTATTATTAAAGCCAACTTCCCAGCAAGAATTGCCTTTAGAGTATCTAGTAAAATAGATTCCCGTACCATTTTAGATGCTGGTGGAGCAGACCAACTTATAGGTCGTGGAGACATGTTATACACTCAAGGTAATGATGTTACCAGAATACAATGTGCCTTTGTAGATACTCCTGAAGTAGAAAAAATTGTAGATTTTATTGGCGCACAAAAAGCTTATCCAGATGCATATTTACTTCCAGAATATGTTGGTGAAGAAGGTGGCACGAGTCTTGATATAGATATTGAAGATAGAGATAAACTATTTAGAGAAGCTGCCGAAATTATTGTGACAGCACAACAAGGTTCTGCCTCTTTATTACAACGAAAACTTAAACTTGGCTACAATCGTGCTGGTAGAATAATAGATCAATTAGAAGCCGCCGGAATTGTTGGTGGTTTTGAAGGCAGTAAAGCAAGACAAGTTTTAGTTCCAGATTTAGTTGCTCTCGATCAATTATTAGAAAATGAAGGTAAATAAATTTTAAACAGTACTATTAACATAACAAAATGAAAAAAGTAATACTATTATTAGCAATTATTATATCAAGCACAACATTTGCACAAAATGATGCAAAAGCAAAATCTTTATTAAATGAAGTTTCTCAAAAAGTAAAAAGTTATAATAATATAGCTATAGATTTTAAATACGTTTTAGAAAATGCTTCTGAAAACATAAAACAAGAAACACGTGGAGATGTTACCATGCAAGGTGAAAAGTATAAATTAAATATTCTTGGCATTACAAGAGTTTTTGATGGCAGTAAATTATACACAATAAGCCCTGAAGATGAGGAAGTTACTATTTCTTCAGAAAACAACTCTGAAGAAGGTACAATTACACCTAGTAAAATGTTATCGTTTTACGAAGATGGATTTACTTACAAACTGGATATCACACAAAATGTTCGTGGTAGAAAGATACAGTATGTAAAATTAACCCCAATAGACTCGCAAGCTACTATAAAGTATATTTTATTAGGTATAGATGCACAAACAAAACATATCTATAACCTAATAGAAATAGGCCGTAACGGAACAAAAACAACTTTAACTGTTAATTCTTTTAAAACTAACGAGCCTATCTCGAAAACCTTGTTTACATTTGACGAAAATAAGTACAAAGATTACTACATAAATAAATTAGACTAAGTCTTTGAGTGAAAATACTAGATAGATACATATTAACTTCTTATCTAAAAACTTTTATCAGCGTGTTTGTTATACTCATGCTGATTTTTGTATTACAAGCTATTTGGTTATATATCAAAGAATTGGCTGGTAAAGATTTAGATCCTGCAACTATTGTAAAATTTTTATTTTACATTACACCTACTTTAATCCCTTTAATATTACCACTAACTATATTGTTAGCATCCATAATGGTATTTGGTAATTTTGCAGAGAATTATGAGTTTGCAGCAATGAAATCTACAGGTATTTCGCTACAACGTGCCATGTCTGGGTTAAGCGTATTTATTGTTGCGTTAAGTATTACCACTTTCTTTTTTAGCAATAACGTAATACCTTGGGCAGAATATAACAGCTTTAATTTAAGAAAAAACATCGCTAAAGTAAAACCTGCAATGGCAATTGCCGAAGGTCAATTTAACCAAATAGGTGAAGGTTTTAATATTAAGGTTTCTAAAAAAACAGGAGATCGTGGACAGTTTTTAGAGAAAGTAGTTATTCACCAAGGTCAAAAATCAAAACCAGGTAATTTTAAAACTATAATTGCTGAAAATGGCGAGTTGGTTAGCGCTGAAAAATCTGATATTTTAAAATTAATTCTTTTTAATGGTTATTACTATGATGATACACCACCTAAAGATTATAAAGAGCGCCTAAGAAAACCTTTTGCTAAAAGTATATTTGATAAGTACACAATGAATATTGACTTATCGCAATTAAACGCAGTAGATTTAGACGATAAAAGCACAGATAATAAATATTCTATGCTTAACATTTCGCAATTAAACTATACAACAGATTCACTGCATACAGAACGTCAAGAAGTTTATGAGCTTTTTGCTACAAACCTTGAAAAGCGTACTAATATAAATACTCTTAACCTATCTGTAGAACCAAAAAAGGATACTATTTACACCGGTAATGTTTTAGATTTATTTCAAAATAACAGAAAAATTCAACTTTTAGATTATGCTATAAATGCAATTTCTAGTACTACGCAAATAATACAATCTAAAGAAGCTAATTTAAAAACAAAATCTAATTGGCTTAATAGACACATTATAGCTTTACACGAAAAATTTGCATTAGCTTTAGCTTGCATAATATTATTTTTTGTTGGAGCGCCTTTAGGAGCATTAATTAGAAAAGGCGGTTTAGGCTTACCAATGGTTATAGCAATAGTACTTTTCCTTACCTATCATTTTATTGGCATATTTGCAAAAAACAGTGCTAAAGATGGTACATTTAATCCTGCTTTAGCAACTTGGTTTTCTACATTAATTATGTTGCCTTTAAGTATTTATTTAACAAGAAGAGCAACGGCAGATCGTGGTATATTTGAGTTTGACCATATTACTGTTCCAATAAAAAATTGGTATACAAAGCGTTTTGGCAACAAAAAGAAAGCTGTAAAAAAAGATGCTAAAAACCTTTTAGATAGTACTAATCAAGAAATAGTATCAAATAAAGAATCTTTAAAAAATAAAGGTTTAGCTATTAATGCATTTGTAGCATTATTTTTTTTAGTTGCATTTGTTATTCTTCATTTTGTATTTGCAAATAACAAACTACCAGAATTCGCAGTAGCTGCAACACAATTAAGTGCTGTTTCTTTAATTGTTGCGGTATTTTATTTTATAAAATACAAAATCACAAAATAGTTTTATATTTTCTTTACTTACTAAGTAAAAATCAAATCTCTTTTTAAAATAAAACCACAAATAAGCAATATCTTTGCATAATTAAAAGCATGAATATGACGACTAAAACCGAATCTAAAGTGGCGTTTAAATTAAACACAATTCAAGAAGCAATTAACGATATAAAAGCAGGAAAAGTTATTATTGTTGTTGATGATGAAGATAGAGAAAACGAAGGCGATTTTTTAGCTGCTGCAGAAACTGTAACTCCAGAAATGATAAATTTCATGGCTACTCATGGTCGCGGTTTAATTTGTGCTCCATTAACAGAGAACCGTTGTAAAGATTTAGGCTTACACATGATGGTAAACAATAATACAGACCCAATGGAGACAGCATTTACTGTATCTGTAGATTTAAAAGGTAAAGGCGTTACTACTGGAATCTCTGCTGGAGATCGCTCTAAAACCATACAAGCTTTAGTTAATAATGAAACAAAACCATTTGATTTAGCAAGACCTGGTCATATTTTTCCTCTTGTTGCTAAAGAAGGTGGCGTTTTACGTAGAACGGGACATACAGAAGCTGCTATAGATTTTGCGCGTTTAGCAGGATTACAACCCGCTGGTGTTATTGTTGAAATAATGAATGAAGATGGTACAATGGCACGTCTACCGCAATTAATAGATGTTGCTAAAAAGTTTGACTTAAAAATAGTTTCTATTGAAGATTTAGTGGCATACCGTATGGATCATGATTCACTTATTAATAAAAAAGAAGATTTTAATATAGAAACTCGTTTTGGTAGTTTTAGACTTCGTGCATATCAACAAACTACAAACGACCAAGTTCATATTGCACTTACAAAAGGAGATTGGGCTACTAATGAGCCCGTTTTAACTAGGGTGAATTCTACTTTAGTAAACAATGATATTTTAGGAACATTAACTAATAATGCAGACAAGAAATTAGACGATATGTTTCGTGTAATTAATAAAGAAGGAAAAGGAGCTATTTTATTTATAAACCAACAAGCACAGTCTTTAAATCTTCTTAACCGTTTAAGCGCATTAAAAGAAAAACAAACTGAAGGTAAAATTACTAAAGCACCTGCAATAGCAATGGATAATAAAGATTTTGGTATTGGCGCACAAATTCTTCATGATTTAAATATCCACAAATTAAAATTAATCTCTAACTCGCAACAAACTAAACGTGTAGGCATAATTGGTTACGGATTAGAAATTGTAGAATATGTTAGCTACTAGGCTTTAAAACCAACTAAAGGTCATGTACATAAAATAATGAGTAATATGAACTTAAATTTATAATTAAAAATTATTGCTTTACTATTCATTTAATTACAGTTGTTTCAGCAGAAATTAATTTTAACATATAATTACTAACGTCACTAGTAATAGACCAATCTGTTATAGATAGACTTGGGTGAAAAAATTCTATTTAAAAGGTACCCATAGGAAATGCAACACGAGCAGGTGTATTATTTGTTCCAGAAGCTACTATATCTAATTTGGCATTAGGCGAATTGGCACCAATACCTACATTACCTTCATTATAAAAGATGTTATTACCATTAATATCCCAAACTTTATTCTCTATATATTTAGCAACTAAAGCATAAGGAACTGTTTTAATTAATGGTGAATTTTTGAGAGTGTCATAATTTTGGTTTTTATTGAAATGATTAATAGCTATCCATTTCTTATTTATAAACTAAAAGGTTAACTTTTTTGCTAAAAAAATTAAACAAAAAAAAACCTTTTAAACCTAAGTCTAAAAGGGATTTATAATATTTAGTTATGTTTTTAAAGTGAATTTAAAATGGCATCTTTCATTTTTAATGCTCTACTTCTAACCTCTTCTTCTGTCCAAGATAATTTAATTAGGCAAGAAATATTTCGACCAATATAATGATCACTTTGAGTAAATGTTTTTTTACTTAATAAACTTAAAGAATCCTTTATATCTTTAGATAAAGGGTATAAAGATTTAGCGTCCTTAAGGTGATTCCATTTCCTAACATAATGCCAATTATTATCGTAGTAGTTCCAACAAGCATCTACTCCATTTTCTTTAAAAGCGGCAATTGTTTTTCTTGCTATTTCTAAATCTGGTAAAAAGAAATTAAAAAAAGCATAACTTTCTTCACCTCCATCTGGTACAGTTCTAAAAGTTACTTCTGGAATTTCTGCAAGTGTTTCTCTTAAAATAGTATAGTTTTTTTTCTGAACTTCTAAAAACTCTGGTAATCTTTTAATTTGAGCTAAACCAACAGCAGCGTGTAGTTCTGAAATTCTAAAATTATAACCTAAAAAAGGGTGCGTTTCTGCTCCCCTATCATTTCCCTCGTGGTCATGTCCATGATCGCTAAAGTGGTCGGCGTTCGTATAATATTGCTTGTTATTTGTTATTATTGCTCCTCCTTCACCACAAGTTACGGTTTTTACAAAATCGAAAGAAAAACAACCTAAATCTCCTATACTCCCTAGTGGTTTATTGTTATAACGACCTCCAATAGCCTGACACGCATCTTCAACCAAAAGCAGGTTATGCTTATCACAAACTTGAGATAGGGCATCCATATTAGCCATGCTACCACACATTTGTACAACCATAACGGCTTTAGTTTTTGGAGTAATTGCAGCCTCAACAGCCTTTGCATCTAAACCTAAAGTATCATCTATATCAACAAGTACAGGAATTGCGCCTAGTAATAAAATAGCTTCAAAACTGGCCACAAAAGTAAATGTTGGCATAATTACTTCATCTCCTGCTCCAACACCTGCACTAGCTAATGCTACAGAAACAGCAGAGGTTCCATTAGAAACTAATTGTACATAATCGCTCTCTAAAGTTTTTTGTAATTCTGCTTCTAAGGCTTTAGCTTTCCAGTGCCCATTGCGCATACCATCAAAACCATAACGCATTAAAACTCCATTATCTAATACATCTTGTAATTCTTCTCTTTCTAAATCTCCAAAGCGTTCAAATCCTGGCATAACTTTTATTATATTTTTCTCAAAAATACTTCTATTTCTAAAATTAAAAAAGCCTCTTAAAACAAAGTTTAAAAGGCTTTTAATATATTAAATAACTTAATTAATACTTTTCTATAATTCCATCAATAAAAGCAAAATGTCTATCTGTTTCTCTAAGAAAAGTATAACCTGATAATTCTCCAATTACATTTAAGTTTTTATTTAAAACAACTAAATTTGGATAACCTCCATTTTTATTATATTTCTTAACTAGGAGTTTATTTTTAACTTTTTGTTCTGGTGTAATTATATCTATACGTCTTGGCATATCTACTTTTAATAAAACAAAATGTTTTGCTTTTTCTTCAAAAGCATCTGTATTAAAAAAGTCTTTTTTAAGCAATTTACATGGTCCACACCAGTCACTCCCAGTAAAATAAATTAATATTGGCTTGTTTGAACTTAGAGACTCTTGTTTTGCTTCTTCTAAATCTAACAACCAATTTAGGTTAGATATTTCTTCTTCTTGTGAAAAACCAATTGTAGATATACAAATGGATAGTATTAGTAGTAGATTTCTCATTGTTTTAAACTTATAAACTATACAATATTATAAAAAAAATATTATATACAATAATCTTGCCAGCTTATTAAATTAAAGTTTTATAACACTATCTGTAAGTCCTTTACGCACTTTTTTAAGTTTCGACATATAATCATTTTCTGCTCTATAACCTATTGGCATAACTAAAACAGATTTTAGATTTTTAGATCCCAAATTCAAAATTTCATCGTAATCTTTATTTGTAAATCCTTCCATTGGGCAAGCATCGATACCTTCTAACGCACATACAGTTAATAAGTTTCCCATCGCTAAATAAGCTTGCTTTACAGCCCAATTAATAATTTCCTGCTCCTCTTTCTTTTCAAAATCTTCAATTAAAAAGTGTTTAAAAGGATCTAAAATTGCATCAGGAGTATTTCTTATTTTTTTAACAAGATTAAAATAACTTTCAATATATTTTTTATCGATTAAAGTATCTATGCAAAAAACTAAAACATGAGATGCTTGAGAAACTTGTTCTTGGTTCATTGATAATTCAACCAATTGTTTTTGTAAAACTTTATCTTCTATTACAATTAATTTTATAGGTTGTAATCCATAAGAAGTAGCAGTTAAATTAAAAGCTTCTAAAATAATTTCTAATTTTTCTTTAGACAAAGTCTTAGAGGAATCAAAAGCTTTAGTAGCATAACGCCATTTTAATGCATCAATAACATTCATATAATTATTATACTTTTTACAAAAATAGAATTACATTCGTTATAAACTATAAATTTTTTCCATAAAATAAGTAAATGAAAACAATTACAGAGTTAATTAATAAATCTGAAACTAGAATTTTTAAAGCTATTTTTCCTAATACAACAAATCATTACAATACTTTATTTGGAGGCACTGCTTTATTAATGATGGATGAAGCATCTTTTATTTGTGCAACACGGTTTAGTAGAAAAAAAGTAGTAACTATATCTACAGATAAAATAGATTTTGAAAAACCTATTCCAGAAGGTACAATTGTAGAATTAGTTGCAAGAATTCACAAGGTAGGAAATACAAGTTGTACAGTAAAAGTAGATATTTTTATGGAAAACATGTATAATTACGAAAGAGAATTAACTGTCACAGGATACTTTAAGTTCGTGGCAGTCAACGCACAAATGAAACCTATTCCAATTTTAAATTAATTTTTTAAAAAAAATCTCGAAAATTATTTGAAAAGAAAGAAAAAGGACACTATATTTGCAGCCGCATTAAGGCAAATAGCTTTATGAGGCACTCAAGGAGAAATGGCAGAGTGGTCGAATGCGGCAGTCTTGAAAACTGTTGAGGGTCACACCTCCGGGGGTTCGAATCCCTCTTTCTCCGCAAAACCCTTGTTAATCATTATGATTTTCAAGGGTTTTTTATTACATCTATTTTAAAAGTAGACAATTGACTATCTTTATACCTCTAAAAAAAATTAATTTGTTCTACACTATAATAGATGTTGAAACTTCTGGACGTACTAACCGCATTACAGAAATCTCAATTTTTAAATACCACGAAAATAAAATAATTGATGAGTTTACATCTCTAGTAAACCCTAACTGTTACATTCCTGAACATATTACTGCACTAACTGGTATTGATAATAATACAGTTGCAAATGCGCCTGAATTTAGTGAAATAGCAAACAAAGTATTAGAGATTACCAAAGACTGTATTTTTGTAGCTCATAATGTTAATTTTGATTACAATGTAATTAGAAAAGAATTTAAAAGATTAGAAATAGATTTTACTAGAAAAAAATTATGCACCGTAAGGCTTAGCCGTAAACTCCTTCCTGGACACCGCAGCTATAGTTTAGGTAAACTTTGCAAAGACTTAAATATTTGTATTAATGGTAGACATAGAGCTCGTGGTGACGCAGAAGCAACAGTTATACTATTTAAAAAACTTCAAGCACAAGAAAACGCAAAAGAAATATTTTTAAAATTTTTAAATAAAAATAGTAAACAAGCAACCTTACCGCCTAACTTACCAAGTGAAGTTTTTAACAATTTACCAAATAGTACAGGTATTTATTTTTTTAAAAATAAAAAAGGGAAAGTAGTCTATGTTGGTAAAGCAAAAGATATAAAAAAAAGAGTATTAAGTCATTTTTATAGTAAAGCACAAAAATCTCTAGATATGGTTAGAGAGACTGCACATATAGATTTCGAGCTATCAGGAAGTGAATTTATTGCTTTGCTAATGGAAGATGCTGCAATAAAACACCACTACCCACAATATAATAAAGTTGCTAAAAAGTCACCAAAAGGCTTTTCGTTATTTAGTTATCAAGATAGAAATGACATTATGCATATAGCTATTAATAATAGTAAAGCAACTCCAAAACCAATAATTACCTTTTATAGTTTAAGAGAAGCTAGGCTATATTTAGAACAAATTTGTGATGAATTTAATCTATGCCCAAAATTTTGCCATTTGCAAGAAAACGTTTCTACTTGTTCTCATTATTTAATTAAAAATTGTAATGGTATTTGTAAAGGAGAAGAAACCGTAAACATTTATAATGAGCGCGTTACAAACGCAATTATAGATATTGTAAATAATAGTAAAGATGCCATATTAAAAGAAAAAGGTAGACAAGAAAATGAAGAAGCTTTTGTAATGGTTAAAAACGGAAATTATCTAGGCTATGGATTCGTAGACAAAAGCGAACAAATTACACATGAAAGCCAATTAGAGCATTTCTTAATTAAACAAAAAGACAATAGCGATATACAAAGTATACTAAGAAAAAAGTTATTAAAATAAAATATAAACACAATACTTCGGCATAATTAGTGTTAACATTATTTATATTTGAACTAAAATATTGTTTATGAAACACCTTTTTTTATTTTTAGCAATTAGCTTTTCATTATTAACAAATGCACAAAACAACGCATTTCAAGCTGGAGAAAAACTAACCTTCACAGCAGGCTATAATATGTCTGGTTTAATGACGGATTTTGCACAAGTCACCATGGAAACCAGCAATGTAAAGACTAGTAAAGCTACGCTACTTCGCTTAAAATGCAAAGCTACAACATATTCAAAATGGGATGGTTTTTTTAAAATTAGAGACCTTTACGAAAGTTATGTAAACCCTAAAACACTTACACCATATTTATACAAAAGAGAAATAGATGAAGGTGGGCACTACAAGTTCATGAAATATAATTTCAGTCCAAAATCTAGAAGTGTAAAAAGTCAAATGAAAAAAAGACGTGGAGATGGAACAATTTGGGAAGTCAATAAAAACTATGGCATTTCTGGAAACACAAAAGATATTGTAACAACAATTTACCACTTACGAAGTTTAGACATTAAAAAAGCTTCAATTGGAGACAGTGATACATTTACAGTGCTTTTTGATAATGAAGAAAAAAAATTTAGATTCACATTATTAGGAAAAGAAACAATAAACACAGCCTTAGGTAAAAAAGAATGTTTTAAACTTAAAATTAGTCTTTTAAATAGCGACGTATTAAAAGGAAACGGAAACCTATTATGGTTAACTGCAGACGAAAACAAAATACCAGTATATGCCAAATTTAAAGTTGCCGTAGGTAGTGGTGAGTTAAAAATTAAAAGTGCAACTGGCTTAAAAAATTAATAATTTATGAGAAAAACAGCAATATATTTAGGTTTAATATTTTCAATAATTGCAGTAGTTTTAGCAGCATTACCATTCTCAAATTTTGCTTTTTTACCTGCTGTATTAGCATTTGTTTTTGGACTTATAGCGTTTTTTAAATCTAAAACCGGAATCCATAAAAAATCTACAATACAACTTATATTTTTACTAACAATAATTTCACTTGCATTAGCAACTTACAAATCAATTTATACAGTTACAGAAGTAGGTGATACACAACAATTAGAACAAAGAGAAGACAACTCTTTAGAAGAGTCAATTGAGGAATTAGAAGATATCGATATTTCTGAGTAGGAAAATAGCTTCATTTTAAAACAATTTATATATATTTGAACCTCAATTTATTATAAATGAAATCCTTTTTTATTCTCAGTATACTAGCCGTTGTTGGTTCTTGTGCAGAAACTAAATATTCTACAAAAATTGAAAACCTAAACAATAGCGTTATAGTTACAGATAGTACACTAATTGTTAAGTATTCAAAAACAATAACCGAAAAAGAATTAGAGCAAAATCTTTATAAGTTTTCTTCTAAAGCATTTCAAGGTCGTGGTATAAGTACACCTGGACAAAAAAAAGCATCGCATTTTTTAAAAGATTTTTATATCCAAAATAATATAGACGTAAGTTTTCAAACCGTTCCTGCAAATTTTTTGCCAGAAAAAATAACAACAGATTCCGAAAATGTTATTGCATTTATAAAAGGTGAGGAAAAACCAGACGAAGTAATAATAGTTTCTGGACACTTAGACCATTTAGGCATAGAAAATGAAGAAATATATTTTGGAGCAGATGACAATGGCTCTGGCTCAATGGCAATACTAGAAATAGCACAAGCCTTTAAAATGGCAGAAAACGATGGCTATAGACCAAAAAGAAGTATACTCTTTTTACATTTAACAGCCGAAGAAATTGGACTACAAGGCTCACTATATTATACCCAAAATCCCAAATTCGAACTAAGCAAAACCATCGCTAATTTAAATATAGATATGATTGGCCGTGTAGATAAACATCATAACAACAACCCTAATTATATATATGTTATAGGTGCAGACCGCATTAGTAAAGAGCTTAACTTTATTAACGAAAAAACAAATAATGCATTTACTAACCTAGAGTTAGATTATAAATATAATGCAGAAAACGATAGAAACAGATACTATTTTAGAAGCGATCATTATAATTTTGCAAAGCACAACATACCAGTAATATTCTATTTTAATGGTACTCATGACGATTACCATAAACCTACAGATACACCAGAAAAAATAAACTATCCCTTATTAGCAAAACGTTCAAAATTAATTTTTGCTACAGCGTGGCAACTAGCAAATAGAGATAAAATGCTATTACACAATACAGCACTTTAAAGCTAAAAAAAAACAAGACACGTTTTTTCTATTTTTTTCTCGTATTTTAGACCTTTAATAATAATGTTTAAATTATATGAAAAAAGTAATTTCTCTGTTTTCAATTGCAACACTTCTTATAGCATGCGGAACAACCAATAACACTAAAACTGTAAACAAAAAAGTTGAAGCTAACCCAACAACCTACGCAAACACAATTACAGCTCAAGATTTAAAAACAGCGCTTTACAAATATGCGTCAGATGAGTTTCAAGGTCGTGAAACAGGACAACCAGGACAAAAATTAGCAGTAGAATTTTTAAAAAATCACTATATTAAATACGGTGTTCCAGCAGCAAAACAAGATGGAGATTATTTTCAAAACGTACCATTAAAATTAATGAGTGCGCCAGATATTACGGTAACAGTAAATGGTAAAACTTTTAAACAAGTAGACGACATAGTATCTGTAGGTAATGGAGATACAAATAAAATAAACACATCCGAAATTATTTATGCAGGTTACGGTATAGACGATGAGAACTACTCTAGCTATACAAACATGGAAGATTTAACTGGTAAAATAGTTTTAATAAAAAACGGTGAACCAAAAAACGAAGACGGAACTTTTGTAATCTCAGGAACAAACGAAGAATCTAAATGGTCTAACTTCAGGCAACAATTTGCAGCAAAAAAAGACGCAGCACAAAAACGTGGTGCAGCAGCAGTATTCTTTTACTATCCAGATGTTTATAAAATGATTGCTTTTAGATATGGAGCATCATCTGGTAGACTATCATTAGCCCAAAACAACGATTCGTTTTATTATTTTATGATAAACGAAAACCTAGCAACAAGTCTAGTTCCAGACATAAGCAAAAACACTACAACACAAGCAGTAGCAACAAATATGAGCTTAGATTTTACAAACAAATCACAAGAAGTCTCATCAGAAAATGTAGCAGCAGTAATAAAAGGAACCCAAAAACCAGACGAGTACATAATAATCTCTGCACACTTAGACCACGAAGGAATAAAAGATGGTAAAATATATAACGGTGCAGATGATGATGGATCTGGAACAGTAGCCGTATTAGAAATAGCAGAAGCCTTCGCTAAAGCCAAAAAAGATGGTAATGGCCCAAAGCGCTCAATAGTATTTTTAAACGTAACAGGAGAAGAAAAAGGCCTATTAGGCTCAAGACACTATACAGACAACGACCCAATATTTCCATTAGCAAACACAGTTGCAGATTTAAATATAGACATGATTGGACGTACAGATCCAAACCGTGAAAAGAAAAACAGAAATTATGTTTACCTAATTGGTAGTGATAAGTTAAGTACAGAATTACACGAAATCTCAGAAGCTGTAAACACCAAGTACATGAATATTGACCTAGACTACAAATACAACGACGAAAACGACCCAAACCGTTTTTATTATAGAAGCGACCATTACAACTTTGCAAAAAACAACATACCAGTAATATTCTATTTTAATGGTACACATGCAGATTATCACAAACCAAGTGACACAGTAGAAAAAATAGAATTCGATTTATTAGAAAACCGTACACGCTTAGTATTCTATACAGCATGGGAATTAGCCAATAGAGAAAATAGAATAATTGTAGACAAAGCAACCGAGTAAAACAGTATTTGGGCGTTACCTAAAGGTCGCGCTATCACTACTCGCTCTCTGCGAGGAGCTCAAACAAAACGTTCTATCGCTAACGCAAAAAAAAGAAAAAAGCCTTCAATAAATTGAAGGCTTTTTGCTTTTGGGTGGAAGACCGGGTTCGAACCGGCGACTTTCGGTACCACAAACCGACGCTCTAACCAGCTGAGCTACAACCACCATTTGTGTGCATTTTTACAATGCGTGTGCAAATGTAATTGAAATCCTTTTTACTACAAAAACTTTTTCAAACATTTTAAAATATTTTTTTTAACTCCCTTACTTTAAATCAAATAGACTATCAACAGTTACGTAACGCTCAACCGTAAAACCTTCTGCATACTCTACTCCTACCAATCTGCCTAAATCTCTGGCTCTATAATTTACACTATCTATAAAAGATTTGCTTGTAATTGGCGTTTCTGGCTCATTACTTTTGCTATTAAAAAACTGTGTACCATAAGCATTTACAGCTTCTTGCTTTTGTTCTATAAAGTTAGAAATATCAACAACAAAATCTGGCTCTATATTTTTCCACTGTATATAATGGTAAACTAACTTAGGTCTCCATTTTTCCTGTAACTCATCATTAATAAATGTTTCTATTTTAATTAGTCCACTTAAAAAACAAGCATCACTTACTAGCCTACTGCCTTTACCATGATCTATATGTCTATCATCTATAGCATTACACAGTACTATTTCTGGTTGATACTTTCGTATCATTTTTATAATTTCTAGTTGGTGTGTTTTATCATTTATAAAAAAACCATCAGCAAAATTAAGATTCTCTCTAACTGCAACTCCCATAATTTTAGCAGCATCTGCTGCTTCTTGATCTCTTGTTTCTGCCGTACCACGAGTTCCTAATTCGCCACGTGTTAAATCTACAACACCTACTTTTTTACCTTGGGCAATTGCTTTACAAAGTGTTCCTCCAGCTCCTAATTCTACATCGTCTGGATGTGCACCAAAAGCTAATATATCTAATTTCATATTGTTATTACATTTTAAAACATTGGCTATTTACTTTGCCATAGTTCTTGTTCTTTATTATTTAAAAAAGTCCAGGCTACTACTCTACTTTGCTTATTACCTAGACTCATATTTATTACTTTTATAGTGGTTGCTCCTAATTTTGTTAAAGATGTTTTCATTGTTTTAACATGATCTTTATTAGACACTAAAATGGTGTACCAAAAACACTGTGTTTTAAACAGAGAACTTTCGTATAAATAATTATGTAAAAAAGCTTTTTCTCCTCCTTTATACCAAAGCTCATTAGCTTGTCCTGCAAAATTTCTTGTTACGGTATCTGTACTTTTCCCTAAGCCTTTTAATTTTCTAGTTGTTGCCGCTATTGCTTCAGCTTCATTTTTATAAAAAGGAGGATTACACAACGTGGCTTCAAATGTATCTTCAGGTTTTAAAATGCCTTTAAAAATTAAATTTTCATCCTCTTGTAAAATTAATTTAATTTCTTCTTTTAAATTATTTTTAGCAATTATGTTTTCTGCGGAAGCGATTGCTTTCTCATTACAATCTGAAGCTAAAAAACGCCAATTATACTCGGCATTACCAAGTAACGGATAAATGCAATTGGCACCTGTGCCCACATCTAAAATTTTTGGTGCACCTGTTATATTTAGTGTTTTTATTAAATCGTTTAAATAATGAATATAGTCTACTCTTCCTGGTATTGGCGGACATAAATTACCTTCTGGAAATTGCCAATAGTCTATATTATAATATGCCTTTAAAAGGCTCGTATTTAACAATTTTACACTCTCTAGGTTAGCAAAATCTATAGTGCTATTGCCGTGTTTATTTACAAAAATATGTGGTTGTAATTCAGGAAGTACTTTTACAAGTTTTTCTAAATCGTACTGTGCGTTGTGTTTATTATTTTTATGCAAAGCTTATAGAGATTTAATGGCTTGCTTAATGTCTTGTTTTAAATCTTTTACAGCTTCAATGCCTACCGAGAAACGTATTAGTCCATCGCTTATTCCTAAAGCATCGCGTTGGGCTTGAGTTAATAATGAGTGTGATGTTTGTGCTGGGTTTAAAACTGTGCTTTCTACACCTGCTAAACTCATGGATGCTTTAATTAGTTTTAATTTTTTTTGAAATATCACTGCATCTAATTCATCTTGTAATTCAAAGGATAGCATAGCTCCAAAACCTTTCATTTGCATTTTTGCTAATTCATATTCTGGATGGCTTTTTAAACCTGGATAATAAACGTGTTTTACAAAATCTTGTTTTTGCAGCCATTTTGCCATTTTTAAAGCATTTTTTGTTTGTGCTTTAACACGTAAACCTAGCGTTTTCATACTACGCTCTAACATCCAAATAGTAAAGTCGCTTAAACTGCCTCCTAAGTTTTTAGAAACGTTCCAGATTTTATCCATATGCTCCTTAGAACCAGCAACAGCTCCTGCACAAATATCACTATGTCCACCATAATATTTTGTAGCAGAGTGCATAATTAAATCTATACCAAAATCTGCTGGAGTTTGGTTTACAGAACTTGCAAAAGTATTATCTATACTTGTTATTATTTTTTTACGTTTTGCTAATTTAGCTACTGCTTTAATATCTGTTACTGTTAGTAAAGGATTAGATGGCGTTTCTATATGTATAAGTTTTGTATTAGGTTGTATTGCAGCCTCAAAATCTGCTTTACTATACCCATTTGTAAATGTAAATTCTATATCAAGTTTTGGAAACTCTTCTCTTATAAAATTTGTTGTGCCTCCATATATGGTATTTTGTACTACAATATGATCTCCTGCTTTTAAAAATGCTAAAAACATGTGGCTTATTGCTGCCATACCAGAACCAAAAATCATTGCTGTTTCTTTATGTTCAAGAGCTGCGATTTTTTTTGCTAAATATTCTTGATTAGGTGTATTAAAATAGCGTGGGTAACGTTTAATATCGACATCTAAATACTCGTAAGAAGAAGATAAATATATTGGTGATACCGCGCCTTTAAACTGCTCATCTTTAATCTCGCCAACGTGAGCACATATAGTGTTTAAACCTAATTTAGTTTTACTCATTCTTTAAAATATTTAAATTGTATTTGAACAAATATACGACAGAATTTTTCTTAAAATAAGTTAAAAATATATTGGTTTAACATGCTATTAACACCAAGAAATATTGATTTATTGTAATTTAGAACTACTATGATACACACTGACAAGAAAGAAAACGAAGCATTTATAAAAGAATCTGTTCAATACCTCGAAAAGTTAGGTTTTGAAAATATTAAAGCAGATGTAGAAGGTTTTGAGTCTCCAAAATCTTACGTTAAGCAAGAAGGTGATATTAAAATAACACCCGATATTACAGCAACTAGACGTAGTAAAAAATATTATTTTGAAATTGGTTTAAAAAGCGAAAAACAACGTTTACTAAAAACAAAATGGCGTTTTCTTGATGTGCTAAGTAGAATGAATGATAACCGTTTTAGAATTATTACTAAACGTGGACATTACAAATTTACCAATGATATGTTAAACGATTTAAATTTAAATAAAACTTTAATCAAGCTATAAAATATTACTTATAGTTGATTATAATAAAAGCAGCAAAATCCACTATTTGTTGCTTTTTTTATTTTACTTAGAATTAGTTTTTGTTTTTAAAAGCTTATTTTGCTCTTGCATTAACTCGTTTAAGTTTGTAAGTAACTCTATATCTTTAGGCGTTTTAACTGTTTTATTTTTTGTGTCATGGGATTTATCTCTCAAACGGTTCATAGCTTTTACCACAAGAAACACTGTTATACCTATTACTAAAAAATCTATAAATGCTTCTAATAAAGCACCATATTGTATAGCGACTTCTTCTGCCAAAACAGTACCAGATGTGTCTATATTAGATTCTCTAAGAATGATTTTTTTATCTTCAAGATTTATACCATCACTCATTAGAGATAATGGTGGCATTAGTACTTTTTTTACTAAAACATCTATTACTTTATTAAAAGATGCTCCAATTATAATACCAATGGCCATATCCATCATATTACCTTTTACGGCAAACTCTTTAAACTCTTTAAAAAAACCCATCATGTAATATTTAAGTCTATTTTTTGTAATACTTATTATACTTTAAATAAGCAAAAAATCCTAATGCAGCTACAATACCAACAGCAATGGCTATAAATTTAACACTTATTATTTGGTCTCCACTAGCATAAGAGTGTAAACCTGCTAGATAGAAGTTTACTCCAAAATACGTCATCATTATACTTGCAAACGCTACAATAGACATTAGGTTAAAAAACCATCGACCACGTAATCCTGGTACTAGTCTCATGTGAATAACAAAGGCATAAATCATTATACTAATTAACGCCCAAGTTTCTTTAGGGTCCCAACCCCAATAACGTCCCCAACTTTCGTTTGCCCACATACCTCCTAAAAAGTTTCCAATAGTAAGCATTACTAAACCTACGGTTAAAGCCATTTCGTTAATTATAGTAAGTTCTTTTATACTTAGTAGCATTTTATCTTTATTCTTGGCATTTGTTAAAATCATTAAAAGCATGACTACAACACCTAAAATCATTCCTAATGTAAATGGACCATAACTAGCTACAATTACAGCAACATGAATCATTAACCAATAGCTATCTAAAACAGGTTGTAAGTTTGCAATTGCAGGATCCATCCAGTTCCAGTGCGCAATCATTAAAATCATAGATGTTACAAAAGCACCTGCTGCTATTGTTAAATCACTAGTTTCTCGTTTTCCAGAAATTAACTTTAATATTCCTGATGTCTTATTCTCTTTAACTGCTGTTTTTGGTTCTTTTTTCTTACTAATACCTGTAATTAAACCAAAAAGCATTGTAGCCCAAGCTACATAAATCATAGACTCGTAAGCATCACTCCACGGTGCATGACCAGAAATATACCAACGTGCTATAAGACCTAAGGTGTGTAACAAAAATAAACCTACAATAATCCAAATTAAAACTTTTACAGCTATTGTTAGGGCTTTGCTTTTATCTTTAAAAATTTGGACTATTAATATTACAAATAGTAATGAGCCAGCGTACATATACCAACTAAAAAGTTTTTTAAAAATGTCATACTTATTATAAAGAATTTCTGTATTAATTTTCTCATCACTAAGCATAACTTCTGCTCCTAACTTTCTTTGATTTTTCTTGAAAGCCTCTAATAATTTGTTTGTTTCGGTATAATCTCCTGTTTGCTTTGCCTGATTTAGTCTATACAAATACAAGCCAAAACTATTATCTATAAAACCACGGTAAGTAGAATCTTTTATTTGTTCTCTATAACCTTCTTTTCTATATTCTGGTTGAGATATCCATTTGTTATTTTCATCATTTGGAACAGGAAAAATTCTTAAAGACTTACCATCTATTGTATTATATAATAAATTTACTCTAGAGTCTGTTTCTTTAAATTCTTTTTGAAATCCGCTAGGTATTTGCGCTCTATAAGCTTCTTCTAAATATGGAGATAGTTTGTAATCTCCACGGTTTGTAAAAAAGTGTGCTAATGTTGCATAATTTTCAGATTTATCTAAACCTATTATTTTTCTAATAGAATCTCCCTTTTTAGGTTTTAAATAGATAATTGGTACGTTATACCATAATAAAGGACTTTCTTGTATTGATAAAAATACTTGATCTGCAGAAAAGCCTTCGTAAGTATCACTTTTGCTTAATTTTCTTAAAAATTCTGAAGCATAAGTATTTACAGGCATCATTCTACCGCCTATATCCTGTATTACTAGTTTTCCAAAATTTTCAGCTTCAGCTTTATTAACAACATTTGCTTTTAAAATAGAATCTACTTGTGCTTTACTTTCTGCAAAAGAGATGCTTTGGGCTGGTTCTTCTTTTATATTAGTAGTTTCTACTTGCTGCTCTATAGTTTGCTCTGTCGTAATACTATGAGCGCTATGGTCGTGCCCATCATGTTCGTTATGCTCTTGATCTTGTGCAAATCCTGACAATGCAAAACATAATACGAGTATTGTTGTAAACTTACTTTTTTTGGCTTTTACCTTTTCTAACATTTTTTTTAAATCGGCAAAACGTGTGTTTTTATCAAATAAAATAGCCATTAAGCCAAAATATAATAACATGTAACCCAAATAGGTTAACCAGGTTCCCCAACGGTCATGATTTACAGATAGTATGGTACGTTGTTCGTTATTATCGAAACCAGATTGAAAAAAACGATATCCACGATGATCTAGTACGTGGTTCATATAAATTTTATAATCAAAATCACCTTTTTCTTCATCTAAAATAGTAACCTGACTAGAGAAGGCAGAATAGCTATTTTCTGTTCCTGGATATTTATCTGCTACAAAGTCATTTAGTTTTACTTTAAAGGGAAGTTCTAATACTTTAGATCCAAATTTTAAATCGAAATCTAGACCGCCAACATTTACTTTTTTCCATTGGTTATTAGTGCCTACTCCACCTAAAAGGTTTACTTTTTTAGTTTCTCCGTTTGCGGTTACATTTAAAACCACTCCATCTTCATCGCTTTTAAGAAGTTTAGATTTTTTAACTACATCAAACTCTCCTTTTATTACTGGCTTTGGAAACACCATTTGCATGTTACCAATAACATAACGAGAACGTAACATTAGTGGTTGTATGCTATCTTTTATAAGTTTACCTTCATTCATGGTTGCCATTTGAAGGTACTCACCTTCGAAAGGAGATTCTATTCGCAAACCTCTTTCATCGTTATAAATATTAATCGCTCCTTTTTTAGGGTTGTTTAATGTAAAAATTACGTTGTGTACTAATTGATCTTCTCCAGCTTTTAAAAAGTGATTGTGTGGTGTACCTTCTCCAGCTTCAACTAATTTTAGATATTCTTCTCCTGTTTCGTTAGGAATAATATCTTCTTCGGCATTTTCAATAAATTTATCTAAAGTAATTTCTATTGGTGTGTTACCATAAGTTGTATTAATGCTTAAAGAATTATTTAATCTTTCAGAAAAATCTACTTTTTCTTCTATACGCAAACGTTGTGGCACATCACCTATCTTGTAATCACCATTTACAAGTGCCGAAACATAGGTTTTTTCAGATAAAAAAGTGTTTTCTGTTTCGCCTTCAAAAATTGGCATTTTACCTTCGTAACCAATATATCGTGTTACAAAAGCGCCTAAAAGAATAAATATAAATGATAAGTGCAATACTAAAGTTGCCCACTTTTCTTTTTTATGCAATCTAAATCTAAAAATATTTCCAATAAAATTGATTACAAAAAATGCCATTATAGCTTCAAACCATAAGGTATTATATATCCAATATCGAGAATATGGAGTTGGAGATGTATCTTGTCCTGCGTCCATAAAAGTACCAATACCCATAGCTAGGGCAAAAGCAACAAATAAAATAGCAGTTAAACGAGTAGAGAAGAGAATTTTTGCGAGTTTATTTTGCATAAGAATCAAGGCTATATTTAGCTCGTGCAAAGATAAGGGTTTTTGGTTGTTTCTCTTTATTGAAAATACCGTTAAAAACTGTTAAAATTATAAGTTCTTTTTTGTGCGATCTTCAAATATTTTCATGTACATAAATGTGCTCATTTTTTGAGCACGGCGTTTAGCGTTTTCGGCAATTTCTCCTGTAAATAATTCGTCTATAGTTTGAAGCCAGTATTGTAGCCATATACCAAAATGGGTTTGGGTTATTTTACTATTACTAGCTTTATCTACATCTATATGTACCTGCAAAGGATTTCCTTGGTATTTAGTTTCTAATTTACGAGACATAAACAAACTTGACTCCCAAAACGTTGTAAGGTGTTCTAAATGTGACTCCCAATCTTCTATTATATTATTAAAAACAGGACCTAAGAGATTATCTTTTCTAACTTTAGAATAAAAACTAGAAACTAATAAGTAAATATCTTCTCGAGAATTAATATCAATTTTGCACATTGTTTACAAAGATAGTTTAAACACCTTTTATATCATTAAATAGATACTTATTTTAGCGCTATGATAACAGTAGTACTATTAGGCGCTGGAAATGTAGCGTCACATTTATATAAAGCTTTTAAAAATACAGATGAAGTTACTGTAAAACAATGGTATAACCGTAGTTTAAAAGCTATTGAATCGTATAAAAACGATGTTGAGATTACAAATAATTTAAATGAATTAACTTTAGCCGATATTTATATTTTAGCAGTTAGCGATGATGCTATTGAAGATTTATCTAAAGCCTTGCCATTTGCAGACCGTTTGGTGGTTCATACTTCTGGAAGCACAAGTTTATATGCTGTAGATATGAAACAAAAACGCGGTGTTTTTTATCCTTTACAAACATTCTCTAAAGATGCAGATGTAGATTTTAGTGAAGTACCTATTTGTGTCGAAGCTTTAAACAAAAAGGATTTACCTGTTTTAAAACAGTTAGCTAAGGCTATAGGCAGTAAAAGTCATAAAGTAAATAGCGACCAAAGGCAAGCTTTACATTTAGCTGCTGTATTTGTAAACAATTTTACAAATCAGTTATATCGCATTGCGCATGAAATTACTGAAGCTAATGGTGCAGAATTTGATATTTTAAAACCTTTAATTAAAGAAACAGCCAATAAAGTTGAAAGTTTGTCTCCATTTATGGCACAAACAGGACCTGCCAAACGAAATGATAAAAAAACCATTCGCAGGCATCTAAAACAATTAGACAGCGATCACCATATTGCAGTTTACGATTTGTTAACAAAATCTATACAGAAAACTCATGGGTTTTCTAGAAAACCAAAAAAATAAGAATTGCATATTATGACTGATAAAAGCTATAAAGAATATTTAAGCGACATTAACACATTTATATTTGATGTTGATGGCGTATTAACAGATGGTTCATTAACAATTACAACAACTGGAGAAATGCTTCGCACCATGAATGTTAAAGATGGTTATGCAATAAAACATGCTTTAAATAATGGTTACAATGTTTGCATTATTTCTGGCGGAACGAATGAAGGTGTTCGTAAAAGATTAGAACACTTAGGCGTAGCAGATGTCTATTTAGGCGCACACAATAAAATAGAACAATTTGAAGATTATATAGCTAAAAAAAATGTTGAAGCTAAAAATGTTTTATATATGGGAGATGACATACCAGATATTCCAGTTATGCAATTAGTTGGTTTAGCTACTTGCCCGCAAGATGCTGTAAAAGAAGTTAAAGCAGTTTCAAAATATATTTCACATAAAAAAGGTGGTAACGGTAGTGTTCGAGATGTTATAGAGCAAGTTTTAAAAGTCCGTAAAAACTGGGAAGGTTTTTTTGATGCTTCTTTATAGATAATCACTACATAAAAAATTTAAAAACTTAAACCATTGAAAATATTAAACCTTATTAGATATAAAAATTTAATTATGATTGCTGTAGTGCAACTCTTAATTAAATATGCTTTATTTCCAGCATTTGCTGTAGATATTACATTAAATGGTATTGGCTTTGCTGTATTGGTTTTTGCTACTATTTTTATTGCTGCTGGCGGATATGTTATTAACGATATTTACGACATAGAGACTGATGCTGTAAACAAACCAAATAAATTAATTGTAGGTAAAACTTTAAGCGAAGATACAGCCAACAAACTCTATATTTTATTTACTGTTATAGGTGTTGGTCTAGGCTATTACCTATCAAACTCTGTTGGCAGACCTCCGTTTTTTATTGTTTTTCTAGCCACATCTGGTCTACTTTATATTTATGCTACTTACTTAAAGCAAATTGCTGTAGTTGGTAATATTGTAGTATCTGCAATAGTTGCTTTAAGTTTATTAATTGTTGGGATTTTTGAACTAATTCCTGCAATTAACTCAGGCAATCAAGTAGTACAATCTAGTATGTTTGAGGTTTTAACAGACTTTGCCATACTTGCCTTTTCAATTAATTTTATTAGAGAAATTGTAAAAGATATTCAAGATGTAGATGGCGACCATAAATCTGGTATGCAAACTTTACCAATTTTATTTGGCAAAACTAGAACAGCTAAAATAGCCTTTGCTCTTACGTGTCTTTTAATACTTATAATTGCTTATTATATAGGTACGTTTGTTTACATGCATGTAGAAGCAATTATCTACTTTTTAATATTAGTTATTGCGCCTTTAATTTATATTGCTATAAAATTATTTATGGCAGAAAATAATAAAGATTTTAAACATATTAGTTTAATGCTTAAATTGGTAATGATAACCGGCATGTTTGCAATGGCATTATACTACTTTATTTTATAATTAAATTATGCTTAACGCTAAACTTAAAAATCATAATATAATATTAGCCTCAGGATCTCCAAGAAGGCATCAATTTTTTAAAGATTTAGGTTTAGATTTTGAAGTTAGACTTAAAACCATAAAAGAAGATTACCCAAAAAGATTAGTTCATTTTGAAATAAGCGACTATTTAGCACAATTAAAATCTTTACCTTATTTAAATGAGTTAAAGGATAATGATATTTTAGTAACCAGTGATACCATTGTTTGGCACAACAATATTGCTTTAGGAAAACCAAAAGACAACGACGAAGCTTTTGCAATAATTAAATCTCTTAGTGATGCCACACATGAGGTTATTACTTCGGTTTGTATTAGAACAAAAACGTTTCAAAAAACTGTAAACGCAGTAACAAAAGTTACTTTTAAAGCCTTTACAAATAAAGAAATATGGCATTACATAAATACTTGCGCGCCATTAGATAAAGCTGGAGCATATGGTATTCAAGAATGGATAGGACAAATAGGTGTGGTTAAAATAGAAGGTTCCTATTTTAATGTAATGGGAATGCCTACGCATTTAGTTTACGAAACGTTAAACTATATTGCAGATCACTTTTAGATAGTTAAATTTACATCTAAAACAGCTAATAATGAACAACTTGAATGCCTTTAAACTAATATTAAGTTTTCTTTTTTTATGTACTTTTTTTTCTTGTAAAAATGAAAAAAATACAACAGTACAAATTCCAAAAAATATAAAAACTGAAACAACTTCTAAAGCTAAGGCATTTAAACCAAATCAAAGTTTTAAAGATTACTGGTATAGTGGAGAAGCCGAGATTACATCATTTAAATTATCGCAATCCAGATATGGCGAAATACGCGAAGGTACAGCTGTTTTGGTTTATGTTACAGAACCTTTTTTAAAAGACAAACAAGTAAAAGCAGACCAAAATAATGCTTCAAATGTTTCGGTATTAAAACTTAATGCAACTAAAAATTTTGTTACCGGTGTTTACCCATATTCTATAATGCAAAGTACATTTTATCCTATACCCAATAACCAACACGCAATAAAAGTTTCAAGTTCTGTACAAGAATGGTGTGGCCAACAATACGTGCAATTAAATAATAGAAATAACTTTGAACTCAAACAGCATTCCTATTTTGAAACTACAGGAGACAAATCTTACAATATTGATAAAGCCATTTTAGAGAACGAATTATGGGCTAAACTTCGTATAAACCCAAAATCCCTACCCGTTGGTGACATTAAAGTTATTCCGTCTTTAGAGTTCACTACTTTAAACCACAAACCCATTAAAGCATATAATGTAATTGCTAAGCTAAAAGAAAATAAGTATTCATTAAATTTTCCAGATTTAAATAGAAATTTAAGTATTACTTTCAATAAAAATTTCCCATTCGAAATAATTTCTTGGCAAGAAACTATAAACAATCAAGTTACTAAAGCAACAAAATTAAAAACAATTAAATCTGCTTACTGGAATAAAAAAACGAATAAGGATACCACTTTACGCAAAAAGCTTCAATTAAAATAATTTTTAAAAATCCATTGGAAACATACCAAACACCTTTAATTAACACCTTAATAGTACTCGCTATTTTTATAGTTATTCGAACTTTAGGTAAAATGACCATAAGAAAAATTGGTCAAAAAAGTGCAATTAACGATGCACGTGTAAAATTAATTTCACGCTACTTTACTGTCACGCTATTATTAATTTTTATATTGGTTGAAGCCTTTATTTTTGGACTTGAAGCAAGAGATATTTCGCTTATATTTTCTTCCGTTTTTGCTGTAATTGGTATTGGTCTTTTCGCTATTTGGTCTATATTAAGCAATGTAACTTCAGGTATTATCATGTTTTTTTCATTCCCATATAAAGTGGGCGACAAAATTAAAATTCATGACAAAGACTATCCAATAGAAGCTATAATTGAAGACATTAGAGCGTTTCAGCTTCATTTAAGGTTAGATAATGGCGACTTGGTAACTTATCCAAATAATTTAATTCTTCAAAAAGCAGTAACTTTAGTCGAGAAAGATGCCATAGAAGATTTTGGAGACTTTCATTAACTAATTATTTATGGCAAGACGTAAATCTAAAAAAAGAACTCAAAACTATAAAAAACAAGTTGGCCAAGTACCTGGAGCTCTTGTTTATACAGGTAAAAAGGAAACACAAAAGCTTTTTATTGAAACTTTTGATTATAATATAGATTCCATTATCGAAAAGGAATTAGTAAATATAGAAGAAGCTTTTAAATTTAAATCGTCTAATACAGTGACTTGGATAAATTTAAATGGCTTAAACCATATCGATGAAATTGAAAAACTTGGTCAGCATTACGATTTACATCCATTAGTATTAGAAGATATTGTTAATACAGGACAACGACCAAAAATAGATGAATTTGAAGACTACATTTTTATAGTATTAAAAATGATGTATTATGATGAGTCTGAAACTATAGTTTCTGAACAAGTAAGTTTAATACTTGGAGAAAACTATGTACTCTCTTTACAAGAAGCAGAAGGTGATGTTTTCGATGCTTTAAGAGAACGCATAAGGCAATCTAAAGGTCGAATTAGAGGTTTAGGTCCAGATTATTTACTGTATGCTTTAATAGATTCTATTGTAGATCACTATTATGCCATTATTGAAACAATGGGTAATAAAATTGAAGATTTAGAAGATAATTTATTTGAAGGTTTAACTAAAGAAGAAATAACCTCAGATATTCAAGAACTTAAAAGAGAAGTTTTAAAAATAAGGCGTGCTATTTTTCCTCTTCGCGAAATAATAAATCGTGTAGATAAAAGCGAAAGTAAACTTATAGACAATAAAACACTACATTATTTTGGTGATGTTTACGATCACATCATCCAAGTGTCAGATACTATAGATATTTATCGTGAAATGATTTGGGGACTTATGGATATGTACATGACAACCATAAGTAATAGAATGAACGAGGTCATGAAAGTACTAACCATAATTTCTACCATATTTATTCCACTAACATTTATTGCTGGTATTTACGGTATGAATTTTCAAAACATTCCTGAACTAGATTACAAATACGGCTACCATATTGTTTGGTTAGTAATGATTGTTATTTTTATAGCCATGATGTATTATTTTAAACGTAAAAAATGGCTTTAAATCACCAGTAATTTTTAATAAAAAGTTAAAGAAAACCTAAAATCCGTTATTAAAAAAGTGATTGTTTATATTTGGGTACTCGTCAATTTTTCGAGGTAAACTCAATAAAAACAATGTATAAAATTACCGCTTCTCTCCTATTTATATTCGCTTTTTTTATAAATAGTTTTGCTCAACAACCAGAAAAATTAAACGCATCTCAAATACACGATGCTGTACAAAAACTTAACTTTTTAGGCTCTGTTTTATATGTAGCAGCGCATCCAGATGATGAAAACACAAGATTAATTTCTTACATGTCTAACCAAGTAAAAGCCAGAACAGCATACTTGTCTTTAACGCGTGGTGATGGTGGCCAAAATTTAATTGGACCAGAGATAAGAGAACTTTTAGGTGTTATTAGAACACAAGAATTATTAGCCGCTAGAAAAACCGATGGTGGCGAGCAACGCTTTACAAGAGCCAACGATTTTGGTTACTCTAAACATCCAGACGAAACCTTAGCCATTTGGAATAAAGAACAAGTTTTAAGTGATGTTATTTTAGCCATACGCCAATTTAAACCAGATATTATTATTAATCGTTTTGACCATAGAAGTCCTGGAACCACACACGGTCATCACACCACTTCTGCAATGTTAAGCGTAGAAGCTTTTGACCTTGCAAACAATAAAAACATATACCCAGAACAAGTTAAAAAGTATGGTGCTTGGCAACCAAAACGAGAATTTTTTAATACATCGTGGTGGTTTTATGGTAGTCAAGAAAAATTTGACGCAGCAGATAAATCAAACTTATTAAGCTTCGATGTTGGTGTATATTACCCATCAAAAGGTCTTTCAAACAACGAAGTTGCAGCATTAGCAAGTAGTAAACATTTATGCCAAGGATTTGGTCGTTTAACACAACGTGGATCGCAAACAGAATATGTAGAATTATTAAAAGGAGATTTACCAAAAGATAAGTCTAATATTTTTGATGGTATAGATACAACTTGGAATCGCGTTAAAAACGGAAACTTTATCTATAGCGTATTAAATAAAGTTGAGACAGAGTTTAATTTTCAAAATCCTGCAGCACATTTAAGCGAATTAATGTCTGCTCGTGAGTTAATACAAACTTTAGATAACGAGCATTGGAAAACAATTAAAACTAAAGAAATAGACGCAATAATTGAAGCTTGTGCTGGTTTATATCTAGAAGCTTCTGCCTCTGCTCCAACATCTAGTCCAGGAGAACAAATTGAAATTGATTTAGAGGTTTTAAACCGAAGTGCTTCAAATATAGAATTAACTTCATATTTAATTTCAACAAACAAAACAGCAAATTTAAAAGCACAAAAATTAAATACTAACGAAAAATTTAATTTTAACGAAACTGTTAGTATTTCCGAAGAAACAAAACCAACAACTCCTTATTGGTTAGAACAAAAAGGAAGTTTAGGCATGTATACTGTAGAAGACAAAAGCTTAATTGGTAAGCCAGAAACACCAAGAGCTTTAACTGTAGATTTTAACTTAAAAATAAACGACAAACCACTTACCATTACAAAAAATGTAGTGTACAGATATTCTAAACCAGATAAAGGCGAATTGTACAGACCTTTTGAAATTATTCCAGAAGTCTCTGCAAAAGTATCTAAAAAAGTAATCATTTTTGAAAACGACCAACAAAAGGAAATTCCTGTAATAGTTCGCGCAGGTCGTGATAATGTTGAAGGTGTTATAAAAATGGATTACCCAAAAGATTGGAATGTTTACCCAAAACAACAAAAAATAGAAATTGCAAATAAAGGCCAAGAACAAACTGTAATTTTTACTGTAATTCCACCAAAAAATCAAAGTGAAGGCATTTTATCTCCAATTGTAACTATTGGCGATAAAGACTACAACAAAGAATTAATTGAAATAGATTACGAACACATCCCATTTCAAACCGTTTTACTACCAAGCGAAAGTAAAATTGTACGTTTAGATATTAAAAAGAAAGGTGAAAACATTGCATACATTGAAGGTGCCGGAGATGTTGTTCCAGAAAGTTTAGAGCAAATTGGTTATAATGTAATAACATTAAAACCAGAAGATATTACAACAGAAAAACTAAGTAATTTTGATGCAGTAGTTGTTGGAATTCGTGCTTACAATACTGTTGAAGCATTAAAATTTAAGCAAGATATTTTGTTCGATTTTGTTGCTAATGGAGGTAACATGATTGTGCAGTATAATACAAGCCATCGTGTAAAAGTAAAAAACATCGCGCCTTACAGTTTAACTCTTTCTCGCGATCGTGTAACCGATGAGTTTGCCGAAGTTAAATTATTAGAACCAAAGCACGAGTTAATGAACTATCCTAACAAAATCACTACTAAAGATTTTAATGGTTGGACTCAAGAGCGTGGTTTATATTTTCCTAACAAATGGGCAAAAGAATTTACACCTATGCTTGCTATGAGTGATAAAGGAGAATCTACAAAAAAAGGAAGCTTACTAGTAGCAAAACATGGAAAAGGCCATTATATCTATACTGGATTAAGTTTTTTTAGAGAATTTCCTGCTGGTGTTTCTGGTGCTTATCGCCTATTTGCAAATATGTTAAGTATTGGTAAAGGAGACATTTCTAATACCTTAGATATTAAAAACTAAAACACTAAAATTTAATTTAGTATAACTAACAATACTAAGTTTAAATACAATTTTACTATGAAAGACCAACCAAAATACAAGTGGAATAAACTTTACACACTAATATTAGTTGCTAATACAGCTTACATTATTGCATTCTATATAATTACTAACACTTTTTAAGCATGCAGACATTAGATTGGATTGTTTTAATAGGTACTTTATTAACTATAGTTATTTATGGTACTATACAAACTAGAGGTAGTAAAAATGTACAAGACTATTTAAAAGGCGGCAATACATCAAAATGGTGGACTATTGGTTTATCTGTAATGGCAACACAAGCCAGTGCTATAACCTTTTTATCTACACCTGGTCAAGCATTTAATGATGGTATGGGATTTGTTCAATTTTATTTTGGACTTCCTATTGCCATGATTGTAATTTGCATGGTTTTTATACCATTATATCACCGTTTAAAGGTATATACAGCTTACGAGTTTTTAGAAAATAGATTCGATAGAAAAACAAGAACCTTAACCGCAATTCTATTTTTAATACAACGTGGTCTAGCAGCAGGAATAACTATTTTTGCTCCTGCAATAATACTCTCTGCTGTACTTGGCTGGAATTTATTATTACTTAATGTTATTATTGGTGTTCTTGTTATAATTTATACCGTTTCTGGCGGAACTAAAGCTGTAAATGTTACCCAAAAACACCAAATGGTTGTAATTTTTACAGGAATGATTATTGCCTTTGTTTTAATTTTTAACAAATTACCAGACGATATTTCATTCACTAAAGCTGTAGAAATTGCAGGTGCTAGTGGCAAAATGGAAGTGCTTGATTTTTCTTTCGATTTAAATAATCGTTACACCTTTTGGAGTGGTATTATTGGCGGCACTTTTTTAATGCTTTCATATTTTGGTACAGACCAAAGCCAAGTACAACGTTATTTATCAGGAAAATCTGCAAAAGAAATGCAATTAGGCTTAATGTTTAATGGGCTCTTAAAAGTACCAATGCAATTTTTTATACTGTTTGTTGGTGTAATGGTTTTTGTGTTTTACCAGTTTAATCAAGCACCAGTAAACTTTAATCCAACAGCTACAGAAGTGGTTTTAAACTCACAATTTGCCGACGAGTATAAAGCCATTCAAGAAGAGCAAACACTATTATTTACAGAAAAGAAAAATGCTATAAATGCCTTTTCTTCAAATCCAGATAGAAATACAGCAACTATCGCTGCATTAAATTCTAAAAATGATGCGCTACGTGAAAAAGCTAGAGTTTTAATAGAGAAAGCTGGCGAAGCCAAAAACCTAAAAGTTGAGAGTAACGATAAAGATTATGTTTTTATCCATTTTATACTTAATAATTTACCTAAAGGACTAATAGGCTTACTGTTAGCCGTTATATTATCGGCAGCAATGTCAAGTACAGCCAGTGAACTTAATGCGTTAGCAAGTACAACAACTATAGATTTATACAAACACAGAGTTGGTAAAAAAACCGAAACTCAAATGGTAAAAACCTCTAAATGGTTTACCCTTATTTGGGGAATTCTAGCAATATGTGTTGCCTGTATTGCCAACTTAGCCGAAAATTTAATACAACTTGTAAACATTATTGGTTCTATATTTTATGGAAATGTTTTAGGTATATTTTTACTTGCTTTTTTCTTCAAATTTGTAAGAGCAAATGCTGTATTTATAGCTGCATTTATAACACAGTTTATTGTTATCGCTCTATTTTTATTAAATGAATTTGAATATATAAACCTACCATTTTTATGGCTTAATTTTATTGGCTGCGTCATTGTTATTACAATTGCTTGTTTAATACAAGGTTTAAAACCAACTCAAGGAAAAGATTTGAGTGTACAATCTTCATAAAATGATAAATAAAACTAAAACAATACGTTATGTCGCATTTTTAAGAGGAATAAATGTTGGTGGCAATAAAAAAGTGCCAATGGCTATTTTAAAAGAAAGCTTAAAAACTATTGGTTTTAATAATATTGAAACACTTTTAAATTCTGGCAATATTATTTTTGAAGCACCAAAAGATAGTATTGAAAATCTTGAAGAAAAAATGGCAAATCACTTAGAGCGTGCATTTGGCTTTGCAATACCAACAATAATTAGAACTGCTAAAAGTATTATAGAAATAGTTGAAGCAAATCCTTTTAAAAACGAAACATTAACCAAAGATTTAAGGTTTTATATTTCATTTTTAAAAACTAAAACAAACGCTCCATTTCAATTACCATGGCAAAGTGAAGACCAATCGTTTCAAATTTTAAGTTTAAAAGCTAATGCTATTATAAGTTTGATTGATGTTTCAAAATCTAAAACACCAAAAGCTATGGCTGTTTTAGAAAAAGAATTCAGCAAAAATATAACCACCCGAAATTGGAATACAATTTTAAAAATTGAAAAAAAATTAAATACGTAACTTGTAAAAAAACTAAAATTTTACACTTATGAAATTAGGCGCATTTTCTGCAAGTCTAGCCGTTAAAGACATAGTAGCATCCAAAGCATTTTACGAAACTTTAGGTTTTAAAGTATTTGCCGGTAACTTAGAAAACAATTACCTAATCATGAAAAATGAAAACACCTTAATAGGTTTGTTTCAAGGTATGTTTGAAAATAATATTCTAACCTTTAATCCTGGTTGGGACGAGAATGCAAAAACGTTAAAGGATTTTGATGATGTTAGAACCATACAAAAACATTTAAAATCTAAAGGTATTGCAATAACTAAAGAAGCAGACGAAAACACGTCTGGACCTGCAAGTTTTGTTGTTATGGATCCAGATGGTAATGCCATTTTAGTAGACCAACATATTTAAAATAAATATATTAACAAAAAAAGCGCAATCTATAAATTGCGCTTTTTTTTGTTTTAAAATATAAAAATTGTTGTAGCAAATTCTACATCGCTCCCCATTCTTTTAATGAGTCTTTATTCATTTTTACATAATCTGCATTTTTAGCTTTTTCAGCTCCAGCTAATGATGCTTTTGCAGCCGCAATAGCTTTTGCTTTATTTCCTGCTTTTGCATGAATTAATGACTGCTGACGTAAATACCAAAAACGAGGATTATCTTTTGTCATATCAATAGCTTTATCAATCCAAGTAACAGCTTTATTAATATCTCCACCAGATTCTAAGTTATAACGTGCAGCAGCAAAATAATCTGCAGCTCCAGGACCATTCATTACTTTATCTATACTAGCAGATACTTTTTTAGCAGTTGGTACTTCAATTTTAACACCTACATATACTTTTTCCCATAATAAACCTAACAAAGCAGAGTCGTTAGTTAAATCATCAAAAGTTATAGTAAATGTTTCAATATTCATAGGCACATCAATAACATCAACATTTACTTTAGCTGCTACTAATTTTTCATCCCAATTTTGTGGTGTTCCCCAATTATCTGTATTGGCATAAAAAATAACTTCCCATGTTTTAGCTCCTGGCTTTGTAAAAATTGCGTAAGAACCTGCTTTAACAGTTTTTCCTCCTATCATAACATCATCACTAAAAGTGATTTTAGTATTAGCATTAGCTCCTGTTCTCCACATTTTATCGTAAGGTACTAAATCACCAAAAATAGTACGTCCTCTCATTCCTGGTCTTGAGTATTCTACTGTAATATCTGTTAAACCTACTTTTTGTTCAACCTTAGAAAACGGACTAGGTTGTGGTGTTTCTATTTGTGCATTTCCAGCAAAAGAGGCTACAAATACTAAAGCAATCATCAATAATTTTTTCATAATATTTTTAATGTGTTAGTGTTAAATTTTCGAAAGTAAATTTACAAATTAGAAAATCTTTAAAACGTTAAGAAAAACTTAAAATAAGTTTGAAGATAATTACTTAACTATTAAATGAAAGTTAATTTTGTTTAACTATTTTAAAAAATGATTAAACATTTTGTATCTTTATGCAACTAATAGAGAAAATTATGGCAAAAAAGAAAAACATTACGCAAAACAATATTACATCATTTTATATGGATTATGTATTAGAACATGACGAGAAACCTAAATCTGTATACATTTTTGCAAAGCATAATAATTTTGATGAATCTAAATTTTACGAACATTTCACATCATTTGAAGCCATAGAGAAACATGTTTTTAAAGCTTTTCATGATAATACAATTGCCGTACTAAATAAAAGTGAAGATTATCATGATTTCGAACCAAGAAACAAGTTATTGAGTTATTACTTTACTTTTTTCGAAAACTTAACAGCAAACAGAAGTTATGTTGTTTATGCATTAAACAAACATAAAAATAACCTTAAAAATTACAGTGTTTTAAAAGAATTAAAGCACAGTTTTACTGCTTACATTTCAAACTTAGGTATTGAGTTAATAGATATAAAACAAGAACGTCTAGATAAAATTCAAAATCGCGGATTAAAAGAAAGTGCTTGGGTACAACTTTTACTAACAATGAAGTTTTGGATGGATGATACTTCTTCAAGTTTTGAAAAAACAGATGTATTTATAGAAAAATCTGTTAATACCAGTTTTGACGTGCTTAACGTTGCGCCACTTAAAAGTTTAATAGACTTTGGCAAATTTATTTTCAAAGAGAAAGTAAAAATGAATTAATTAAAACAATACACTATTGAAAACGATAGACAAAATACCTACATCTAAAATTCAACGCGCTTCTAAACTTGTACAAACAGGTGCTAAAGTTGGTGTTAATTATCTTAAATACTACGGTGACAAATTAACCAAGACCGAAGATGAAGCAAAGTCTCGACTTAATGAAAATAATGCCGAAGATATTTATGATGGATTAAAAAAAATGAAAGGTAGCGCATTAAAAGTTGCACAAATGCTAAGCATGGAAAAAAGTATTTTACCACAAGCTTATGTAGAAAAATTTTCACTTTCACAGTTTTCTGTACCACCATTATCTGCTCCACTAGTTACAAAAACATTTAAAAAATATTTTGGAAAGTTACCTAGCGAAATCTTTGATAAATTTAATGCAACATCTGTAAATGCTGCAAGTATTGGTCAAGTACATTTAGCCGAAAAAAACGGTAAAAAACTAGCTGTAAAAATTCAATATCCTGGTGTTGCAGAAAGTATTTCTAGCGATTTAGCAATGGTTAAGCCTATTGCTATTCAAATGTTTAATATTAAAGGCAAAGATAGTGACAAATACTTTAAAGAAGTAGAAACTAAATTGGTTGAAGAAACAAACTATATTCTTGAAGTTAAGCAGAGTAAAGAAATTGCTGCTGCATGTAAACATATTCCAAATTTAAAATTCCCAGATTATTATGAAGCACTTTCATCTGAAAGAATAATAACAATGGATTGGATGGAAGGCGAACATTTAAGTGAATTTACAGCGTATAATACCAACCAAGAAAAAGCAAATAACATTGGCCAAGCTTTATGGGATTTTTATATGTTTCAAATGCATAAATTAAAAAAAGTACATGCAGATCCACATCCTGGTAATTTTTTAATTTCTAAAAAAGGCAAATTAATTGCTTTAGATTTTGGTTGTATGAAAACTATACCAGAAGATTTTTACACACCATATTTTGAGCTTGCTAAAAAAGAAAGCATAAATAACCCTAAGATTTTTAACGAGAAAATGTTTCAGTTAGAAATACTTCGTGAAGACGATTCTCCCGAAGAACTAAAATTCTTTTCAGCGTTATTTCACGAAATGTTAAGTCTTTTTACTCAACCATTTCATGTTGATACTTTTGATTTTTCAGATGAAGCTTTTTTTGGAAAAATAACAGCCTTAGGTCAAAAATATAGTAAAAGTACAGAGTTACGTAAAATGAATGGTAATCGTGGTTCTAAACACTTTATATACATCAACCGTACGTTCTTTGGGCTATATAATTTAATGTTCGACTTAAAAGCAAAAAACATTAAAATTAATAATTTTCAAAATTTATAAATGCAGTATTTTAGCTTAAAAGACATTAACGCATTAGAGCATTTATATAAAATAAACCTTATTAATAGTTGCTCTGGATTTAAATCTGCAAACCTTATTGCCACAAAATCTAAAGATGGTATTGAAAATGTTGCAGTATTTAGCTCTGTGACTCATGTAGGCTCAAATCCGCCAATTTTAGGTTTCTTTTGCAGGCCAACAACTGTTTTAAGAAATACGTTTAATAACATACAAGAAACAAAGGAATACACTATAAATCATATTTATGATTTAAATTTTAAAGATGCTCATCATACTTCAGCTAAATATGATGAAACAATTTCAGAGTTCGATAAAACAAATCTTACTCCAGAATATAAAAATAATAGTTTCGCACCATTTGTAAAAAACGCTCCTGTTCAACTTAAAATGAAATATATAGGTAAATACAATATTTCGCAAAACGACACCATATTAATTCTAGGAGAAATACAAGAAATGTACATTAATAATAGTATTTTAGAGACAGACGGTTTTATTAATTTATCTAAAGCGAATATTGCAGCTATAAATGGTTTAGATGCTTATACTTTTCCAGAATTAAAAGAACGACTACCGTACCAACGACCTAAAAAATAAAACATGAAAATATTAGTTACAGGTGCTACTGGTTACATTGGGAAACGTATTATACCTTTATTAATAGAGCAAGGTCATACTGTAGTTTGTGCGGTACGAGGCAAACTTAGAACCGAAAAAAAATACAACGACGAGCATAATGTACAAGTCATTGAAGTAGATTTTTTAAATAAAAACACTCTTAAAAATATCCCTAAAGATATTGATGCAGCATATTATTTAATTCACTCCATGTCTAACTCTGTTTCTAAGTTTCAAGAAATGGAAAAAGAATGTGCTGTAAATTTTAAATTTGCTGTACAACAAACCCAGTGTAAACAAGTAATTTACCTAAGTGGCATTACAAACGACACAAAATTATCAAAACACTTATTATCTAGACAAAATGTAGAAAAAGCATTACAATCTAGTACATATGCATTAACGGTTTTTAAAGCCGGAATTATTGTAGGTTCTGGAAGCTCATCTTTTGAAATTATTAGAGATTTAGTAGAAAAACTTCCTGTAATGATTGCTCCAAAATGGCTTAACACAAAAACGCAACCTATTGCCATTAGAGATGTACTTTCATTTTTAACAAAAAGTCTTGGAGACCAACGTTTATATAATACATCTCATGATATTTTTGGGCCAGAAATTTTAACCTATAAAGCGCTATTACTTCGTTTTGCTAAAGCAAGAAACTTAAAAAGAAGCATTATTACAGTTCCTGTGATGACTCCAAATTTATCAAGCTACTGGTTGTATTTTGTAACCTCTACATCATATAAATTAGCAAGAACATTGGTTAATAGTATGGGTGTAGAAATTATTGGTAAGCCTAGTAATATTAATACCTTACTAGACATAAAACCAATAAATTATGATCAAGCCATAAAGTTAGCATTCAAAAAAATAGAGCAAAATAGTATTCTCTCAAGCTGGAAAGATGCTTTGGTAAGTAGTCGCCAAAAAAAACGCGTTTCTACAAAGTACATTAATGTTCCAGAGTATGGTTGCTTTAAAGATATTAAAGAGCGAAAAGTTAAAAATGAAGAAAGAACTTTTGCCAAAATTTGTGCTATTGGCGGCGAAAATGGTTGGTATTATGGTAATACCTTATGGAAAATTAGAGGCTATCTAGATAAGCTTTTTGGAGGAATTGGACTAAGACGTGGTCGCACAAATAAACATACAATAAAAACTGGTGATGCTTTAGACTTTTGGCGTGTATTACTCGCAGATCCAAAACATAAAAGATTACTTCTTTTTGCCGAAATGAAACTTCCTGGAGAAGCTTGGTTAGAGTTTAAAGTTGAAAACGGAAAAGTCTACCAAAGAGCTATTTTTAGACCAAAAGGATTAGCTGGAAGACTATACTGGTATAGCGTATTACCATTTCATGGCTTAATTTTTAATGGCATGATTAATAAAATTGCCAATGCCTAAATCAATAAAAAAACAAAATCTACCTTCAAAAATTTGTAAAACCTGCAAGCTTCCCTTTAGCTGGCGAAAAAAATGGAAAAGAAATTGGAACAATGTAAAATACTGCAGTGAAAAATGCCGAACAAACAAAATAAAACCAGTTTAGTCTGGTTTAAAAACGACTTAAGGATTAATGATAACGCAACACTTTTAAACGCTGTAAACGAAAGTGAAACCGTTATCGCTATCTACTGTTTTGATAACAGGTATTTTAAAAAAGATAAATTCGGCTTTAAAAAAACGGAAAAATTTAGAGCCCGATTTTTAATAGAAACAATAACCGATTTAAAATTCCAATTACAAGCATTAAACATACCTTTATTTGTTTATTGTGATTATACTGAAAACAGTATTGAAAATCTCCAAAATACTCATGGATTTGATGCTTTGTACCTTCAAAAAGAATGGACTACAGAAGAAAATAACATCTTAGATTTAGTTAAAAAGAAACTAAACCCAAATGTAAAAATTCATGAAGAATACAATCAGTTTTTATTTCACCCTGAAGATTTAAATTTTAATATTGAATCTTTACCTTCAGTTTTTACCGAGTTTAGAAAAAATCTTGAAAAAAATATTTTAGTTAGAACTTTACTTCCTACTGCAAATCCGGCAAACAGTAGTTATACATTTAAAAACGAAACAAGAGTACCTACATTAAAAGATTTAGGTTTTAGTGATTTTAAAATTCATAATCAATCTGCCTTTCCTTTTAAAGGTGGTGAAACCGAAGCTTTTAAAAGGTTAGAAAACTATTTTTTTCAAGAAAAAAAACTTGGCTTTTATAAAAAAACAAGAAACGGATTAATTGGCACAGATTATAGCTCTAAACTTTCTGCCTGGCTGGCAAATGGAAGTATTAGTGCAAAAACCATTTATTGGAAAGTAAAAGAATTCGAAACACTTCATTTTAAAAACCAATCTACATATTGGTTAATTTTCGAACTCATTTGGAGAGATTATTTTAAGTATGTATCTAAAAAAAACAACAATAAAATATTTAAAATTGGCGGCATTTTAGATAAAACTTATCAATGGAAAGATAATAAAGATGCCGTAAATAAATGGATTAATAGTGAAACAAACGAGCCTTTTATAAATGCAAACATGAACGAATTAAATAAAACTGGCTGGATGAGTAATCGTGGCAGACAAAATGTTGCTAGTTATTTTGCAAAAGAACTCCTACTCGACTGGCGCATTGGTGCTGCTTATTTTGAGTCTTTATTAATAGATTACGATGTGCATAGTAATTACGGTAACTGGATGTATGTTTCTGGCGTTGGTAATGATCCAAGAAATAGAAAATTTAATATAAAATTACAAGCAGAACGCTACGATGCTAATGGTAAATACCAAAGCATGTGGCTACAAAACACTTTATTTTAAATTATTTTGAAAACACTTAGACTCATACTTGGCGATCAATTAAACAGCAAACACTCTTGGTACAAAGAAGACCAATCTAATTACATATATTGTTTATTCGAAATGCGCCAAGAAACAAATTATGTAAAGCATCACATACAAAAAATAATAGGTTTTTTTGCAGCCATGCGAGACTTTAAAACAGTTTTAAAACAAAATAACTGTAAGGTAATTTATTACACATTAGACCATAAAAACAATACTCAAAATCTTGTTGAAAATTTAAAATATTTAATTAAAAAACACAATATAAAAGCTTTTGAATATCAAGAACCAGATGAATATAGACTTGATAAACAATTAGTAGAATTTTGTGAAGAATTAAATATAAATACTAAAGCTTTTAGTACAGAACATTTTTATACCAACCGTAAAGACTTAGCATTATTTTTTAAAGGTAAAAAACAATGGTTAATGGAAAGTTTTTATAGAGATATGCGAAAAAAACGTAACATTTTATTAGTCGCTAACCAACCAGAAGGCGGCAAATGGAATTATGATAAAAGCAATAGAAATAAATGGAATGAAAACACAAGTATTCCTAAGTATAAATCTTACAAAAACAACGTAGCAGATATTGTAAATTTAATAGCGTCTCAAAACATAGAAACCATTGGTAATTTTAATACCGAGTATTTTGAATATCCCATAAATAGATCTCAAGCTTTAAATCAACTAAAATACTTTTGCGAGCATTTACTAGAACACTTTGGCGATTACCAAGATGCAATGCATACCACGCAAGTTTACTTATACCATTCTAGGTTATCCTTTTCTTTAAATTGTAAAATTATCTCTCCAAATGCTGTAATAACAACCGTTTTAAACTATTGGAGAACTCACGGTAAGCATATAAGCATTTCTCAAGTTGAAGGTTTTATTAGGCAAATTATTGGCTGGAGAGAATATATGCGTGGTATGTATTGGGCTTTAATGCCAGATTATAAATTGTTAAATACTTTAGAAAACCATAACAAACTTCCTGAGTTTTTTTGGACAGGAAAAACAAAAATGAATTGCCTTAAAACTTCTATAGAAAATTCTTTAAATAATGGGTATGCTCACCATATTCAACGTTTAATGATTACTGGAAATTTTGCCTTATTAACGCAAATAAATCCAGACGAAGTCGATGCTTGGTATTTAGGGATATATGTAGATGCTATAGAATGGGTTCAATTACCAAATACTAGAGGCATGAGTCAATTTGCCGATGGCGGAAAAATAGCAACAAAACCTTATGTTTCTAGCGGTAGTTACATAAACAAAATGAGTAACTATTGTAAAAATTGCACCTATAATAATAAAGAAAAAATAAGTGATAATGCTTGCCCATTTAATAGTTTGTATTGGAATTTTTTAGACGACAAAAGAGAAATGCTTAGCGCAAATTTTAGAATGAAAATGATGTATAGCTTGCTCGATAAAATGAAGCCCGAAGATTTAAACAAAATAAAAAAAAGAGCTTCAAAAATAATTAGTAATCCAGATAGCTTTTAAAACAAATCTCTAGTAACAAATATTTTTGTTAATTTTTGTTTAATCACAACTCAAAAACATTAAACATTTTGTATTTTTGAAATCATAGAGCAAACCTTTATTATATGATTTTAAATACAACACACACTAACAAAGAAAACAAAAGACTTTTAATAGATGTTGTTGGTAAACCTTTTAGTTTCAGGCAAATTATAAAATTAAAAGGTGTAGGTTCTAAACGAATGATAATAGAAAATGTTAGTCCAAATATTGCACAATATCTCAATAAAATTTCAGATGTAAATTATGCTAATATAGAATTAAGACCAAAAGGAATTTTAATTCATATAAATAAAGGACTAAAAAACTTTACTTGGGCAATACCATATTACCAACTTGTTATTTATAAAACAAATGGTTCTAGCATTCATACCCAAGGAAAATTTATTCATTTTAGAAACAATAAAACTTTAAAGGAAAACAAAGGTTTTTTTAATAAATTAATGAATCAAAAAATAAAATTCGATGAACAATATAATTTCCAAACCTAATGCTGTTTTTACTATAGAAGATATAGATAGAATTATAGAAATGGCTTGGGAAGATAGAACACCTTTTGATGCTATTACATTTCAATTTGGCATAAAAGAGCAAGAAATTATTGAGTTAATGAGGCAAGAAATGAAACCTAGTAGTTTTAGGTTATGGCGTTCTAGAGTTCAAGGTAGAAAAACCAAACACGCAAAAAATAGAAATTTTCAGGAAGGAAGATTTAAATGTTCTAGACAAAAACAAATTACGCATAATAAAATAAGTAAAAGGTAACTACTGCTTTTGTATTACATTAAATAAATAAATTTAAAATGAAAAATATACTTATAATTGGCGGAAGCAAAGGCATTGGAAACGCCATAATAAAACAACTAATAGAAGCCAATAATATTATAAATATTAGTCGCTCTACTCCTGCTTTATCTCATAAAAATTTAAGACATATAAGTGCAGATGTTTTAGAAGATGAACTTCCAGAAATTGAAGCCATAGACACCTTAATTTATTGTCCTGGAAGTATAAATTTAAAACCAATTTCTAGGTTAAGCTTAGATGATTTTAAAGCAGATTTTGACATTAATGTTTTAGGCGCTGTAAAAAGCATACAACATTATCTACCAATTTTAAAAAAAGGAAATAAACCATCAATACTACTATTTAGTACCGTAGCAACGGCATTAGGTATGCCTTATCATGCCAGTGTTGCTGCTTCTAAAGCTGCTGTAGAAGGTTTAACAAAATCTCTTGGCGCAGAGTTAGCACCAACTATAAGAGTTAATGCCATTGCACCAACAGTTACAGATACAGATTTAGCTTCAAAATTATTGCGCAATGAAAAAATGATTGACAATATGAATGAACGTCACCCATTAAAAAAATTCTTGCAACCAGACGAAATAGCAGAAATGGCAAGTTTTTTAATATCAAACAAAGCTGCATCAATTTCTGGTCAAATTTTTAAAATGGATTGTGGTATTGTTAGTTTTAAAATTTAATAAAACAACAATCTTTTAAATAGTTCTCAAAATATTAATATGAAAATATACCGTTTACATAAAAAACAAAACTTACCAATAAGCAAATCTCAAGCCTGGGAGTTTTTATCAAGTCCTAAAAACTTAAAAACAATAACTCCAGATTATATGGGTTTCAATATTCTTTCTGGCGGAGACAAACCAATGTTTGCAGGACAAATAATACAATATATAGTAACACCAGTTTTAGGTATTAAAACAAAATGGGTAACAGAAATTGCACATGTTGTAGACGGCGAATATTTTGTAGACGAACAACGTTTTGGTCCATATGCTTTATGGCATCACAAACATTTTATTAAAGAAATAGATGGTGGCGTTGAAATGGAAGATATAATAGATTACAAATTACCTATGGGTTTTCTAGGTCAATTAGTTCATCCTATTTTAGTAAAACCTAAATTAGAAGAAATATTTAATTATAGAACAAATAAGCTAGAAGAATTATTTGGCAAATATTAAACTATGAGTAAAACTGTAAACATTTTTTGGTTTCGTAGAGATTTAAGATTAGATGATAATGTTGGTTTTTTTGAAGCACTAAAAGCCGAACATCCCGTACTGCCAATTTTTATTTTTGATTCTGAAATATTAGATGAATTACCAGAAAACGATGCTCGTGTAAGTTTTATTTTTGAAACATTGCAAAACATGAGGCAAACATTACAAGATGAAAATAATAGCAGTCTAGCAATGTTTTACGGTAAACCAATAGATATTTATAAGTCTTTAATTAAAGATTATAACATTAATACTGTTTACACCAATCATGATTATGAGCCATACGCAAAAGAAAGAGATAGTGAAATACAATCGTTTTTAGAAGAAAATAAAATTAACTTTAAAACTTATAAAGATCAGGTAATTTTTGAAAAAAACGAAGTAGTAAAAGACGACGGTAAACCTTACGTAGTATACACTCCATACATGAAAAAATGGAAAGCTAAATTTAAAGATTATGATTTAAAAATTTACTATACCAATACATTTTTAAATAATTTAATTGAAAATACAAGGCTACCTAATTTAAGTTTAAGCGATATAGGTTTTAAAAAATCTAGTCAAGATATTAAAGACTATACTGTAACTCCTACTTTGATACAAGAATATGAAGCTACAAGAAATTTTCCAGCCAAAGATACCACTTCACGTTTAGGTCCGCATTTAAGATTTGGCACTGTAAGCGTTAGAAAAATGGTAAAAAAAGCAACTGCAGAAAATAACGAGATTTTCTGGCAGGAACTTATATGGAGAGAATTTTTCATGCAAATTTTATGGCATTTTCCAGACACACATAAAGATGCATTTAAAGCAAAATACGATAATATTAAATGGCGAAACAATAATAAAGAATTTAAAGCTTGGTGCGATGGAAAAACTGGCTATCCTTTAGTAGATGCTGGAATGAGACAATTAAATCAAACCGGCTTTATGCATAATCGTGTGCGCATGCTAGTTGGCAGTTTTTTATGTAAACACTTACTTATAGATTGGAGAAAAGGCGAAGCTTATTTTGCCCAAAAACTTCATGATTACGATATGGCTAGTAATGTAGGTAATTGGCAATGGGTTGCTGGATCTGGAGTAGATGCATCTCCATATTTTAGAATATTTAATCCTACTACGCAAATAGATAAGTTTGATAAGGACAAAAAATATATAAAACAATGGATTCCAGAATTTGGTACAGATAAATACCCAGAAAAAATTGTAGACCATAAAGAAGCTAGAGAACGCTGTTTAAAAGTTTACAAAGACGCTGTAGCATAAATAATAATTTCTTAACTTATTCATTATTAGTTTTTTGTATATTTATAAACCAACCAAAAAACAAATAGTATGAATACACAAGATGTTGCTAACCAATGGAAAACTATGTGCGAACAAGGTAAAAACCTTGAATGTATTGAACAATTATATGCAGAGAATATCGTAAGCAGAGAAATGCCTGGAATGCCAAACGAAGTTACTACTGGTAAACAAAATGTTTGGAATAAAAGTAAAGCATGGGAAGATAGCGTAGAAAGTGTTCACGCTAGTGAAATTGGAGAACCTGTAGTTGCAGGTAATTTTTTTACTGCCAAAATGGGTTTTGACTGTACTTTTAAAGAAGGCGGTAGACAGAAAATGGAAGAAGTTTGTGTTTATGAGGTAAAAGATGGTAAAATTACCAGTGAACAATATTTTTATAGTATGCCATAATAAAAAAGCTTCAGTTTAAACTGAAGCTTTTTTTATATAATTATTTAAAATTATTAACTATCAACTCTTGTAATTTTAGCGCCAATACGCTGTAATCGTTTTACAATATGTTGGTAACCTCTATCTATTTGTTCAATATTATGTATTGTAGATGTTCCTTTGGCAGATAATGCAGCAATTAAAAGAGAAATACCTGCACGAATATCTGGCGACGTCATGGTTGTTGCTTTTAATTGAGATTTAAAATCATGACCAATTATTGTTGCTCTATGTGGATCACAAAGTATAATTTTTGCACCCATATCAATTACTTTATCTACAAAAAATAAACGGCTTTCAAACATTTTTTGGTGTACTAAAACTTCTCCTTTTGCTTGTGTTGCTACTACCAGTACTATACTTAATAAATCTGGTGTAAATCCTGGCCAAGGTGCATCGGCTATGGTTAAAATAGAACCATCAATGTAATTTTGTATTTCGTAACCATCTGTATGTTTAGGTATAAAAATATCGTCACCACGTCTTTCAACAGTAATTCCTAATTTTCTAAATACGTTTGGTATTTGTCCTAAATCATCCCAGCTAACATTTTTTATTGTTAATTCACTTTTAGTCATAGCAGCTAAACCTATCCAGCTTCCTATTTCTATCATATCTGGAAGCATGGTATGCTCTGTTCCGCCTAAAGTATCAACACCTTCAATGGTTAATAAATTAGAACCAACACCAGAGATTTTTGCTCCCATACGGTTTAACATCTTACATAATTGTTGTAAGTATGGCTCGCAGGCTGCATTATATATAGTAGTGGTTCCTTTTGCTAAAACAGCAGCCATTACTATGTTTGCTGTTCCTGTTACAGAAGCTTCGTCAAGCAACATATCTGTACCAACTAATTGCTCTGCTTCTACTCCATAAAAATAATCTTCACGATTATATCTAAATTTAGCTCCAAGGCTAATAAAGCCTTCAAAATGGGTGTCTAAACGTCTTCTTCCTATTTTATCACCTCCTGGTTTTGGTATATAACCTTTACCAAATCTTGCCAATAATGGTCCAACAATCATTATAGAACCTCTTAAACCGCGACCTTCTTCTTTAAATTTTGCAGATTCTAAGTATTCTAAATTTAAATCATCTGCTTGAAAAGAGTAAGAACCTTCATTAAGTTTTTCTACTTTTACACCTAAGTTACTTAATAATACAATTAACTTATTAATGTCAATTATATTTGGAATATTGTTTATAGTAACTTTTTCTGGAGTTAATAAAACTGCGCATAGTATTTGTAATGCTTCATTTTTTGCGCCTTGTGGTTGTATTTCGCCTTGTAGTTGGTGACCACCTTCAATAATAAATGTACCCATTTGCTATTTTAGTATCTTTTTTTTCCTCGGTTGTTATTATTTTTCTTTGTACCCTTTTTGTTATTTGAATACTTCTTTTTAGAGTTAGATTTTAATAAACTTGCAGCATCTGTTAAGTCTTCCTTAGAGCCTTTTAAGTTTATTTCACCTTTAGATAATTCGTATAGGTGATTAAAAATCACTTCATCTTCTACAGTGTCTTTATTCCAATTTAAAAAACACTTTTTCATGTGGTTTGCAATGGTAAAAATTAGAGCTTCTTTTAATTCTCCTTCTTCCCATGAAATGGCAACATCAATCATTGTTTTAATATTATTTCCGTAGAAACGATATTTTGGAAAATTTTGAGGATACTCTAAAGGTTTCGGGCGTTCTTCTAAAAGTTCTTTAGATGGTTTTTCGTAAGGAGAATCGACATCTAATTCAAATTTAGACATGATAAAAAGTTGATCCCAAAGCTTGTGTTGAAAATCTGGAACGTCGCGTAAGTGCGGTTGTAAATTACCCATTACAGAAATAATGGCTTTAGCAACTTTATTGCGTTCTTCTTTTGTTTCTTGCGCTATCGCGTAGTTTACCATTTTTTGAACGTGGCGTCCATATTCTGGAATTATTAAATGCTCACGCTCTGTATTGTATTCTATATCGTCTATCAAAATAAAAATTGTGTAGTAATTATAAGTTGCAATTGTAGTTTATATTGCTTTCGCAAAATACAAAAGAATTTAGAGTTTATAGTAAATAAAATTGAAAATTATAGAGAAATTACACCTTCAATTTTTTTGGCTACTTCTTTATATTTCTCAATAACCTGGTCTGGGTTTTTCATTCTAACGTTTATTGATACGCTGGTATACTTGCCGTTACTAGATTCTTTTGTTTTTATTACCGCTCCTAAATGATTAAATATAGCTTCAATTTCTGCTATTTTATTTAATTCAGATTTAATAATAAATTTATAGAGATATTCTGCTGGCCATAGCGTAGTATCCTGCAATTGTGATTTTAACTTTGTATAAAACGCTTCTGGATTTTGTTCTTTACTCATAGTATTATTTATATGCTACAAAGATAAGTTATACTTTCGATTTTTTTTATATCAATTTTATTGCGAATTTTACAATCTAAACTATACCTTAATTGAATACAAAGACAATAGTAATTACCGGCGGTCCTGGAAGCGGAAAAACTTCTGTTATTAATGAATTAACGAATAGGCATTTTACCTGCTTCGAAGAAATTTCTAGACAAATAACTCTTAAAGCCAGAGAAGATGGTATAGAGCAGTTATTTTTAACCAACCCTTTACAATTTAGCGAGTTACTGCTAGATGGACGCATAAAACAATACAACGAAGCTATTGAAAGCAATAATGAGTTTGTTTTTTTAGATCGTGGTATTCCAGATATTCCTGCTTATATGGATTTTAAAGGTGATGAGTATCCTGATGTATTTAATGATGCTTGTTTAAAAAATAAATATAACGCTGTATTTATTTTAGCTCCTTGGCAAGAAATTTTTACTAGCGATAGTGAACGCTATGAAAATTTTGATCAAGCTATTGAGATTCATGAAAAATTAGTTGAAACTTATACTAATTGTGGTTACGATTTAATTGATGTTCCTTTTGGCTCTATTGAAGCTAGAACAGAGCATATTATTAATATAGTAAAAGCGTTGTAATGCAACATCCAATAGACATATTAGAACGCTATTGGAATTTTACTTCATTTAGACCGCTACAAGAAGATATTATAAATGCTGTTTTACAAGGCGATGACACTTTTGCTTTATTACCAACAGGCGGCGGAAAATCTGTATGTTTTCAAGTTCCTGCTTTAGTAAAAGATGGTATTTGTATTGTTGTTTCTCCTTTAGTTGCATTAATGAAAGATCAAGTACAAGCCTTGCAAGCTAAAGGTATTAAAGCAATGGCACTAACCAGTGGTATAAATTACAACCAATTAGATACGCTTTTAGATAATTGCATCTACGGAAATTATAAATTTTTGTACCTCTCGCCAGAACGTTTACAACAAGACATTGTTCAAGCTCGTATAAGACAAATGAATGTTAATCTTATTGCTGTAGATGAAGCACATTGCATTAGCCAATGGGGAAATGACTTTAGACCAAGTTATAAAAACATTACTAAACTTAGAGAGTTACAACCTACAGTAAACGTTATTGCTTTAACAGCTAGTGCAACACCAAATGTGGTTGAAGATATTGTAAAAGAATTAGATTTTATAAGTCCTAAAATATTTAAACAATCGTTTTTACGAAGCAACCTATCTTATATGGTTTTTCATGAAGATGATAAATATTACAGACTAGAAACTATTTTAAAAAAAAATCCAGAATCATCAATTGTTTATGTTAGAAACCGAAAAGCAACTTTAGAAATAAGTTCTTTTTTAAATAATAGAGGTTTTAGTACAACACATTATCACGGCGGATTAACAAATAATGAGAAAGATAATGCTCTTGACAATTGGATGCAAAACCGAAAACAAGTAATGGTTGCAACCAATGCCTTTGGTATGGGTATTGACAAAGCAGATGTCAAAACTGTAATACATTTAAATTTACCAGAAAGTTTAGAAAGTTACTTTCAAGAAGCCGGTAGAGCCGGTAGAAACGGTAATAAAGCCTTTGCTGTAATTTTAAAAAATAATAGCGACGAAACACTTGTAAAAAATCAGTTTTTAAATGTATTGCCTAAAGTAGACTTTATAAAAATAGTCTATAGAAAATTAAGCAGTTACTTTCAAGTTTCTTATGGTGAAGGATTCGATTTAACTTTCGATTTTAATTTTAATGCCTTTTGTAAAGCCTATAATTTTAATACCTTATTAACCTATAATGCATTATTGTTACTAGATAGAACAAGTGTAATAAACCTATCTAAACAATTTAATCAAAAAGTATTAGTACAATTTATAGTTAGTAACACTGCTTTATTTAATTTTTTAGAAACGCATAAAGAAGTAAGCACTGTAGTAAAATCTATTTTAAGAACATATGGCGGTATTTTTGAGCAAGAAACCAAAATAAATACAGTATTAATTGCCGAAAAAGCATCTATTAAAGAAGATGCCGTATTTGCAGTATTACAACTGTTAGAAAAGGCACAAATTATTACGTTTAAAAATTCGAAAACTGATGCACAGGTTACTTACTTACAACCTAGAGAAGACGATAAAACTATAAACCGAATAGCCACAATTATAAGACAACAAAATCAGTTAAAAGAGCACCAAATACAATCGGTATTAAACTATATTAATAATGATGATCTTTGTAAAAGCACACAATTATTAAGTTATTTTGGAGAAACCGAAATAGAACCATGTGGCATATGCTCTGTTTGTATTACAAAAAAACCACAAAAGAGCGTAGATTTAAAAAACGCACAACTGCTAATAATAAAGGCGTTAGAGCAAGGAGAATTATCTTCCAGAGCTTTATTTACAAAATTAAACATACCAGAAAATCAAATACAAATAATTTTAAAACAACTCCTAGAGCATAATATTATAAAATTAACAGACACAAACACCTATAAATTAGCACACATATAATGAGTAATAATAAGGAATTAAGAATTGTATTTATGGGCACTCCAGATTTTGCAGTGACCATTTTAAGTAAACTATTAGAGCATGACTACAATATTGTTGGCGTTATAACAGCTCCAGACAAACCTGCTGGTCGAGGAAGAAAGTTAAATAAAAGTGCTGTAAAAGAATTTGCAGAAACTAAAAATCTAAACATTTTACAACCTACAAATTTAAAAAGTGAAGCGTTTACTAAAACATTAAAAATACTAAATGCTAATTTACAAATTGTAGTTGCATTTAGAATGTTACCAAAAGTGGTATGGCAAATGCCAAAATACGGTACATTTAATCTTCATGCCTCTTTATTGCCAAATTATCGTGGTGCAGCACCAATAAATTGGGCAATAATTAATGGTGAAACAAAAACAGGTGTATCTACATTTTTTATTGATGAAAAGATAGACACAGGAGCAATGATACTTCAAGAAGAAGTTAAAATTGAAAGTGATGAAAACGCTGGTAGTCTTCATGATAAATTAATGCATATAGGAAGTGATTTAGTAATAAAAACCGTAAACCATATTGAAAATGGTACAGTAGAAACTACACCACAACCAGAAGATGCCATTTCTAAAACAGCTTATAAATTAAACAAAGACAATTGCAAAATTAATTGGGAAGACAATATTAATACCATATATAATAAAATTAGAGGTTTAAGTCCATATCCTGCCGCATGGAGTAAATTACATAATGGAGATGACCTTTTAGACGTTAAAATTTATAGGGCAGAAAAAGAAATTGCAATACATGAATTTGAAACAGGATTAATAATTTCAACAAAAAAAGAAGTAAAAGTAGCCGTAAAAGAAGGTTATATAAAAATTTTAGATATTAAACTTCCTGGAAAAAGAACAATGGAAGTAAAGTCACTTTTAAACGGATATACTTTTAATGCAGATGCAAAAATGCTCTAAAGCCTTGTGATTACTGATAAAGTTAAATATTTAATAAAATACACAAGCTTTATTAACAAATGGGTGAAGTTATTAACAAATTAGGGTTTTTCCCTTGCTATTACTTGCATAGTAGCATAATCCGTATAAATTTGTAGAGGATTTAACAAAAAAATTGTTACCAACTATTTATTAATAATTAAAATTAAAATTATGAACAAAACAGATTTAATCGATGCTATGGCAGAACACGCAGGAATTACTAAAGCAGCTTCTAAGAAAGCTTTAGAATGTGCGTTAATTGAAATTGAAGGCGCTTTACAAAAAGGTGACAGAGTTTCATTAGTAGGTTTTGGATCTTGGTCAGTATCAAAAAGAGCTGCTAGAGATGGAAGAAACCCTCAAACTGGAAAAACAATCAAAATCAAAGCAAAAAACGTTGTAAAGTTTAAAGCTGGATCTGATTTAGCAAATGCAGTAAACTAATATTTACTTCATCATAAATACAAAAAAGCCTTCTTTTTAAGAAGGTTTTTTTATTTTTAAAATAATTATAAACCATGAAAACTGTTGTTTTTTATAAAAATAAAGTATACATTTATTAAGTAAATTTCTTTTTTTATGATTTTAACTAAACCAACTAAAGGAGATTTGTTAGTCGCAGAACCATCAATAATAGGAGATTTATCGTTTAACCGCTCTATTGTTTTATTAACAGATCACTCCAATGAAGGCTCTATAGGTTTTATATTAAATAAGCCTTTAGACTACACTATTAGTGACCTTATTCCCGAGATTGAAACTCCGTTTAAGGTATATAATGGTGGTCCAGTTGAACAAGACAATTTATACTTTATACACAAAGTGCCGCATTTAATACCCAACAGTATAGAAATTTCTTTAGGGATTTATTGGGGTGGCGATTTTAGTGAAGTTTCAAAATTAATTACCGAAAATAAAATAAGTGAAAAAGATATAAAATTCTTTTTAGGTTATTCTGGTTGGGAATACAATCAATTAGAAGAAGAATTAAAATCTAATGCTTGGGTAGTTACTAAAAACATCCATAAAAAAGCTATAATTGAAAAGGATTACGAGTTTTTCTGGAAAGAAAAAATGGTTGAACTTGGCGGTAATTATAGTATCTGGTCTAACGCTCCAGAAAACCCAAGTTACAATTAAGCACTTAACTTAATCTTACCTTTACATTTAATTTTTGAAGTAACAGTTTTGCAACTTCATTATCAAATTTCTTTTTTCTGTATTTTGTTATTGGCTGGATTCCTGTAATTACATTTGTTATAAACAACTCATCTGCCTTTTGTAACTCAAATGGCGAAATTGAGGTTTCTTCTAAAGTATACTCTGGTAAGAGCTCTAAAATATTAAGTATTTGAAGCCTCATAATACCTTTTAAACAACCATCTGTCAAAGGTGGCGTTTTTATGGTTTTTCCTTTTACTAAAAACAAGTTACCGTTAAGCGCTTCAACAACACTTTTATTGGTATTTAGAAGTAAACAATTATCTAAATCGTTTTCCTGAGCGTAAATATTACCAACTACATTTATTGCTTTATTATTAGATTTTAAAGTAGAAAGCAATCCTGGTGCAACGTAAAAGTCTTTAAATAAATCTACTTCATAATGTTTTTCATCTAATAAATAAAAATCTGCTTCTAATTTTTTAACCGAAATTATAAAACTCACCTCTTTATTTGTTGGTAAATATAAACCACCTGTGTTTCTATGCACTTGTATTTTTGCTCTGGCCGAAGCATTTTCTAAACTATTTGCGCTAACTGTTTTATTTAGCTCTTCTTCAAAAAACTCCATGGTGTAATGCATAGGAATCTCCATACGCATAATACGCATTGATGCCATTAACCTAAAATAGTGGTCTTCAAGAAATAATATTTTGCCATGAGAAACCTTTATCGTTTCAAAAAGTGCATCGCCATAGCTATACCCTCGATTTTCTGGAGTTAGAATTTGATTGTTTTCTGTAATATTTCCGTTAACATTTATCATAAAAAAAGCGCTGAATTTCTTCAGCGCAAATATAAGTTTTATAAATGTATTTGTTTAGGCAGAACCTAAAACTTGTTTTAAATCTGAAATTTGATTTTCCCATAACATTTTACTTTCTTCTACTTCATCTTCTTCTGCAAAATCTGTAATCATTATAGAAACATCTTTAGTAATTTCGTCTACTTGAATTCTAATCTCGAAATAATATGGTTCATCTTCATCATCAATCCATCTAAACTTAATGCGTTCACCACTTTTTTTAGTTAATAATTTAGCTTGTTCCTCTGCTCCATCCCAAATGAATTTAAACAGCTCACCACGAGAGTTTACATTATCTGCATACCATTCAGACAATCCTGAAGGTGTTGAGATGTATTGATAAAGCAATGAAGGTGAAGCGTGTATAGGAAATTCTAGTTCGTATTTGATTTTTTCGTTCATTTGATTGGTTGTGTGAAATATTATTTTGCTCAATATATACATTAATTAATAAGTTGAGAAATTTTTAAATAAATATTTTATTTGATAATAATGTTTGCGTACTACTAATTTGTTTATATATTTGCAGCCACAAATAAATGGCGAGGTAGCTCAGTTGGTTAGAGCGTCGGATTCATAACCCGGAGGCCGCGGGATCGTGCCCCGCTCTCGCTACAAGATTAGACGGTTTAGTATTTTACTAAACCGTTTTTTTTTGCTCTACTTTTTTTATTTTCTTTTTTTTGTGTTAATGTGTTTTGTAAATGCATTAAGCTTTTTGCTACATTCTGTTTAATTTTAATTTATAAGCGATTTATAATTATTACTCATTTAAACTTTAAAACTAAATATTATGGCAAAAGATAGAGAAGAACCTAAAACTGAACACGAAAAAACATTATACCAAAATGCTACTGATGAGAAAGGTGCCCAGAAAAAAGAGCATTATAACCAATATGGTAAGCAAGGTGATGATAGGACAAAGCGTGGTGCTAGTAATTAAATGGTATTAATTATTTTTTAATTCTCTAATTAAAAGTTAGCTTACAAATTTATAGAGCGTTTTACTAATTTTATTTTTAATTAGTAAAACGCTCTTGTTATATGTGTGTATGATTTTTTAATTATTGTGTTGCATTTTTATGGTTTTTGGGCTTAAAACTAAATGTTAAAAAGCATACACTACCCATACACTATCCATACTGTATCTATACCGTTGGTATGGAGTATCTATTTTGGTGGTAATATAAAAATATAAGCACGCTATTTATCTATAAAATATTCTAAAACTTTTTTCCAGTTTGGGTATAAATCATTACCAAACATAATATGCTTTCCTTCAAATTTATCAACTCCATAATTTTTAGTATCATCAATAATATAATCACCTTTAACTAAATTTTTATTATGAGTTAGAATAAGTCTTTTGTTAGCATCATCTCCTAAATGTTTTTCTACCCATAATCGTTTTTCCTTCCAACAGTTTGGATTACTCCACACTGGTGCTGTAACAATGTAACAATCGTATTTCTTACTTAAAACCTTAAATGCTTCTACAGCTCCTTTTATAGGTTTATTATTCAGAAAAAAACCTTTTTTATGTTTGTTTTCACTAAACGGTCCATCTCCTAATTCAACTAAAACACCGTCCATATCAATTAATATTATTTTCTTCATACTTGTTAAATTTTATCTATTATTAAATAATTTTGTTCTCTGTTATTTGCACAATACTCTTGAAACTCACAATAAAAACATGTAATCAAGGTGTTGTTATCTATTTTAATAAATAACTCTTTGTTTATTTTAATATTTATTTTTTTCAAAACTTTTCTACTCACTATAAGTAAAGTATTACTTCTATTTGTGTCTACATTTTTTAATATAGATCTCAATGCTTTATCGTTAATAGTTCTGTCCCATTGTCTGTAAGTAAAATGCTCTGATTTTAAAAAACCTGCTACAAAATGTCTCATAATTTCAACTATTCCGATATTAAATCTACATGCTTATCATTATTCCAGTTATAAATTCCTCCTCTATTTAAAAACTTATCTAAATCATAGTTCATCGTTTTTAAGGCCTCTTTTATTCCAACTTCTAAAATTGGTTTACTGTAATTATGCGTACCTTGAGCATTATCAAAAAAGCGTCCTGCAGGATCAACCATTACATAGCTGCCTTTAATTTCATCATTTGATTCTGGTACTATAGTTTCTACATTTTTATGTGTATTTAAAAAATGAGTATACTCAGTATCTGTAATTTTAAAATCATCAATTTTAATATCATTTTGTCCTTTTATTGGTAATACTTGTAATACTTTCCAACGTTTAGGTTTGGCGTATTCTATAAATTCTGTTAAGTTGTCTTTATAGTTTACTTTATTAACTACTGTATTAATTTTTAAGCCATAACCATAATTTTTAATAGCTTTTACTAAATCATAATAATATGTTTTACTTAAAGGTTTCTTTCCTGTAATTGCTCTTCCAATTTCAATATTATTTTCACCCTCTAAACTATCTATACTTACCGCAATCCAATCTAAATAGGCTGTATTTTCTTTTAAAAAGGCATCTGTTAATTTACTTCCATTAGTTACAATCATAGTAGTCATGCCTAATTGTTTTGCCCTTTTAATTAAGTTTGGTAACCATTTACATAATAAAGGCTCTCCACCTGCAAAGGTTATTTTTTCAAAGCCTGCATTTGCAATTTGTTCCACTACTTTTAAAGCTTCACTTTCTGGTAAATGTCCTTTTGGCAAAATGGTTTGTTTTACATCTTGAAAGGTTGCAAAACAAAATTTACAACGCATGTTGCATGGTTCCCATAAGTGAAAATTAATACTAGGAATTTCTATTAAAGCCTTAGATTCTTGATAATGTTTAATAATTTTTTGTGCTACTTCATTTGGTGTTAAATTACCTGTATTAATAACCAAATCATAATTATTATCGTTAGTAAAATCTACATTATACTGTTTTAAAAAACGCATTCTCATTGTGTCGTTTCTTAATTTAATTTCCTTTGGACTTGTAGCTTCATTTTGCCTATTTCCTAAACGTATTCTTTCAGATGCCTTTTCGTCTGATACTTTTAATAATACATTAAAAGCATTTTTAATAAAATGAAATCCAAGTCTATAATCTACAACTATATTACTTTTAGTATTGCAAACAGATTTAAACTTATCGTCTATTAAATTATCTAATTCAGGATGATCCACACAATGCTTTTGAAATTGATTAATAGTCATGCCATATTTTTCCATTGCAAAACCTCTAGAATAATTTCCAACAGATATAAATTCAAAGTTTAATTGTTCTTTTAATATTTCTCCTACTGTAGATTTCCCTGTTCCTGCAAATCCGCTTAATGTTATTTTATTTATCATTGGTTTAAGTTTAATGGTTAACTAATCCTCGCCTTTACACTAAAGGCGTGGTGTTTTTTAATAATTACTTTTTAAAATTCTGATTTGGGTTTAACTGTTTACCTCTGTTACCATGTACTTTACTGTAAGCCTTGTTACTTCCTGGTGTACCTTTGTTAGCATTTGCTTGATTAGCTTTGTGATTTTTTTGTTTTAAATTACTCATGATTTATAGTATTAATTATTTGTTTTTAAAGCTTAGCACCATGCTAAACTCCTTGTTAACAATACAAATGAACTAATCATTAGATTTAAATTTTCAGGTTTGGGATAGACCAACTATATTTGGGATATAGACCTCAATTTTTGGGATAAAAAATTAACTAACCTACTTAAACTAGATGAATCGCTATTCAGAATTCTATACTCGAACGGAGTTATATGATCAAATTGAAATACTTAGAAGTGGCTTTTTAATATTATTAAGCTTATTCTTATTACTTGTAATTAGAAATTGGTATAATGTTTATAAAAAACGCTCTTTTAGAAAAAAAAATAAATCATTATTAAATGATATAGAAAAGTCTAAAATTGACGCTTCTAAATATTATTTGGAGCGAAAAAAAACAGAATCTCTGGAAAGAAAACTAACTAAGAAAGTGAATGAAATTTTTCAACTAGAGCAAGAAAGAGAAGACTACAAACAAAAATTCCATTCTTTTTTAAGTGATAAAGAAAAAGAAATTGCTGAGCATAAGGAAAAAATTAATCATCAACAAAAAGCATACGAACGTTATGTTAATTTTAAAAATGTTGAAGCTAATAATACAAGACTTGGAGCACATTTTATAAAAAATGTTATTAGCCAGATTTATGATGACATTGAAAGAGCAGATAATAATTATAAATCTTTTTTAGGCGTTAATTACAAAGTTGGAAAAAAACAGAATACAGTACCTCCTATTAAGGCATTAAAAAATATTTTTAAGCTTTTAGATTATAATGTATCTGCTTTAAATAAAGAAAACACATCTATAGAAGAAGAACTAAAACACATAACTATGTTTTTAGATTTAATTCAGTATTTAAAACCAAACACAAAAATACAATTTGATAATAAATTAAATAAAGATCAAAATAATAGTATTAAAATAAAACCTACATTGTTCTTCCCATTTGTTGAAAATGCATTAAAACATGGTAATCTTAATACTGAAGATTCTTTTATAAGTATCATTTTAAAAGAAAATGAAGCAAAACAATTAAGTTATTGCTTAGTAAATAGTGCGGAACAACGTTTAGATTATGAAAATAAAATAAATACACCATCAAATTTTGGCTTAAACGCTTTACAACAATTACTTAATGCTTACTATCCTAAAAGTAAATTGGAACATAAAACTTTACCAAACAATCAATACTTAGCAGAATTAACTTTGAGCTTAAATTAAATGATACGTTATATACTTGTAGACGATAACCAAAATGTTTTAAACAACGTTAAAAATGATATTGATAAATTACCAAAAGCGTACGATTTACACCACGTAAAAAGCTATTCTAATTCTAAAACAGCCTTTCAAGAAATTAATGAAGATGATTTCGACTTATTAATTGTTGATTTTGAAATGCCTGTTTATAATGGTATTGAATTAGCACAAAAAATTGCTGGTAATAAAAAAATTATTTTTTTAACCTCAACATCAAATAATGAAAAATTAGTTATTAATACTCTTGATATTTCAGGATATTTAAGTAAACCTTTTGAATTAGAAGAATTTGAAGACGTTTTAAAGCATAAGGTAATTGGTAAAATAAATGTCTCATCCAATTTAGCTAATAAAGATTTAATTACTTTACATATTGGAGCAAATAGAGATGTAAGGTTTAAACCTGAACAGGTTTACTATATTAGTACATCAAGTTTCAACAATGTAGATCCAGTAGGAAAGAACTGTGTTAATATCTATGGTAGGAATGATGAATTATTATATAAAAATGTAAGAAAAACTATTCAAAACCTCTCTAAAGAATTAAAAAATTTCGAGTTTGAAAAAATTAGTAAGAACACAATAGTTAATTTAGAACATATAAAAGAAAGAGATAACACAAATATTTCTCTATTTGATACTAAAGAAACATTTGAAATTACCTCTAAAGAGAAATCTGGTTTTATAGCTAGGTTAAGAGCTAATTTTAAATTTTAAATGCTATCTATAATAATAAAACTATATATCTACGTAGATTATATTTTTATTTAATATTTTGAAAGTGCAAGTTCCAAGATTTCTTTTACTTTATCAACTAAAGTATTTGGCTCGATTACTTTGACCGAATTGCCATACATTAAAATTCTTTCCACGAGTGATCGATTTGGAATTACATCTAATGAAATTTGTAACTCAACATCTGAGTCTATAATTATTTGTTGAGAATGATGTAATGGTAATGTTTTTATATACTGTCCTTGTTCTGGCGTAAAAGATAAAACAACTCTCTGTTTAGTATCTTCAGAATAGACCATACCAATAACATCATTATACAAATAATTAATATCTACTTCTGTATTTGGAACAAACGTATTTTCTGTTAATTGTACATTAGACACTCTATCAATTCCAAAATTCCTAAATTCCTTTATTCCTTCTTGTTCTCCAACAATATACCAACGATTAGCATATTCTTTTAATAAGTATGGTTTTAATAATCGTTTAGTAGTTGTATTTTTCTGAAAATTATAATGTGTAAAACTAATTTCTCTGTGTTGTTTTATTGCTGTTAAAAACAACTCTAAATATTGTATTCCTTGAAGGCCTTCGCTATTATCGAAAACAATATGCTCTAAAGATTTACTTTTACTTTTAAAACTTTCTTTAAGTAAATCTGCTGTGTTTACCAATTCTAAAAAGCGAATAAAGCTTTCAAAATTTGGGCTATTTTCATAATCTATAAAATAATTGTTTTTAGAACTGTTGTAAAGAATTTCAACACCAAATTCATTTCTTAAATTATCAAAATCACGTTGGATAGTCCGTTTAGTATGCTCAAATCCATTATCAAACAAAAAACTTTTTATAGCTTCAAAAGAAGTGTTTTTACCATTTTTAATCTTTTCAATGATTAAAGAATAACGTTTTATTTTACCCTGTACAGACATTTGTAATATTTAAGAAATTAACTCTAAGCCAGCATAATCATTAACTAATTCATTCCAGTTTACAGGTGTCTTAATAAATGTTTCTTTAACTCCGCCAATAGTGGTAAAATCCACATTCATTTTATAACCTGTTGCTGAATGATTATTTTCTAAGTAATAATTATACTCTAAAATTAATCCTTGTAAATCTTCTAAAAGATCATAATCTAAACGATCTACATAATCTAGATATCTTATTCCATGAATAGGTGTTTTAACTTCATTAACAACCATATAAATCACAAAACCATTATGCATATCGATACTATTTATTTTATGTTTTTTATCTGGGTATTTACTAAGATATTCTATACCATTTCCAGAATCTAAATACTTTTGTAAATCTACTCTTGCTTGTTTGTCTGTGGTTTGAGGAATCCCCAAACCACTATACAAAACATCTAATATACTTGAAAAGTGCTGGAACGCTTCTTTTCTCGCTTCAATTGGTGACTCATGACGAAACTCTTTTTTTGTTTCTACCAAATCGGCTTTAGCAGGTGTTTCATTATGAGATTCATCGTGAATATAGGGTACTTGTCTTCTCCAGTATTTGGTTTCTAGTTGGTAATACATAGAACACAGCAATAAATTAATACACTACAATTTCAAGCTTTGTAATACCTAAATCAATCCATTTTCCTTTTCTACTAATATTTTTACTGTAAATATTTCTCATCAAATTAGAATCTTCATTAAATTTAGTAACCTTCCATAATTTTTCTTCTATTCTACCATCATCATAATGGTAACGCTCCGTAGCTACTCCTTTTTTTAAAAATGCTGTCTTAAAATCATCTGCATTTGAAGGCACTAACTCAACAGGGATAGTTAAATTTTCTTTCATTACTTCTTCCTCGGCAATTTCTGATTTAAATCCATTGTCGATAAATTGAATAAATGATTTGATTGTATCTTTAGTGTATGTATTGATTGTTTCTATTTTCGCGTTATTTTCATCTTTAAGCAATCTTTCTAAAATACTTCTAATTGTAGTATTCGATTTTTCGTCATCTTTATTATCCCAGTATATATGAGTTTTATTGTTATTAGTAGTCAAATTTTTAAACTCTAAATCAAATTTATCATCTTCTGGTGTAGTATATATAGAATAAATATCAACATTATCTATTTCAAAATCCTTGAGTTTTGATAATTCAGATGTTGTTGATTTAATTTGTTTTTCTAGCTGATCTACAGTTCTCGAGGTAAGCGTGATTTTATTTTCGATTAAAAATACTTTATGGATAGATTTTTTTGCCGTTAAAAAATTTATCATTTGCGAATTTTTACCACTATAGTTTTCATCTGTATAACATACAATTACTATATCCACTCTTTGCTCTTTTCCTTGTTCAAAAAACACTTTATAATCATACTTATAGATATTAAAGTTTTCATCTTTTGAAATTACAGGTTCTAAAAATTTCTCTAAAAAAGTATAACCTAAAGAATGATCTGCCTTAGGATCTAACAAGTAACCTAAAAAGGCAGATATGTTATTTTCATTAATTGAGCCGTGGCCGTTTGCAAGAATTTTAAATATGTTCATTTATTTGTCTGTTTTTTAAAAAAATTATTTTAATTGAGTTAATCTACTCGTAAAACTTATTCATGAGAACTAATTAAAGCCATTCCATAACCGTTTTGTGTAACAAATACTGATTAAATTGCTCACTTACCTCATGAAAAGCAAGTCGTTCTTGTTTATTTTTATTTCTGTTTATAAATTGATATGCTCTCATCGTTAGTTTTAACTCTTGATGTGTCTTTAATTGTAAAATATTAATATTTACTGTCTTTAAACAATTCGCTACAAATTGTTTAAGGTTGTTTGTACTTGATTCAGCTTCATTAAAAGTCATATTTTCATATACTTCTAAATAGTCTGTAAATTCTTTTAATACGTTATCCATTGTTTTATTTTTTAATGAATACAAATATTATGTGATAACTATGACAAAACATGTCGCTGTTGTAAAAAACATGAATTAATTAACTGCACAAACAGTTTTAACTCATAAATACATTTAAAAAAAAATGTTACAGTTGTAATGGATTAAAATACCAAAATCTATTTTTTGATTTTTGCTCAAAGCTTACTTGTGGTATTAAATAAAGTAGGTTTTTATCATAGAGTTCTCTTAACACATTTCGTAGAGGCAAACCATCTCTGTGATCTTTATTAAAAAAACCTTTTTCAATAAGTAAAGACATTAAATTTTTAGGTTTCACATCTTGCAAATTTTCATTTATTAAATAATCTTGAATAACATAACCCATCAATATTACTTCGTCATTTTTCATAGCTAATTTTAAATTTTAAAAGTGATTATAATTAACTTAGATACCAACAATTTTAATATCCTCCACAACTTCTAAAAGATTAATTAAATTATCTAGAAACATTTGAAGACTATCTTCATCTTTAATAAAAGCCCAAGCATTTGGAGTAGTTACAGCTATTGCAGCTGCGACTGTATTATGCTTGTCGTTAGTTAGCACTCTATGATTTATTTTATAATTATCTGGTAGCTTATTTGACAAGTGTTCCATTTTTATAATCATTTGGTCAAACCTATCTTTAGCTTTTATAGCTTTTGCATCAGGCTCTTCTAAATTACGATTAAAGTCATTGTGTATTGCTTTAACATAATACCAGCATTCATAACGTGCTAATAAAGTGTATTCCTTTGATCCGCTACCAATACTTATATCAAACCGGTATTTATGTACTCCCTTTTTAATTAAAAAAGTAAGATTAGATCTCACAGCCTTTTGCTCATAAAGAATTTCAATATTCTTAGCCTTAGCTTGATTTATTAATTTTAAATATATGCGATCTCTTAAACCTTTTAAAAAGCCTGACTTATGTATTTCTTTAACTTTTTGCTCTTCACTATTAGTATCATAACTTGTTACAGATGCTATTTGTATAGCATTTGTCATCACGTCTAATAACGTTACATCCTGTGAATCATTAGTCTCATTGCTTGCATTACATTCTATTCTTATTTTCAAAGTATTAAACAACCTAGAAATTTGCATAGCACGATTACTTAAAAAGTTCTCTCGTTGGCATAATTGATACAATACTTGCTCCCATTCTTCATCAAAATATTCGTTTTTAGACAATTTGTCTTTTAAGTCTGCATCTATAGCTTTTAGTTTAAAGGTTTCTATAACCTCATCATTCCAAGCGGTAAAATCTGGATAGCGTTCTAAAACTCTAAATAGTAATGGATAGGCTATTTGAATACTAAACACACCAATATTTATAAGCTGTTCAAAAGCTGTAGGTTTACTTTCGTTCTCTACTGCAAGCATAATACTTCTTACTAAAGACAAACTGTTTAACAAGCGCTTAATAGCTCTTGGATTAGAACCAACTGTAAGATTACTTATATCTACAATAACATCTGATATTTCGGGTGTTAATTCACCAGTATTAAAGTATTGTAACTTTGTTAGATTATCTATTATTAAGTCGTTAACCCGATATTGCCCAATTGGCATAGTAAAAGGTAATTGAATAATTTTCTCGAAAAATGAACGGAACTCACGTTCATTTTCGGTTGTTTTTTTACCAAATTTTGGCTCTAATCCTTTTACTACTACTTCGTAATCTATTGCTAGTAAAAAAATACAATTTTCTAAATCAAAGATATTTTTTAGCAACTCTAGTATTTGAACTGCTACTGGCGGATTTATACGATCTAAATCGTCAATAAAAAACAAGAAACCCTTAATCCCATTGCTTTTTTCTACACTAATATTAATTTGCTCCTGTAATTCTGCATGTAAATCGTGTAAAGAAGATTGTTTTTCTGTAGATTCAAAAAAAGCATCTGTTGCATCGCCCGCTACACCTGCTGTTAATGCGTTGGCTCCAAATTTTGTTGCACCACGTGTTGCAGCTTTAAAAAAGTTAACAGCTTTGCTTTTAAGAGCTTCTAAATTTTGATTTTTATCTTTAGACAATTCACTTATTACTGAAGCTATTATACCTTGAATAATATTGGTCATAGTGGTGTACTCATCTGTAAGCAGTGAGTATTCCCAAGTGTTAATCCAAATGCCATGAAACTTACTGTTACTCTCGCACAAATCATGTCTAATAGCATTCATAAGGGATGTTTTACCAGATCCCCATTCTCCCTGAATAGCAATAGTTAAAGGTGTTTGCGCAGAATCTATAAAATTAGTTAAGCCATTTTTATAGGCATCTATACCTAATTGATCTTTATCTCCTGCTTTTTTAGGAATATCTATTATACTAGATGTGCTCATATTTACTTTGAATAATTTCTACTGATTTGTTTACACTTCATATCGTAAGTTTCAGCGTAGTTACCTGATTGAACGGAAAAAGTATCACCTGAAGCTCCTAAGAACCTATCTATTTTTAAATACTTACGTGCTACTTTTTTTAAGTCCTGGTCTAACACTTCTATATAGTTACTATCTTGTACTATTACTATATTGCTAGAGTTGCCTAATAGAATTGATTTACAATAAGTACGTGCTATTTTACGACCCTCAGAATCTAATGTCTCTAAATAATTACCATCTATTTTTACACGTGCTATCATTTATCTATTCTTTTATTAAATTTTATTCTTGCTCATTAAAACATAAACACGTACTAAAAATCCCTGATTCAAAAAAAATATTATTAATATTTTAATCATTTTTGTTGCCAAATTAATAAACGTTGCTTGTTATGATTATCTATATAAGATAGATAGGAATCTATAAAAGTCTCTACTTTTAATGGTACTGATTTAAAGTTTCTTAAATGTTTATCATCAACCGTAGCATGACAAAGTACACAAAGCGCAATTAAGTTGTTATCGGAATTATTTTTTTTATTATAATCCTTATGGTGAACCTCTAAAAAAAAACTTTCCTGAACAAGATTGATGTGACAATTTTCACAACAAAAATCTACACGCTCTCTAATGGCTTGAGATATTTGCTTCCACATTATAACATAGCCATTTTGTTTTGTCTTGGTCGCTATTTCATTTTTAGAGTTAGCGTATTGGATTACATAATCATACCAAGGTTTTCCTTTTGCTAAAAAACCATAAAAAGCATTCTGACTGGCAGTAGCGCAATTAGAGCACAGCTCTAGATATTGAAATTTGTCTAGAGTTTGATTTTGATCTCGGCAATAAATTTCAACTGGCATTGCTGATGCATAAGTAAAACCGGCATATTCTTCTCGTGTTTTACATTGACAAACATGATATTTAGGCAAACTGTTGTAATGTAGCGTTCGATAAGTACTTTTATATGCAAACATTAAAAACGTATCTTCTCCTTTGGTAAAGAAAAAACGTTTATCGGTATATTCTATTTTACTGTAATTTATATTTTCAATTGGTTCAATAAAATACTGACTAGTTCTTTCTATTTCAGATTTAGTAATTTCCTTTATTTTATTTGCCGTTGTGCCTTTTAAAAAATTATAAATCATACTACTCCTTTTTATTTATAATTTTTTCAGCTAACTCTTCATTTGAAGTTACAATTTTGAATTCTACTCGTCTAGACAAATCATTATCCACAGATTTGTCTGATGATAAATAAGACACTTCCTTACCACTGTTCAATGCCCTAGAGTATGACAACCCATTAGCTGTAAATAAAAAATCCAATCTAGTTTTAATACTATCTGGATAATTTAAATAAGATTCATGATTTCTTATATAATTTAACACTGATCTTGCTCTATTTGAAGATAGTTCTAGGTTATAATCATAACTATCCCTATTTCTACTTCTTCTTGGAGGAATTGTATCTGTATGACCTTCTATTCTAACTTCTGAAATATTATTTAGATAATTTGAAGCAGTAATAATTTTAAGATATTTAGGAGTAAACTCGTTTAAAGTTTTTTCAAACTCATAAGTCATTGTATATCGATCTGATGGAAAAAGCTCCTTATCTTTAGTTTGCAAATTAAATTTTACTGTACCATCTGGAGACAACTCTATAACCTCATTTTCAATCTCTTGTTTAAGGTTAAGTTCTAGAGAGTTATAAATATCTTGTTCTACAAATTTATATTCAATAATCTGGATTATATAGTTTAATGCAATAAACATAAAAATGACCATTAAGCCTGTCATAATATCCGAAAATGAAATCCAATATGACTCTTGTGTTCCTCTTCTTGACATAATTATTTACTCTTGTTAATAATTAGCCTTAGTTGAGCTCCCATTATATCATCCAATCCTTTGAATGTGTTTTCTAATCTTTTAATAAAAGCTTTGTCCAAACTTTCTATTTGGGTAATATCAAATTGTCTTAACTCTTTTAAACTATCGCCTAATGCAGTAACCATAGCTTGTACACTTTCCTCTTTGTTTAGCCACTTTGTTATTTCATCTTTTGTAACTGTTAAAGCCACAGTTGTATCATTTAATTGATTTGTATGTTTATTAACAACTTCACTTGTATTGTGTAAATTAATTACAGATTCATTAATTTTAGTAATTACATCACTAAAACGAGACTCATCATCAAAAGCAGATTGAAAATCATTTATAATTAATTGCAATTGACTACTGCTGCCTGCAATTTTATCAAGCTTTGAAACCCAATCTTCTGTATTACCAACAAAATCTTTATGGTTAATAGCTAATCTCTCATAAGCTTCTTTAATTTTTGTAATGTCTTCTTTATAGTCAGATTGCCAAGTAATTAATTGATCTATTGACTGCGTAAGTTTATCGAAGTTTTTCTCTACTAATTCGCCAATAAAATTTTTAAATGTACCGTTAAAATCTTCAATTATTTCCATTAAAGCTTCTTGTATTGCTCCTGCACTTTGTGTGGCCATATCATTAAAAAATTGATCTAATTTGAGAGCTAATCCTTCAGTGCCTTCAGATATATTTTTAAGCTTATTGTCTTTTATGTCATTTAGAGAAATTAAGGAGCTTTTTGTTTGCTCTCTGATAGCAATTAAATTATTGTTCATACTTGAGTATAAATCCTGTTCTTTCAAATCATCAGGATGCGCAACACTACCCGAATTAAGTTTATAATTTATTATCATTTTAAAAATTAGAGAAAATGTAATACCAAATATCGAAGTATAAAAAGCTGTTTTTAAACCTTCTAATAAATCTTTTATACTATCCTTAATAGCACCAGGATCTGTATTAAAATTTATTAGGCCATAACTTATACCTAAAAATGTACCTAATAAACCTAAAGTAACGAACATAGATGGTATGCTCTCGATAAGATAATAGTTACTAATTTTTTTTAACCTATTTGAAAATATCACTACTAGTGTAGCGTATAAAAACCAAGCTATTAATATATACCAAGGTAATTTCTTACAAATAAATATTAAAGTATTATTTTCTATTTCAAATATTCCTATTTCGTGCATAATTTAATTATTGATTATATCAAATCTATTTTTATTTTATTACTTCTAATACGACATTAGATTTCTTCTATTTCTAAAAATAATTATTAAAACAGGGCGAACTTAGTTTTTTATTCAATTCCTTTTTTACGGATAACCGTAATTTTATATCATTTAATTAAAACTCTTCACTTCCCTCTAATTGCCTACATATTAATTGTAATAGCAATTATTTGATAGAATAATTATAATAAATCGTATTTATTAATTGCCTCTTTTGGAAACAATTTACCAGCCAAAGCAAATACACCATTTTCTTTAAACATATTTCTACTAAAGCTTGGTTCTAAACTTTGTTTTTTTCTTTTTTGTTCTTCTACAAAAGCATCTTTGGTTATCAATCCAAAATTTTTAACTTTCAAATTGTCTCCTAACTCTATACCAATAAGTTCATCCCATTCATGATTAATTTTAGAGGTGCAACCACCTTCGTTTTCCGATGTAATCATTTTAACTGATATTCTAGCGTTGTCATGTTCACAAATAATATCATAGCCTTTATTAGATTGGTTTTTTACCACTTTAGGTCGTCTTCCCATTTGCTCTAAAAAGGAATGCGCAATAGCTTCTCCTATTCTTCCAATAATATTATCATTACCATGTAATACTTCATCCTTATTTGCTACTTCTAAAAAATCTTGTCTTGCTTTTAAGTAGTTAAGGCATAGTTGTTTTCTATTGTTGTTCATTTTTAAATAATATCTAATTCAGTAAGTATATCTTTCTTAAATTTACTGAATGGTCTCTTTTGAAAGTCTTTTTCCGATAAGTAAACTCCATAAACAAGACGATAAATTTCATTTCTAGAAAGATTAAAATCCTTTAAAACTGTATCTTCTAAAATACTCAGATATCTATCAGAGTAGGCTTGTTTAGTTAGTAATAAGTCATAGAGAATATCTGTATGAGCAGAATAAACCTCCTCAATTGCCAAATCATTTAAATAGTTTTTAGCGAACCAATCATTTTCTACATCGACAGAAACTTTTAACCCATTTTTATAATAAGGGTCATTTGTAAATGAAAAATTAAACTCAAACTCACCCAATATGTCATCGAAATAGGGATGAGGATGCGTATTCAATTTAAACTCCTTTTTATGTTTTACACTAGTGTTACAAATTGAACACGAAGGAATAAGATTAAAAAAAGACAAGGCTAAAATTGGGTGACTATCTTTATCAAAATAATGGTCAAACTGTGGACGAATTATTTTTTTACCCTGTCTTGTAATTACTGTATTAGTATAATTTCTATTGCAATATGTACAAGTACTAATATCTAATCTTGATGCTAAATCATATCCTGAATAACGATTAACAGTCTTGCTAATAAACCATTTATAATTAAATACTTTTTTTAAATCCTTTAATAAGGTTTCATTTTTACCAATTATACTTAATATACTTTCGCTAAATTGAATTAACTCTTTCGGCTCTCCAATTATTATTCTCTCTAAATAATTATTTATTACATTATCAAATATTTGTTTTAGAAGTAAATTTTCAATGTCATCAATTCTTTCATACAACAAATCTAACATCATATCTTTATGATATCTCTTTGCTTTAATGACAGAAATACTATTTGCATTTAAAAAAATCATTTTCTTTTTAATTTAGATTTTCGCTCCTCCATTATCCTTATTTGCTCATTTAAATTCTGTAACTCCAAATCAGAATTAAATATATTATCAAACATTTCTGATAATTTTCTCTGAATAAGTGGTTCATCAATAAGACTAATTAAAGTAAAATAGTAACTTTTTAGGTTTTCATCTCTGTCTTTATTATTCAACCATTTTACTGTTTCAATAATCTTAATACGAGCAAAATCACCAACCAACCCATTTTCCACAAAAAAAGAATCTGCTAGTAAATCTGTAATATTAGCTGCAAAGGATTTATTTGGTCTATCTAAATTCTCATATTTCAAAAATTCTGTTTCACCTTGAGCTACATCTCTCATTAAATAAATTATATTTTTATTTGGTAAGTCAGATAAAGTAAGAGGATCATGGGTAGTGAAAATTATTTGAACATTTGGGCTTCTATCAAGGTTATTAAAAAAATAGGGAATTGTATTAATTATTGTATTAACAAACTTTCTTTTCCAAACAGGATGAAAACCTAAATCAGCTTCATCTAATAACAAGACATAATTATCTACTTCATCATGGATGCGGGTTTCAGATGATAATTTAGTACCTAAGAAATGGTGTAGTCTTGAAAAAAGGTTTAACAATGCATTTTCACCAGAACTTAATTTTTTATTTGATGGCATATAGTTTATAAAACCATCTATTAAATTTCTTTTCTCTATTATCTTATCCTTTCTTTTTGGACTATATTTTGCATAATAATTAATTATATTATTTAAAAAAAGATTTTGAAGTTTGAGTATTTCTATTGCTGCCTCACCACCTATAATTAATACATTATTTTCTACCTTATTTAGGTCTTTAACTAATCCAATTTCTGAATAAAGTTTCAATAATAAATCTCGAATTGTTTCCTTTTCAAAAACCGGAATTTCATCCTTCCCGAATTTAATAAAACAGTTGTCTACAAAAACTAGAAATGAATCAAATGCATTTAACCGATTGGTTTCTCTAACAAAATTTTCATAGAAAAAAACACCCGAAGACAAATACGTATTGTCCTTTTCCATTTGTCTTTCAATTACAGAAATTAAATCTCGAAGAATTATTCTTTCTAAAATATACTTGTTAACTTCTATTTGGTTTGAAACACGACCAGGACTATTAAATTTTCTAACTTTAGTCCAGTCATCTAGTTCCTTTTTTAGCTTGTCTTTAATAATTTTTAAAATTGGCCTAAAAGCTTCTGGTGTATTCCACTCTTTTTGATTTTTATGACCTCTTATGGTAAGCCTTGCCTCTCCATGTTCTGGAAAATCGAATAAGTCTTTAAAAATTTTTTCTTTTTTAACTAAATCTGAATTAGAAAAAAGTATTTGTCTTATACTATTTTTAAATACCAATTCTTCACTTGCTGAGAAATTAAAACCAGATTGGTCTAGGTTTTTATTTTGTAAATCTGCTAAGTCTTCATTAAGAATTTGATCAAATGATATATCAAAATTATCTACTTCATCAAAATTTGGATTATATTTAAAATCGAAATGTGGTGAATAATATATTGTTTTACATAGATTATTTGATCTTTCTGTTTCAATTGTAAAATCATCCTTAATTGGTTTAAAACTAACTGTGGAAATTCCTACGTCGTATATTGAACTTACAAATTTCAATGTTTTATCATCTTCTGTTTCAAAAAACAAGTATGTGTTATTTGTTGGAAGGGCATAAGGGTTTTCAACAAAAAGGCTTCTAATAGAATCTAAAAGAGAGGACTTGCCAGCACCATTTTGACCTACAATTGCATTTACATTAATCAGTTTTGAATCAAGATTTGTAACATCAAAAAAACCTTCTAAATAATCATTATTTATACGCCTAGATACATCAATTGATTCTCCATTTTTATCAAATTCATAAATATATTTTCCTCCTAGATTTACATACTGCGCTTTTTCAAACAAATAATCATGAAAATCTAAATATATAGCAGCTAATCTCATAACAATTATTTAGTTGTTTTCTTACTCTTTTTAACAGATTGCTTCGTACCTCGCAATGACGCGTTCAACTTCTTTATCTCCTCCAACAAAATGGCAGCACTACCATCACTATCCAACTGCGCCACCAACTCGCCTTTAAAGGCTTTAGCTAAAATAGCTTGTGGTAAACTGTCTATTTTAGTTTTTAGGCTTTGGTATTGGGCTTCTATGGCATCTGCTTTGTCAAATAAATGCTCTACACGTTTTACGATTTCGGTTTGTTCTTCTGGCGAAGGATTTGGTGTAGGAAACTTTCTAGCTTTTTTTATACCAAACGCAGGCTGAGAAGTTGAATTTGTTCCTTCTCTCAATTTCTGTTCTATAATTGAACTGTTTAAATAATAATAAAGAAACTTTGGATTACCTTTAGACCTAGGTTGAATTAAAATAATATTCGCAGAAAGAGTATATTTTCTTTCTGGAAACATAGGCAATAAAAAAGGTTTACCTAATGTTCCTATTTTACCAAAACCAAAATCACCTTCTTGTAGATCGTACCTTTTAATATGCTCTGCTAAAACTACTTTAGAAACTGGTCTAGCATTTTCTAATATTACTTCTCCTTTTTTGTTTACATCTTTTATACTAACATATGGTATCCCATCCTCGTGAATTGGTGGTGTTCTATGACTAGGTTGTGGATCTACTACCTTAGCTATAGTTTCTAATTCAACTTCCTCCCATTCCTCCAACGCCTTCCCAACACGCCATTCCTCAGTAAGTTTACCGGTTACCGCTTGGTTTAATACTGCTTGTCTAAAGTTTTTAAGTATTTCTGGTATGTGGTTTAAACGGGTTTTAAGACTGTCTAGATGTCCAAATAACTCGTCTAACTTGGCAACAATGCGTTGTTGTTCTGCTAGTGGCGGCAGTGGAACTAAAAACGATTTTAATTTCTTTTGATTAATTGAAGATTGGTTTACAGATCGTTGTGCAACTTCTATAAACTTTCCTGAAAATCTATAATGTCTTAAAATATAATTTAATAAATCTCCATCAAATTGAGGCATCGCCCTAAGTAATAGTAAATTTATTCCGTGAATAATAGTTTGATCTAAATTAAATACTGCTGTTTTTCCTAAATGTTTATCACTATTAATATGACTAAATAAAACATCCCCTTTCTGTAAACCGTATTTTTCAATATCATCTTCAGAAGCGTCTACATATTTTACACGATCTAAATCAATAGTTTCATTCCATATCGTCTCAATTCTTGAAATAGGTAATGAACCTTGAAATGGTTCTTCTTCTTGTTTCAAACTAGAACCATTAGTCATTCTCAAAATAACTGTATCTAAATCTGTTTCAACCCAATTCTTTGGCAATTTATTTTTCATCTAGTTTAATGCTTTTATTAAGGCATTTAACTCTTTGGTAATGCTAGTTAATTCGGTTAAGGCTTCTTTGGCAATATCTAAAGGCTCTCCAACATCTTCGGCTTTGGTAATGCTATCGTCTACAATTAAACCTAAATCTAAAGAGTCGTTCTTTTTGGCAATAGTTTCTCTAGAGATACAGCTAAAGCGTTCGTCTTTAATTTTGTTTCGGTCTTTGGCGGTGTAGGCTTTCTCAAAATCGGCAAAATAGCTTTCGGTAAATGGTGTACGTTTTCCAAATTTTGGCATGTTGGTACGCATATCGTAAAACCATACGTTTTTGGTGTTGGCTTTGTCTGTTTTACCACGTTCAAAAAATAATACATTTGTTTTTACACCTGCTGCATAAAAAATACCTGTTGGTAAACGCAGAATGGTATGTAGGTTGCATTTTTCCATAAGGTCTTTACGTACGTTTTGTCCGTCGCCATCTTCAAACAATACGTTATCTGGTAATACTACAGCTGCTCTTGCGCCTCCTCGTGTATGCAAGCTTCTATAAATACCTTGTAAAAAGTTGAGTTGCTTGTTAGAGGTTGGATAGACTAAGTCGGTTCTAGTTGGTCGGTCGCCACCTTTTTTAGTTCCAAACGGAGGATTTGCCAGCACTAAGTCCATGTTTTTTATGCTTTCGCCATAACTACTTAAAGAATCGCCTAAAGCAATGTTTCCGCCCATACCATGTAAAAAAGCATTCATCATGGCTAAACGATGGGTATCGCCTACCAACTCGCAACCACTGTATTGTTCGGTTTGTAAGTGGTTGTTTTGTTCCTCGGTAAGGTTATAAATATCGTTATGCTTTAAAATGTAATGATGTGCCGCAATCATAAAACCATAGGTTCCACAAGCAGGATCGTTAAGGCGTTCTCCTACTTTAGGATCCATTAAGCGCACCATCACATTAATTAATGGTCGTGGTGTAAAGTATTGTCCTGCTCCCGATTTTTTCTCGCTTGCATTTTTTTCTAGCAAACCTTCGTACATTTCGCCTAAACCTTCGTCTTTGGCTTCAAACCAATCCAGCTCGTCTATGTGCTTTATAATTTTACGCAGGTTGGCAGGTTCTTGTATACTGGTTTGTGCGTTGTTGTAAATTTTCTGAATGTTACCTGTGCTTTCTGTACCTAAATGCAATAATAGTTTACGGTAAAAGGTGGCGAGTTCTACGCCTTCCTTTTGTTTTAGATTTTCCCAACGGTAGCCTTCTGGTAACTTATCGTTATAGTCGGTTTCTTCTGCCATTTTAAGGAACAGAATAAAGGTGAGCTCGTTTAGGTATTGGTGGTAGGTGATACCATCGTCACGCAATACGTTACAAAGGTTCCAGAGTTTGTTTACTATTTCTTGGGTTGTTAATGCCATTTATTTTCTTGTTGTTAAAAGTATTTTTGTCATTTTTTCTGCGTGTTGCTCAATTTCAATTTCCTGCCAATGCTTTTCTTGCATCATAATTTGTTGTTTTATGCTTTCTATACTACCTCGTTTTGCATAATGTTCTTTTTTAGCAGTTGGCATGTAGTTACTTAATTTAGAGTTTTTATTTCTACTTATTAAGCATAAATTTCCAAAACTATCTAAAGCACTAGTGTCTAACCTTTCTTGTCCTTCCATTGGATTTTGAGGATAGTAATGTTCTACAGAGGTACGGAAAGAAAAACTAAAATCGGAAAATTGTTTATTTTCTTTTTCTTGATCTTGTTTCCAAAGTAAATAATCTAATCTGTTAAATACAAAATTCTCTACGCTTGTACCTTGATTTAGTTTAGATTTATCTAAGTCATCCATATTTGCAGTAGAATAAGCATCATTTATATAAATTATATTAAAGTAATCATTTTCTTGTTTAGCAAGAAAACGATCGTATAAATACGCATCGCTTAAATCTTCTAAATAGCAGATATAATCTTCTCCATCTATTCTGTCTTTACCATCATCTAGCACATAATTTAAGGCAGCATTTAACCAATGTTTATAGATTAAAGTTGGTGCAGACACATGAAACATTGATAATAACATTAAAATTGACTTATTATTAGTATCTAAACTGTTTATATATTGATGCGATGCCTTTTTATTATAATATTCTACTTTAAGGTATTTTAAACTCCATTTATCATCTTTTAAATTACGTTTAATGATGTACTTGTCGTAATAGTGTTTTCCTTTTAATAACAGAAAAGCAAAGTCTTTCACAAATGTTTTTTTCTTGTTTTTGTCTTCTACGTTTAAGAAAAAATCAAAAGTTTCCATTAGCCTTTTATCGTCTAAAGGAATATTTTTTTCATCCTCAGAAAGCAATTCATAATTAGGATTACTATTAACCAATATTCTTAAAATATGTAATAAGAAATTAGAAAAGTTTATTACAGAATTAAAGCGTTCTGGAGCATCATCTTCCTCTTCCTTATTTATTTCTATTTGCTGTTTATCTTTTAATAAAGCCTCTATAGTTAATGCAGTATTATCTACCTTAATTTTAGTGCTAAAACTAGTGATAACATCTTCAAAAACTTCTGCTTCAAAATGATTCCAATCTTTACCAAAAAGAGCAGTACGTACCTCTGTATTAAAACCATGTTGAACATATTTCTCCATATTAGCAGAGGCTTCCCAAATGGTATTAAAAACGTGGCTTTCCTTTTTTTCTTTACTAAAGACCTTTAGCATTTTAGCTTTCAAGACTTCATGTTTTTCTAGCTGCTCCCCACGATTATTCATTATCTCGAAATAATGATTTAAATCTGTATCTTTAGGTACAGGAACCCTTAAAATAATAACATTTGCCTTTAAATAATTAACAAACTGTTCTAAATGATTGGCCTTTTTTATCTTATTTAATTCCTTTTTAGCAATGGTATAGGCATCAGTAATTCTAACATTTAACTTTTTTTCTGACTTGTTTACATCTTCCTTTTTAGTCTTATTATAAAGGTGCTCTAAAGTATAAGAAGACATAGGTCTACTATCAAAATGAAGATTTGTTTTATAGTTGTTAATATGAATATCAAATTCATTTTTTAAAACCGAAAACAAGATGTTTAGCGTTGTTAAACGTTGCTGACCATCAATTGTTTCATAAACAATTCCGTCTTCCGTTTTACGCTCAAAAACCACTAAACTACCTATATAATACTTTTGTGTAGTTGTTTTATCATATTTAGCATAGTCATAAACATCTTGAACAAGCTGTTTTATTTGTGCTTCTTTCCAAGCATAATTGCGTTGATATATTGGAATTGCATAGGTATTGTTTGAGAATACCTCTTCGATATTTAGTTCTACTAAATTATTCGCCATGGTAATAGTTTAAAGATTTAAATAAGTCTTTTAATTTTTCGGTTTTTGAAGACCTTATGGCATTTAAACTTTCTAAATACATTTGGTAAACTTCCTTTGGTTGTGTTGCTTCTCTAATAACAGAAAACATACTGCTCCATTCTCTAGCATGGTTATCTACAGAAGCCAGTTGCACTGCCTGCGAATCTAAGCGCAATCTATATGCCCAAATAAACAGTTTGGTAATTACTCTGTCTAGATCTTGATTCCCAAATTTATCGGTATAATAAAGTAGTGTACAATCAAAAAGGGTTCTTACATATTGATCTCCAGATCTATTCCGTCCTTCATACGTAGCTAAGGTTTTAAAAACTTTAAAAGAAATACTGGTTTTAGAACTAATAGATAGAAATTGAAGCTTACCAAGAAAAAAATCTTCATCATACACCCATTTTTTCTCTTCTTTATTAAAGTATTTTGCACTATGCGTTCCTTTAATTTGTTTTATTTTTTCTTGATAAAAATTAATCATTTCAAAAAAACGTTGTCCATTAAGAACTACTTGGTCTATTTGAAAAGGATAAAGTTTTGTGTTATTATCTATTTTTCTATGGAGATGTTGATTAAACTCATCTGTAAAAACATTATTAATCTTTAGAGGATAGATGTATGGAAAATCTTGTGTTTTATCTAAAGTAACCCCTTTAAAGGTATTAGCATTGGTTTTGTTTAAATAGCGTCCATTTTTACGTTTAGACCATCTACGAATCCTAAATAAATATTGTGAAAAAACTTCGTGCAGTTCATCGTCATTTTTACTTTCCCATTCTTCGATACATTGCTGTCTTTCTTTTTCTGAAAAACTAGACATTTCACGTAAGTGAAAAGCTTTTAATAAATCGTGAGGATCTAAATCTTTACCTCTTGCATTTTGAGAATCGAAAAACTGAAAAGCTTCAGAAATACTAGTCAATGTTATGCATACCAATTCACATTTTGTAAAAAAGAAACGAACTTCATCTTCCGTAAAACTTTTTATCTCTCTTTCAATTTCTTTATAGTTAATAATAACATTTGCTTTTGATATATCATTATCCATAGATTCTGAAAGTAGCTTGAGCTTACCATCTCCTCCATATTTTTTAGCAAAATATTGTGTTGATTCATTACTATTTAAAGCATGTGCTATTAAAGTAAGAGTTACTATACGTTGTTGCCCATCTACAATATTTAATTCTTTCTTGTCTTTATGCATAACAGCTGTACCAATTCTGTAAGCTGATTTTTTTTGATGTAAAACAATATCTTCTAATAATTGTTTTACATTTTTTGGTTGCCATTTATAAGGTCTTTGATATTCTGGTATTTTTAAATCTTGATTATATAAAATTTCTTTTACAGTCTTGACTTTAGGTTTTAATGTATGTTTTAAAACCTCAATTTGTTCTATATTTTCAATTATAGCCTCTGCCATTAAATAATTTTAAATTGATTATTATTAAGCGTACAAATACTCGTTTAACTCCTTAATAATTCCTGCCGTTTCATTTTTAAATACTTTATCTAAACGCTTTAAACCTCCATCTACACTAAATGGTGGTTTATTTAAATCTTCTAAAGTAATAATGGATTCTTTTTGCAGTTGTGCTTCTATTTTATCAAGCCATTTTAATTGAATTTGATTCCAACTGTTACCTGATTTTAATTTAGAAACTGCATTTGCAATACGTTCTTGATGACTTACTAATTCTTCTCCTAGAGCAGAGGTACGTATATGAGCAATAATATCTGCAACAATTTCTGTGTTAGTTACTTCTTTATAGGCTGTATTAAGGTTGTTTTTATTAAAACCTTGGGTATCTAGAATTAACCTTAACTCTTTAAGATCATGACGTGTTAATGAACTTGGTTTAGTACATACAATGTTTAATGCTGTAATTTCGTTGCGGTTGTTGTTAATATACTCCGTAAATGACTCTAAATAATCTTTAGGTTTTAGATTTTTCTCGTAAGCACGAGAAACTTCTTCTAATTTATCTTCATGCTCACTATACAAAGTACCATAACCTAAAGCTTTACCTTTTTCGCGATCTAAAAATTCCCACAAATGACCATAATCTTGAATAGATTGGTTTATGTTTTCTATTTCTATGGATTTTAGTTTTATTGCAAAATCTTTTACGGATGGTTCTTCTGAAAGGATTTCGAATTGCCCTTTTTGTTGGTTATTAAACCTAGAGACTTTACGTTGCATTTTTGCGATTATACGATCGAGTTTAACCTCTTTTAAGTAATCATCTTCTATAATAGAGAGCTCTTCTATTAAATTAGCAAAAGTTTTAGAAACCAAAGGCGCAACAGGTTTCATAACTTGTTCTTTAGCCATAATTTCTGTTACTCCAACACAATCATAAATTTTAAAAACTTCTTTACCAATGTCATCACATCGTCTTGTGGCACGACCTATCATTTGATCGTATAATATACGAGAGTTTACACGACGTAGAAATATTAAATTAGATATACTTGGTACATCTATTCCTGTTGTTAATAAATCTACTGTTACTACAATACTAGGATATTGATCGTTTTTAAATTTTCGTAAAAGGTCTTGTCTATTATAAACTGAACCTGTAATTTTCACAACTGCATTATCGTCTACATCTTCACCTAATTCAACACACTCCTCTTTAAACAACCTTACAATAGTATCTGCATGATCGTTAGTAGCAGCAAAAATTAACGTTTTGCCTTTATTTTCTGGTAGTATACCATAAGTAGAAATAAGCTCGTTTAAAACAACACGATTAAAACTCTCTGTAATGACTTTTCGGTTAAAACCTTTTATTTCAACTTTTATTTCGTCTGGAGCAATACCTGAACTTTTAATCTCGTTTTCTTCAGGATCATATACTTTTACTTCATCTCCTTTTTCCCATTTAATTCCTGTTTTTGAAAGTTTTGTTTGGAATACAAAAGGTGGTTCGAAATCAATTAAGTAACCTTCAACCACCGCTTTACGATAAGAATATGTAAAGACTGGATCTCCAAAAATTTCTTTAGTATGTATTGCAGGTGTTGCAGTTAATCCAATACGATAGGCATCAAAATAATCGAGCACCATTCTATATTTACTTTGAAAATCGATTTGATCGCGAAGCATAATCTCTTCTTGATCCATTTCTCTATCTAATGTATAACCTCTATGTGCTTCATCTACAACAATACAATCGTAATCTCCAACACTAGGTGAATTATCAGAATATGCAATACGATGCACCATACCTTGAACGGTTGCAAAATGAATTTTTGTATCGAGTTCTGAGGCTTTGTCTTCTAATTCTTGTAGGTCATAAATTTGTGCAAAAGTTTGTAAGCCTTCTACGTGAACTTCTTTAAAAGCATCTGAAGCTTGTTTACCTAACATGCGTCTATCTACCAAAAAGAGAATGCGCCTAAAGCGTCCAGACTTAATTAAACGATAACACATACCAATCATGGTACGAGTTTTACCTGTTCCTGTAGCCATTGCCAATAAAGCACGCCTGTCTTCTATATTATTAAGTATTTTTTGCTCTACTGCTTTTATAGCATCTACTTGGTAGTCTCTTAATCCTAATCCACTTGGATCGGATAACAAATCATAATCTGTTTTTTCTAATTTTTCTACACCTTCATTTTCGTCATAATTCAACTTTTCGATTAAATCACGTGGTGAAAACCAATTAGGTAGAGGTCTAGCTAAATTTTTCTGATTTCTAGCATCCCAAAACCAAATTCCAGATGCTGTTTTAAACTGTTCTAGATAAGATTTTCCATTGCTAGCAAACATAAATGGCACTTTATATGTAGTACTATTAGCATGATCAGGAAATGTTATATCATGGTCGTTAGTAACGAGCTCACTATAGGCTTTAGCCTGCCACAAATCGCTCATTACATTCTTAATGTGCTTTTTAGCTTCAACAATACCAATTAACTCCAAGCCATTAAACAAAGCATAGTCTGCCCATTTTGTTCCACATCTCCATTCAGCAATAGCCATTTGCCTTCCTTTTTGTGGTAACGTTTTATGTTTTCTATAATTTAAAGTTTGTGTATCGCATTCCCATTCTGCATCACGCAACTGTTTATCAATACGGTCTCTGGTTTCTAGCTCACTTTCTTCTGTTTTTCTTGCTTTAGCAAAAGCTCGTTCTTTACGTTCTTGTTTTGCTTCTTCAGAAATTTGAGTGTGTTCCTTTATTTTTTGTTTGTAGTCGCCTACTTCTTTTTTAAGAAGTTCCAACTCCTTTTCTAATTGTTCTGTTTTAGAGTCATTAACAAACCAAGATTCCTTAGGTATTATGTAGTCTTGTAAAACATCTTCATTTTCATAAACTTCAACAAACCATTTAGTTAAATAAAATGCCTGTCTAAGCATATATCTTGCTTCTGCCTGTGATCCTTCTCCCGTATGTGATGCTTTATTACCAGATTTTCTAATGCTATGAAAAATATCAATAATTTCTCGTGGCGTATCAGAATTATTAGCCAATACAACTAATCTACTTATTTGCTTCTTATCATAAGGTTCTTCTAATTGTTCAAAATCAATTAAAATACTTGTTAACTTTTCTGTAAGTATTCTAAGTTTAGACAAAGTAGTACTTGGATCTCGATAACAATTCTGTTCCGCTAACAGCGCTAATTGAAATAAAGAAATATAGTTTTTTTCTAAAAAATTAAAATTGGTATTTATATTCATTAATAGCGATTTAATAGCATTGCAAAGGTGTTTAAGTATTTTATTTAGCGATTATACGTTCACACTATTTTTTGCAGGTTAGTTTATTCTCGAAATAATTAATTTTAGATTTTGAATATACAGACCTTAAATATAAAACCTTTTTAAAGAATTGATTTGTATAAAATCGTAAATTTTAAAAAATTTACCGATGGTATTTTTTAAAGTTATTTTTTAGTCTAGTGCAAATTTTAAAACTTTGTTATATAATTTAATATTACTTTGTTTGATAAAATTCAAACATAAATTTTAAAAACAAAAAAGTCCTACGGTTTCCCGTAAGACCATTGAAAAACTAATTGTTTTATTTTGTTGACAAGACGCAAAAGTTTAAGAAAAACGTAATTACCTCATTCCTATTATCAAAAATTAGTAACCAATAAAACCTGTTATATTTTCTCTTTTAAGAATTGGAATTTCACTAAAATAATCCAATAATTTTCACTTAAAACATTCTACTAAAACACACCATAAAATTTGATTTTATTTTCTAAATTGTAGATAATAATATTTTTTAACCAAAAGGTTAAACTGCATACGATTTGCATACGGTTTTGAACACACAAAGCTTGGAAACCCCTATAAAAAAGGCGATTTCTTTTTTCTTAAATTAATTTATAACCTGGAGGTTATAGAATCGTATTGCAACCTCACTAAAAGAAAAAAAATTAAGAAATAGTTTAGATTTATTAAACTGCTTTTTTATGCTTAAATTTTAATATCATTTATTTTTATTGAGTTAAAATATGTTTTAAATGCATTATAATTATTGCTAAACAATATCTAATTTTAGGTTATATCATGTTTAATCGCAATTAGTTAATCATTTAAATGATAATGATAAATCTATAACAAATTTAAAACGATTAATTAGTTGATATAAATAGAATTAATAATATAATTTAAAGATTATGGCTAAAGATAGAGAAAACCCTAAAACTGAACACGAAAAGACATTATATCAAAATGCTACTGATGAAAAAGGAGCTCAAAAAAAAGAGCATTATAACCAGTATGGCAAACAAGGTGATGATAGGAAAAAGCGCGGAGCAGGTAACTAAATTATAGTTGTTTTATATTTTTTTTAATTGAAAATCAAGTTATTTAAGTGCATACCGTTTAATACTAAGTTTTAATATTTAATCAATTATAAAGTATAAGTATTATTTTTTTTGATAGGAAGAAGTCTCGTTTTAATATTTATTTACTTTAAACTAAATATTTTTTTTTCTGAAATAAAATTAAAATATTCTCCAAACTACACACTCCTACTCTATCTCAAAATTTACTAAAACAATAATCCATTTCTCAATAGTTTCTTATGCATCTTCCTCCAATACAAGTTTTATTTAATAAGTATTTTGAACTTTCTTAAAAAATATATAAACTTAAAAAAATCACTATAAACAGTGAGAACAAAAATCATTATTACTAGTATCTTGCTTTCTATTATTTAATGCTTATTAAAACGGTTAAATAAAAGCTCTAATTTTATAAAAACATTGTAATATGATTCCGGTAGAAGTCGCACATAAACATATAAAAAAACATCAAAAACCAGAAATAGATAGGTTTGACTTTTCTCATTTTTCTACTCCTTACAGAGTGTTAGCCAAAATACTAGGAGGTATAGAAAAAGAGGAACGTGTTTATTATAACACAAGCGATTTTATAGAAGCCTTTAATAATCCAATTACAATTAATCCGTGGTCTAATCCAGAAGGCATGCGCCTTGCCGTACAATTATATGGTATTGTTCAAGCGCCATATCTTACAGCTATGTGGGATTTTTTAAACACTATACCTTACCAAACTGGCTATAGTAAGCAAGCGTTTAGAGCAAAACCAAACAAAGATATTTTAAAAAATAAGTTGAAAATATTCACTCAGTTTTTAACCTATAGTCGCAAAGGTTTTAATGGGTTAAGCCTACAAGAGCATTTTCAATACAGCGTATATTACCCTCATGCAAACAGCTATTTTTTAGCCACAGTATTACATAATGCAGATGGTATGTTTGATACTTTATTAGACGATATCATTCAAGGAGAAGATGAAATTGGAGGCATAAGTGCTGCTTTTATTCAAGCATTATTACTTTCTGAGGATGAAAAACATTGGGATATGGTTGCCAAACTATTACTTGCAGCACAACGTCAAGAAGGTTTGAGGCAAACTATTTTAGAAGCATTAGATTTTGCAAGTCTTGGTGCGTTAAAGCATATCATAAAAATTGTAATAGATAATGACTTAGCTCGATTTACAAGTATAAATAGAGCTGTTTGTACTTGGTTTGGTTTACGATGGGAAAACCCTAAAAAAGCAGTTATAAACAGAATATTGACACTGGCGCAGTCTTTAATTTTAAATTTAAAACAGGTTGACACCTATCTTAAAAGCAAAGACAATATTGAGGTATTAGTAGGCTTATGGGCAATTGGTATTTTAGATGTTGATACAGCAAATAGAAAAGCACTTGATATTGTTTTTGAAAACGAAGACAGGAATAAAAAAATTCTAGCATTATATTTTATTTATCAAACCGATAGAACAAACGATGCTTTAGTGCCTTATTTTATTGAGCATTTAGGAAAAGATTATGCACTTGACCACTGGATATCTATAAATTTACCTGAAACCACTTTAGATAACGACACATTTTTAAAGTTACTTGATGTTGCAAAAAATGTAACCAAAAAAGGAAAAACCTACCAAAGCAATATTTTTTCATGGTGGCATTTTACGCCTGGCCCAACACATTTTTTTAGGTTTTTAATTTATAGCGCAACAACCGAGCAGCTAGAATTAATGGCTAATGATTTTGAAGATTTCCCAACAGAGTACAGAGAAGAATATATTAGAAAAGTATTCCCAAAACATTACAGTTATTCTCTGTATTATAATAATAAAGAAACTCATAAAAAAGATCCTGTAAACTTTGACGAAAATTCTTGGAAAAGAGCTTTAGTGAGACGTGCTATTTATAATAGAAACGAACTAGTTATGGCAACTGCTCTTAAACTATTTAATTGTATGCCACTTTTTGATACAGACATAGCTATTGCTGAAGATTTATTAAGACGAAAAAATAAAGGTTTACGTACTAATTTAATCAAGTTAATAATCTCATTTCCTCAAGATCGTTTACAATCCAGCACTACCAATTTAGTAAGCTCAAAAATTATTAGCCAACGTATTGCAGGCCTAGAAATATTATTATTGTTACACGAAAAAAACAGACAAACAGATTTTGTAGAAAAACACTTTAAAAACTACTCTAAACGTGCTAATATTACTAAAAACGAGCAAGTTTATTTAGATAAATACTTTAACAAAGCTCAAGAGTATAATTTTAGTAATGGTTTTGGTGTTGTTAATTATAATAATTTATCACCGCTTTATACACCGCAATCTCATTTTAAAAGCAACACAAGCTTTTTAGATAAATTAGGTATATTAAGTTCTGCATCGACTGGTTTTAAGTTTAGTGATTTTATAGACGCTAATAAAATTGTAACTCAGGTAAACCAATTAATTGCATTAGTAACTAAAAACCACAATCATGAATACCAAGCAGCACATTATACTGGTGCTACACAAACCACTTACCTTGAAAAAGGGATACACGATACTAAAAAATTAGGAGATACCGCAACTGCTTTAGATTATTTAAATAGCTTACCACTAGCTTCACTTTGGATTGAATGGTATGAAAGCAGCAAGCTTAATGATTTTGAAATGTATACTGCAATACGTTACATCAACAATCGTCATGCACCTTTTGGAGCTTACACAGCTCTTGAACCTTATTTAAAACAATATTATCCTGATTTGTCTGGATTGCATTTAGATACTGAAAAAAATTACTACTCAAAATCTAAAATCTATAGCAAAATTTTAAAACGTTTGTTTAATGCTTTTGCAGATACAAAAACAATAAGCGATTTTAAATTCAATTTATTTGAAGATATGATTGCTAATTTTCCTAAAAAGTTTAAACTAACACAATTTCAAGATAATAGCAGATACTTTAATACTGTTACATATAATTGGACCACAATTGTATTACAATCTACACCACATTTTAGTTTAGATTTTTTAGAGCGATTAACTACTAAACAAATGTATAAATATTGGTGTATACGTATGTATTTGGCGGCTAATAATATTGCGCATCCTAATGATGTAACAGATAAAACAGCCTTAATTAGCAATAGCGATTCTAGAGATAAAATTAATTTTCCTGAAATTGAAATTACTATCAAACTCTACCAACAAGGTTTAATAAATGATGATGACTTATTGTTTCAAGCATTACATTCAGCAGAATTAATGACCATTATTGATGGTGGCTTTAATTATAGAATGAATTACAAAAAAGGCATAGAACGTAACATGATTTCTAATCAGGTATTTCTTCCTTTAAAAACCAATTTGTTAGAAACCGAATTAGAACGTGGAGATCTTGCAACGCCTGCTTCAAATTATGTAAATAGTATACATAAAGTAGAAGGTGTTAGTTATGTATTTAGAATTTTAGAACGCTTAGGTAAAGACAATTTCGAACGCGGTTATAGTTATTATGGTGATAGTAAAAAATCTAAATTTAGTGCTCTACTAAAAAAAACAACCTTTAAAGACACAGAGTCTTATATAGATTTTGCTACACTTGCAAACACTTCAAAAGTTAGTAAAAAACGTCTTATCGAGCTCGCTTGTTATGCCACACAATGGGCTGGTGTTGTTGGAGATTATTTAAAAATAGATAACTTAGAAAATGCTGTATGGTGGTTCCAGGCACATGCATCAGATTATATGAATAGCGAAAAAGAAACCATTATTTCTCGCTATTCTAATATACCAAAAAGTGATTTTGCATTGGGAGCAATAGATATAGACTGGTTTAATAAAGTTTATAAAAACTTAGGAAAAGCGAACTGGAAACTACTTCATGATGCTGCCAAATATATAACAGATGGTAATGGCCACAGGCAAGTAAAACTGTATTCTAGTGTAATGCTAGGTGAAGTTAAAATAACAGAAACCTTAAAAAAAATTAAAGACAAACGCGATAAAGATTACGTGCGTGCTTTAGGACTAATACCATTAAGTAAAACTGTACCACAAAAAGATTTATTAAAACGTTACAACCTATTACAAACCTTTTTAAAAGAAAGCAAACAGTTTGGTGCACAACGACAAGAAAGTGAAGCTATAGCAGTAGATATCGCTTTAGATAATTTGTCACGAAATGCAGGTTATAAAGATCGCGTACGTTTTAGCTGGGCAATGGAAGCCAAAGCCACGCAAGCCATCATGGAGAATGCTACAGTTGCTATAGATAATACCACTTTAAAACTCACAATTACAGCACTTGGAAAAGCAAATATTATAGTGACTAAAGCTGGTAAAACTTTAAAAAATATTCCTGCTAAATTGCGTAAAGACAAGCAGGTTATTACCTTAAAAGAAAACAAAAACTACTTGTCTAAACAATACAGTCGCACACGCTTATCGCTTGAAAATGCGATGGTAAATGAAGATGAATTTACAGCTCCCGAAATTCATAATTTAATGCAACATCCTATTGTTAAAGCCATGTTGCAAAATCTAATATTATGTATTCCAGAAAAGGAAGTTTCAGGTTTTTATAATAACGGCTTTTTAACCAATGCCACTGGAGCCTCTTACCAATTAGAACAAGATGATATTTTACTTATCGCACATGCTTCACATTTATATCAAGACGTTACATGGGATTTATATCAAAAGTATTTGTTTGCAGAGCGTATAACACAACCGTTTAAGCAAGTGTTTAGAGAATTATATTTAATTACAGATAATGAGCGTGAACTTAATAATCATTCAGAGCGTTACCAAGGACACCAAATTCAACCTAAAAAAACGGTAGCATTATTACGTGGTCGTGGTTGGACAGTTAGCATGGAAGATGGTTTGCAAAAAGTATATCATAAACACGGTTTTATAGCCACAATGTATGCTATGGCAGATTGGTTTTCACCATCAGACAGTGAAGCTCCAACACTAGAAGACATTCGTTTTCACTCTATAGATACTTATAAAACAATTCCGTTAACAGAGATTCCATCAGTAATTTTTAGCGAAATCATGCGAGACATCGACCTTGTTGTTAGTGTTGCTCATGTTGGTGGTGTAGATCCAGAAGCCAGCCACAGTACCATGCAAATGCGTGGTGCATTAGCTCAAGCATCAGCGCAATTATTTAAGCTTAAAAATAGTACTGTAAAAGAGCGACATATTTTTATAAAAGGAACTCTTGGCGATTATAGTATTCATTTAGGTAGTGGTCAAGTAAGCAAAAACGGATTGGCTTTATCTATAATTCCGGTACACAGTCAACATCGTGGACGACTATTTTTACCTTTTGTTGATGAAGATCCAAAATCTGCCGAAATTATTTCTAAAATGAAACTACTTTCAGAAGACAATAAAATCCAAGATCCAACCATTTTGGCTCAAATTAATAGTTAATAATAACATTAGGGCGTTACCTTGCTTAGGCAAGGTCGCGCTTTCTGTTACAAGTCCTCGCGCTATCGCACTGTGGGCTTTCCACGACAATCGCTAACGCAAAACACAGCAAACCATGGAACTCCAGTTACAATTAAAAAAACTTGGTAAGAAAAAAGTAAAACAAGTACAGTTTACGCTAGACGAAACACCTAAAACGTTAGAGCACTTATTAATTACTTGTGTAAAACAACAAGTAGAAGCATTTAATAACAAACGGTTAGAAGTAAACGTAGTGGGTTTTTTAAGTCCATCGCAAATAGAAGAACAAGCACAAAATGGTAAAGTAGATTTTGGAGAAATTTATAATAAAACACTAGCTAACCAACAAGATGCAATAAACAATATATTGTTAGCATTTAAAGATGGATTGTTTGTGGTTTTTGTGGATGATGAAGAAATAACCGATTTATCAACGCCTTTAAACTTAACATCTAATAGTGTGATTGCCTTTATAAGACTCACATTTTTAGTAGGCACATATTGGTAAAATTTTAAAACAATAAGACCATTATAAACACTAGTTTTTTAAATAATTAAATGGCTGAATACCGTGATAAAAAAAATTAATTTCTTCAATAATTTTGTTTAAAACAATTAAACATAATTATTATGAGTAATACCATTCACGGTCCAGAAAAAACACCAGAAGAAATAGAACAAATAGTAGAACAAACTAAAAATAGCGATCAAAAAATATATCCTATTTTAAAACCTAGCAATTGGGTTGGTTTAAAAGCAGGAGCATTAAGCTCTACATTAATTCCTGCCGAAGGTGAAGCTCATGGCGTTGTTGTTGGTTACGGTATGGATACACCAGAAAACTTTGTGTTTTTAACAAAGCAGCATTTAGAAACCATGGATGCTAAGCAAATTACAAAGGAAGCTTTTGAAAACTTAGAAAACTATACTACTGAGTTTGAAATTTCTGAAGCCTTCCAAAATCAAGTACTAACTTCTAGTGGGCCAAGTTTTTCAAGCGAACGCATTTTGAGTAAATCGCACATGTTAAAAGCGCATAGTTTACTTGATGCAGAAACACTTTTAGTTTCAATACCAAGACGCTCATGTATGATGGTTATAGCTAATGATGCAGATAAAGCTTTACTAAATAAATTTATTTTTTTACATAATCATACTTGGAATGACGACAGTTATGGTAATGCACCAATTGCCAACATTTTATTTGTTGTAAAAAACGGAAGTATTGTAGGACATGTACCTTTAAATCAACAATAAAACAATAGTAGCAACAATTCGCTTTAATTTATAAATTATAAGATTTTGAAATATTTAGACTTTAGTACTAATGCCAGAGTACAAAACTTAATGGTAGACGTTTTTGATGCTATAAGCGCATCTAAAGAAACTGAAATAAAAATTAACGAATTATTAGACACCAGAAGTATCTTTGAACTTGTTTTTGAGATTGTAAGTACTACAGGTTTTTATAATCATGATGATAATTTCATGCTAATAAAGTCTTTAAATATTGATACCGAAACACAAAATCAAGAAGAAGCGCTATTTAATACCTGGATGATTATGGGTAAAAATTTAAACACTTCTAAAACACAAGAAGAATTCAACGCAAAATTTGCTCTATTTGTGCCTATAATTTTAAATAAAATGGAAGCAATAAACAGTTTGTCTGCTTAAAGCTTTCTAAATTAATTACATTTAATTTATCCATAAATAAAATCACAACTATAAAAAAAGCCCTTTTACATTATTGTAATTGGGCTTTTTAATTGTGAATTAATTAGTCTTATCTAAGAATAGGCTTTAATTAATTTAGACACCGTCATTTTAGTTTTAAATAAACTGCCATCATCATGACGAAAAATATAAAGCGTTTTACCATCATGCCTATCAATAAACAACAAATCACCTTCTGTATTTTTACCAATAGTAATACTTGCAGATAACATTAACATAGACCACTGTTTTCCTTTTTGATCGGATACTGTTGGTCCTAAAATGCTTTTTAAAGTATTTACATACGCTTTTAAGGCTCTAACTTTACTAACTTCCATTCCATCTATAGTTGTAAGAGTAATCATTTCCTCAAAACTAAATAATTTAAAATCCTCATCTTCAACAGTAACTGTTCTTGGTTTTTCTTTAATAAAATTGCTATAGTGTTTTGTAAATAAATTCTCAGCCAGATTAACGTTTTCTACGATTAAATCTTTATTCATATTTTAACTCTTTAATACTTTATTTATTAGTGTTTTCTTTAGTTTTTGTATCTACAATTTGTAGCAATGTCGGTATTCTGTAGTTTCCGTGCATACGTTCTATGGCGTTGCAAATTGTATCTTTATCAATACCAATAGATGTGACATATAATGGTTTTTTACTTTCACCGCGAAATACTTTTTTAAATACCGAAGTTTTAGATACAAACTCAGATTTAGCAATACCTACAACCGGAATTTCACCTTTTAAAGCTTGGTATAAATAACCACCTAAACCTAAATGTTTTTCTTCTAAAATAACATAGCCATCAACGATTATTAAATCTACTGTTTCTAGATTTACTTGTTTTAATGCACTTAAAATACATGGTAATTCACGTTTATAAAAAGATCCTGGTTGGTAATCGGCTACACCTTCAATAATATCGGTATAAATTTGTATTGGCACTTCGTCTTCCCAATCGTTAAAACTTACCGCAATGGTTTTGGCTTTTCCGTCGTAATAATAGGTGTCAAAAGCAAGTATCATGTGTTTAATTATTTAAAAAGAACACGCCCGAATCTAGCATACCGATTGGATGTTTTGTGCGCTCGGTCCATTCTTCATTATTTAATATAGCATTGGGTTGTAGTTGTATTTTTGCATCTAAACTTTTTCTACCTACTTGTATTATTTTCTCTTCTATATTAGATGTAGTGCTATTGAAAATGTCTAGATACACCTCATTAAAATGCATTAGTAATATTTGGGTTTTATTTTCAATTTTATAAATATCTAAGACTTTAAAATAAGCACCTGAAGTTATTAAATGAAATCCATATTTAACAACATCTGGATTTATACCTCCTAAATTTGAAGCGTTATTTGATGCAATAGCAAAGCGTACAGTTTTAGCTAAACCTTCGGCTTGATTAGAGACATCTGTAAAACCACGTTCTTGTATAACTTGATTTACTTTATAACGCGAAACCAAATGTTCTTCAAGCTCGCAATCTCTATAATACATGGTTAAACCTGAAAATGTATGTTGATAGGCTTGTTCTATTTTTGTTTTATCCATAACTTTTTTTGTAATAATTTTATTGAAACATTACCCAAACATTGTGGTGTCTTTAAAAGTTTCACCATCATAAGATTGAGCAATTAATGTATGGTAACCAAACATGCCGTCTTCATTAAAAAACACATCTATTAAATCTGTTGAAGTAAAATTTATGGCTGTAATGGTTAGTTTGCTTATAAATGCCTCTTTAGTTAATTGTGGATAACCTTCGTCTTCATCTGCCCAATTATCATTATAATTATCAAAATAATCTTCTACAATTGCATCTGTTGCACTTTGCTTATAGTCATTAAAGTTGTTTGCTACATTATTTGCTAATGCTAAAATGTCACTTAAACTAGCACCATCAGGACTTAATCTAAAAACAACAGTGTCATCATTAAACGTTAATTTTATTTTGTAACTACCTTCTAATTTAGGTTCTTTTTCAAGGTTATTTTTAGTGATTTTCATAGTTTTAATTGCTTATTACCATTTTCTAATAGGTTCGTCTTTCCAAATCACCAACCTAAAATCTTCGTAATGTTGACCTGTTCCAATAGTATGATTATCTCGTAATCCTTTATCCAATTGTAGTTTATGTAACATCCCAGAGTATGATCCTACCCATAATGTCTTCTCATCTTCAGAAATAGTCATTCCGCTAATGGTAGACCCTAAAAAGTATTTCCAAACGCAATGTCCTTTAGTATCTATAGCTTTTATATAACCGTAAGCATCGCCTAAAATGTAGTATTTTGAAGTCGCTACACCACAATACACACGCATACCATCGTCTATAACCGTGTAATCCTCACTGTCTTGATAAGCTTCAACACTAATAGCTTCCATATTTTTAGTGTCTACACCAATGGTAACACCATTATAAAAATGACAAGAATTTGTAATGATTTGCTTATCATTTTTTGAGAACAAACAAAAATGTGGGTAAGACGATTGCGGACCAATATCTCCTACTTGTGTTCCATCGCTATTTAAAATACGATGATCGTAACATTGATCGCCAACAATAATATATTTATTATCGTTAGATAATGTTGCATTTTCCATATCTAAATAAGGCTCCCATGCTTCACCTTCTTCTAAATCATCTTCTAATTCGGGTAATGGATGTATTAAATGCTCTGATGTATTTGAAATAATAAAAATACCATCGGCAGATACTAGCAATACTTTTTTCCCGTCGTTAAACGGTATCAAGTCTGTTATACCAATATTTTTAGTGTTATTTAATTGAAATGTCTCTATAACACTGCCTTGCCAACCTTGAGTGGTTACAATAGTATTATTAGAAGCTATTGCAAACACGTTATTTTGTTTAGATTTACCAATAGCTTTAATAGAATTATCTAGCTCTAAAACAGTCGCATTATCAAGAATATAGGCTTGTCTTTTTTGATATGCTGTACCCACCAAAAACACGATTTTTTGTTCAGTTATAAAATTTAATTGCGAAATACTTTGGCCTTTATCTTTAAAAAACTTTAATAAAGGTGTGTGTGCTGGCGGAAAATCTTGTCTAAATTGCTCTACTGTATTGTTAGTATTAGCTTCTTTTAAAAGTTGAAAAACAGCATCAGACAAATGGTCTCTTTCATCTTTTGGTTCTGCGCCTTTCCAATTTTCCCAACCTTTAGTATCGCCAAATTTAACCATCTCATTTACAGCAATAGCATATTGACTCCCTAAAGTATTCCATTCTGTTTTTATCGCATTTATATTTTGATTGGTCTCTTTCATCTTTTATGTATTAAATTTTAGTGGTCTAAATCGTGCTCCAAAATTACAATTAGAAATAGCGGATTACATCACTGAAAATAGGGATATTAATAAATAATCAACGCGCACTAACTGTTTTATTATTAAACTATAACCATTGAGCATCGATTCCTAATGCACGCATTTCATTATATGCAGTATCTGTTGCGTAGCATAATGTGGCTTTTTTTAAATTAGGAAAATGCTTAGCATCTTCGCTGGTTTGTATGTCCCAAAATTCTACAGCACCACCAGAGAAAGGAGATAAATTCATATAAATATCATTGCCTCCATCTTGATAAATTTCAGTCAAAGCCGAAGCAAATTTTTTAGGTATTGGTAAGTTTTTAAAATACTGCTCGACTTCTGTAATAGGATTATAACCTTCTTCATCAATATCTATATCTCGTGCTTTATACCAGTTTGCAAATTCATATAAATCAAACTTAGGGAGAAGTAACTCTTTAACATACATCAACTCTTCAATAACAGATAATTTAAAACCAAAATCTTTAAACTCTATTATTTCTTCATCTAAAGGTTCGATGGTGTATTTATCCTCTGGTATTCCTTTTCTTTTATCATAAGGTATATATTGCCCAACTTCTATGGCTCTAATTATTGAATCATCTACATCAAACCAAGCACTAACCTCTGCCATAACTAATGCACCGTTATTATCACCTTTAAATAGTTTAACATGCTTAAAATCATGAGACTTATAATAAGTTATAATGTCTTGATTATTAAAATGAAATATTCCTGAAAAAATATTTTTAGGGCTAAAATTGTAGGACTCTCGTTGATAACTAATCACTAAAGATTCTATTATATCTCCTTGTTTAGCATAGCCCATTATACCCAAATCGTCCCAAGTATAAATCGTGTTGTGTTTTGTTTTTGAAACTCTAAAATTAGCATTTAAACTATTTTTTAAAACCTCTATAGATACAGGAAAACTTATTATTTCTGTATTAATTTGAAAGCCTTTAGCAGATAAGTGTAGTGTTGTCATAAACTAAGATTTTATATTTGTAAAAATAACATTTGAAATTTAGAAGTAACTCGCCATATTCAGTGATTTTTAACAGTATTTAGCATTGTTAATTATTAAAATCCCTACTTTCAGGGATAAAAAATCGCAGTTAGTAAAGTACTTTAGCCGTATTAAATTATACGAGTATATGAATAATAGCAAACCTTATTTAAAAGGATTTAGTGATTTTAAAAGAAGTGATTTTAATTTTAACACAATAACAATAAATACATTTCCTGAACTTAACGATCCTGACCATTACAGTAACTGTTTTATTTTTAGAGACACACTACTTGAAGCTATTAAATTAATAACTAAAAAAGAGGTTTATAAATTAGTATTAATTACACCTAATTATTCATCTATAAACGATTATTACGGTGTTGCTTATTTAGATGGTAAAATTGTTTTTACTGTAATTTTTGAAAACACACCTGCTTTTGAAACTTGGTTTGCTACTACTATTCGCGATGATGATGAGAACAATTATAATAATCCAGTATCCTTAATTTATGAGTTTAGTAATAGCAACTATAGTAGCCAACCTATAAGCAATTTAAAAACACTAAATTTTGAAGACAATACAGGTGCTTTTATAGCGCATTTTATTCCTAATCAATTTATAGCAGAACAACTTGGTAATGAGAAAACAGAATTTTTATCACCTTATATCACATTAAACGTTACGTATAATTCTAACAATATTAAAGCTAGTTTTGACACCTTAGTTGAGAAAAAAAACTTAACCATTTCACCGCCAAAAGATAACACTACTGTTTATGAGGCTTTTAAAAATAAAGCTGGCTTTGATTTTCCTGAAATTTTAAAATCATTTTTAAGTCTACACAACGGTATTAAAAACACCGCTTTTATGTCTGCTGAAGCTATAGTATCTGAATGGACCAACTGGAAAGAAATTTACGACGATTGGACACAAGATGAATTATTAGATAACTACAGTACAAACCAAGGTAAAGCCTTACTAATGTACACTACACCTTATTGGATTCCGTTTTTCGATTTACAAAACGGAAATTTTCTAGCTATAGATTTTGCGCCAAACACAAAAGGTACTCCAGGTCAAATTATAAAGTTTGGTGCAGATCAAGAGATTGGTTACATACAAGATAAAAACTTAAACAGTTTTTTATTAAACCTTGCTAATGACCAAACTGATATCGAAGATTTTGAGTGGTTATACACAGCCTAAACCTTAACGTTACCAAATACAATTTACTACAAAAAAGTAAAAACTAATTAGAATAATACCATTTACATGTCTTCAATATTTAAAACAGAAGTACTACCTAATATCAATCTAAAAACATTAGATGCAACAGAACAATATACATTAATTACAATTTTAGAACTTTTAGATATAACTGATGCTAAGGTTTATAAGGAGATAAAAAACAGGCGTTTAAATAATTTAAATGCTACTTTTACAAATACATTGGCACAAAACATTTACTATTACCCTAAATTATATAGTAATACACAACAAGGTACAGACTTTGTTTTGGCTTGGCTTCCGTTAGTAAAACAAGGTTTTTTTCCTGATAAAAAAAGTACCGAATTATTTATTCGCTTTTTTAAATTCAATTTAAATTATTTTCAATCAGAACAGTGTGAACAAACTATTATTGATTCATTTTTTGAAATTATAACATTGCTGGTAAAAAGTAAATCGGAAGCCTCTTTAATTATTTCCCGTTTTTTAATAGATAGTCTTTTTGATCTTACCAATGTTTTAAATTTAAACTTTTTGGTACAGTGTTGTTTGGATTATAATATTTTAAATGATTCGTACACTGTAATTCAAAATAAGGAAGCAATACAAACGTATCCATTTAAAATTAACGACACATTTATCACACATTTTTTTAATGGCAACTGGCAGGAATTTATTAATGCATTTCATAATATACTACCTGTTGGCAAGGTATACCAACCAGATGTTTACAATGTCGTGTCGTCTTGGTTTACAAGTGATTTAGCAGATTATTATTTAAATAATCCATTAGCCTGCCATAAGGCACATCAAGCTATAAAAGAGCGTTGGATTTTTGGTGAAGTTAAAAGTACAGCGCTATTAAACATAAAAACAAACCAAAATAACTATCCATTAATTAATGCGCTAAGCACAAAACTATGGGATTCTGGTGATGTTATTTTATTTAACAATCGTGAAAAAGCCATACCACAAAACCAACTAGATAGTTGCTATCAACATCTAATAGCATGGCTACAGCACCGACCAAATTACAATACCGAGGTTTTTACAGATTTTGCAAAACCCTTATTAAACGAAGCTACAGCTTCTGTTTTACCTTTAACAAGTCTTGCTTTTTGGTTTAATACCTGTCATCCAAAATCAGGAATAAAAAATCAAACCGAGACCTATAATGCTATCTTTTCAAAATTATTACTTGATGATAATCAAAACGCATTACCAAGTATGCGTTACCAAAATGAAACATTTAAACTTACAGGATCTTTTTTAATCACACACGTGTTTCAAAACACTAATAACTTAGATGCTTTTTTAAAAGGTTTTGAAGCCTCTGGTATAGTTAACCCTTTAAATCAGTTTTTGGTACGCATGTTTTATGATGCCAATCAAGAATTGTTTAATTGCTATACTCTAGAACAACAAGAGACCTTACAACTGTATTTGCTAAATATGGCATATTCAGCTACAAAAACAACTGAAGCTATCACCACAAAAAACCTACCTTATATTGTTAAAACACTAACTGTATTATGTAGAGATGCTGGTAATTATACACGTGTAAACCAAATTTGGGCGCTAAAAGATATTAATCCATGTGTTACAGACCTTTGTAACGCGTTTGCTGGTAAACATTATCTAAACCAAGACAATCCGCTAACACTTAATCTAATACAAGCTTGGTTTAATTATTTGTTAGATTATTATTACAGTTTTAAACAAGAAGCCGTTTGGACTAAAGCTATGCTAACGACACAAGGTGTGCGCACTGCAAACTTTTTTAATGCTGTAGAGGATGATGTTAGCTACTTTTTAGATAAAACCATAAAACGTTTAGTTTCTATTCACCAAAAAAGCAAAAAAACAGCACATAACTCAGTTGCCTCAAATGACGTTTGGGAAGAAATAGAAGTGTTTTTAGTTGATTTTCTTGGTGCTTTAAAGCATACTAAACTTAGTGCAAAAACTGTGACACAATTAGTTAAATACGATACAGATACAAGTAATGCTTTTACCTCTAAAAACCAATTAAATACAATTATTAGTACGTTTAACGACGCTTTCTTTAACCAAAATACAGCAACAACTAACAGTTTAAATACACCATCAACGTCTCAAGTAATTTTACAACCTAAAGAGATTAATCACAAGTTTATAAGTTATGTGCTTTCAAATCTTGAAAATTATACACGACTTAAAACCTACGATACGGAGTCTTTATCTTTTTTAGTCGAAAATATAACAACACTAAAAACTTGGCTTGAGGATGATAAAACTCATTCAGATTCTAGATTTACTCAGGCACTTTACAGTGTGATATTGGATGCAGAATTAGCTTCCAATCCAGCGCTATCAACATTTAATACCCATTGCCAAACCTTATTTGTTGAATTAGTAAAAGACACTAAAATGGCAAGTTCGTATGCTATGGGACTAAAAACCATGATAAAATCTGGAGCTTTTCCAGACCATGTATCAAAAACAGTATCACAAGTGATAATTCAATTAAACGCTTAAGACAATGACAGACACTATCACTCCAAAAATTCAAGATCAACTTAATTTATCGGCTTTGATTTTGAAAAAAAATTATAAAAAAGCAGACCTTTATAGTTGGTCGGGTTTTGACATATCAAACGATTTACACATCCAACAAGCCAAAAGACTTTTAAACTTATATGGCATAAAATCTGGATTACATTTACGTAACAGTTTACACCGTTATGAAAACGGACAAATGGCTTCAAAAACCTTTGAAACCTTAGCTTCCCAATTGCGAATGGATACTACTACAACTTTTGAGGCTAAATATAATGCCGAAGAAAATCCAAAAAACCAACAACTTTATAAATTAGTGTGGAAGTATCGTTTCAGCTTAAAAAACCAAAAACTTATAGGTTACGATATGGCAATGTATATTTTCCAAATGCGTTTAGGTTTGGTATTAAATTTTATTACTACTAACGAAATTGCTTTACGTTTAGAAGATGCTTGTAATATTATAAAATCTAATTTTTCTAGTTGGGAAGCCTTTCATAATAACGTTTGTATAGGTTACGAGTTGGTTACAGGCCCAACAGAACAAGATATTAGTAAATTTCCAGGAACAGAAACACTTTGGGAAGTCTACCAAAGATTACATATAGAACACAAAAACGGATTTAAAACATGGCTGTAACAAACATCTCAACACAGGTTATTATAAAACAAATAGAGCGTGCTGAAAAGCTATACCAAACGAACCAGTATACTGCTTTACATACTGCTATTAATTTTATAAAGGAGCATTTAGAACGCCTTACGGAAGCAGCAGATTATGCTAGATATTACAGGCTTTATATGTTATACATTAGTGCTTTTGAACAAATAAACATGCCTGCTTTACAATCGTATTTAAGTGCTTTAGTAAACATAAATGAAGCTCAAGCTTCAGATTTTGAATACGTTTGCAGCTTTTACACACAGTGTGAAGAGCACATCTACCAAAAGGCATTAATATTGTATCCATACAACGAGAGTTTACACATTCACTATGCCTTAAAGCTTAAAGAAGAACAACGTTTTGATGAAGCTATCACCATTTTAAAATACATTTTAGAATGTTATCCTGCTCTAACCGAAGCTAGATTTTTATTAAGGGATATTGAAGCTATTCAATTAGAAATTCTTTGTCAATCCAATCAAGAATCAGATTGCTATCAGCTATTAGAATTAGCTTCTTCTACACATAATTTGGAGGTTTTAAAAGGCTTACAGTTAGATGAACGTTTAGACCAAACCAGTTTAAATTTAGCACATATACAAGTTGCTTTATGGGAAAACAAGACTGCTAACAATTTAAAACAATGGAAAACAGAATGGTCATTATTAGACTTATCAAATAACACAAAATTCTTATTAGCAGATTACGCCAAAGCTTTTATGCTGTATGAGATGGTATCACAAATTATAAAAGTTCCTGCTACGCCACAATTTCCAGAAAATGATTACACAACTTTTAAAGGCTATCAAAACCATATAAATGCCTTTATTAATTCTGGTTGGCAACAAGCTCAACACAGTTATGTTTTGTTAGGAAATGCTGCGTATTATTACACCAAAAATAAAACGATTTTAGAGCAAGTTGTGGCTCAAGGTTTAACTTTAAACCCTAACAACCCATTGTTTTATGTGTTAAAAGCAAAATCTTTTTTTATAGAAGCTAATTATAATGATACAGGAGCTATGTATCATGCTGCAATTAAAAACGGACTTAGAATAAGCGAATATTTATTGTATTTACTAGAAGTTAATAGTAGAATAGAAAGTTGGCAAGGTATTTTAGATATTGTAAAACAATTTCATATTAAAAATCCGCCAACTCTTAAAACACTCTACTTTAAAGCACGAGCGTTGTTTAAACTACAACAGTTTGATGAAGCTTTAGTGGTTATAAATGAAGCCTTAACTGGTTTTCCTTTACCACCACAATCGTATGCGCCTTGGTTTTATAATTTACGCATGAGTATTCATAAAATGAACCAAAACTACGATGGTTTTTTTGAAGATCTAAATTCTGAAATCTACTATTATACAGAAGGTGATAGCGAATATTGCAGTACAATAAATATGGCAATTGAAGTACTTTTGGAAAAGGAAGATTATGAAGAATGCTATAAATATGCCATCTATAATCATGAGCAAGAGTATTTATCACCAGAGTTATATCCTGTGTTTCAATGGATTTGTTTTTATGATTTTTTAAACGAAAAACCTGAAGATCTTGCTGAAGCCTCTACCAAAGATTTAATACCAGAACCCATTACTTTTACAGATTATCGTAATAATGGCTTAATCTATTGGATGACAGGTAATACTAATGCAGGAGCAGATGCTTTACTAGCGGCTGCATCTTTAGCCAACAACAAAGCCTATTATTTAAAATTAGCTTTAGCCTGCGCTAAAGAAGGTTTTAATAACATAAAAAGCATCGAGATTTGCGAAGTCATTAAAACTGAAGCTCCAGAAGCTTGCGACTGGAAAACAGATTATGAATATGCTAATCTATTGTATCAAGAACAAAGGTACGACCAAGCGCTACTTGCTTTTAAACACTTGTTACAAAGTTACCCAGAGCACTCCTTTTTTAATTTCCCAAAGGATCAAAACCATATGCTGTTACAAACTTTAAAAAACATTACCAAAGCCTTGGGTTATACTAAAGCTCATGCGAAGTATAATGCTATGTTTTTGAGTAAAGACGAACCTTCTACTGATGCTTTATTAGAACATTTAAAATGGATTGAAACTTCTAAAACAGATGTACTTTTTAGTCGTCATAATATATTAGAAAAAATCACAACATCTAATACAGATTTTGAAAACAATGAACCAGAACTGTTAAAAGCAATTAAATCTAAAATAACCACAACCTATTTTAGTTAAGACTGCTGGCTGTATTAAGCGTTATTAATTTGGTGTTAGCATAGCCAAATTAATAACGCCTTAGTGAGGACAAACAAAATAAATCTTTTAATAGTTAAAAAAAGCAGCTTTAATATATTTGAAGAATTAGCCTGAAAAAAAAATATCGTATTTAAAACTGTATACCTTCAGTATTAAGAGCTGTTTTAATTAGCGCTAAAGTTTCATCGTAATCCAAAGTATCATTAGTTTCTGTTAGCAATTCACCTCTATAAATAAAATTGGAGTATACATCAAAATAAATAATATAAATACCTTTTTGCGGGTTTATCCAAGGTCCATTATTAGTGTTATCTATAGAAGAATCATCTAAATATTGTATTAAAGCTGCTCGCGATAACGTTTTAGTATCTATATAAATAGATTGTCTTTCAGCTAAAATATAAGGCGTTTTATATGTTGCTATTTGGTTTAAAGCATAATTTGTTAATTGATGTTTTAAATTTTTATAATTACTATAATTATTAGACAATTGTAATGGAGAACGCGTCCATTGTTCTCTATCGTCCTCTAAAGTAAAAGTAACAAAACCTTTTGGTTGCTCTGGTGTTTTAATAGTAACTTCAAAATCATTATAATGGTCTAATGCTTTATGGTATTGATTTAAAATACTAACACAGCGTTGTAAAATACTGTTTAAAGCATCTGGTGTTGGTTGCGTGTTAAGAGAAATATTAATTTCTTTATAATTAAAATGTATATCAAAATCGGGCTGCAGCTCTTTTATCACTGCCTGTCTCGCTTTATAACGTTTTTTAGAGGCTTGGTATAAATCTTGACAAGTTAATTGTTCTCCAGCTTGTAACGGTAAAACTGTATCGTCTAATATGGTTTTAAGGTTAAGGTGTGCATAAAATTCTATTTCCGGAATTTCTTTATTGTAAATTAATACACTAAATATATCTGGATTCATAGTTGCTGCATTAAAAAACCTATTTAAATTTTTAAAAGCTAAATCGTCTTCAAAATCACGTTCTAAGTAAGCTATTAAATTCTTTTTAGCTTGTGATTTAGTTATACCAATATACTTAGAGCAACCTGATAAAATTAAAAATAACGCATAAAGAGCGATTGGTATTATTATGTATTTCATAATTCATTTCTTAAAAAAATAAAGGTAATAAGTTGTATTTTCTTTTAAATCACTGAAATCAGTGAGTTTTTATTTTTTATTTAAAATTGGTTGAATTATAGTAGCAATACATGGCTTTTATAAAATAGCTTATAAATTAACTCATGTAATATTTCTATTTTAACTATAAAAAAAGGAAAACATTACATCTAACGTTTTCCTTTTTTTAAATACTTTTTTGTTTAATTTTAATTAAGCTTTACATCCATAAGTTTTACGCCTTTTAAATTAGCATAAAAGTATCCTGCATTTACATTACCAATGTATTCTGTAAAAGCTTGATTGTATCCTGTTGGTATAATTTCATCAAACTCTAAAGTTTCTTTTGCTTCATTAGAATCACTATTATAAACCTTTAAGCTACCAGACCATTTGCCATTTTTCTTACTTATCCATTCCATAAAAAAAGCGTCTGCCTTTGTAATTAAACCTCCTGTGAGGTTAATATCTATTGTAAAATCTTTGTTATCATCTATATTATAACTTGGTGAAAAGTTATAATCACATTGATTGAGTATGTATTTTTTTGGGGTTTTTTGGTCATTTTTTAAAACCAATTCAATTCTATTAGTTATCTCAGAGTCTTGCATAATGTTTTTATTATAATTTTAAATAATCTTTGTTTTATGAAGCTTGTTGAATTATAAGTTCAGGAAAAAAAACAAACCTGTTTTTTCTAAGCTACACGACAAAATTGAGACTATTTTTAAAATTATAACTCACGGTTTCTAGTGATTTTATTAATTAGTAAACCTTAAAATTGAGTTGAGAAAGTCTTATTATAATTAACCTTTATTTTTTAATGCTATTGTAGTGTTTCTGTTATGCTATTTTCTCTAAAAGCAATTTCTTCTCCTAAAAACAATGGATTCCCATGTTTTTCGGACCAGAAACCTTCTAAAACATTTTGAGTTATACACTTGTACACGACTACACCTTTATAGACTTTATTGTCTTGACCCAGGTAATTAAAATTTAATACTAAAATATTGTCTTTAAAAAATCCTGTTCCGTTTTGAATTTGATAATCTCCTATTTTCCAATGTGCGATTATTCTATTATTTATATCTAAATTTAACGTTAACTTTCCTTGATAACTTGTTTGTGCTTCGTCCTGGTTGTTTCCTTTTATAATGTAAGTTCCTGGTAATTGACTAATGGTCATGTAATGTTGCTATTATTAATATATAGTATAATTTAAAAAAAGTATATTACAAAGTAAATAATAAAAAAGAGGCATTCCACATGAAGAATACCTCTAATTTATTCTAGATATTAATTAATAGCACACAATATTAATAAAAGTAAATGTTTGTTATTTACGGGTATCCGTAAGTCGCTTAAGTTTATTGATTTTTTTTATTCTTTTATAGCGCTTATCATTTTTCTTACAACATCTCTAACAAAGCTTGTTGCTTTATCTCTAGGAAAAATTTTATATCCTTTTTTATCTACATTAGGATCATTACAAAAACTTCTATTTAAATAAACTGTTTGTGGCATAGATTTGTATATGACTTCACAATCACAACTTGTCGTTTTTTCTTTACAAGGTGTGTAATGAAACAAGTAACTACCTCCGTATACATTATTCTCAATAATTGTAATTTTAAATTCGACAATTACTCCTCCTTTTTCAAAAACAATACCTGGTTCAACAATTTGATTACCATTTGCTCCAAAAAAAGTATTTGTTTTATAGCCTCTTTCTACATCTATCTGGACGAGTTCTAATATTAAATCTGTTCCTGTAATTCTTTTAATTTCGGCGTAATCAATCTCTTTAGATTTATTAACAACTTCATTAAAAAGACCTCTATCTTTTACATCAAACCCACCAAGTAAAAGTTCTTTTTCTATGGCATTATAGATATAAGAATTGTCATTAGACTCTGTAACATGATTCCCTACATCTGGAGCTTTTAAAACAATTGAAGGATTTGGGTGTTTTTTTAGATGTTCTTTTATTGCTTGAGAAGATATTATTTCGTCTTTATTTTCTTCATTAAATTGAATATATCCTTTTTTAAGGCTACATGATGTAAATAATAATAAGCATGAGATAATTAGTAGTGTTTTGTTCATAATAATATATATTAGTTTGTTAAAATGCTTTAATTAAAAGCAATACAAACGTATATTCTTAGAACAAAAAAGCCTTACGGATATCCGTAAAGCTTCAAGATTTATATAAGTCCCAAATCTTTGCTAATTGCTACTAAATGAATAGTATTATTTGCGTTAAACTGAATTTTTAATTTATTAATTTTCTTTTCTATAGTACTTAAACTGTGAGGTGAAATTTTATTAGCCTTTAAGTATTTTGATATTTGGTCCTGAGATAAACCTAAAGATAATTGTTGAAGCAACTCTAAATCAAAATCTTCTATTTCTAAATTAGTTTTTGCTCCTAATGCAGCGCTTACTTGAGGTGATACATAAGATTTATTATTATAAACTGTATTTATTGCGGTCTTTAATTCAATTAAACCTTTTCGACCTTTACAAACATAAGCGTTTACTTGATGTTTATTTATTAATGTTCTTACTTTTTGTAAACGATCTTCAATAGAATATACAATAATTTTTAAGTCTGGAAATTCTTTTTTTACTACTGCTACAAGAGCTTCTCCTGATGTGATTTTTTGATTTCTATGGTCTTTTTTATAAGACAAATCTGTAATTAATAAATCTATTGGATCTTGATCTAGAGCAGCTTTTTTTATTTTTAAATAGGCATCATCACAGTATTGTACTTCTTCAATATTAATTATTTCTAGTGTTTTTAAAGTAGTTAATACGCCTTGGTTAATACTCAACAAATCGTCTGCAACAAGAACCTTTTTATACATAGTTATACTTTTATTATGGCTTTAAAGCCTTTATTTACTTCAGTATCAAAAGTAATAGTTCCTTTTATTGTTACTATACGGTTTTCCACATTTTGCAAACCGTTTGCTTTTTTAAATGTAGTACCTATGCCATTATCGTTATATTTAATAATGAGTTTTTCTTTCGTTTTTTCAAAACTTAAAACAACAAGAGATGCTTGACTGTGCTTTTTCATGTTTACCATTAACTCTTGTAATACTCTATAAATAGTCATTTTTTTTAAATTTGAAAATTGACTCCAATTTATTTTAGATAAATTTTTTGTTATTACGTTTACATTACTTGATTGGTAACTAAGTAATAAGTCTATTAAAGCTTCTTCAAAATTTCCTGTAGTATTTATAGCGTTATTTTCTCTAGAAATATCTCTGGTTTTGGTATAAATGGATTCTAAATCATCTAACACCGAAATATTAATCATATTATCACTTTGTAGTTTAGTCATAACATGGTAAACATCGTTTGCTACCTCATCATGTACCTTTTTAGAGATTCGTGCTTCGGTTAAAAACACTTGTTTCAAATTGTTTTTTTTGTGTTTTGCTCTCAAAAGAAAATATAAAAAAGTTGAGGTAATTAATACTAAAAAAATACCTGCTAAGTAAATAAATTTAAGGCGTTTTTCTTTTTCTTTTTCAAGCTCATTTTCTTTTGCCAATAACTCTTGTTTTGCATAATCATACTTAACGGATGCATATTTATTTCTTGTTTTTAAATTTGCATTTTGGATACTGTCTTTTAAGTGTATAAAGTTTGTAACAAAAGCATCGGTTGAGGTTTTACTTAATAATGCCAGAGCATCTAAAGTATTTGTATTACTTTTTAATTTTACTGCTATATTGTAGGCTCTATGTGCATAGGCTCTAGCTTTTATTAAGTTATTATTATATATAAAATGCTCTGCTAGGTGCATACAACTTGTATAAATGCCATAAAGATCTTCATTTAATTCTCTGGCCTTTAATGCTTGCTTTAAGTTTTGTTCTCCTCTTGGATTGTTTAATTTTGATTGTACAAATCCTAAATTATCTAAAGCTCTATTTTTTACACTTGGTTTGTTAATTTCTAAAGCTTTTTTATATACCTGTTTTAAAATAATTTCTGCTTTTGCATATTTTTTTTGATCTCTATATACATTTGCCTTATTATTTAATAATGTGGAAATATATGTTGCATTTTCGGTTTTTGAAAGTGCTTTATCATATAGAGATAATGCGCGTTCGTAATTTTTAAGATTTTTATAAATAATCCCTAATTGATTGTATATGCCTATTTTAGAGATTATAATTTTAGGTGTATCTTTTAAAGCATCTAACAATTTTAAACACTCAACAGCAGACGCTTCACTCTCAAACGGTAGTCCTATTATATTTTGCAAACTGGATATATGTTGTAAAGCTTTTACAACCTCTAATGTATCTTTACTTTTTAAACTAATATTTTTAAGTTGTATATTATAATTATACGACCTTATAAAGTTGAAATTACTACGGTTATAATTGGCTAATTTTCTTAATGCCAATTTTTGCATTTTAATATCCTGTTGTGCTATACTTTTATTTAATAAAATTTTAGCAAAAACTAAAGCACTATCTAGTTGATTTGCTTTATTAAATAAATAGCTTTTTTGATTTATAGTTTTTAAATATAAACTACTTGTAGTGTCCTTTTTTAGTAGTTTTAATGCATTTGATACTGCAGTTAATCTTTTTGGAACTTCAAATTTGCTACTTCTAGAAACTGAGTAATAATATTTTATACTGTCTTGTTTTACTTTTGTTGATTGTGCAAAAACCAATGCTGTATAAATGCTAAAAACACATAATAAGAGGCTTGTTTTTTTTAAAATTTTCATTCCTCTAATTTATTAACTAATAGCTTATTCTTTTAATAATTTTATAAGAAAGGCTCTAAACAAAAGCTATACTTATCATTATCAGCACTTTACAATAATTACTTGATTTTTTTAGACAGTTTTATTATTTTTAATCTATAGTGTAGTTTCTCTTAAATTTAAAGTTGTTTTAATAATACTAGTGGTTGGTTTAATTTTAGTATCACTATTAATAATCTCTATTACTTTTTTTACAGATGCCGCACCTAAAAGTTCTGGATTTTGCTCTATTGTAGACAGTTTTGGGTTTGTAAACTTTAAAACGTTGCTACTGGAAAAACCTATTAAAGAGAGTTGTTTAGGTATGTTTATTTTTAATTTTTGAGCTTTGTTTAAAATAATTACACCAGATGTATTATCTATAGCTATAATACCATCAACTTTATTTTTATGCATTTTTATAAACGCTTCTATTTCCTGTTCTTGGTTTTCAGGATTTTCTATATTTAAAATTAATGGTTTTTGTTTTGCTTCATTTATAGCTTCATTATAACCGTTAATTCGAAGATTTGCTACGTTTAATCCACTAATATTACTTACTAGAGCTATATTTTGTCTTCCTTCACTAATTAAATGTTTTGTAGCATTATAGGTAGCTTCATAATCGTCTGCAATAATTTTGTTGCAGTTAATTACATCAAAAAAACGATCGAATATAACTAATGGATAGTTTTGATTTATAATGTTATTAAAGTGTGATTTGTCCTTTTTTACTTGGGTTTCTTCAGCTACAGATAATATAAAACCATCTACACTACCGTTTGATAATAAATCGAGCGTCTTTTTTTCTTTCTCTATAGATTCATTACTTAAACATGTAATAATATTATAGCCTTGTTTTGTAGCCTCTTCTTCTATACCTAATAAGGCTTTTGCAAAAAAGAAGTTTAAAATATTAGGTATAATTACTCCTATGGTTTTTGTACTACGTTTTTTTAAATTTAGTGCGCTTTGGTTAGGCCTGTAATTATATTTTTCTGCTATTTCCTTAACTTTTTCAATAGTAGCTTCACTAATTTCTGGGCTATTATGTAGCGCTTTTGATACTGTTGATACAGATACTTGTAACTCTTCAGCAATCTTTTTTAAAGTAATCATTATTAATATTTTTTAATATGTAAAAACCAATAGACTAAAGTAAACATTATTTTTGTTTTCTTCTATCTATAACCATTACTGGTTTTCTAGACATTTTAGGAAATTGTATTTTTTGAATTTGCTCTTTATCGCAAAACTCAATACTTGGTGATACTCTTAGCTTAGCTCTAAAATGATCTTTAATTTTAGCTAATAATGCTTCAGAATTATCATTTTTTGTTGCTATTTTTATTAAAATCTCGTCTGTACCAATGGCATTGTGATATATTTCTATAACATACGTTTTTACTTGATCAAAATCATTAAGAATATTGTTCATTGCTGGTGGATACAATGTTGTGCCCTTATACTTAATCATTTGCTTTTTTCTACCTACTACTGGTCCTAAGCGCATTGTATTCCTGCCACAATTACAAGACTCTGTATGTGCTTTAACAACATCGCCCGTTTTAAAACGTAATAATGGCATACCTTCTACTCCTAAAGTTGTAATGGTTAGTTCACCATCTTCACCTTTTTTAACAGGATTGTTATCATCGTCTAAAATTTCGGCAATAATGAGCTCTGGATGATGGTGTCCTCCATTTTTGTTTCCACACTCTGTAAATGCTGTATTCATCTCTGTTGAAGCATAGGTTGAAAACAATTGTATATCCCAGCTTTTTTTAATTTTTTTCGCTAATGGATTTAATGAAAAATCTTGTTCTCTAATAGGTTCTCCAATACAAATAGCGCCTTTAATTCCTGAGGCATTTACATCTATATTATTATTTTTAGCGTACTCTATTAATTTTAGAAGAAAAGATGGAACTACAATTAAATAGCTTGGTTTAAACTTTAATATAGAATCCCATTGCAATTCTGGAATTCCTGCTCCTACTCTTATTATTCCTGCTCCTAATTTTCTTGCTCCTAGAAAATAGGCTAATCCAGCCATAAAACGCCTATCTATTGTTGTCATTAACTGTAAAACATCATTATTAGTAACTTCTGCACATGCAAAAGAAATAGCTTCGTTATAGGCTAAGCGCTCTAAATCTTTATCTGTTAATGCAAATGTTACAGGATCTCCTAAAGTACCTGAAGTAGTAACATAGTCTACTATTTTATTTCGCTCTACACATAAAAAATCATCATTATGTATTTGCAATTGATCTTTTGTTGTTACAGGAATTTTTGATAAATCTTCTATTGTTTTTATATTAGAAATATTGATGTTATGCTTAAAAAAAATCGTTTTATAATATGATGAATTTTTATTTAAATACATTAATAACTCTTGAAGCTTTTCTTCTTGAAATGCTTTAATTTCTTGCTTTGATGCTTTTTCTATTTCAGGAATCATTAATTTAATTTTCTATTTATCTTTTGTATATAATGTGCTACCATTTCTTTATCTGGAACTGTAGTAATCTCTTTAGTTAGTGCTGTTTCAAACATTTGTAATGCTGCTGTTAAATAGCCTTTATTATAATAGTATTTACCTACTAAATAATATGCCTTCCAATAATTAGGATTGGTTTCTATTACATTAGTTAACAGTTTGTTTTCTACTTTTAGGTCTTTACTTATTGCTTTTTCTAATGTACGACTAAATGTTCTATAGCTTTCGTAATCGCTATATGCTTTAGTATATAAAAACGCATCTTTTTCTATATTTAAGGCTTGATTTGAAAGTTGCAACTTATCTACATCACTAAATACTTCATTTAAATTATATGCTACAAATTCGCCTAATTGATATGGGTTTGAAGATACCCAAACTAATAATTCTGAAGGTTTAAAAACAATACCATGATGTGCCAATAATTGGTTTAAAGATTTTTCATTACCAAAACCTATGTTTTTATTATTTAATCCTTCTTTATTTCTTAAAACTGCTATTGCTTTTTTTACAGTTAGTTTATTATTAGTATTTAACAACTCTTGCATTCTCTCATAACGGTATTGCGAATGACTTTCTGCTTTATGTTTTATATTGTTTTTATCATTTTTATATGCATTGCTTTGAAAATGATTGGAACAAATTAATTGTCCAGTATTTGGGCTTTCGTAAACACCAAAGTTTTTAGGTGATACTTCTATTGTAATGGCTTTGTTGTCTATAGCACTACCTATAAATATTGATTCTGACACGAATACTTCTCGTTTTTTTGCTATTGCAATGGCTTCGTCTATATTTTTAGCATATTGTAATATCTCGCGTGTTACTATAGATATTGGTGTTTTTGCTACTAATGGAATTTTAGATTTTCCTGCATTAATTGTAACTGTTAATCCATGTTCGTTCATTCCTGAAACTACACCAATCATTCCGGCCCAAGTTACAGACATAAATTTATACCCATTTGTAGGCTTTACAAATGCTATAATTTTATTTTTAGCAAAATCATCTCCTGCATAGAAATCAAAATTTCTTCCTATTATAAGGTTTCCATCTTTAGTATTATTATCCCAGGCAGCAAAAGATGAGCAACCTACTAAGGCTAAATCTTGTAGCGCATGACCAATATCATGCGCACTGTGTAGATATAGTATACGCAAATAGTTATCTGCAATATGTTTATAATCGCTAGCGGCATATTGTGATAAACCATAAATTTCTGCTTTGTATTCTTCTGGAACGTTTAAATACATTTTACGGTTATACCATGCTAACATTTTTCTTAAAAGCCATTGTTTAGTTTTTGATGGTACCAACTCATTAACTTTACTTAAAAAAGCATGTTCTTGATATTTAAATAATTCTTTTGTTAATAAACCTGTTGTTAAGCCTATTTGGTATGGGTTACCTTCTACATACATTTCCCATTGCCCTTGTTTGTTTTTCGATAAAGTATTGGGACCAGAAATAAATGTAGAGTCGTTTTTTTGTATACGTTCGGCTATATTTATTTTATACAGCGAGACATCTGGTATATCCTTAAGGGATTTCGAGACACCACAAGACAATAAGCTTGTAAATAAAACAAGAACTGCCAAAAACCTAAAACCATAAAACTGCTTTTTAAACATTACTTTTTAATGGCTTTATTTGTTTTTTTAATAGCTAAAGTATCTTTATAGTCTATCCATTTTTGACCTCTAATTCTTCGCATTACATTCTCAAAATTTCTCATAAAAGCTACGTTATACAACATTTTTAATGCTGTTTTTGGCTTTTTTGTAAAGGCTCTAAGCGTCATAGAGAAGCTTCCGTTTAAATACTCTATATAATGCCAATAACCACTTGGCATATATAATGCTTCGCCATGACTCATTTTTGTATGGTAACCTTCTACATATTGTAATGCCGGATATTTTTCAAAATCTGGATTACTCATATCTATGGCTTCTAGATTATGTACTGCGTATGGAATTTTATAAAGGTATTTGGTTTGTTTTGGTGAAAATAATGTTACTTCCTTTTCGCCATGGAAATGAAAATGCATTAAATCTGCCAAATCCATATCAAAATGCGCCAAGACTTTAGAGTTCTTGCTTCCAAAAAACATAACTGGCAGCCGTTTAAAAAATTTTAAACCTATGTCTGGATATTTAAAGTCGTTTGCTAAAACAGGCATTTTTTTTATTAAATCGAAAAAGAAAATTCTTAAATCTGTTGGTCCTGCTTTTATAAGCTCTATATAATCATAGAGTTTCATGTGTTTTGCTGGTTCGGCAGATTTTTGAGTCCCTTTTGTTGGTTTACTATCGTATAGCGGTACAACTTGATCTCCTGCAAGAGATTGTATGTAGTTTAAATTCCATTTTTTTAAAGCTGGCCAATCTTCTGTTAAATTTTCTATTAACACTGGTTTTTGCTTTTTATAATATTGCGCGATAAAATCTTTTTTAGAAATAGATTTTACACGTTCAACTTTTGATAATTTAAATTGTCCCATACTTAAAAGTTTAAGTTGTTGTATTCTCGAAATTATATATTTTGTCTAGCAAATATTCTTTATCAACAATCTCCAAACATGTAATTACAGCACTAATTGTTACGCCTAAAATACCATGCATACTTATACTTTGTCCTGTTAAATATAAATTTTTAATTTTTGTTTTTGGAGATAAGTGTGAGTACAAAGGTTTTTGAGCATCTTTTGCATAGCCATACATTGCGCCTTTATGGCTACCTATATAATCTCGGTAAGATAACGGTGTAGAGGTATAAACCGATGCTATACATTCTCTAATATTTGGATATTTTTTTTCTAACTCGTCTATAAACTTTTCTGCTTTTATTTTTTTAAACTCTTCGTATGTTTCGCCACGGTCATTTTTTTGAGCAACTGTATTGTGTGTGTTTTCCCATTGCTCTACTTCCTCATAATGCATATAAGTCATGGCTGTTAAGTTATCGCCATATTCTTTTTGGTTTTTGTGGTATCCCATAGATACCATATAACCTTCTGGCCAACTGTGTTGTGTGTACTCTAAAGCAGACCAAATTTTATTAGCATTTTTATAGTGGTAATAATTAAAATTTTGGTACTTAAAAGTATTCTTTTTTAAAACTATATATAAGCTAAATGGTGCTATTGTAGCTTCAATTTTATTAATTCGTCTTGCATAAGGCTTTTTAAAACGTTTTTCGCCTGCAAACTTTAATGTTGTTTTAGGTTCTATATTTGAAATAAATAGGTTGGCAAAAAACTCATCTCCTTTTTTTGTTTTTACAGTTTCAATTTCATCGTTTTCATTAAATGTAAACTCACAAACTTCTTGGTGATTATATACTTCTCCTCCATATTTTTTAAGAGATTTTATTAATAACTTTGTTATTTGGCTTCCACCGTTTACACACCTGTAAGAACTTTCTATATAAGAGTTTATTGCCAATGCATGTACGTATAACGGTGTTTTATATTGGTCTCCAGCGTAAAGCGTGTTAGATCCTCCTAAAACTGCACGTAGTTTTTTATTGGGTGTTAAATCTTCTAAATATTTTTTTATTGGCAACTCAAAAGCATCTCTATCTCCATAGTTTCCTTTTCCTTTCTCGAGTGAGTACAAAGGGAATTTTGCACAGGTTTCTTTTATTTTATCACAATAGGACCTTATAGCTTTTTCTTCATCTGGAAAATCGGCTACTAAAACACGTATAAAATTCTCGTAACCTTGTGCGTGTTTATATTCTTTTTCATCATCATCAAACGTGATAACATCAAAACCATCTTCGTCTAATTTTTGAAGTTTTAAATCGTTCATTATTTCAATGTATTTGAAATATTGATAAAGATTTTGTCCTGGTTCTAATCCACCAATATAATGCACTCCTGTATCAAAAATTGTTTTATCTCTAGCAAAGGTTTGCAGGTTACCACCGTATTGATTGTTTTTTTCTAAAACACAAACTTTTAATCCTTCTTTAGCTAGAATGATTGCAGACACAAAACCACCTAAACCGCTTCCTATTACAACAACATCGTAATGTTTTTGCTTATTATTTTTTTCTTTAGACAATAGTAATTGTTATTTGTTTTTATTTAAAATAATTAAATCTGTATTAGATTTCTTCACTGTAAAACCTAAATTTATAATTGTTTGCTGGTACTGTTTTACACTTTTTTTAAGTAAGAAAAACATTGATACCTTTTTAGAGATTTCTAAAATTTCTTCAGCTTTTAAATCCTCATTATTAATAATAGCAATATCACTAGTTGTTACTATTAAGTCTTTAACTGTATTACAAACATTAATTTTATAATCGTAATTGGTTATAAAACTGTGAGCTACAATTTTAGAAACTTCAGAATCTTGAATATGTGTATTTATTGTACGTTCTGGTCTATCTAAAACTAATAAAAAGTCTAACTGCCCATAAGCTTTAGAACTATGTATAATTTTACTTTTACTTGGTAAAGTGTCTAAAATAGTTTTATATAATTTTGAATTACTATTTAAATCTTTTTTTACGGTTTTAAAAAGCAAATTACCTTTATAACGATACTCTTGTAAAACTAAGTTATGAAAATAATTTTTATGTTCTATTTCAGTTCTCAATTTATCTAATTCGTCTCTAAAATATGCTCCAATTTTTCTAGTTTTAACTGAATAATTTTCACCATATTTTTTAGAATTAAAAGGAATTCTATCTAAAACTTTAAGTGTTATGCTTCCGTTTTTTATAACAAAACTACCTTTAGGAAGCACTTCAGAATTACCATGAATTACAACCGGTACAATATCTAATTTAAACTGTTCTGCTAGGTAAAATGCGCCTTTATGAAAACGTTTAACCTTATTAGTTGTAGAACGCGTACCTTCTGGAAACGCGATTAAACTATAACCTTGATTTACTTTTTTTTGTAAATGAGACACTCCATTTTCAATACCACTAGAAACAGGATAAAAACCGGCTAGTTTTACTGCTTTACCAAAAACGGGAGAGTTATAAACCCAATCGTTTACTAAAAAAACAAGTTTTGGGTGTAGCATACCAATGGCAAGAATATCTAAAAAAGAGGTGTGATTTGCAATTATTACAGCTTGCTTTTTAAAAAATTCGTTATTTGGATTTATTATTTTTTTATCTACAAACCAATTAGTATAAAGTACAGATTTTTTAAACTTAGAAAGCACCTTATGGAACCATGGCATTTTTTTCTTTTTACTAACTGGTACAATTTTAACCAAAAAAACACTTAAAACCGATAGTAATGCACCACCAATACCAAAGTAACCAAAAGAAATTACCGAGTGTAATAACAGCCTTAAACTTATTGGTCGTTTGGTTTTACTACCTATAAAAAGTTTAAATAGTAAAGGTTGTAATGTAAAGGCTATTATTAATGCTGAAACAATGCCTACAATTGAAACTAATGCAATAGAATGTAACGCTGGATGTTTTGCAAATACTAATACACCAACACCTAATATTGTTGTTATTACAGATAATATAATTGAAATTTTATGAGTAGGTAAAGCTTTTTCTCCTGTTTTATACTCATGCAATAGACCGTTTGTTAAAAAAATACAATAGTCCACACCTAAGCCAAAAATAAAAGTTGAAATAATTATATTAAAAATATTAAACTTAATATTAAAAAGTCCCATTATACCTATTGTAACTAGCCACGTAAGCGCTATAGGAATCGCCGTAACTAAGGTTAATGACAAGCTTTTATAATACAATATTAACACTATTAAAACAACGATTAGAGAGTATAAAACCAAACTATTAAAATCTGTTTTTAAATTCCCTAAAAAGGTCTCATTCATTTGCTGGCGGTCAATAACTACTATTTGTGAGTTATTTTTAAAAGCTGAAATTACTGTGTTTAAATTTTGCTCTTCTACTTTTACAAGTGTTGCTACAGTTGTAATTTTATCGCTTTTTGTTATATAATCTGAAGTTGAAATACTCTGCAAAGCAGAAAAATCTTTAGCTTGTAATGTATTAAAATTACTATTCAACAAAGTGTAAAACTTGTTAAATGTTGCAGGTTTAAAACCATGAATATTACCACTGGAAACTAAATTATTTTTTGTGGTTTCTATTCTAGCATCTGTCCAAAATTGATTCCACAATTTTACTTTCTGTTCTTGTAATTTATTAGATTTTAGTAAACTCGCTATAGAACTAAATTCTATAATTTTATTTTCTTTTTTTAATATGTTTAAATTAAAATAAGCAAAATCATTAGCTTCTAAAGCTTGTTGCTCTGTGTCTCCAAAAGCAACAATATATATTGATTTTGAAGACACGTTTGTTAAGGCGTCTAAATTTTTTTCGGCTTTTAAAAATGATTCGGGTTGATAATTTAAACTGGCTAAATCATTATTAAAAGTAACCTTGTTATAGGTAAATAAACTAACCACTAATAGTAAAGTAATAGTGATTATAGCAAATTTATTTTTATGTAAGTTATACGAAGCAACTTTATCTAAAACCGTTAATTTTTGTTTATTTTTTACGGTATTTTTATATACTTGAGGTATAAATAATAACGCAAAAACTGAAGCACTTACCACACTAACTGCTGCAAAAACACCTAAATCCTGCAATGCCTGAGACTGTAAAAACAATAAACATAAAAATGCTAATGCTGTAGTTAAACTACTTACTAATATAGGCTTTGCGATTTCTTTATATAATGATTCTATACTATTATTGCCTCTGATATGAGTTAATATGTGTAAAGAATAATCTAGAGTAACACCCAATAAAACAGATCCTATACCCAAAGATATTGCAGATACACTATCTCGTAATATATATAATGTTACAACTGCAAATAAACCTCCAATAACTGTTGGAAAAAAAAGTATAAAAGGTATTAGTAATTTTCTGTAAAACAGAATTAATATTACAAGTAAAACTGTTAAAGCAATACTTATTGTAAACTGTATATCTTGCTTAATTTGGTTTGCATTAGCAACAGCAATTAATGCTCCTCCATAATACTCTACTTCTACTTTATTTTTAAATGAAGTATTAATAGTTTGTTTTATGGTATTTAATATTTCTGAGAAAGCAGTATTGTTATTCGTGTCTGATGATGCATACTTTGGAGTAATAAATAACAATAAATTATTATTATCCTTACTTACTAAAAACCCATTATTTAAGTTAAAATCATCTCCAAAACTCAACGCTTTTAAATGCTCTAAACCTAAAAAAGAAAGTCCTAAAGGATCTTTTAAAATAACATCTTTGGCTATTATTCCAGAAGGAGAAATTAAAGTTTTATAATTAGCATTTGTTATATTTTTAATACTATCTGCTGTTAATTTTTTTTCTATTTTATTATAATCTTCAGGCTCTAAAAAAAGTGGTAAATTATTGTAAACAAAATCTATAGTTGCTAAAGCATCTTCATCTTCTACTCTACCTTGTATGTCTTTTATATATGGTTTTGCTAGATTATTAACACTATCAACAAAAGCAGTTGCTGCGTTAGTTAAACTAGCAGTTTTAGCATTTTGTTTCCTTTTAAAATTAATAATAATCTTATCTGCAAAATTGACGTTCTTTAATACTTTTTGAAATTCTTTGGATTTTGAATTGGTAGGAATAAGCTTAGTTATATCTTCTTCAAACGTAATTTTAGAAGCAAAAAAACCTAAGCTAAGAATTAATATAATTAAACCTATAAGACTTAATACACGTTGCCTTTTTAGTACTTTATATATTTTATAAAAACCACTACGCATTAGTTATCGCTAAAGGTTTTCTTTCAAAAAATTTTAAAATAAAATAACCTAAACATCCAAAGGTTATTGCACAAATTACTGCTAACGAAAAGCTACCTATTAAATAGGTCTGCAAATGTGTAATTACCTCAAAATTATCTATCATTTCGCTCATACTTTGATTGTTTTTTTCACCCATAAAAAACTGTCCTACTTTTACACTTGCATACAAAACAAAAGGTATAAATGGAGGCAAACTTACATTAGAAAATGCAAAAGCAATGGCTTTATTAAGGTTGAGGGAAACTGCTAAAAATAAAACAATAACAGTGTGAAATCCCCAAAAAGGAGATAGACCAATAAAAACACCTAAGGCTATAGAAAGTGCTTTTTTTAAAGGAGAATCATCTTGACCTAGAAAATCTTCTAAAAAAAAACGTTTAATGCCTTTTTTTTTTAAATTTCTAAAAAGCTGTCGCGGTTTATAAAAAAATATAGCTAAAATCACAAAGTATGTATTAATTATACTTACTCGCGTAAAGTCTCTAAATGGTCTAAAATGTGATACACGTTCATCTTTATCATATAGAACTTTAACTGGTACATTAAAAACATCAATACCTTTCCAAGCTGCTTTTACAATAATTTCAATTTCGTATTCAAATTTATTTGTTACCAGATTTAAAGCATTTACTGCTTTTAAATTATAAAGTCTATATCCAGACTGGGTATCGGTTAATTTAATACCTGTTTCAAACCAATACCAAAAGTTAGAAAATTTATGCCCAAAACTACTTTTACCAGGAATGTTTGCTTGTTCCATATTTCTAGCACCTACAATAATAACATTATCGTTTGCAGCATTTTCTAAGCCTGTAATAAAATTATGTAAATCGTTTGGATAATGTTGCCCATCTGAGTCTATTGTAATAGCAAAGGTATAACCTAAACTTTCTGCTTTTGTAAATCCTTCGCGTAAAGCATTACCTTTTCCTTTATTTTCTGGAATATGTAATTGTTTTACTGTTGTATAATTTTCTAAAATTTGTGGTGTAGCGTCTGTAGAACCATCATTTACAATTAGTAAATTATCTGTGTATTCTAAAACACCGTCAATTACTCGTTTTAATGTAGCAGCATTGTTGTATGTTGGGATTAACACACATATATTTTGCTTTTTAAATTTAAGATTTAGTAGTTTTTTTTCCACTATAAACATTAATTAATAGGTGGCGCTAAACTAATGTTTTTTATTGATTTGTTAAAAACTGTTAAGAAAAATGTATAATCTTTTATTTTATATTATTCTTTTCTTCTTTAGAAAACGCATTAGACTGTAAGATGTATTCTTTGATATGTGATTTTAAGTACGTGTCTTTTATAGTATTAAACTGGTTTAAAATAAAATATTTATCTTCTTCCATATTAGCTTTATATTTTAAAAGTTTTGGTGTATTCTCTTGAATACCAAACCTTATAAAACGTGCTTCAATATTATTTGGTGCCTTATTAATTGCATATTCAACAAGTTCAACACCTTTTATAAAACCTTCTTTTTTTTCTTTTATAGTTTTTTTTGTTTTGGCCATCATGGCTGTTGCCGCACCTTTATAAGCAACTAAAACTACATTATCTGTTTTTTTAACAGTGTCTAAACTATTGTAAAAAGCTTCTATTTTAGCATCGTTTTGTCCTGCTTCTTTAAATGCCAAACGTACTTCTTTAATATTAAGTGTTTGCAGGCTTAAAAAAACCGATGTTATAAAAAAAAAGAGTTTCATATTGTATTTATTTTACTGTAAATAATGCACTCAATTTTAATGCCACAGTATCTTCAAACTTAGTTACATTTTTTACTTTATAACCTTCATCTGTTTTAGTTATGTCTAGAGTTAGATCTAAATTTGGCGTAAGTTCTGGATTTATTATTGCCATAAACTTAATATTACTTGAGGTTTGCATAAATAAATTTTTACTTACTACTTTTTCTGTAAGTTCTTTTATTATTTGCATCATACAAACTCCAGGTGTCACAGGATTGTTAGGAAAGTGCCCTTTAAAAATCTCGTGATTCTTGTTTATTTTAATGTTAGCAGTTGTTTTATTTTCAACTGTTTCTATTGTATTTACTTTATAAAAATCTTGTAATTGCATGTATTAAAAATCAAATTTATAGGCTGCACTTACTTGAAATACAGAGTTTGTGTAATAATTGTCGTTATCGTAATAATAATCATCGTAATAATAGTCGTCGTAATAATAGTCGTCTTCAACATTTACAATACCTTGCTTATATCTCGCTTCTATTGCCAAACCAAATGAAAACTCATATCCTATACCTGCAAAAAACGAAAAATCTATTGGTGTACTTTCAAAACGCGTATCGTTTACTAAAATATCTATAGATGGTCCAACAATAAAATGAAAACCATGATCTTTAGCCGCAACAAAAAACTTATTTGCAATACCTAAAGTTAAATAATTAAGGTTTAAATCCTCGGTTTGATATTGAGTTCCAAAAGTAGGATTATCACCATTTATAAAATTTGAATTATATGTGCGTACGCTTGTACCTTGTTGAGAGTAACCTGTTTCTAATTGCAACTCATAAAAACGAGTAAAATCGAAATTTACAAATGCAGCGGCATTTATACCTTGTAAAGATTCTGAGTCGTTAATACCTTGAACTCTAGAATTATTTATACCTAATTTAACTCCTGGTCTTATTTTAACTTGTGCAAAAATTGATGCTGTGGTTAAAAATATAACTAAAAGTAATACTGCTTTTTTCATAGTTAGTTTATTGATTTTAGACTTATTATTAATTTAATGTTATTGTGAATAATATTAATTTCTTTTGCAATATTATCACTAATTTTCGAAAATGTATATGTGATTTTTTCTTTTCGTCCTTTGGTTTTTATTATTTTATTTAGATGATCCTTTTTGTAGTAATAGTGTGGCTTATTATTTACTACAGCTTTATAAATTGTTGTATTTTCTTGGGTAAAGTTAGCTGTGCTTTTTAAAGTTTTGGTTATTAATACTCTAAAATCTTTCTCTAAAATATTTATTAAAATTTTTCGATCCAACTCATCTAAAATAGAATTGACTTTAAATTCATTTTCTTTAAAAGAAAAATCGAAAAGTTTATTCCCCATTTCTGTTGTAAAAACAATGCGATGTTCTTGAGCTGAAATTTTTTTAACTATAAAAATACCTCCAAAACTATTGTTGTAAACCTCAATGTTTGCTTTATAAACATAATCTTTTTCGGGATTAGAAAAATATGGGTTTATAATTATGGTTTCCTTAATTTCTGAAGACTGAAAATGTTGTGATTTAGAATAAGAACCACAAGACATTAATAATAAAAAAATTAAACTAGTGAGTAAATACCGCATTTGGAAGCGTTTTATTAATCTCTTTATTTGTAAATACAATTCTTGTAAAATCGTTAGATGGTTCAATCATTTTCACCTCTATTACATCTCCATTTGTATTAAATGTAATATGAAAAGATTTAATGTATTTAGCCATTTTTTCATCTTTTGGATTAAAATAAACTAAACTGTTTTCTCCAAATGTAAAATATGAAATATTAAAAGCTTCTTCGTTAAACAAATCTCCTTTAACACTTGCTATAACCAAATTATTTAATTGTTTAAACATTTTATTAGAACCTATATCTACCTTAGATTTATTACCATTATCGTTTATATAAAGTGTTTTTTCTTTAAAAATCACCACATAAACAAAAGGCTTAACATACTCCCATTTTACAAAATCTGGTGCTTTAAAATACATTTTTCCAGATGTTTCTATATCATTATCTAAAAAATCTAAATGCTTGTATTGTACAAAATCACTAGTTATTGTTTTAGAGTTTTTTGCTAATGTTTTAACTTTTGCCTGTAAAGCTTTTGCATTAGCTGCACTCATTTTTGTTTGTGATTGCATTACAAAAACTGAAAAGAAAAATATAATATATAAATTACGCATAAGCCTTAATGTTAAACAAAGTATCTATAGTTACAGATTGTAAGTTTTGTTTATGCAAAAATAACAATAACTGTTCCAAAACAAGAACCGATTTCTCACTACTATCATGCAGTAAAATAACATCGCCCTTTTTAAGGTTTTTTGTTATTTTTTTTATTATAACTTTTGATGACAAAAATGAAGTATCAAAAGATCTAGTATTCCAACCTATACTTTGTAGTTTTATTTTTTTTAATGCTTTCTTTATTTGTGGATTTGTGACACCAAATGCCGGCCGATAAAGTTTTAAATTAACAGCGCCTATAGTTTTAGCAACTGTATTGGTTTGTTTTAATTCTAATATTACCTGCTGCGTTTTAAAAAAACCAAACTTTTTTGAATGTGAATACGTATGGTTACCAACAGTATGACCTTGAGCTATAATAGTTTTAAATAACTCTGGATTAGCTTCTATATTTTTGCCTACACAAAAAAATGTAGCCTTTGCATTATATTTTTTAAGCAATGCTAAAACTTGTGGTGTAAACTCGGGATTAGGACCATCATCAAATGTTATGGACACCTGATTTTTAATTGTATTTGGGCTAGAGTTTAATGATTTTAAGTGGTAATTCCAGTCTATGTTAAAAGATCCCAATGCTGTTATAACAAACCATAAAAAAAGCCAAATAAATAAAACAAAAAGCGGAAAACTATTTACAAATAACAAAATAGTTCCACCAACTAAAACAGTTATAAAAAATATATCTATTTTCCTTTTTAGCATTGTTTCAATACTGTAAAACTATGGTTTTTTCCACGGTATTGATTGTATAATAATATTGTTCTATACTGTTTTTTATCTGTTGTATTAAGCTTAGTAATATTTGGAATGTGTTGTGATTTTAATATTCTTGCCGCTAACCAAAAACCAAAAGATGATGCCGTGTTAAACTCACCAGATAAATGTTTATAGTATACTTGTTGTGTGTCTTTAAAAGCTTCAGTAGTAAGTTTATTATAAAAACCATCAAAATTTACATCACCGTTATTCCCTAAAACAATAACATCTATATCTTCTGCTTTCAAATTATTTTCAGCTAAAAACAATTGTGCTTCTGTGGTTATATTTTTTTCAGCTAATGTATTGTATGTTTTTAATGCTATTACTTGTGCATAGCTTGACTCTTTTTGCTTGTTAGTTAATACAAAAAAACCTGCGCCTTCACTAAACACTGCTCCTTTGGTGTTACTTTTTAATAAATTATTAGAGCTTACCGCATCTGGTTTTATGTGGTCTACTTTTTTGTGAATTGCTACTGTGTGATCTCCTAACTCATCTACACCACCAATTAAAATTGCTTGAGCTTCATTTAATTCTAACTGCATTTTTGCATCTAGTAAAGCAGACTCAAAAGACACGCTAGAATGTACATAAGTAAAATTATAGCCTTTGCAACCAATCTCTAAAGCTATTTGGCCACCAACAGTATTATGAGTTGACTGTATAAAAGATGTTGGTGTTAAGTATTGCTCATTATTATCAATTATTCCGCTTACAAATTTCTCTGAGTCACGAACACAGCCCATTCCTGTTCCTGTTATAATTGCATCTACATTTTCTAATCCTGCTTCTTTTAATGCTAGTTTTGAAGCTACAACTCCCATTTTTATTCCTTTTGCCATACGTCGTGCTGCCGCTGGCGGAATAAAATCTTTATAAATAGGATTTACAACATTTAAAACAGTATCATTATACTCTATCACATCGTCTAAGAACGTTGAATTATCAAACGTTTTTTGAGGCGTTATAGCACAAACACTATTTATATATACTTTTTGCATTAGGCTTCTTTTGAAAATATAACGGTTGAACAATTACCTCCAAATCCAAAAGAATTAGACATAATAACATTTAATGGTTTGGTTTTTAAAGTAAGTTGTGGTGTAATATTAAATTCCTTCATCTGGGTTTTAAAGTTAAGATTTGGATATATAATATTGTTTTGTAAAGCTAAAACAGAATATACAGCTTCAATACCACCAGCTGCTGCTAATGTATGACCTGTATAAGCTTTTGTAGAACTAAAATCTGGTACTTGTTCTCCAAATACTCTTATAATTGCACGACCTTCAGACAAATCATTATTTCCTGTTGCGGTTCCATGTGCATTAATATAATCTACATCTTTAGCTTTTAATCCTGCTACTTGTAATGCCTTTTGCATTGCTAATGTTGCGCCATCACCATTTTCTGATGAGGCTGTTTGATGGTGTGCATCGTTAGCATTAGCATAGCCTTTTACGTAGGCTAATACTTTTTTATTTTCGGCTTTTACAACAGCATCAGACTCTAACACCAAAAACGCAGCAGCTTCACCTAAATTTAAACCTTTTCGGTTTTCATCAAAAGGTGTGTTATAAGTATCTGAAAGTATCATTAAAGTTTTAAAACCGTTAATAGTAAATTTAGACAAACAGTCTGTACCACCAACAACCACACGTTCTAACTGTCCTGTTTTAATTAATCTAGCACCAAACATAATTGCATTTGCTGCAGATGAACATGCTGTACTAATTGTAGTTACCAGTGAACTTTCTATACCTAGTTGTTCAGCTATTTTTTGAGAAGAATCTCCAGCATGATGACCATCAATATACTTTCTAGGTTCACTTTTAGTTAAGTATTCGTAATAATGGTTTTCGGTTTTATCCATTCCGCCAACACTTGTTGCCGAAATTAAACCTGTTTTGTATTTATTAATATTAGTAATTTGAGCATTTTTAACAGCTTGTTTTGCTGCAACTGCACCCAATAATGCTGTTCTTGAGTAATTATTATTTTTATCAAGACCAAGTTGTTTTTCAAAAGCTTTGTTTGTGGTTGCTATTTCTCCAACCATAATTACGTCTCTGTGAATAGTATCTATTTTTTCTACCTTAGTGATGCCTTTTTTTTCATCTATAAGGGATTGATAGTTTTCTGCAACATTGTTTCCAATGGCAGATATTATTCCCATTCCTGTAATTGCTACGCCTTTACTCATATTACTTCCCTACTAAAGCAGGATTATTATTTACTTCTATTTTCGGCAATATAAGCTGCCATAGTATCTATAGATTGAAATATTGCACGGCCTTCTTTTGGGTCGGCTAATTTTATTCCGTAGTTTTTATCAAGCATAACTATTAATTCTAAAGCATCAATAGAATCTAATCCTAATCCATCGCCAAATAAAGCATCATCATTACCAATATCTTCAGAAGTCATATCTTCTAAGTTTAATTGTTCGATAATGTTTTCTTTTAATTCTAATTTTAAAGCGTCCATATTATATATTGTATAATTTTTCTATATTATTTTTTGTATGCTCAATTTCACCATTTGGTGATACCAAATATAAGTAAGCATCGTAATTTTCTCCATCTAATTCTACCCAACCACAAAGCACCTGTTCGGCTTTATTATTTTGCAATAAATTATTTGAATACAGTGATAAATGTTCTGCATTTAAGCTTTCAAATATAAAAAAACTATTTTCAGAAAACAGTTTATATTTTATACTTATCTCACCAATACAAATATTTGGTAACGTGTAAACAAAAACTGCAGGACTTGGAAAGTAATCTTCTTTATTTTGAATAGCTTTTTGATGTTTTCTATCTGTATCTAAACTTGAAGCGTTATTTGATAAAATAACCGCTATATTATTCTCTTTATCGGTATCTAAAGCTTCGTTTTTTAATAATACATCGGCAGCCAGAAAAGCAAGTTTACTTAGCCTATCCATTTTAAAAAACTTAGGGTATTTTGAGTCTAAAGCTTTATAAGCACTTTTTATGAAGGTTAAAAACTCCTGTTCTTTATTTTCAAATACTACAGTGTTATTAAGCATAATTTTATTATCCTTAATACGGCAATACGATTTTATTTTATATGAAATTCCCATTAGCTGTATTACACTTTTTTAAAAATTACTGCAGTATTACATCCACCAAAACCTGAAGCTGTTTTTAAAAATGTTTTTAAAGGTTTTTTTTGAGTTTTAGAAATTACATTTAGTGCTTTTGAAACACCCAGTTCACTAAAACCTAAAGATTTATAAAGTGTATTATTATATAAAGAATGCATCCCAACAATAGTTTCTAATAATCCTGAAGCGCCTAAAGTATGACCAAAATAACCTTTTAAACTATTTATTGGCACATGACTTAAACCAGACCTATTAAATGCTATAGCTTCCATTTCATCATTAAACAGTGTTGCTGTTCCATGAGCAGAAATATAATCTATATCCTTATGCGTAATTTTTGCTTGTTTTAATGCTAAAATAATACTTCTATACAAACCTTCACCAGTTCGCGATGGTCCAGAAATATGGTTTGCATCGTTACAAGAACTTTCACCCAAAACTTCTACCGCATCTTTAGATAGTTTGTTTTTATCTTTTGTTACTAAAACACTTGTTGCAACTTCTCCTATATTTATTCCGGTTCTGTTTTTATCGAAAGGTTTACATGGTGCATTACTTAATGCTTGAAAAGAATTAAAACCAGATAATATAAATGCTGTTACGATATCTCCGCCAACAATAAACACGTGATCGTATTTTTCTTGTTGAATAAAACGTTTTGCGATAGCTACAGACAAAACACCAGAAACACAAGCATTTGAAACTATTACAGGTTCGTTTTTAAAGTTAAAAAAGGTTTTTAAAGTATTACCTAGTGCACTTAAATAAGCTCTACTTTTGTTAAATATTGAGTGTTCATCTAGAGCATCTATATTACCTTTTGTTGTAGAAATTATAAGCCCAACCTTATCATTTATTTCTAAATTTGATGCTTTTACAACTTTAGATAATGAGCTTATCATCATTTTTTCTAAATGTGTAAATTCTCCTTTAGGTTGTTGTTTTAAAAACTCTCTTTTTAATGCTTCTCTATTTATTAAAGATGAATAAAAATTATTTGGCAAAATAGCTTTATCATCTACTAATTTTAATCCAGATTTTTCTTCACTAATAGCTTGTACTACTGTTTCACTGTCGAAACCAAGTGAAGATGTTATGTTATTGTATGAAACGTAAATATTACTCATCTAGCAAACCTACTTTACGTTTCCAATCTAAAAAAAACTTTGGTGCTACTAATTGCAATTCGCCTTCATTCATTTTTTCTCCTACATGCGATACAAAAACTTGTGTTGTAGAGCCTTCGCAAACCACTTGATTTTTGGCATTAAATATTTGATATTTAAATACCATTTTAGCAGCATTAGAGTTTATAAATGTTGTTTTTATTGTTGCAATATCTCCATAAAACAATGGCAATTTATGTTCTGTATTTGTTTTTACAATTGGTGTTGTAAAACCATATGCTTTTTGGTCTAAATATGAAATACCATGTGCACGCCCAAAAGCTTCGCGACCATCTTCAAAATACTGTATATAGTTACCGTGCCAAACAATGCTTAGTGGATCGGTTTCTGCAAAACGAATACGTATTTCGCTAGTATGAGATATTTCTTTTATTTGGGTTTTAGACAGCATATTTTTTTTCATTGTAGATTATTGCAAATGTAGTTGTTGCTAAAAAAAATAATAGTAACAATCCTATTTCTGGTAAAATATCTATTAAAGAACCATGTCGTAAAAATACATCGTAAAACGCATTTAGTCCCCAATTCATTGGTGAAATATGAGATAACATTTGCATGAATTCTGGCATAATAAAAACGGGTACCCAAACTCCTCCTATCGCTGCTAATATTACAACAAATGTAGCGCCAAACGGTGCAGATTGCTCATGTGTTTTTGCTACTGTACCTAATAATAAACCTAAGCCTATTGCTGCTAAACCTGCAAAAAATGCGACTAAAAATAATAATGGTAATTTTCCCGAAACATCTAATGTTGGTAAACCTATACTTGGAAAAAAATAAACACCTATAAGTAGCATGAATACAAATTGTAACATACATACAATTAAATAAACAGCTGTTTTACCTGCCAATACAGTGGCATAAGACACTGGATTTGTACGCAATCTAACAAAGGTTCCTTGATTTTTTTCTTTAACAACATTTATTGATAGAGGAACAATTATAAAAAATATTGCAAATAATGACCATGCTGGAACATTGTGTTGTACAGAATTTGGTAAAACAACTTCTCCTTCTTTTTCTAATGGAACTTCTTTAAAGCTTATAAAATTTTCGGTTTCAAAAATTGTTTCTGTAGGATCATCTGTTATTTGAGATTGAAAGGCTTTGTAAATTGATTGCGTTTCTATGGTAGCAATCATTTTATCAATTCCGTTTTTTACAGAGCTTTTAAAGGTTTGTTGTGTTGCTGGATCAAAATACAAACGCACTTCTTTTTTTTTAATTTTAATTTTTTCTTGCGTATTGTCTTCTAAACCAAACTTTGCTATAATCTCGTTAACATTTTGGTTTACTTTAGCTTCTAAATCCTGTGATAATTTTTCAGGAATTATAATTGCTAATTGGTATTTACCTTTAAAAACTTGCGCTTTGGCTATACTTTCTTTTTTTTCTTTAATAATTTGAAAAGCACTAGATACTTGAAGACCTTCTATTATCGTTTTTGCAACGTTTCCATTGTCATTATCTACTATTAATATAGGTATTTTATTATCGCTTATAGTTTTAAAGGTGCTATCTTGTATTAGCGTTATTGTAATAATTAATACTAATGGCATTACAAAAAGTATTACCATCCCGCCAAAATCACGCGTTAATAGTCTAAATTCTTTATATGTTGACGCTAAAAATCTATGCATAATCTCTAAGGGCTTTTCCTGTTAATGTTATAAAAACATCTTCAAGATTATGTGCGTCTTTTTCTGCAGCTATTAATTGCTCTGGTTTTCCTTTTATAATTATTTTACCATGGTCGATAATGGCTACTCTAGTACAAAATTTTTCGGCTTCATTTAAATGGTGCGATGTATAAATAATTGTTGTTCCTCTTTCATTTAATTCTAAAAGGAATTTCATTATTACATTTTTAGATTGTACATCTACACCAACAGTTGGCTCATCTAAAAATAAAATTTTTGGCTCGTGAAGTATACTTGCTATTAAATTTATACGACGTTTCATACCTCCGGAAAACGAGCTTATTTTTTTGTTTGAAAACTCTAAAAGCCCTAAAATCTCAAGTGCTTTGTTTATTTTATTGGTTAGTGTTTTTCCTTTTAAACCATACATACTACCAAAATAGGTTAGGTTTTCGAAAGCTGTTAAAGTTGGATATAGAGCATATTCCTGAGGCACAATACCTATAAGCTGCTTAAGCTTGGTTTTGTTTTTTTTATAGGTTAATCCATTAATAGAAAAACTTCCAGATGTTGGTTTTATAAGTGAGCACAAAAGTGAAATAAGTGTTGTTTTCCCAGCTCCGTTAGGGCCTAAAAGTCCAAATATTTCTTTTTCTTCAATGCACAAGTCTAAATTAGATACTGAATAATTTTCGGCATCTTTATATTTTTTAGAAAGTTGTTCTATTTCAATCATATTAATTCTAAACTGCTTTTTTTAACGTTGTAAAAAATGCTTTCTCTTTATCTGCTATAATTTCAAGTTGATTTGCAATATCATTATAACCATCGACTTTAGAACTTCGGTTTCTGTAAATTCTTGATGCATCTACAGCAAAATCTCTCCATAAATCACCTATTAGTGTCATCTCTTTAGATAGCTCTAAAAGTTTATCATTATTTAATACTTTACTTGCTTCTTGTAAAAAAGCTGCAAAAATATACCTAAAACCGCCACCACCAGTTCCTATTTCTTCTTGCATACGTACAATTTGCCCTAGATAGTGATTTGCTTTTTTTGTACCTTTAGTTTTAGGCCATTTTCTAATTAGTTTTGCTGTATATTTTATGCCTTTAACTCCAATTACTGGCATTGGTGCTAACATATCTCTACAGGTATGTTTTATTCCTTTTACTATAGCTTTTTCTAGGCTTAACTCTTTTGGGAAATCTACAGGATAATACATGTGACCTTTTGGAGCTAAAGCGCCTTTTGCAAAACGTACTTTTTCTAACTCTTTATCTGTTAATGTGGTAACAGTTTCCATTACCGGATCGCTAATTAAATAAGTGTTTTCATTTTTTCCATAAACAACTAGGTTATGTGCATTAAAGTGAAAACGATACTCGTCTGGAAAATAAGTTAACCCAAAAACTCCTACTTGTAAACCTACTGGATTGTTGTCTTTTAAGTTTTTATCTAAAACAGCTTTAGCGTCTTTGGAATTTTTAAATTTCTGGCGTTTAATTTTTATACCTGTACGTTTAGCAAAGCGTTTAAAAATTGTACCTGGCATTGAGCGATATGAAAATGATGGTGCATGGTTTACCTTTAAAAAAGGAATATAACAAAACAATAAACCGCTACCAATACCAAAAGCCATAGGCTCACTAATATTGAAACCATTATGTTTCATTAAATTAGAAATCACACCATTTTCGCAATGTGCTGTTTGATGATGTGTAAATTTAATTTCCATTTGGCAATGTTATGTCTTTTAATTGATTACAGTTTATATTAAATACATTGGCATACTTTTGCAATGTTTTTTGAGGTAATTTTTTAAAAACCTTTGGCTTAAAATGGCGTTTTACTTTCCATTTCCATAGCCCCACATAGCTTGATAAAATATTAATATCCATTTTATTGACTTCCATGTAATATTCTATTGGGCTTGTTTTGTTTTCAATAACACGTTGTCTAGCAGCTTCAATACGTTCGTTAATATCTTCTATGGCATTATTTAAAGCTATGGTTTTAGGGTCCCAACCTGTAGAGTTTACTGTGATATAGTCTCCGTTTTCGTCTACAGCATAGCACAACTCTTTAATATTTGAGTCTTTTAAATTACTTTTATCTTGTGGTACTTCACTATTTTTCATTAGGTAATTCTTGAATAAATAAATTCATTTCACAAGATAGCAATTCTTTTTCTTTGGTTTTAATTACACATTCTAAAGCACAAATACTGTAATGGTCTGCATCAAACCTAGATTTTAATTTTGCTTGAGAGTATATTGTTTGGTCTACTTCTGGGCAACTGTTTACTGTTACTTTTTTTATGCCACTTATAAAACCTATTAGCTTTGTTCCTGTACCTTGAGTATCATCATCTTCAAAATAACTTTTTCCTACTATAGCAGAACAGGTTTGGGCTGCATTTTCTATTAAACCAACCTCACTAAAATTAGCATTTTCGTCTAAGAAAATACAGTTTTTATTTATATAGAATTCTGTAGAGACATAATCGTCTTCTAAAACCATGATGCGATCTACCATTAAAAATGGCGCTCTGTGTGGTAAAAATTTAGAAATGTCTAATGCCTGTATATTATTCATCACTAACTATTACAGTTTTCATTTCGGCTTTTGCGATAAGTGTTTTATTACTATCCCAAACGGTTGCCTCTACTAAACTAACTCCCATAAATTCGTGTAATATTTTAGCTTCGGTAGTTATCGTCTCTTCTATTTTTGGAAGCTTGAAAACTTCGGCTTTTTTAATTGCTCCTATATATCCTAGTGGCGCTTTTTCTCCTTTTAAAAAGAAATCGTATCCTGTATGTAATGCTACGGTTTGCGCCATATTCTCTATTATTCCAGGTTCTAGAAAAGCTTCATTGTCTGTAAATAAATTACTTTTTGAGATCTTTAAACTTGAAACTATATCTGTACTAGAGAATGCCAACAAAGTATCTACCATTGTGAATGGCTCTTTTTGCGGTATTAAATGTTTTATATCTTGTAATGGTAGTGATTGACTCATATTAGCAAACTGTTAATAGTGCATACATGTATGAAAATCTAGAACTTTCTGGTACAGATAGTAATATTTTTTGTCCTTTTTTAAGCTTTCCAGAATTTGCTAATTCTTCAAGCATAATATATATGGATGCCGAACCTATATTACCTACTTTGCTTAAGTTAATAAACCAGTTTTCCCATGGAATATGAACGTCGTTATTTTTCATTTCTTCATATAATTTATCTTTAAAAAAATATGATGAAATGTGTGGTAAATAATAATCTATCTCACTTGGTTTTAAGTCGTGTTTTCCTATAGCTTTCTTTAAGCTATCTACACCTTTAGACAAAATATTATTCCCTAATAATTTTACGTCTTGTTTTAAAGCAAAAATAGATTGGTTTTGCCACTCTTTAGAGTCGTACTCACTCCAAGATTTTAAAAATCCATTTTCAAGTTTTTCACTACCAGAATACATACAAGGTTCTACTTCGTTTGCATAAGAGAAACCTTCCATCCATTCTATTTTTAATGGTTGTTCACCTCTTGGTTTATTTTCTAACAGAAAAGCGCCAGCTCCATCTGATAGCATCCAACGTAAAAAATCCTTATTAAAGGCTATAATTGGCTTCTCTTCTAAGGTTTCAAGATGTTTAATCTCTTCTTCATAGGTTTGAGACATTAACCAGGTTGAAACACGCTCTGAACCGGTACATACTGCATTTTCTGATTGCCCTGATTTAACTGACATAAACCCATATTTTAAGGCATTCATTCCTGAACAACAGGCTCCTGTTGGTGAGTTAATTTCTGTGTTTCCGTTTTTTAAAAAACCGTGAACCATTGCAGCATGTGAAGGTAAAATTTGATCTGCACTTGATGTTCCACAAGATAATACGTCTATATCGTTAGCTTGAAAATCGTCACTCAACAATCCTTTTATAGCTTCGGTTGCTAATTGGGCGTTATTGTGAGAAATATTACCACTATCATCTATTGCGTAATATCTGGTTTCAATTTTATTGTTTCGAAGTACGATACGTCTTCCTTTTGAAGTTTTACCGTTTACCATACCTAATTTCTCTTCCATTTCGTCATTAGATACTGGACGATTGGGTAAAAATTTTGATGTTTTATTTATGTAAACTTCTTTCATTATTATAAGTATTTCTAACTGATGAGTAATATTCTTTATCCTTTTTTATTTTATGGATAGAAAATACATAAGTCAACAAAAATAACATAAAAACTATAGGAGCAATAACCCAAATTGCAAATAATAAATAATAATTAAAGAAATTAAGCCAAAATTTACGTTTAGATAGAGATTGTTCTCCTTTTTTTAAAATTAATGTGGACATTTTAGAGAAAATAATATTTGCTCTTTTATCTGCTAATATTAAAAAGGGTTTAATTTTAACTGCTTCCTTTTTTAATAAGTTATTTTGCAGGTTTGTGTAGTTACCTTTTATAAGGTGTTCTTTTATAACTTCTCCAAATTTAGTACTCTCGTTAATATCTCTTTGAGATACTCCTGGTTTAGGAAAAACACCAAATTTTTTTCTTTTTTTTCCTGTAAACATCCAATCTACAATAGTAATAACGCTAATATGGTTTATATGCCTATCTGCCAACACAATGTTTCCTACCAAATTAGCATTTAATTGTGCTAGTTTGACTTTTAATTTTTCTTGTGCCATAATCCACATATTACGACAGCCTATTACAGTAATTATTGGCTTGTTTTTTAATAGTTTTTTAGCATCTGGTGTATTTAAAAATGAGGTTATTGGTAATCCTGCTGTTAAATACCATACGGGATAACCAAAGATTATTAAATCGTAGTTTTTATTTAATATATGCTGTGGAACAGGCAAAATCGGTTGAGGTATTTGCTGGAATGTTTCTGGGAAAACATCAAAAAACTCATCTTTTGGCCAAGGAAAAGGGTATGGTTTTACCATTTTAATTTCATGGTAATCTATATTTATTTCCTTTGTTGTTATAGTTGATGTTATATTTTTAATTATCTCTGTTAGTTGCCCGGATTGAGAATAATGTATAACCAATAAGTTTTTCACAAAAACAGTTTTATATTAAGCTTGAAAAGGTACAAACTTTAAAGTTATTGTTATGGTAATAATTTAGGTTTTTATTACTGTATTTATTTCCAAAAATTAAAATAATTAAACCATTGTAACGGGTATTTTTTAAGAATGGTTGTAACGCTAGATGTATACTCTTTAAGTAGAGCTTTTTCGTCTCTATGTTTTACAGTGGCTTGACGTGCAAATAAATGATAGTGTTTATTTGTTTCTTTCATTACATAAACAAACAATACTGGAACTTTTAATCTTGAAGCTAATAAAAATGGTCCTGCAGGAAATTTTGCTTTTTTACCAAGCAGTTTTTCTTCTAAAAATTTTGAACCTTCGTAATATCTATCTCCAGTAATGCAAACAATTTCATTTCTTGCTAATGCTGCATTAATTTCGAAAATATGCGATAAGTCTTCTTCTATTAAAATTAAATTTACATTTGGTTTATTTGTAACTGTTTCAAGATATTCTTTTATAGCAGTATGCTCTGTATCTGTAGTTAATAAACTTATTGCTGCTTTGTCTTCAAGTTCTCCAAAAAAATGTTCGGCAATTTCAAAATTACCAACGTGAGCACTAATTAAAATACCTCCTTTTTTTTCTTTTAGAACACTATTAATTAAATGAATGCCATCAAAATCGTAAGTAAAACGATCTCTAAGTCCTGAGGATATAGCTACTTTATCTAATATGGTTTGCCCAAAAACATAGTAACTTTTGTAAATACTTATTATAGACTTAAAAAATGAATAGCTTTGCCTTTTTCGAAAATATTTATAGCTAGCTTTTGTGCTCTCAAAAGCAAAAAAACAAAAATAAAATGCTACAAAGTATAATATAAAGTAAGCAGAAGAAAGCCCGAAGGTTTTCATACTAAAAACAAATATTTTATAGCCTAAAACAGTACCTCTGGATTTACCTTTCCATTGAGTTGCCATAGTAATTAGCTTACTATTTTAATTTATTTTCTATTAAGTTATAGAAATCCTGAAGTGTAACTACATTAACAAAATCTTGAGCAACAAGTTTAACACCAAAACTAGACTCGACAGCTACTACTAAATCCACAAAGTCTAAACTGTCTAATTCTAACGTTTCTTTTAAATTTGCTTCTGGAGCAATATCATCTTCATCTACCTCAAATTCATCAACAAGGAATAGGTTAATCTTGTCAATAATATCTTCTTTTACCATACTTATTCAATACTTTTTTTTATTACTAGGGCTGAATTTGTACCTCCAAATCCAAAAGAGTTGGACAAAAATACATCAATTTTTTCATCTAGCGTTTTTGTTACTAAATTTAATTTTTCTGAATCTTCATCTGTTTCTTCTAAATTAATATTAGGAGCAATAAAATTATTATTCATCATTAGTATTGAATATACAACCTCACTAGCTCCAGCCATCCAGCATTCATGTCCTGTCATAGACTTTGTAGAGCTTACATAAGGTCCTTTTTCTCCAAAAACTTTAGTTATTGCTTTAGCTTCATTTGCATCTCCAACTGGTGTTGATGTTGCATGTGCATTAACATAGTCTACATCTGCTGCTTTTATATTTGCTTGTTCTACTGCTTTAGTCATTGCTCGTGTTGGTCCATCTACATTAGGTGTAGAAATATGTTCACCGTTAGATGAAAAACCGTAACCTATAATTTCGGCTAATATATTAGCTCCACGTTTTTTTGCAGATTCGTAACTTTCTACTATAAGTGTTGCTGCACCACCACTAGGCACTAAACCATCTCTACTTTTATCGAATGGTTTTGATGCTTTCTCTGGATTTTCTGTATCCATGGCAAATACGCCTAAACCGTCAAAACTTGCAAAAGCATATTTATTTATTTCTTGAGCACCACCACAAACTATTATATCTTGTAGTCCTGATTTTATTAAATTAAACGCAACTCCTATAGAATGTGAACCACTAGCACAAGCTGCACTAATTGTAAAATTTATTCCTGTTAATTTAAAGAGTGTTGAAAGGTTCATGGTTACTGTAGAATTCATTGCCTTGAATATTGCTCCAGAACCTACCAAAGTTGTGTCTTTTTTTTCTCTTATCTTATCTACAGATTCTATTGTTTCTTTTGCTGTACTATCGTTACCGTATAGTATACCAACTTCATTATTATCTAAAAATTCTTGAGATATTTTCGCTTGTTCTAATGCTTGAAGCGTCGCTTGATAAGCAAAAGCTCCTTCTTGACTTAAACTTACTCTTTGCCTGCGTGATAGTACTTTTTTTAAGTTTGGCTCTTCAACCATACCTGTTAATGGAGAGCGATAACCAAAATCTTTACGACTCTCATCGTAAATTATTCCAGATTTACCTTGATATAGTGCTGTTTTAACTTCTTCTAAGTTTTTCCCTATACATGAGTAAATACCCATTCCTGTAATTACTACTCTTTTCATAAATTAATTAGAAATAAATTATGAGTATATACCTCCATTTATATTAATTACTTCGCCTGTAATATAAGATGCTTTTTTTGAAACTAAAAATGATACTAAATCTGCTACTTCTTGTGCCTCACCAAATCTATTAGCTGGTACAAGTTTTTTTAATTCTTTTTCATCTAAATCTGAAGTCATATCAGACTTAATAAAACCTGGTGCTACAGCATTTACTGTAATGTTTCTTTTTGCAACCTCTTGAGATAATGCTTTTGTAGCTGCGACAATTGCTCCTTTTGCTGCAGAGTAATTAGTTTGTCCTGGTGTTCCTTTTACTCCTGAAACAGAAGCTAAATTTACAATTCTACCGTAACGGTTGCGTAACATTTTTTGTATAAAATAATTTGTTACGTTAAAAAAACCATTAAGTGAGGTGTTTATTACATTATGCCAATCCTCTTTTGGCATCCACATAAATAAACCATCTTTTGTAATTCCTGCATTATTAATTACAACCTCGACAATCGCATCTTTATTTACTTCCTGCCAAGCATCTAATTTTGTTTTAACGTCGTCAAAATCACTAACGTTAAATTGTATTATTTCTCCAGTATTTCCTGCTGCCTTTACTTTTTCTAAAGTATCTTTAGCTTCAGCCTCGTTACTATTGTAATTTATTATAATATGGTAATCGGAATCTTTTGCAAGTTGTATACTAATTGCTTTACCTATTCCTCTTGATCCTCCTGTTACTAGAACACACTTCATTAATTAAATAATTCTAAATGTTTATAATTGGTATTATTTAATACTTCTCCTTTAGTATTAATATAAACCCATGTTTTTTTGTCTTTTACTCTGGCTAAGCCGTCAATAAATCCTTTTTGGTTATTTTTTTTAAAAATACTAAAACCACCAGCTGTAATTGCATATCTATCTTCAATTACAAGCTTTCCTGTTTTATCTATAAATCCCCAAAATTTATTAAGTTTTACTGGCGCTAAACCATCTTTACTAAAAATTTCTGCATCTCTATATTGATGTGGTATAACCAAGGTTCCTGATGTATCAATATATCCCCATTTTTTATTTTTTAATACAGGTGCTAATCCATTTACAAAAGCTCTTACCTTATCAAATTGAGGTTCTACTATCCAATCTCCATTTTTATTTATAAATCCTATTTTGCCATCTTTTTTAGCATATGCTATTTCTGGATTTACTGAAAAGTCCCAAACTTTTTCTGCGCCATCAACAGCTTTAAAAGTTCCGTTTACTATTAAACCATTTTGCTCTCCTTTTTTTGCAGTAACTAAGTTATTATATACTTTACTTACGCCATCATATTCTGTTTTAATATAATAGTTTCCGTTTTTATCTATAACACCCCATTTATCGCCTTCTAAAACTTTTGAATATCCATCTAAAAAAGGAAATGCTTTTTTATATTTTGGTTTAATGACTATATCTCCTTTGGTATTTATAAAACCTACTTTATCGTTTTCTCTATATATTGCTAAACCTTCAGAAAAATCATAAATTTTATCAGTCTTTAAATCACTTAATACTTGTTCGCCTTTTGTATTTATATAAATCCAGTTTTTATTTAAAACTGCCATTGCTATTCCAGAGTTGAAGGCTTTTGATTTTTTAAATTTAGGTTGCACAACCCACTCGCCTTGTCTATTTATATAACCCCAAAGTTTTCCATCTATTGATGCTTGTGCTACATCTTCAGAAAAGTTTTTAGCATTTTTAAATTTTGGTTTTATTTTAAATTCTCCTGTTTTATTAATGTAACCAAATTTCCCTTCTTGGTTTGCTAAAGCTAGTTTTTGTGCAAAAACAAAACTAAATGATAATAAAACTGTTAGTAATGTAATTTTAAATGTTCTTGAATTCATAATATTAAATTTTATTATTTAATATATATTTTTTAACAAGGTTAACATATGGATACATAATTACGTCTTCTTTAAAAGCGGGCACAATTTTTCTAATCTCATCATACATTTGCCTTGTTTTTTTAGAGACTTTGTCCTGTACATTTAAGTACTCTATTGCTTGAACAATTGTTATTAATTCTATAGCAACAACTTCAAAAGCATTTTCAATTACTTTTTTTGTAATTAGTGCTGCATTGGTTCCCATACTAACAACATCTTGATTATCGTTATTATTAGGAATACTATGTACATACATTGGGTTAGAAAGTGTTTGATTTTCAGCTGTTGTAGAGGTCGCTGTAAACTGTACTCCTTGCATACCAAAATTTAAACCTAATTTACCTAGATTTACAAATGGTGGCAAAATATCGTTTAATCTAGAGTTTAATAAATAATTTAATTGCCTTTCTGATAGCATACTAAGCTTTGCAACTACTATTTTTAGTTTATCCATTTCTAATGAGACGTAATCTCCATGGAAATTTCCGCCGTGATACACGTGCTCTTTTTCTACATCAACAATTGGGTTATCGTTTGCAGAATTTACTTCTTCTATTAGTATTTTTTCTACGCTATTTAAAGTATCTAATACTGGGCCTAAAATTTGAGGTACGCATCTTAGCGAGTAATACTCTTGTACTTTTTCTTTAAATACAGATGTGTCATCATTGTTTTTATATAAATGATGTTCTCTTTTTCTAGTAAGTTGGCTATCGCTTAAATGTGCTCGCATTGCTTTAGCTATTTCTCTTTGCCCTAAATGTTTTTTAGAATGATTTAATTCATGAGATAAATGATCATCGTAAGCAGAAACAATTTCATTTATAGCTGCAGAACAAGAAACCATCCAATCTAGTAATTTTCTTGTAGACATAGTATTTACAATACCTATACCTGTCATTACAGATGTACCATTCATTAAGGCTAATCCTTCTCTTAACTCTACTGCAATAGGTTTTAATTTTTCTATTTTAAAAACTTCTTGTGTTGTTAAAAGTTCTCCTTTATAAAACACTTCTCCTTCTCCAATTAAAACCAAAGCTAGATGTGCTAATTGTACTAAATCTCCACTAGCTCCTACACCTCCATGTTCATAAATTAACGGTGTAATATCTCTATTAATTAGCTCTGTCATTAATTCTATTACAGATTTATGAACTCCAGAGTGACCAAGAGACAATGTATTTAAACGAGCTAACATTGCTGCTTTTACATATTTTGGAGCAATTGGATTTCCTGTACCAGAAGCATGGCTTCTAATTAGGTTATATTGTAATTGAATACGTTGAGAGTCTTCAATCTTATATTGTGCCATTGGTCCAAAACCTGTATTTACACCATATATTACTTTATTTTCTGAAAACGCTTTAAGAAAGTTAAAACTTTTTTCTACTTTCTCAATTACAGAGTTTGATATCTCTAAAGGACTATTATCAATAATAATTTTTTGAAAATCGTCTATATTTAATGTGCCATTAAATTTTAGCATGCTGGTTATTTAAGTCTAAAAATTTATAAAATTGCTTTATAACAAATATAAAGTCGTTATTTTTGTTTACAAACTTAACATATTTAAAGCGCATATACTAAAATGAATATCCCAGAAATTGATGTAGATATATTAATTATAGGATCGGGACCGTCTGGATGCGTAGCAGCATCTTATCTTCATAAACAAGGCTTTAATATTAAAGTTGTTGAAAAAAGTAAATTTCCTCGATTTGTTATAGGTGAAAGCTTACTACCTAGATGTATGGATCACTTTGAAGAGGTTGGTTTACTAGATTGTTTAAAAGCAGAAAAATTTGAAATAAAAAAAGGTGCTCGTTTTATGAAAAACGGCATTGTATGTGATTTCGATTTTAGTAATAAACACACAAAAGGCTGGGATTGGACTTGGCAAGTACCTCGTGCAGATTTTGATAATGCTTTAGCAAACGAGCTTATAAAAAGAGGTGTTGATATTAGCTTTGAGCACGAAGTTACTCATGTCGTTTTTGATGCATTAGGAAACTCTAAAACAACTACAAAAGATCAAAACGGAAATTTATATAATATAAACGCCAAATATATTGTAGACTCTAGTGGCTACGGTAGAGTTTTACCAAGGTTATTAGGTTTAGACAAACCATCAGAAATACCTGTACACTCATCAATATTTGGACATATTACTGACTCTAAAAGACCTGATGGAGCTGAAGGTACTTTAATTACATTTGATATTTTAGATACAGATACTTGGTTATGGGTTATCCCTTTTTCTAACGGAACAACTAGTATTGGTTTTGTTGGTAAAAGTGACTATTTAAATTCTTTTGAAGGTACTACCGAAGAAAAGCTACATAAAATGATGACGCTTTCAAAACATTATAAAGCGCGTTTTAAAGATGAAACTTATTTGTTTGAACCAAAAAGCATTAAGAATTTTTCAAAATCTGTAACACAACTTTACGGCAAAGGCTATGCCTTAACAGGAAATAGCGCAGAGTTTTTAGACCCAGTGTTCTCTTCTGGAGTTACATTTGCTACAGAATCTGCTCTAAAAGCTGCAAAACTTATCACTAAAACGCTTAATAACAAACCTGTAGATTGGGAAATTGAATACTCTAATTACATGAAGCAAGGTGTCAATGTATTTGCTACTTATGTTAAAGAATGGTATACTGGCAATTTACAAACTCTGTTTTTTCATAGACCAGAAAATTTGGATGTAAAAAAACAAATTTGTGCTGTTTTAGCAGGTTATGTTTGGGATGAAACAAATCCTTTTGTAAAAAAGCATGACAGAGCAGTTAAAGCCATGGCGCATTTGTTAAATATGCAAAAAGAAAAAAGCGAAACTTTATAATAAGTCTCGCTTTTAAATTATAAGGTAAAAGAACTATTACTATTTAGTTTTTTTTATTAATAATCCTGCTAGTGTTTTTCCTGTTTTAGCATAACCTTCACCAATTCTATCTTCGTTACTATAAGTTCCACCAAAACTATTTCCTGGAGCATTTTTAGCATTAATCTCTAATAACACATTGTCTCTATTAGCAGTTTCAACAAACTTTAAATTGGTAGTTACTTTAGCACCTTTTTTCATAACACCAACATTCCAACCTGGATAAAGCCATTTAGTTTCTACAATTAAAGTGTATTTAGCATCTGTTAATCCTTCTTGAAAGTACATGTTTCTTTTTTTCTCCATATACCTATTCATTAACTCTAAAAATTTTGGAGCATAGATTAACTCTCTTGAAGCAATCCATTTTTTTTCCCAAGCCTTACCTTTACCTCTGCTTTTTTTCTCTAAATCAGCCGAACGCGATTCCATGTACTCTTCGTTTGTTTGGTTATCTTTAAATAACTTTTGGTTATCGTATACAAATTCAACGTTAACTTCTTTTTGACCCTTAATAAAATCAAAATCTCCATTAACCACTTTCATTTTCTGTGCAAACATCACAGTGCAAAAAAATAAACCTAATACTAATGCTACTTGTTTTTTCATTATTCTTTAATTAAAGTTAGACAACAAATATAGAAAAATAACCCTATAAAAAAACCAAAACATTATTCAGTAATAATCAATTGACAATCAATATTTTACGATTTATAGAAATATCAAAAACTGCATTTCGTCGATATTTTATGCGCTTTAAGGATGATTTTTACAAAAAAGTTATTACATTAGCGACCTATTAACCTAATTAAATAGATTCCCTAATCTAATCACTATGAAAAAAATTACTTACCTACTCGTTGCCCTATTTATGGTAACATTTTCTTTTTCGCAGGAAAAACATTCTCGAATTAAAATTAATCATCCAGATCAGCATACCGCAAATACTGTTGCTTCGCAAGGTATTGATTTAAATTGTGGAGCCAAACATGAAGGAGGCGCTATTTCTCTAGATTTATCTGCAAAGGAAATTAATAAATTGAGAGCAAATAATATTTCTTTTACTGTTGAAATAGACGATTTACAAAAATTTTACTCCGAAAAAGCCAAAAGAGACCTTCCTAAAGCTAAAGCCGAATTAAAAAATGCTCAATCTCGAGCAGCAGCACAATCTAACAATTACAAATCTTCAATTTCAAATATTGTAACAAATAACATTATTCAATATACGGGTTGCGATGAAATAGATTTTGTAGAGCCTCAAAACTTTAATTTAGGTAATTGGGCTGGATGTTTAACGTATAGAGAAGTACAAAATGAGTTAGATGACATGTATACATACTCTCAAACTAATAGTTTAGATATTGTATCTGTTAAAGCAAATGCATCTTCTACCGGACAAAAAACTTGGGGAAATCCAGCAAATACAATCACAAATAATGGTCTTACCTATTCTGGACAAGGTACTGCAAGTTCTTTTGAAAATGAAGATGATAGAGATGGAAAAACATTTTGGCAACCAGAAACTATATATTATATAAGAATTACTGGAGATCAAAGTTCAACTCCAGAAGGCTCAAAACCACAAATATTATTTACTTCTATGATTCACTCTAGAGAGGTAAGTGCTTTAATGAATAACATGTACTTTATGTGGTATTTAGTTGAGAATTACGATACAGATCCTGCAATTAAAGAATTAGTAGATAATAACGAATTATATTTTGTTCCTGTTGTAAATCCAGATGGTTTAAAATGGAACGAACATCTAGATGCAAGACAAGACGGATTAGTAGATGATGGGAGTTATTTTCAACGTAAAAATTTAAGACCTAATACCGGAGGCACTGGAAATACTTCAGAAAATAGAGGTGTCGATTTAAATAGAAACTTCGATTACTATTGGGGTCTAAACGATATTGGTTCTTCAGGATTATCTACTAATAACGGAGCAAATGGAACGTACAGAGGACCAGCTCCAGAGTCTGAACCAGAAACACAAATTATGGTAGATTTTATTACTACACGAAATATTAAATCTGCAGTATGGAACCACTCTTATGCTAACTCTGTACCGCATCCTTATGGAGGCGAGCCTACCGATAGTTCTGGTAGAGAGGACGAATTTTACAGATGGCATGAAGAAATGACTAGATATAATAGATATCTATATGGTGCTACTATTTTTTACGAATCTAATGGAATACCAGATGATTGGATGATGGGTGGTGACGTAGATAACAATGGATCTACAGGTTCAGGACAAGCAATTATTGCAACTACACCAGAGCATGGTGGTGAAGGTTTTTGGCCAACACCTTCTACAATTATTCCTATTGCTAAACGCTCTATGCGAATTAGCTTAGCCACAGCTTATTATGGTGGAAAATATGCCAAACTACACGATTTAACACAAAGTAATCTAACAAACTTAACTGAAAATATAGAGTTTGGTATTGAACGTATTGGGCAAACTGCAAGTGATTTTACAGTTACAGTAACTCCTGTTTCTTCTAATATAACAAGTATATCTTCTCCTGTAACAGAAACAGGAATGCCTGTACTGTCTCAAAGAACAGTTTCATTTTCTTTAAATTTAGATCCAAGTATAACTACTAATCAAGAAATTCAATACAATGTTAAACTTTCTAATGATGATGGTATTATTTATGAAGCTAACTATAAAAAATATTATCAACCAACACTATTATTCGACCACGATCCAGATGCTACAGGTTTAACAGGTTGGACACAATCTAATGGTTGGATTAACACAACGTCTGATGCATATTCAGGATCTAACGCTATTAGCACAGGAACATATAATAATAATGTTACAAAAACATTAACTACCACAAATAGTTACGATTTTACCAATTCAGAAGAAGTCCTTATACAGTTTTATTCAAAATGGGACATAGAAAGAAATTATGATTTTGTTGAAGTTTTAGGTTCGCCAGATGGTGGTTCTAGTTGGGTGTCACTTTGTGGAAATTACACAAAGCCAAATGCAACTAGTGCAACAACTAGTCATGATAATAAAAGTTCTTCATATGCCAATTTTCAAGCTAATAGTTCTGGGCAAGTTTATGACGGAGACAGAATGGATAATTGGGTTATGGAAGAATTTACCATAGACGCCAGCAATTACGCTTCTCTTATTAACTCAAACAACGTAAAAATAAGATTCAATTTTAGAACAGATGCATTAAACGTAAACGAAAACTATTCTACAACCAACGATGGTTTCTTTATAGACGATTTTAAAATAATTAGCGTTAATGTAGCTTGCCAAACTACTGTTCCTACAAATATTACATTTTCAAACATTTCAGCATTCTCTGCACAAGTAGATTGGTTTGAAGTATCATCAGCAACTTACGATTTAAGATATAGAGAAACTGGATCTGGAGCATCTGGATGGACAACTGTTACAAATCTTACCACAAATAGCTATACTATTACAGGCCTGTCTGCTGAAACAGAATATGATGTGCGTGTAAGAACACGATGCGAAACTAACACTTCTAGTTATAGTACAATTGAAAACTTTACAACTCCGGCATCTGTTCCTTGTACAGGAAGTGCTGTCTCTTCTTTTCCATATTCTGAAAGTTTTGAAGCAGATTTCGGTTTATGGACAAATAACACAAGTGGAGACGACATAGATTGGACAAGAAACTCTGGAACGACACCAACAAACACTACTAATAATCCAGATATTACTGGTCCTTCTGGAGCTAGTGATGGCACGTTTTATATTTATACTGAAGCATCAGGAGAAGGAACAGGTTATCCAAACAAAGTTGCTTATATAACAAGTCCTTGTTTTGAATTAGATGGTTACGAAAATTCTCAATTCTCTTTCGACTACCATATGTTTGGTGCAACAATGGGAAATTTATATGTAGAAGTTAGTACAGATAATTTTGCAACTTTTAATACTGTTTTTACTCAAATTGGTCAGCCAAACTCTCAAACAACAGCAAATTCCAATCCATGGTTAACAGAAACTGTAGATTTATCTGCTTATAATGGACAAACAATAAAGCTACGTTTTCATGGTATTACTGGTTCTAGTTTTAGAAGTGATATCTCAGTAGATAACATTAATTTTACAGCAGACGTTGCTACTTCAGCACCACCTGTTGCTTCGTGCCAAAATATCACAGTGCAGTTAGACAATACTGGAAATGCCACTATTATAGCTACAGATGTAGATAATGGATCTACAGATGATGTAGCAATTACAAACTATTCAATAGATATTGATACGTTTGATTGTTCTAACATAGGAACACCTGTTAATGTAACACTTACTGTTACAGATGCAGAATCTCAAACCGATAGTTGCACTGCAACAGTTACAGTTGTAGACCAAGTAAATCCTGAATTTGTAAATGTTCCAGGAGATCAATCGTTTACCTGTGGTAACAATAATCCAACATGGACAGATCCAACAGCAACAGATAATTGTGACACAACATTAACCGTTGTTAGAACAGACTCAACAGGACTTAATAGTGGAGATACTTTTCCTAACGGAACTACAACCATTAGTTATTCTGTAACCGATGATAGCGGTAATACTGAAACTGCATCATTTAATGTAAATATTATAGCAGATAGTGAAAATCCTACAGCTGTTTGTCAAAACATTTCTATTCAATTAGACAACACAGGTAATGCTACAATTACAGCATCACAAATTAACAATGGCTCTTCAGATAACTGTGGAATAGCAAGTATTTCTGCCTCAAAAACAAGTTTTACTTGTACAGATGAAGGTACAAATAATGTAATCTTAACTGTAACGGATGCTAATGGAAACTCTGACACTTGTACAGCCGTTGTAACAGTAACACTACAAGATGAACCAGCTGCTGTTAATTGCTGGGACAATTACACTTACAACTATACAAGTTGTTCTTGGGAAAATCAAGGTACACAACCTACTGAACCTACAGCTACAAACTGTTGGGATGATTATCAATTTGACACTACAAGTTGTTCTTGGGTAAACCAAGGATCACAACCTACTGAACCTACAGCTACAAACTGTTGGGATGATTACCAGTTTGATACTACAAGTTGTACGTGGGTAAACCAAGGATCACAACCTACTGAACCTACAGCTACAAACTGTTGGGATGATTACCAGTTTGATACTACAAGTTGTACGTGGGTAAACCAAGGATCACAACCTACTGAACCTACAGCTACAAACTGTTGGGATGATTATCAATTTGACACTACAAGTTGTTCATGGGTAAACCAAGGATCACAACCTACTGAACCTACAGCTACAAACTGTTGGGATGATTATCAATTTGATACTACAAGTTGTTCTTGGGTAAACCAAGGATCGCAACCTACTGAACCTACAGCTACAAACTGTTGGGATGATTATCAATTTGATACTACAAGTTGTACGTGGGTAAATCAAGGATCACAACCTACTGAACCTACAGCTACAAACTGTTGGGATGATTATCAATTTGACACTACAAGTTGTTCATGGGTAAACCAAGGATCGCAACCTACTGAACCTACAGCTACAAACTGTTGGGATGATTATCAATTTGATACTACAAGTTGTTCTTGGGTAAACCAAGGATCACAACCTACTGAACCTACAGCTACAAACTGTTGGGATGATTATCAATTTGATACTACAAGTTGTACGTGGGTAAACCAAGGATCACAACCTACTGAACCTACAGCTACAAACTGTTGGGATGATTATCAATTTGACACTACAAGTTGTTCATGGGTAAACCAAGGATCGCAACCTACTGAACCTACAGCTACAAACTGTTGGGATGATTATCAATTTGATACTACAAGTTGTACGTGGGTAAACCAAGGATCACAACCTACTGAACCTACAGCTACAAACTGTTGGGATGATTACCAGTTTGATACTACAAGTTGTTCTTGGGTAAACCAAGGATCACAACCTACTGAACCTACAGCTACAAACTGTTGGGATGATTATCAATTTGATACTACAAGTTGTTCTTGGGTAAACCAAGGATCACAACCTACTGAACCTACAGCTACAAACTGTTGGGATGATTATCAATTTGATACTACCAGTTGTTCTTGGGTAAACCAAGGATCGCAACCTACTGAACCTGCAACAGAATGTTATGAAACAGCAACTTTCAACAATAATACTTGTATGTGGGAAGTTGAAGCAACAAGCAGCACAACATCATACTATGCAGATACAGATGGTGACGGCTTTGGTGATGAAAATAACTCGGTTGACGATTGCTCTCAACCTGCTGGATATGTAAACAACAATACGGATTGTGACGATACTAATAGCAATATTAATCCTGATGCTACTGAAATTCCACAAAATGGGATAGATGAGGATTGTAACGGAACAGACGAAACCACATTAGGTACTGATACCTTTATAACTGAAGAAATTAATATTAGTCCTAACCCTTTTAGATCTAATATTAATATTGCTCTTCCATTAAATTTTAGTAATGAAAAATTAACTGTAATTATTTACGATTTAAACGGAAGAATTATACACAAACAAATAGGTAAACCTAATTCTTCAGGTAAATTAATTGTAACTGGTTTAGAACAATTAGATCAAGCACCATACTTTTTAAGAATATCAAATTCTAGAAACAGTATCTTACATACTCAAAAATTAATTAAGTTTTAAACTAATTAAATATTTCTTATTAAAAGGTTGATTATTCGTTTAATCAACCTTTTTTTCTGTCTAAAATTAAAAATCATCGACGAAATGCATAATTCAAAGTTAAGACGCAACTAAAATCAGAATCACAATACACTGCTTTTTAAGTAATTACAAACCAACAATGCATTTCATCGAATAAATTTGCGGATTACAGACATTTATTTTACTTTTACAGTCTGTTATCCCAAACAGTTACCCTAAATCGACCTACGATTATGAAAAACTTTACGATTAAAACGAGTTTACTCGTTGTTATGGCCTTATTTGGCTTTTTGAATATTAATTCTTTAACTGCTCAAATTACAACAGAGCTTGGATTCTATGATTTTGAATCTGGTACTCAAGGTTGGTCTGGTTCTACCCAAGCCTACAGGCAGTTTAATGGCACATACGCCTACAGTAACAATTATAGTTTCTGGTTAAGAGATAATTTAGGAGCAAACTCATCAATGACTTCTCCTTCTTATAGTTTAGGTCTATACGATAAAATAGATCTTAAATTTTTCTTTACTGCTTATAGTATGGAAACTGGAGAAGACTTCTTTATTGAGTATAATTCTGGAGGAGTTTTCTCTAATTGGGAAACCGTTGCTCGTTTTGTTAGTGGAAACGTTAATAATAAGAGTGCAGACTTTCAAGCTACAAATTCAAGAATTTTTTATAGCAAAACAGTAACCTTATTTGCTGCAGATTATTCTTTTCCTTTTTTACCTACTGGTCGTTTTAGAATTAGATGTGATGCAAGCAACACAGGTGATTATGTAATGATTGATGATGTTTTAATTAAAGGTACAATATATGGAAATCCAATTACTGGGCCTGGAGGAGTTACCAATAATTTAGATTTATGGCTTAAAGCCGACCAATTAGATGGAGCTAACTATGGAACTGATGGTACTAATGTTAACCAATGGGTAGATAACGGTAAAGGTAATAATGCCGAAGTTGTTGTTACTGGACAAGAACCAGTATACAGAAACAACAATAATAAAAACATGAACTTTAATCCGGTTATTGAATTTGAGAATAACAATAATACGGCTTCTTCAGACATGACATATATTAACAACAGAGATGAACTTAAAGGTACTGGAGGATTTAGTACAAATGATATTTTTGTTGTGTTAATGCCAGATCCTAACATTACAAATTCAATGATTCCTTTAGATACTTTTACAGGTTCTGATCCTTTAGCAGAAAGCTATACAGAAGATGTAACTGGATTTGGTTATGGCTCATATACAGCTAGAATAAACAATGAAAGATTAGCTTTTTGTATAGGTACAACAAGTGAAACACCTTCTAACCCTAATGAAAATGGTTATGGAAGAGCAGATACAAATTCTGCAACAAATTACAATCAAATACAAATATTAAATGTTAGACAAAATGCTTCAGACACAGATATGGAGCTTTACTTTAATGGCAATCAAGTAGGTAACGAAACAAACGATATTTCAAGATATACTACTATAAATAATGGTAGATATTGGTTGGGAAGAAGTCAATACTGGAATGGTAGTTTTGATGGTCGTATTGCCGAAGTTATTACTTATAATTCAAGAAAAAGTGACGTTAACCTTACACAAGAACACAATAGAATTCAATCGTATTTAGCTATTAAATATGGTATTACTCTTGGTGTAAATGGTACAAGTCAAGACTATGTTGACAGTCAAGGAAATATAATTTGGGATCAATCTGCTAATGCCGGTTTTAATTACGATATTACTGGTATTGGTAGAGATGATGCAGCAGAATTAGACCAAAGGCAATCTAAAAGTGTGAACTCACAATTAGATGGCATTGGTGAAACTCGCGGATTAGTTACTATGGGACTTACAGATATTTATAATACTAACAGTGTAAACCAAGCTGCTAACCCAACTTCTTTTAATAATAGAGAATTTCTTACTTGGGGAAACAATAATGCTAGCTTAGATGCTGCACCAGTTACTGTTGCCGTAGATATGAGTAGTGGTATTCCAGGTCTTTCAACACCTGTTAGTTTTTTAGGTATGCAACGTATTTGGAAAGTTGTTGAAAATGGAGGCGATGTTGAAACTGTAAAAGTTTCAATTCCTCAAAATGCAATTAGAAACATTAATCCTCCAGGAAGTTACTACATGTTTATTTCAGATACTCCTGTTTTTGATCCAACTGCAGATTACAGATTAATGACTAGTAATGGAGCAAACTTAGAAGCTAGCTATGATTTTGATGGAACTAAATATGTAACTTTTGGTTACGCACCGCAAGTAATTGTAGAACGTTCTATTTATTTTGATGGAAATCAAGATTATATTGATATTGACAATAACCTTGATTTAAATCCATCTGGATTTACAGTATCTGCTTGGATAAAAAGAGATGCTGCAGATAGTGGTATATCTACAATTGTTTCTAAAAGAAATAGCACCTTAACGCAAGGTTATGATTTTAGAGTTATAAACGATAATAGACTACAAATTAGATGGAGAAATGGATCAAATCAAAATCTAACTTCTTTTACATCAATTCCTGATGATGAGTGGCACCATGTTGCTGCTATTTACAACGGCACTAGAGTTTATCTTTATATTGATGGTGTCTTAGATAGATCTGCTAATAGAAATGTACCATTAGCTACAAATGAAGCTTTCCTTATTGCTGCTGCTTCAAAAAGTAACCCTACGCAACTATTTAGAGGTAATATAGACGAGGTTCGCGTTTGGGATGTAGAGTTAACTCAAGCTCAATTACAATATATAATGAATCAGGAAATAGAGCAAAATGCAGCTTTTGTATCTGGTAAGGTTTTACCTAATACAATTACTAAAAATGAAGTTGCTTCTATTCCATGGTCTAGTTTAGCTGGCTACTACCCTATGTCTATTTATACCTATACAAATACAGAAGACGAATCTGGTAATGGTTATCAAGGAGCACTTAGAAACCTAAACACAGTAGACTACCAAACGGCACCTTTACCATATAGAAGTACAACTAATGGAGATTGGAACACTAATGGAACTTGGGAAAATGGAAACTTACAAACCATTCCAGGTACAACATCTATAGTTGACAATACTTTAACTGTAGACTGGAATATAGTAGAGACTAGCCACAACATTACCATGGATAATGCTATACTACCTACTACAAGTAATAATGAAAGAAAAGTATTAGCATTAAATGTAAATTCAAATACTTTAACTCTTAATGGAGACACAACTGCTAACACTGGAAATGCTATAACTGTAACTCACTATTTAAATTTAGATGGTAAAATTGATTTAGAAGGAGAATCTCAATTATTACAAACCTTAAACTCAGATCTTGATCCATCAAGTTCTGGATCTCTAGAAAGAGACCAACAAGGAACTCAGGATTTATATACTTATAATTATTGGTCTTCACCAGTAGGAGTAACAAATTCAATTTCAAATAACAATAACTACTCTATACCTCAAATATTTAAAGATGGTACAGATTCTAGTAATCCAATTGCTATTAATTTTATAACAAACTCTTACGATGGTACGCCATCTTCTCCAGGAAATGCGGTAGGAATTGCAGATTATTGGATTTGGAAATACGGTAACTTAGCAAATAATTATTATAATTGGGAGCATGTAAGAAGTACTGGTACATTACAAGCTGGAGAAGGCTTTACCATGAAAGGAGTTGCAAACACAAGTGGCAATGTATTACAAGAGCAAAATTACATACTTGAAGGAAAGCCTCATAATGGAGAAATAACATTACCAATAAACTCAGCAAACGAATATTTAGTAGGAAACCCATATGCTTCTGCTATCGATGCTAATAGATTTATTTTAGACAATACAAATACAACTGGAAGTTTATATTTCTGGGAACATTGGGGTGGCGGATCTCATGTTACAACAGATTACCAAGGAGGTTATGCAACCTACAACCTATCTGGTGCAACACCAGCTATGCAGCATAATTATGCTACTGGAGGAAACACAGGAACAGGAGCATCAAATAAATTACCAGGACGTTACATTCCAGTGGCTCAAGGATTTTTTGTAACTGGTAGCAATAATGGAACTATAAACTTTAATAATAATCAAAGAGTTTTTCAAAAAGAAAGTATAAACTCAACTTTTATTAGAAGCTCATCAAACAGTTCTAATTTTACTAATAACCCAAATACTGATACTGATAATAGAATGAAAATTCGTTTAGGTTTTAACTCTGTTAGTACCTATAAAAGACAGCTATTAGTAACAGTAGATAGTAATGCTACTTCTCAAGTTGATTTTGGATATGATGCCGAAGTAAATGAAACTCATAAAGATGATATGTATTGGATGATTGATAATAGAAAATTCAATATTCAAGGTATAGATTATATCGATTCTACAACTTCTCTTCCGTTAGGAATACATACAGATATAGATGGAATTAATACATTTAAAATAGACGAACTTATTAATGTACCTAGCGACTTAGAGATTTATATATATGATGCATTAACAGATACATATAACGACATAAAAAATAATCCGGAATTTTCTATAGATATACCTGCTGGAACTTATACAGATCGTTTTGAATTAAGATTCTATAACGGAAACTCTTTAAGTACCGAAGATTTTTTAGCTGAAGACACAGGAATTCAATTCTACTTTACAAATAACAATGAGTCAATTGTTATTAACAACCCAGAATTACAAGAAATTTACTCTGTTTCTTTAATAAATGTTTTAGGTCAAGAGATTGTTTCTTTCGATTCTATTGAAACTAAAGATTATACAACTTTAAAAACAAGTAACATAAGTACCGGAAACTATATCTTAAACATCAATACTAATATTGGAAAAATTTCTAAAAAAGTATTAATTGAATAATCCTAAACCAGATACCTATCTATAATAAATTTCTTATTTATGTTTTCCAAATCCCAAAGTTTTCTTTGGGATTTTTTGTTTGAACAAAATCCAACTCAAATGTATTTCAACTAAAAAATTAACCATACACCGATGTTTTTCATAAAATTAGTTAAATAAATTGCTTTTAATCGATTTATTTTGCGCTTAAACTATTATCTAAATAGTTTTACTCCGAGAATTAGTTTATATCCCAAATTATAATCTCGCTATTTATGAAAAAACTTTACGCTATTAATCACTCTTTTAATTTTATAAATAAAATTGCTATTTCAATTTTATTTATGGCAATATCCACATATTGCAGTGCACAAACTTCATACGTTGAGGTTTCTGTTAATTGGCCAAATTGGTCTTCAGAAAACAGAGTTGAAGTATATAATCCTGGCGGAACACTATTAGCTACCATTGATAATGGGTATAATGGTTCTACAAACAACTCTTACTCTACAACATTAAGTTTAAATTGTTTAACCAATGCCAATAATTATTATATAATTATGTATGATACTTATGGTGACGGTTGGAATGGTACTAATCCAAATGTAATAATAACTGCTGGAGGCACAACTGTTTTAGCAAATTCTGGTGCTACTGCATCACAAACGGGTACTTCTTTAAATTTTAACGTTTCTGGAACTTGCTCTGGGTCTTGCACCTCTACAGTTAATACTTTTCCACATACAGAAAGCTTTGAAACAGATTTAGGATTGTGGTCTCAAGATAATAGTGATGGTTTTAACTGGACTAGACACTCTAATGGAACTCCATCAAGTGGCACTGGACCAAATTCTGCCAGTGATGGTAACTTTTATATTTATACTGAAGCTACTAATAATTTTAATAATAACTCAAATTTAATTAGTCCTTGTTATAATTTAGGTTCTGTTTCTTCAGCACAATTAACTTTTAACTATCATATGTTTGGACTAGAAATGGGATCTTTAAGAGTTGATATAAGTACAAATTCTGGTTTAAGTTTTCCAACTACAATATGGTCACAAAATGGACAATCACAAATTAGTAATGCTGCTCCATGGAGCATTGCAACCATAGATCTTTCAGCATATGCTGGACAAACAATAGTTTTAAGAATCGCAGGAAATACTGGCACTGGTTATAGAAGTGATATTGCTGTAGACAACATAACTGTAAACGCAATTAATGTTCCCGAAGCAGAAATAAATATTACTGGAAACAGTATAGATATTAGTAATGGTGATTTCACAACAAATACAGCAAATAATACAGATTTTGGTCCTGTAGAAGAAATTATTGGGTCTAACTCAAATACTTTTACAATAGAAAACCAAGGCACTACATTTCCCTTATACTTAACAGGAACTTCTCCATATGTAACTATTACAGGCACACATGCTTCAGATTTTTCATTAACAAGTACACCAAACCAAACAATAAATGCCGGTAGTTCTACTACATTTGAAATAACATTTCATCCATCGTCTGCAGGAATTAAAACCGCTTTAATATCTATTGCAAATAATGATTCTAATGAAAACCCTTACACTTTTAGCATTCAAGGTCGTGGTTTTACACCTTTAACCGAAGGTCCTGGCGGTGTTACTGCAAATTTAGAACTATGGCTAAAAGCTAATCATGGCGCTGGAAGTACAGATAACCAACCATTAACACAATGGCTAGACCAAGCAAACTCTAATGATGCTACAGTAAATATTACAGGCCAAGAGCCAACTTATAGAGATAACCCCAATTTTAATGTAAATTATAATCCTGTGGTAGATTTCGACAGCTCTTACACTTTATCACCAACAGATAATGATTATTCTTTTGATGATGTTTCTGGAGATTTTCTACAAGGTTCTACAGGTTTTTTCTCACAAGACATTTTTGCTGTTGTACTACCAGATGTTGCCATTAACAGCACTTTTGGAAATATGGATTTATTTTGTGGAGACGAGGACATTGCAACCAATACAGAAGATGTCACTGGATTAGGATTTGGCAGATATTCTGCAAGGTTTACAGACGAGTCTTTTTCGTATTGTGTAGGTAGTACAACACAAGATCCGCCGTATGTAGGATATGGTGTTGCAGATACTAGTACAACTATGAATTATAGCAATGTAGGTATTTTAAATGCCAGAAATAATACTGCTATATCTAGGCAAGAACTATATTATAACGCCAACAATGTTGAAACCGTACAAAATGATTTACCAGATTTTTCTAATGTAAATAATTCAAGATACTGGTTAGGAAGAAGTGAAGGTTACGAAGCCGCTACTAATGCAAGAATTGTTGAAGTTATCTCTTACTCTTCACGTAAAAATGATACAAATCTTTTAGACGAAAGAAATAAAATTCAATCGTATTTAGCAATAAAATACGGTATTACATTAGGTACTAATGGTACTTCTCAAGATTATGTAGATTCAAATGCTAGTAAAATATGGGATGTTTCAGCTAACTCTGGGTACAATTTTGATATTGCAGGAATTGGTCGTGATGATGTTTCAGAATTATATCAAAAACAATCTAAAAGTGTAAACTCTACAGCTATTGTTTCATTTGCATTACATAATACAGAACTAACAAACAACCTTAATACACAAACTTTCGATACAGATAACGAATTTTTAATTTGGGGTAACGACGGACAAAACACAAACTCTTCTTCTACAAATATAGCTGTTAATCTAGGGACTGCCACTGTAACTACTGTAACAGATATTATGAATAGAAAATGGAAAATTGTTGAAACAGCTGGAGATGTTAGTAAAGTTGAAGTTTCTGTTTTTCAAAACGATTTAGCTGGATTACCAGCTTTAACTGGAGGAGATGCTTATGTAATGCTTGTTGCAGACGATGCTAATTTTACAAGTAATTTAGCTACAGTATTTTTAGACCCAAGTACTTTTAATGGTACTGCCACTCTAGAAGGAACTTACGATTTTGATGGCACTAAATATTTCACTTTTGGTATTGCTCATGAAGAAATAACAAACAGACATTTAGGCTTTGATGGTGAAGATAATTTTACTCTTGTTGGTAATAAAATAGATTTAGGAGGAAGTTTTACAGCATCTGCTTGGGTAAAATTAGACGGTAGTAATAATTTAGCTACAGATAAAACTATTGTTGCTAAAAGTAATGGAACTACTGGTTACAGGTTTTTTATTACAGATAGTAATATTTTAAGTTTTGCTGTAGGCACATCAGCCTCAGACAGAATAAACTCTAACACAACTATACCAAATAATGTTTGGCATCATGTTTCTGTTACTTACAGTAGTAATGAAGCGCGTTTGTATATAGATGGTGTTTTAGATAAAGTTCAAATATTAAATGCACCAACTCCAAATGGATCAGATTTTTCAATTGGTGCTATTTACGTTGATAAAACTAACGTTATAGATTATTTTAAAGGAGATATTGATGAGATTAGAATCTGGAACACTGCTTTAACAAATAACCAATTACGCTATGTAATGAACCAGGAGTTGGAAAACGCTACAAATTATGTAAATGGTACTGTAGTACCTAATAATATTACAAAAAATGAAATTGAAGTAGTAAGCTGGAACAACCTTCTAGCCTATTATAATATGAATTCTTATATAGGCACTCATTTAAACGATGTTTCTGGAAATGGAAATAGAGGTACATTAACAAATACAAATAAATTTAGTATAGAATACCAATCTGCACCATTACCTTATACAACAGCCACTAATGGTGATTGGAATACAAACACAACATGGACAAATGGAACCGAGCAATACATTCCTGGATCTGCTTCAATTGTTGATTCTAACATTACTATAGATTGGAATATTGTAAAAACATCGCACAATTTAACTTTTGAAAACTCATCACTTCCACAAGACAACAATAATAATAGAACTTTATTAAGCCTTACAGTTGATGCTAACAATTTAACAATAAATGGAAATACACTTACAAATGAAGGTAACGCATTAACAGTAACGCATTATCTTAAAATTCATGGTAAAATAGATTTACAAGGTGAGTCGCAACTTATTCAAACGTTAAACTCAGATTTAGATCCTTTAAGTTCAGGTACTCTAGAAAGAGACCAACAAGGAACACAAGATTTATACACCTACAACTACTGGTCTTCACCAGTAGGCTTAGGCAATAATTCTACAAACAATAACAGCTATACAGTACCACAAATATTTCAAGATGGTACAGACCCTAACAATCCATTAGCAATAAACTTTATTACAAATAGTTACGATGGTACATCTGGATCACCAATAGGGATAGCAGATTACTGGATATGGAAATATGGAAATTTAGCTAATAACTATTATAATTGGGAACATTTACGCAGTACTGGTACATTGCAGGCTGGTGAAGGTTTCACAATGAAAGGTGTTGCTAACACCAATAATAATGTATTATTAACACAAAACTATGTATTAGAAGGAAAACCTAACAATGGTGAGATTACACTACATATAGATCCTGCTAACGAATATTTAGTTGGAAACCCATACGCATCAGCAATAGACGCTAATATTTTTATTGCAGATAACCCAAATACAAATGGTACTTTATATTTTTGGGAACATTGGGGTGGAAACTCTCATGTAACTTCAAACTATCAAGGTGGTTATGCTACTTACAACTTATCTGGAGCTATACCCGCTATGCAGTATGATTATAATACAAATGGTAATACCGGTACAGGTAATGCTAATAAAATACCTGGTAGATACATTCCTGTTTCTCAAGGTTTCTTTGTAACTGGAAGCAGTAGCGGAAACATTGTTTTTAACAATAATCAAAGAGTATTTGAAATAGAAGGCGCTAATTCTACTTTTATTAGAAATGCTCCTAGTAATAGCACTTCTACTACTGCATTACAAGATGAAAGAATGAAAATTCGTTTATCTCTTAATACTACTTGCACCTATAAAAGACAAATATTAGTAACGGTAGATGATAATGCTACACCACAAATTGATTTTGGTTACGATGGAGAATTAAACGAAACTCATGAAGATGATATGTATTGGGTAATAGACAATAAAAAGTTTCTTATTCAAGGTATAAATATTATTAAAGCCTCTACTATACTACCAATTGGTTTACATACAGATGTTAATGGTATAAGTACTTTTAAAATAGAAGAACTAACAAATGTCCCTAATGATTTAGATATTTTTATATATGATGCTGTTACAGGTACTTATAACGATATAAAAAATAATCCTGGTTTTTCAATAAACCTACCAGCTGGTAGCTATATGGATCGTTTTGAATTAAGATTCTCTAATGGAAATTCATTAAGTACAGAAGACTATTTAACCCAAACAGGAATACAGTTTTATTTCACTAATAATAACGAGTCTATAATAATTAACAATCCTAAATTACAACCTATAAAATCTGTCTCCCTTATAAATATGTTAGGCCAAGAAATTATTTATTTTGATGCTATAGAGACTCAAGACTACACTACACTAAAAACAAGCAATATAAGTTCCGGAAACTATATATTAAACATCAATACTAACATTGGTAAAATTGCTAAAAAAGTATTAATAGAGTGACGTTCTAACTAAAAAAAACAAACATTACACAAAGCCTAAACAGACAGTCTTTCAGGCTTTCTAAAACTAACACTAGCCGTTCATCCTAATAATTCGCACTCAAAAACCTTACATCTGTTTTTTTTACTTGTCATAGGTTTTTTTAAAAATTAACACAACAATAGCTATAGATTTGAGAAGGAGATTCTTTCTCTCTGTGCTATTAATTAAACTATTTAAACCATTCAAATTATGAATAACTCTACGCTAAAACATTCGCTATTAACCATATTTTTATTTTCCCTTTGCTATACTGTTTTCGCTCAGTCTAACACAGAAACCGACCAAAGATTAAAAATAAGATTAGGATTTAATTCTGTCGACAATTTTCATAGACAGTTACTTGTAACAGAAGATAGTAACGCTACATCTGGAATAGATTTTGGTTATGATGCCGAATTATATGAGAATTTTCAAAACGATATGTATTGGTTAATAAACGATATCAGGTTTGTAAGTCAAGGTGTAGATGTTATAGATTTTAACACCGTTTTACCTATAGGTTTACATACACAGTCTGGAATTAGCACAATTTTAATAGACGAAATTTTAAATGCTCCAGATAGTTTAGGTGTTTCAGTTTACGATAAAGTAACAGACAAATATCATGATATTACAAATAATGACGGATTCTCTATAGATTTAGCTGCGGGATCATATTTAGACCGTTTTGAGTTAAGGTTTTTTAATACGAATGAAGTAAATAATAGTGAAGATGTAGAAGAAGAAGAAGATGATGAAGAAGATGACAACAGTAGCGAAGACGAAGAAACTGAAGAAAGTGAGGAAACAGATGAGAATGATGAAAATGATGACGAGGAAGAAGAAAATGATGATGAAGATAATGATGAAGAAGATAATGATGAAGATGAAGATACAACCGATGAACCTGAAATAGACGTTACAACACCAGGTGGTAATAAAATAGCTTTATATTATATAAATAGTACTAAAACTATTATTATAGAAAACGAAAATAAACATGAAGTAGAATCTGTTTATATCTACACGCTTAATGGTAAATTAAAAGTAAAATATAACGCTTTAAGCAAACAAGAAAACACAACAATTGAAACTAATAATTTACCTGCTGGTAATTACATAATTATAGCTAATACAGCTGTTGGAAAACTTATGAAAAAGGTTAGTATTAACTAAGCCTAAAGTTTAGTAAAATAAAAAATCCTGAAACTTAACGTTTCAGGATTTTTTTATTTATTTTTTTTAAAATTATTTTACAGCTTTAATTAAAGCACTTAAATCTAATTTTGTTTGATCTCCAGTGTTCATGTTTTTTAAAGTATAAGCCTCACTATTCATTTCCTCTTCACCCACTAAAACTACAAATGGAATATTACGTTTGTTAGCGTAATTCATTTGTTTTTTCATATGCTTACCATTAGTAATTTTATCTGGATACAACTCTGCGTTCACGCCATTTTCTCTTAAAAATTTAATAGCTTTTAAACTAAAAAGCGCTTCGTTATCACCAAAGTTTATAAATAAAACTTCTGTACTTTTTGTAATAGTTTCTGGAAATAAACCTAATTCCTCTATCACTAAATAAATACGATCTAAACCAAAACTAATACCTACACCGCTTACATTTTTCAAACCAAAGATACCAGTTAAATCATCGTATCTTCCACCACCACCAATGGATCCCATTTTAACACCTTTTGGTGCAGAAACCTCAAAAATTGCGCCCGTATAATAATTTAAACCTCTTGCTAGCGTAACATCTAGCTGTAATTTTGCAGATTTTAAACCAAGCGTATTAATTGCATTATTTATAAATTCTAATTCTTCAATACCTTTTTTTCCTTCTTCAGAAGTACTTAAAATATCTTTTAAACTTTCAATTTGGGCATCGAAACTTCCTGCTAAAGAGAACAATGGTTGTAGTTTATCTATTCCGCTCTGCGGTATAGCTTTACTTAACATTTCTTCTTTAACTTTCTCCTCTCCTATTTTGTCTAACTTATCTAAAGCGACTGTAAAATCTATTAGCTTATCACTTGCGCCAATAACTTCTGCTATTCCAGATAATATTTTGCGGTTGTTAATATTTATAGTTGTGCCTTTTAAACCTAAAGCTGTAAATACATTATCGTACAGCTGTACAAATTCTACTTCCTGCCATAATGAATCACTACCAACAACATCTGCATCACATTGGTAAAACTCTCTAAAACGTCCTTTTTGTGGTCTATCTGCTCGCCAAACTGGCTGCATTTGGTAACGTTTAAAAGGGAACTCAATATCGTTTTGGTGTTGTACAACGTAACGTGCAAATGGCACTGTTAAATCGTAACGTAAAGCTTTTTCTGATATTTTTGGAGTTACTTTATTCGAGTTTTTTTCAGCATATAAGTCGTCATTTACTTTAGATAAATAATCACCACTATTTAATATTTTAAATATTAAACGGTCACCTTCTTCACCGTATTTTCCCATTAGCGTATCGCTATTTTCAAAACTTGGTGTTTCTATTGGCTGAAAACCAAAGGTTTCAAATTGCGATTTTATTGTACTAAAAATATAGTTACGTTTTGCAACTTGTTCTGGGTTAAAATCTCGTGTTCCTTTTGGTATGCTTGGTTTTTGTGCCATATTTATTCCCTTGAAGAAAGGGAGCTTTTAATAGATTACTTTAATAGATTCTGCATCAAGTGCGGAATAACAAAAATAGTTGTTTTAATTTTAAATCGTTTCCGTCATTGCGAGCTTTTTTCATTAGAAAAAAAGCTTTGTAACTTTTGAATTGAAAATTTATCCAAATCAACAAACAGATTGCCACGTCCTTCGTCCTCGCAATGACGATTGATTGTTTATTTAATTTATAAGTTTAAACATATACTCATACAATTCTCCTTTTGTAATATTAGAGCCTTGCTGTATAAGTGTAAATTTATCTAAGTTTTTATCTTCGCTATAGTCTTTTTTAGCTTGCACAAATTCTACATTATCGTGCATTAAATTGCTTCTAAGCCAATTAAAACCATCTGTTGTTGTTAAGTCTACTTCTTCTTTAACTTTTATGCCTATTAAATGCATGTGATCTTCATTTAAAGAAAACAAGTGAATATCTTTAGGTGAAATATGCTCTAAATACTTAGTTTTATTTAAAACGCCTTCCCAAACTAAATCACTAAATACATCTAATTCTTGCTCTGCAACTTCTGGCTTATTTGTTTTTATATCCTGCCACTCATCGGCAGTGATAGATTGCGTTGCTAAAAAGTTTATAAATTCTTGGTGTAATTCTTCAAATTGCTCTTTTGTAAGTCTAGAATATTTCATTTTTGTACTATTTTTTTACTAGAGAGATTGTGTTGTAATCGATTAGTAAATCTTTATTTATTTTGTAATGTTTAATGCTTTGGCTGTTGCAAAAGGTCTATCTGTAGCAAAAATGTCGATACCTTTTTCTCTCCATTCTTGATACATTTTATCGCCTTTAGCTGCTGCTTGATTGTCTAAATTTCCTAATGTTCCTAAAATTGTTTTTATACCGTAAGAATGTACTTTTTTATAAAATTCATTAGCAGATAAACGTGTTCCTGTAAAGGCTAGCATATTTTCTGTTGGTATGTTTGAGTGTATTAACCAATCTAATTCTTTTTCATTTCTAGCAGAAACAGATAGTAAAAATTCTGGTGCATAGTTATATGCTTTTTGAGATTGTTTTAAATCGTAAGTAATAATTACACAAACATCTTCTGCTTGTTCTTTTCTAATTTCATCTATTACCTGCTCTACAGCTACACTTCTTTTAATATCTACGGTTAAAACAACATTATTTGTTTTTGCCCAATTTAAAACCTTAGCAAATAATGGGATTTTAAATGTTGTTTCATTTCCAAAATCATCTTCTAAATTAAATACTTTTAATTCGTTGTATGTATAATCTGTTAATTTTCCTGTTCCTGTTGTTGTTCGTTCTAAAGTATTATCGTGCAATAAAACTAACTTACCATCTTTAGTTTTAGCTACGTCTATTTCATAAATGGCAGGAATACTATCGTTTACGTATTGCAAAGTTTCTAAGCAATTTTCCGGAAATTTTTTTATACTTTTTCCTCCACGATGTACACTTATTACTGGTTTAGCATTTGGGTTATACTTAAAGGTTTCTAATAAAATAGATTTTTTTTCTGTTTGTTCTTCAACTTCAGTTTTAACAACAGTTTCTTTCTCTGTGTTTTTACAAGAAATTATTAAGGCGAATAATATTAAAAAGTATAAATTTTTCATATTTGTTTTTCCGCGTAAGCGATAATTTTAAAATAAGTTTAATTGTTTAAATATCTATAAATAAAAATGCGCTTCTAATAAAAATTAGAAGCGCAAATTTACGTAATTATTATGTGTTGTTATTAGAAAATATAACGAACTCCAAATTGTGCTTGCCATCTTGATAATAATGATGAATCGTAACCAAAAGTTTCTTGGTTAGACTCATTAAAAGTATAAGTTGGTGTGTTTGTACTCTGGTCTAAATTTACTGAAATAGGGCTTACGTTATTAGGTATTTGCACAACTCCCCAATCGCTATTTAATAGGTTTCCAATGTTTAAAACATCTACACTAAACTGAATTGTATTTGTTTTACCATCGCCTACATTAAATTTATAGTCTTGTAATAATTTTACATCCCATTTTCCTCTCCATGGTGCTAATGCGCCATAACGCTCTGAGTAATCACCTCTTCTATCACTTAAATAATCGTCTTGCTGTATATAAGCTTCGTAATTAGCTGCTTGAGTTGCTTGTTCTGCTGGTGTACCAGAAAATTGCATTTGTTGAACTTCTGCTGGTGTTGGTACATAAAGTAAATCGTTGTTTTGCCCAGAACTATCATTATTAATATTTCCTGCATAAGTATAGCTAAAACGTCCACCTTGTGCATACTCAAAGAATGTAGATAACGTTGTTGACCACTTATCGTTACCGTAAGTAAATTTCTTACTTGCTACACCAATAAATCTATGTTTATCTCCATATTTAGAGAAGCTTAAAACATCGTCGTTTGCATTACCAGATACTTGATTAAAATCGAAAGCATCACCAGTAATTTCTGCTTCAATAGAGTTTACATCTTTAGAATCTAAATAGTTATATGCTAAACTTGTATAAAAGCCTCTTCCAAAAGTTTTTTGTGCTTTTACTGTAAAATTCCAAATACGACCTTTGTCTGAATTTGTAAATACATAAGCATTGTTTCCTTTGTCTGAATCTGCATAAACAGGTCTATTATCTCCTGGTGCATTTAAAGTTTCTGATGGATTACGTAATCCCCAGTTTTGTACGTGAGCTCCATTAATATCTTTAGTATAAGATACATCGGCCGTCATGATTAAACCGTTTTCAAATTTATAATCACCACCAATATTTGTTCTCCAAACTTGTGGCCATTTATATTCTGGATCGATTATTTGAAAGAAACCATCATCTGCTCCACTTACTTGGTTACCTAACCAAACAAAAGGAAAACGACCTGTAAATAATCCTGTTCCACCACGAACCTGGAATGTGTTATCTCCTTTAACATCGTAGTTAAAACCAACTCTAGGTGAGATTAATGGTTTATTATCTGGTAATTGAGTAGACTCTAATGTTACTTCTTCGTTTGTATTTGGGTTAAAATATGATACCGAGTTGTCTCTTGTTGCTCCATTCTCTGTATTTATATATTTTTGAATTAACTCTGAAGTATTAAAATATAATGGTTTATCGAAACGAATACCATAAGTTAATTTAAGCTTGTCTGATACATTCCATTCATCCTGAAGGTAAAATGCTAATTGACCAACATTAAGTTCTGCTAATTTCCAACCACCATCATTACCATCGCCATTGGCATTAAATTGGTTAAATGCATTTTGAGTTGCTGTTAAATATTGATCTACAACTCCGCCTGGTTGTGCATTATCTAAGAACGTTTGCACATCTGGATACGGTGAAAACAAACCGTAGTAAGGAAAAATACCAAAGTTAAAAGACTCATAGTTAACCAGGTTAAATGAGTTTTTAAATTTAAATTTCTCAAAATTAAAACCTACTGTAAATGTATGATCTCCTCTAACAATATTTAAGTTATTTGTTAACTGAAGTACTTTTTGATCTAACTTATTGTTAATAGAAAATGGCTCATGACCAGCAATAATATAATTAGATCCTGCTCCATCTTGAATAGTAATAACTGGAGCTGGTCCAGATAGCGGATTTCTAAAATCGTCAAAATGAGTATAACCAAATTGTAATTTATTAGTCATGTCTCCTGGTAGTGTAGAATTTAATTCTACTTGAAAAGAATTTAATTTGTTATTAATTTCATAACCAGAATTTTCAAACTGTAATGTTCTAAAACTTGGACCTCTTACACCAATTGCTGTTGGGTGAGCTGGTTTTTCTTTTGAAGCATCTAAAAAGTTATAAATAACTGCTAAACGGTTATTATCGTTTATATTCCAATCTAATTTAAAAATACCTTTTGTTGAGTTAGAATCGTAATTAAAACCTTCGTAACGTCCAGGATTATATCCTAAATTTAATAATGCATCGCTAACAGCATTTAAGTCGTTTACATCAACTATAGATTCGTTTACAGCTCCTGTTCCTCTATTTGGAGAAAATGGAGAACCTAAATCTGTTCTATCATCTTTTTCAAAGTTAGCGAAAAAGAATAATTTATTTTTAATTACGGGACCACCAATACTAAGTCCGTATTGCGTTTGCTCTAAATCTGCTTTAAAAACTTCATCTCCATTAATTTCTCCACCTGTTAAGTCTTCATTTCTAAAAAAGCCATACACAGTACCATGAAATTCATTAGTTCCACTTTTTGTTACAGCGTTTACGGCTGCTCCTGTAAAACCAGATTGTGTAACATCATAAGGTGCTAAAGATACTTGAATTTGATCTATAGCATCTAGTGAGATTGGTTGAGCATCTGTTTGACCTCCAACAGTTGCTGCGTCTAACCCAAATGGATTACCAAAAACAGCACCATCTAAACTAAAGTTGTTAAATTGGTCGTTTCTACCTCCAAAAGAGTTACCAGATGCAGAAGGCTCCAGCCTTGTAAAATCTGCTGCAGATCTAGAAATAGTTGGTAAAGCTGTTAATTCTCGGCGACCTACACTTGTTTCTGCTCCTGTACGATCACTACCAAAAGTTCCTGTTCCACCTGTTCCTGTAATAACTACAGTATCTAAAGCTTGACTATCTGGCGATAAAGCAATATCAATATTTTGCGTTTTTCCTAGTGTTAAATAAACATCGCTATAAACTTGCTCTTTATAGCCTACATAACTAATTGTTATTTTGTATGGTCCACCAACTCTTAAATTAAGTAGATTAAAACGACCATCAAAATTTGTTGCAGAACCATATTTAGTTCCTGTTGGTGTATGTACAGCAACTACATTAGCACCTGGCAATGGTTGATTGGTCTCATCAAGAATAAGACCTTTAATGTTTGACGTTGTAACTTGAGCAAATGCAAAGGCTACAAAAAACATTAGCAAAAAAGTAATAGAATGTTTTTTCATGTTATTTGTGTTGTATGAATTAGAGGGTAATCATTATGCACGCATAATAATTTTAACGCAAAATTAACACAAAAAAAAAGCCATTCAAAGTGAATGGCTTTTAAGTTTTAATATTTTATTAACTAAATGTTAACAGAATATTTAATTTATTAAGATTTAGCTACAACTTCAAAATCAATTTCTGCTGTTGCTTCTCTATGTAAACGTACTGTAGCATTGTATTGCCCTAAACGCTTAATATTACCTCCAGTAATAGAGATGAATTTTTTGTCTATTGTGTGCCCTTCTTTTTCAAAAGCTTCTACTAAATCTAATTTAGTTACAGATCCAAATAATTTATCTCCAGCTGAAGCTCCTTCTGTAGCTTTTGCTGCAATTTTAATATCTAATTGTTTTAAAGCATCAATTGTAGCGTTTGCTTCTTCAATTAATTTTTTGTCTTTAAAGGCACGCTGTTTTAAGTTTTCAGCTAAAACCTTCTTTGCAGAAGCTGTTGCTAATACTGCGTGACCTGTAGGAATTAAAAAGTTTCTACCATAACCGTTCTTAACCGTTACAACATCGTCTTTAAATCCTAAATTTTCAACGTCTTGTTTTAATATAAGTTCCATTGTTATGATAATTTTATTTTAATAAATCTGTTACGTATGGTAATAACGCTAAGTGACGCGCTCTTTTTACTGCTACAGATACTTTTCTTTGATATTTTAAAGATGTTCCTGTTAAACGTCTTGGTAAAATTTTACCTTGTTCGTTTACAAAACCTAATAACCAATCTGCATCTTTATAATCTACATACTTGATTCCAGATTTTTTGAAACGGCAATATTTCTTTTGCTTGCTCGTGTCAATATTTAAAGGTGTTAAATATCTAATTTCACCTTCTTTCTTTCCTTTTGCTTGTTGTTCTATAGATGCCATAATTACGCTTTTTGTTTTAATTTAACTCTTCTTCTTTCTGCCCACGAAATCGCGTGCTTGTCTAAAGCTACAGTTAAGTAACGCATAAAACGCTCATCACGTCTAAACTCTACTTCTAAAGGAGTAATGTGTTCACCATCTATAGTGTACTCAAATAAGTGGTAAAATCCACTTTTTTTGTTTTGTATTGGGTAAGCTAATTTTTTTAAGCCCCAATCTTCTTTGGCTACCATCTTTGCTCCTCTTTCAGTAAGAAAATCTTCGTATTTCTTTACTGTTTCCTTTATCTGTGTTTCAGATAAAACGGGATTTAAGATGAAAACAGTTTCATAATGATTCATAAAAATCTATTTATTGTGTTAAAAATGAGTGCAAAAATAAGTCTTTTTATTTAATCTCACAATAGTAGTGGCATAATTTAAATTTGATTGAAGATTTCTAAACATAATGTTAAATTTTACATTTTAGCGATGTTTTTTGGTTTTAATCCGAATTTTTTGTAACATTGTCGATAATAAACCCAAATAACCAATATACTATGTTTTTAAATTGTGTCGTAGTTGATGATTCAGCAATACAAAGATTATCTATTGTTAAGCTTATTGAAAATAACAGCTCTCTTAACCTAGTTGCTGAATATAGCAGTGCATTAGAAACAAAAAACGGACTTAACACTCAAAAAGTAGATTTAATATTTTTAGATATTGAAATGCCTGTTTTAAACGGTTTCGAACTTTTAGATGTATTAAATAACAAACCACAAATTATTTTTGTGACTGGTAAAACAGAATATGCTTTTAAGGCATTTAATTATGATGCCACAGATTACCTACAAAAACCTATTACTCGTGAGCGTTTTAATCAAGCCGTAGAAAAAGCCGTAGAACAACATAAATTAAAGTTAGACTTTAACGAAGTTGAAGGCGAACATATATTTGTAAAAAGTAACCTTAAAAAACGAAAAGTTTACATTAGAGATATTAAATGGATTGAAGCTTTAGGTGACTATGTAAAATTAGTAACAGAAGACACATCTTTAGTAGTACTTTCTACTATGAAAGCTTTTGAAGGAGAATTACCCGAAGGTAAATTTTTAAGAATTCACAAATCCTACATTGTGAATTTAGATAAGGTTGACCGCTTTAATAGTAAAAATGTTGAAGTTGGCTCTTACGAAATTCCTTTAAGTAGAAATAAAAAGACATTGCTTGTTGATGCGTTAAATAATATTTAAGCATAATAATACTTATCTATAACACTAACTAATCCTACTCGAGAGAGTGGGATTTTTTTTGTTTTGATTTAACCTGTTTGTCATTCCTGACTTCGCAGAAATTACAGAAATTACAGAAATTATATTATTTTAAATTCTTTTAAAAGAATTATTAAACCTGATATTATAAAACAGATACCAACAGTTCTTAATTTAAAAGTAAGTCCTCCAAGTTCACTTAGTTTTTCTTGGTAATATTTTATAATTAATACACCAAAGAACGAAAGCACAACTCCAATTATAATATTCAACATAATTTATTTAAAATTTAAGAACCATCTATTCGCATAACAATTACATCAAAGGATTCCGCTTTTTAGCGGAATTAGTTCGATTACGAAATTTACATGTAAATTTCTATCTCACTAATAATTATCTACATTTATAATTACGCGCACAGACCTAAAATCTTTTACCGCCTCAAAACTAGTATTAACTTTTCTAATAACATCTTTAGTTTTGCCTAGAGATTGTTGCTGTGGTATTTTAATAAGTATATTTTTTAAATACAAATTCCTTATTCTTGATACTGGAGGAAATTCTGGTCCCAATATATTAGATTTAAATACCTGTTTTAGCGACTTAGCGAACCAATCACTAGCTTGCTCTACTCTATTATAATCACGATGCTTAAATGTTATTTTTATTAACCTATAATATGGAGGATATTTAAAATTATAACGTTCTTGAAGTTGCTCTTCAAACATACTCTTATAATCGTTTGTAGAGACTTGTTGTACAATTTTATGATAAGGATTATATGTTTGTATTAAAACCTTTCCACGCTTATAGGTTCTACCTGCTCGACCAGAAACCTGAAGCATAAGTTGAAAACTACGTTCATGAGCTCTAAAGTCTGGAAAATTTAAAAGGTTATCTGCATTCATTATACCAACTAGCTTCACATTTCTAAAATCCAAACCCTTGGTTAGCATTTGCGTGCCTACTAATATATCTATTTCCTGCTGCTCTAATGCTGTAATTATTTTTTCATACCCATGTTTACCACGCGTAGTGTCTAAATCCATACGTCCAACATTGTATTTAGGAAACAATGCTTGTACTTCCTTCTCTATTTGCTCTGTACCAAATCCTTTACTATTTAATCCTGGTGTTCCACATGCCATACATTTTAATAGCATAGCAATAGTATGACCGCAATAATGACAGCGTAATTGACTACGGTATTGGTGATACGTTAAACTTACATCGCAATTTGGACATTGAGGTGATTCACCACAGGTATTACACTCTACAATTGGAGAATAGCCTCGCCTGTTTTGAAATAAAATTACCTGATGCCCGTTTTGTAATGTTTCGTTTATTTCTTCAATCATTCTATCACTAAAATGACCTTTCATTTTTTTCTTTTTATATTTTTCTGCTATATCTACAATTTCTATATCTGGTAATTGTACATTATTATAACGTTTAGTAATTTCTACAAAACCATACTTGTTTTCTCTTGCGTTATAGTACGACTCTAAACTTGGTGTTGCACTACCTAGCAATATTTTAGCATCATGAAAATGCGCTAAAACTATTGCAGTATCTCTTGCATGATATCGTGGTGCAGGATCAAATTGTTTGAAAGATTGCTCATGCTCTTCGTCTACAATTATTAATCCTAAATCGCTAAATGGCAAAAATATAGAAGATCGTGCACCTAAAACTATTTTTGCTTTCGCCGAATTACCCAAAACATTATTGTAAACTTCTACACGCTCATGTGCCGAATACTTACTATGAAACACCGCTACTTGCTCTCCAAAATAATTTTGCAATCGTGACACTAGTTGCGTTGTTAAAGCTATTTCTGGTAACAGATATAAAACTTGCTTACCATTTGCAATAACAGCTTCTATTAGTTTCACATAAACTTCTGTTTTACCAGACGATGTTACACCATGTAACAAAGTTGTACTATGGGTTTTAAAAGCTGTTTGAATTTGTTTTAATGCTTCTGTTTGATAAGTGTTTAAAGTTTTTGAATCTTCATTTTCATATCCCTCATACTGTACTCTATCGGTTTGAATGTGATATTCTTCTAAAACACCTTTATCTATTAAAGTTTTTATTATTGCAGAAGAAGCACCACTTTCTTCTGCTAAATCTTTAACTTTTACAGGCTTTTTTGTTTTTGCTGAAATTGAAAATAAAGTTAAAACAACTTGCTTTTGCTTTTCGGCGCGACTTAGCGCTTCTAATAACTGATGCAAACCAACTTCGCTCGTGTATTCTGGTTGCAATTTTACATACCTTACGTATTTAGGCTTGTATTTATCATAGATTTCTTCTTGCAGTAATATTACTTCTTTTTCAATTAGACGTTTTATTACAGGAAGTACATTTTTTTTATCTAAAATTTTTGAAACTTCTTGTATTTTTAATGACGATTGATGATGAAGTGCTTCGAAAATTAAAAACTCATCGTCTTTTAAATCTGTATCTTTTATTTCGGCTTTTAAATTTCTACTAATTAAGGTTTCGCTTTCTAGAATAAAAGCACTTGGTAAAGCTGTACGCATAACTTCGCCAATGGTACACATGTAATATTTTGCTATCCATTGCCACAATTGCATTTGTTTATTATTTACAATTGGCGTTTCGTCTAAAATTTGATGTATGGATTTTGCCTCGTAAAGTGTTGGCGCTTCAGTATGTATTTTCCCTACCAAACCTGTGTAAATTTTAGATTTACCAAATGGAACAGATACGCGCATACCTTCGCTTAAAAATTCAGATTCGGCTTTAGTAATACTATAAGTAAATAGTTTTTCTAACGGTATTGGTAATATGACGTCTATAAAATAGTTCAATGCTTGCTATTAAAATGCTTTAAATTTAAAATTATTAAGAAGTAAAACTACTATTCTACGACACGTTTCCAGTATTGTGTTTCGTAGAAAAAGCCAAGATAGCCACGTACTATTAAAACATCTTTATTATCTTGATCTAAACTTAGCCTTAGTTTATAAATTTTTCCATTTTTAGGATCTACAATGGTTCCATTTTTATAATATTCACCTCGCTTTTCCATGTTTTTAATAATATCTAAACCTAGAATTGGTTTATTATTATCTTCGTTTTTGCAAGCTGTACATTTTCCGTTTTTTCTATCTTCTACAAGTATTTCTACTACTTTACCAAACACCAAATTATTTACTTTATATATTTCTACTATAGATTTTTCTACATTGTGTGTATCTACAGTTTTCCATTTACCAAAAATTGTTTGTGAAAATCCTGAGAATGAAAAAAGAAAAATAATAGTAAAAGCTATTCTATTCATTTTTTGTGTGTTTTTGGCGCAAACGCATTAGTGAAACATTAAGTTCGAATCCTAAAAGTAAAATATTAGCATTCAACCAAAGATAAAATAACAAAATTAACAACGCTCCAATAGAACCGTAGAGTTCGTTATACCGTGCAAAATTTTCTATATAAAGTCCAAACAAATAAGACGTTAACATAATTAGCAAGGTAGTAAATAATGCGCCTACCGAAAAAAACTTTGCATGCCTACCTTCTTTTGTTCCAAAATAATAAAGTGTGGCAGTTGCCAAATACGTCATCACTACAAAAAATGCATATTGTGCTAAATTCGCCCAAAAATCTGTTTCTCGTCTAGTATCGTAACCATAATCGTCTAGCCAAACTAATATGTTATCTACTACATAAATTTGAAAATATCCTAATACCGCTACTGTTGTTATTAGTAAAAATGATAAAATTAATGCTACGCCTAAAGCAAAAACATATTGCTTAACCACATTTCTTGTTAACTGCTCGTGGTAAGAGTTTTCAAATCCAGAAAATAGTGCATTAACACCATTAGTCATTAAAAAAACAGCCAGTATTAAAACTGTTGATAGCAAACCACTATTGGTGTTTTTTCCTTTAAGCGTTTCAAAAATACCATCAGAAAAAAAATCGCTTGTTGTTGGTGGCAAAACAGACTCTAAAAAATGCAAAAAATCATTTTCAAAATCTGGTACTGGTATGTATGGTATTACTATTATAATAAAAAGTAAAAATGGAAATAATGCTGTAAAAAAACTATAGGCTATTGCACTGGCTCTTGCTGTTAAAGCGCCTTTAGCAATACCAATAACATAAAGTTCTAGTAAATTATAAAGCGACAAACCACCTAATCCTGGGAGTTTTATTTTACTTAAAAATTTTATAACATAATTAAGTACAGGAATTTTTAGCAGCTTTTGTTTTAGCTGCATTTCTACTTCTTTTTCTTGTAATAATTCTTCCTCTACAGTTTCTGCCATAAAATAAAAAGCCTTAATCTACAGCTTTTAAACTTAAATCCATATTGTATACAGAGTGTGTTAATGCTCCAGATGAAATATAATCTACACCACAAAGTGCATATTCTCTAACCGTATTTTCATTAATACCGCCAGAACTTTCTGTTAAACATTTATCACCAATTAATTTTACTGCTTTTTTGGTGTCTTCGTAATTAAAGTTATCTATTAAAATTCTATAAACACCATCGGTTTTAAGGATTTCTTCAATTTCGTTTAAATCTCTTGCTTCAACAATAATTTTTAAATCGCGATTGGTTTGCTTTAAATAGGCTTGTGTTTTTTCTATAGCTTTAGTAATTCCGCCAGCAAAATCAATATGGTTGTCTTTTAACATAATCATATCGTACAAAGCAAACCTATGGTTTTCTCCACCTCCGATTTTAACTGCCCATTTTTCTAACGCGCGAATGCCTGGTGTTGTTTTACGAGTATCTAAAATTTTAGTTCCTGTTCCTTCTAATAAATCTACAAACGTTTTAGTTTTTGTAGCAATCGCACTCATACGTTGCATTGCATTTAACACTAAACGTTCGGCTTTTAGTATAGATTGTGATGCACCAGAAACATAAAAAACAATATCGCCGTGTTTTACTTCGCTACCATCTTCTATTAAAGTTTCTACAGTCATTTCTGGATCTACATAAGCAAAAACCTGCTTAGCAAATGCTACTCCTGCAATTATACCATTATCTTTAACTAATAGTTTTGCTTTACCTTGAGCTGTTGCCGGAATACAAGATAATGAGCTGTGATCGCCATCACCAACATCTTCTCTAATAGCATTAGAGATTATTAATTCTATTTCTTTATCAAATTGTGCTTTAGTTATCATTATAGAAATTGTTTAATGCTAAAATAAGGATTGAAATTCAAAAAAATGAAGTTTTCAAATTGAAAGTTTTATCTTTGGTTTATGACCATTAAACTCATTGCCATTGGCAAAACAGATAGTAAGCAGCTTCAAGCTTTAATAGACGAATACAAAAAACGTTTAGGCTTTTATATAAAGTTTAAGCTAGAAATTATTCCAGATATTAAAAACACTAAAAACCTTAGTGAAGCTCAACAAAAGCAAAAAGAAGGTGAACTTATATTAAATAAAGTTAGTAATACAGATGCATTAATTTTATTAGACGAAAACGGAAAACAGTTTGATAGTGTTGGTTTCTCAAACTATTTACAAAAACACATGAACTCTGGTATAAAACAACTGGTTTTTGTTATTGGTGGACCTTATGGTTTTAGTGAAGATGTATATGCAAAAGCTAAAGGAAAAGTATCACTCTCTAAAATGACATTCTCTCACCAAATGGTACGTTTATTTATTATCGAGCAGTTATACCGTGGCTATACAATTTTAAAAAATGAACCTTACCATCACAGGTAAATAGCTTATTGTTTTTTACTTAAAACCTTACACGTTTTAGTTTTCTTTTTTACAGCATTAGATAATAAACCATTCATTACTGTAGCTGCTATTAAAGCAAAGCCAAAAAAGTATTTCCAGTTTGTATGTTCTTTAAACAAATATGAGCCAAGTAATATTACAATAGCCCAAATAACCGCATTTATTAAAATTATTTTTTTCATATTAAATAAGACGCCTTTTATATAACTTTGTTACACCTTTTAATTAAATAATAAATTATGCAAATAGTTTTTGCCACCAACAACCTTAATAAAATTAAAGAAGTTCAAAGCATTATACCAACACACATTAAACTACTAAGCTTAAAAGACATAGGTTGTTTTGAAGATGTACCAGAAACACAAAGTACTATTAAAGGTAATGCCATACAAAAAGCCGAGTATGTTAAAAAACATTATGGTTACGACTGCTTTGCAGACGATACGGGTTTAGAAGTTGAAAGCTTAAACAACGAGCCTGGCGTTTTTAGTGCACGTTATGCAGGACCGCAACGCGATGCTAACGATAATATGGATTTGCTTTTAAACAATTTAATTGAAAAGCCAAACCGAAACGCTCAATTTAAAACCGTAGTAGCATTACATTTAAACGGTAACCTAGAAACATTTACAGGCATTTGTAAGGGCAAAATTACACCTAATAAGCAAGGAGAAAAAGGCTTTGGCTACGACCCTATTTTTATGCCAGATGGTTATACTAAAACTTTTGCCGAAATGGATTTAATACTAAAAAATAAAATTGGTCATCGCGGCAAAGCTATCACTCAATTAGTAGCATTTTTAGGTAACTTCTAAAAAATAATTTTATCTTAAAAACAAGCTTACTTCAAAAATTTTATCTTAAATTAAGGCTTACATCAAAAATTTAGTGTAAAATTTATGAGCATACAAGCAAAGCTTTTAATAGATGATTTAGAAGTAAACATTTTAGATTTTAACTTTACAATAAATAGAAAGTCCCTTAATAACGTTACACCTACTAACTTACCCGTTTTTAAAGGTATAAATATGGTTATAGAATCCAGGAAAGACTTAAACCTTTCCAGCTGGTCGTTCTCTAAAAATGAGACAAAACAGTTACAAATTCATATTTATTCGCGTATAAATAATGGTAAAATTAGAAAGCTATATTTATTCGACTGCCACCTTGTTAATTGGAACACAAAATTCTCTTCGGTTAGCAACGAACCTATGCATGAAACTTTGGGCATTAGCTGTGGTGGCGTAAAAGATTCTAATTCTGATACAGAATACTCTGCCTATTGGAGAGTTACTTTTGATAAAGAAGACGTTGAAGCAACATCTACAGAAAAAGACGTTGAGAAAAAAGTAGTTAATTACCAATTAACAGATGCTGATGGTTACGAACTTGATGAATATGAGGTTGGTGATAATATTGTACTTCACATTGAAACAGAAAATAGAATTGGAGACAAAATAACCATACACTTAGAAGATAAAACGCACGACTTTTTGTACAACGGCAAAGTTTTGGAAAACGATAAGTTAAGCGACTATATTATAAATAGTAACTTAGAAAAAATAGAATTAGAAGTTATTAGTCAATCTTCATAAATTAAAAATTAATGGCAAATAAATTTAGATTACAATTTGAAGACGGTACAACTAAATCTGTAAATGCTACTATAAAACCACCCAAAGATGTTATTCAATTTGTAGCAGGAACCACAGATCCTATAAACACAACTGGTCTTAAACATCAAGCAAATAAAGACTATTGGAGAGGCACAGATAATTTATGGCAAAGCGTTAAGGATTTAAAACCTCAGTTTTTAGACCTACACATAGAAGACTCATTTTTTAGCTGGTCTGGAGATAACAATACAAACGATCGTACAGAAGCAGCCAATCGTTTACTAGATTTACTTTTAAGAGTGTATAGTAATTGGACAAATAAAGAAGTCCATTTACATTTAATTGGGCACTCTCATGGTGGAAATGTAATAAATCAATTTACAGAAATTATTGCTACTAACGAAAGCTTCCCTAAATATTGGAAAGTTAAAAGTATTACCTACTTATCTACTCCATTTTTTAAAGAGCAACATCAACTAAATCATAGTAAGTTGCATCCAGAATGTAAAATTATAAACGTTCATAATCAATATGATATTACACAACGTTTTATAGCAGATTTTACTTTAAAAAACCTAGAATATTTAATAGGAAACTTTAAAGACAAAGACAAAATGGATGCTGCTATAGACACTATTAAAACTATAGATTTAAGTGCCTATGAGCATTTATCAGACTTTGTAATAAATAATGATGAAGAAGGTCCTGCAATTTGGGACACTACACATAAAATTCTAGCTGAAGCCGAAACTATAATTAAGGTTATTGCAGATAATGTAGCATTTATTGGAAATAGAAATATAGTATCTCCAGAGAAAAAAGAATTTTTAGTAATAGTAAACACTTTACACACGCTAATAACAGAAAGAAAAACTACATTTAATAAAAACAAAAAGAATAGAGATGGTGGTTATGGAAGAGCAGAATTTTTAGAAGATCTAGAACTTGTGCCTTTACTTACAGTATTTAATAAAGTACTTAGTATTAAAGTAAATGAAAGCGATAGCTATTTATTAAGTTTATTAGTTAATATTTTTACTGAAAAAGATAACGGACTCCTTTTAAAAATAGACGATACTTCTTGGTCACCAGAGCAACAAGTTAATGGTAGTTTTACAATTGAAGATTTCGATATTACAGAAATGGATCCTTACCATAAAAGTAAAAACAAATCTAATTTTGAACCTTTTGCAAAAGGCATAGAAGATGCTATGAAAAGAAATGACGAAAACTCTTTAAAAGAAATTTTAATGAGATTAAGTAGTCAATTTATTATACCTAAAGATTTAGAAAAAATAATAAATGGCATGGACTGGTTAGAATATGCTGTATTTGGTGATTTAGACACACAAATAAAAGAAATGAGAAAAAACCTAACCATCTATCACAAACTAATAAAAAAATACAATGCCAATTTAATATCGCAAGACGATATAAATAACACTAGCCTAAAAGTAAAACCTGGAAGTATTCCATATTTAGCCATGAATGCTCACAGTTTAAGCCATAGCGCATTGTTTGACGACTCTAAACTTAATGTTAGAGAAGCACTAACCAGTTCTTTCTCTTCAGGTAGTAATCCTGGTTATAAATAAGAAGTCCTATTTTTTAATTTGTAATTTAAAATACATGAAATCAATACTTAAAATTTTACTTTGGAGTCTTCTTATATTATTATTAAATTTTATAGGAAAGTACCTTTACGTCGTTTTATTTACCGGAGGTTACAGTTGGATTAAAGATTTCTATATCGTAGTTGCTGGAACATATACCACAGCCTTATCAATTATCCTGTTTTTTGGAGCCAATTATTATATAAACAAAAAAAGAAACCTCCCAGAATTGTATACTTTTAGTAAAACACGTGTTCTTATTGCACTAATAGTTGTTACATTAGCTTTTATAGTAGAAAGACTCTATCTATTTATTTCAGATTATATATTGTTTAATTAATTTTTTAAAACAGAATTATATTTAATACGCATTTACCACAAATTATGAAAAAACTATTGATTCTATTTTTTTTATGTTATTCATATAACACATTGGCGCAAGATGATTTTGAATTAGAATTTAATAAATGTGTTGAATTATTTCACTCAGAAAATAAAAGTAAAGCGCTAAAATGTTTAAAAAAAATCGAAAAAGAGGTTGACAATAATTCCTCAGCATATGGTAAAACACTAGAAACTATTTTTTACTATTACTACAAAGAGTATAATGAAAAAGAAATGCTTGTATATTATAATAAGATAGTTAACTCAAATTTAGACGATAAGGAAAAAAATTATAGAAAAGATAAGCCATACTCTAATTACCGCTTTAATGTAGCAAAAAAGCTTGCTTATTATTTTATTGAAGAAAAAAATGACTTTGAAAAAGGATTAACTTATATTGAAAAAGCAAATAGTGAATTTAAATACTATACTAATTCTTTAGCCTCGCTTGTTTTTCAAAAAATAAATCTTGCAATATGGAAATACGATGTTTTAAATAAACTTGACAGAAAAGCTGATGCTATTTCGGTAATATTAAAACGAGCTTTTGAATACGATTATAAAAACATCTATCCAGAATTAGAAGTTAATTCGTTTTCTATTTACGAAAAAGAACTATTCGAAAAGATTTACTCACAATTTCCAAATCCAAAAGAGCTTAAAATAGAAATTGACAATCAATTAAGTAAATTAAAATATAATAACAAAAAGAATTTAGCCCATATAAAGCTATTCAACAATGTTATAACCATAAAAACTTATAAAAAGCTGGATAATAAAGAGGAATGTATTAACTATTTAAAAAACTCAAGTTTTTATAAAGATTTAGAAGAGAAAACTAAATAAACTATTAGCACACCGTGCGTAATTAATTGCTTTGGCAAGTGTTTATTTTATAAAAAATCTAGCTTCGTAGTATAAACTATCGTTTAATATAAAACAGTTAAACGTTTTCATATTAGTCAACACGATAATTTAAATTACATATCAAAAAAAAAAAAACAGAAATAGGAAAATCGTTTGCTACCAAATCCTTTTTAAGCGCATTCCTTAAAACAATACAAACAACTGTATATCAATTGATTATTTATTAAAAATAGATTAACTTCGTAGTACAAACTATCGTTTGATATAAAAAATTTAAACGTTTTATAACAGGCAACATGTTCGTTGCAAGTTATAAAAACGCATCTAGCCAATTAATCTAATATTTTTTTAACTATGGATTTAATAAACAAATTATTGGAAATAGACCCAAATTATATTGTAATTGGATTAATTGCCTTCTTCTTTTCTTTAGAGCAAATAATGCAATCGCCATTTAGTTACAAAAAAAGAATTAATCATTTATTCCAAAATGTGCTGTTCCAAATTATACTTGTGATTTTAAATATCTTCTTTGTTACATTTCAAGTGTTTTCAATTGAATGGTTAAATGAAAACAATATTGGACTTCTATATCTAATTAAATTACCCGTTTGGGCTAAACTTTGTCTTTCTGTTGCGTTGTATGACATTACAGCGTACTGGATTCATAGAGGAACTCACAAAATCCCTTTACTATGGCGATTTCATAGAGTACACCACAGCGATACAACAATGGATTCTTCAACAGTTTTTCGTTTTCATCCTATAGAGTTAATTCTTGTATTTGGAATTGGAAATATAATTACTGCTGCGCTATTTGGGACAGATGTTTTTTCTATGGCATTATATTATTTCATCCTTTATGTATTCTTCTTTTTTGAGCATGCAAATTTAAATTATCCAAAGTGGTTGAATTCGTCTTTAGGATTATTATTTGTAATGCCAGACCATCATAGAGTTCACCATCAACAAGATCAAATTTTTACAGATTCAAACTATGCAGATATATTTATAATTTGGGACAGATTATTTGGAACTTTTAAAATGATGCCAGTAGAAGATATGAAATATGGATTGGTAGAATTTGATACAGATGAAAAACAATCATTCCTCTATTTAATTAAAAGCCCATTTATAAATATTAAAAGAGCTAAACCCAATAAGAAAACTGAATAAAAACCAGCACCTAACAATGGCCATAAGTAATTACTAGTTCTCACCTACTTACAAAAATCCTATTGGATTTTTTATTCAGTTTTTATTTGCTAAATTAGGTGTTTAAAAACGTAATAAAGCACAAATAAACACGATAGTTTAATAGAAAACATTTAAACGTTTTCATATCAGTCGACACGTTGTGTAATTAGAAAATGTAACTATGGACCTATTAAAAATAGCAATAAATTGGGCAAAAGCCGAAGTATTCTCAACACGTTTCTTTATTTTCTTTGCGATTGCATTTTTAATCGCAAGTGTTGGATTTAGGCAATTAGGAAAAACAGATTTAGCAAAGGCTTATATCATTCCAACCTTAATAGCAGGTATATTACTGCTAATAATTGGCATTGGTACTAACTATGCCAATACCCAAAGAGTTAAACAATTTGAAAAGGATTTTAATACCGATAAAATTACCTTTTATAAGTCCGAAATTGAACGTTCTAAAAGCACTATAAAGCAATTTGCAGTTGTATTTAAAATAGTTCCTATATTAATTATCATAGCTGCGTTATTAATTCTATTTATTAAGACACCTACTTGGAGAGCAATTAGTATCACAACCATTTCAATATTAATTATCATTTTATTAATTGATGGTAATGCAAAGTCAAGAATTGAAAACTACCATAAAGAATTAAAACTTTTAGACACAGAGAATGGAATAAAAAACAACTAGAGCATTACAAGTAAAAGTTTATTGCTTATAACTATTCTTACATATAAGTAATAATTTAACCAATAAATTATCCAAAGAAAACATTTAAACGTTTTCATATAAGTCAACACGCTACACATAATTTTGAAAAACTTAAATTTTTAATGAAATATCTTATTCTATTACTATTTATTTTATTTGTTATTCCTATTTATTCACAAGATTACGAAGATGCTAAAAGATTATCCAATCTTGAATATATGAAAATGGTAAAAAATAGTGACTGTGAAAATCAAAGCGGAACAAGCATAGAGCAAAAAATATGCCTTAATCTAAAATTTAAAAAAGTAGATTCAATTTTAAATAAACGATTTATAACTTACCTTAAAAAGGTAAAAAATGATACTTTAAAATCAAAAATTAAACTTTATCACAAAGAATGGGTTTTAAATAGACGAATGCAAAGCGAAATTTTCTGTGAAGGTTTGAATAGCAATGCTCTTGGAATTTATTATTTATGGTCTATGGTCAATTCAACCGAATTAAGAATTAAAGAAATAGAATTACTTATACAAAACTAAATACAATAACACTATCAAACCACTTAAACAATATTGAAGTTGTAAAATCATTATCTACTAAATCCATTTTATGCGTATTCTCTAAAACACCGTAAGCACTTATAAAGGTAATATGTACCATTTTTTTAGATTTTGTAATCATCTATATAACAATTGATTTTGAATAAAAAATAAACTAACTTCGTAATTTAAACTATCGTTTGATATAAAACATTAAAACGTTTTCATATCAGTCGACACGTTACCTGCAAGCTGAAAACACGAACTTTATGAAAATAAAAATACTATTAGGAATTATCATAACAATTGGAATTTTGACTTCGTGTGAAAATTCTCGAAGAAAACACAATACAGGAAAACAAACTATTGAATACTCAAACAAAACAGTACTTGATAGCCTAATTAAAACAACACCTCATTCTACTGACACACTATTCCTTGGTTTTACAATTGGAATGACGAAAGCGGACTATAAAAAACACGTTCACAAATTACGTAATGAAGGAAAAACAGTTTCATATTCAAGTTCTAACAGAATTTCTAATATGGCAGGCACTTTTGAACTTGGTGCAGGTTATACATTTAAAACAAGTATTTCGACTGAAAAAGATGGTAAAACGTTAACTGGAAACGGACAATATTTTCTCGAACCAGTATACAACAGAAATGGAAACCTAATGCAATTAAATATTTTGCCAATAGAAAAATGGGATGGAGATTATGGATTTAGCAAACCTAATTGGCTTGAAACCAAAGTAAAAGAAAATTCAGAAAGATTACAAGACCAAGATTTAAAACAAGCATTAATCGATAATGAATTTATAGACAAATATGATTTTGTTCGACAAAAAGACAATTTAGTCATATACGAAACTACCTTAACAGTTAATTATATTGACTTAAAAACCTTACTATTAGAATTGCTAATTAAAGAAACAGAAAAAGAAATAATTAAAGAAGATAACGAAGATATTAAATTTTAAAAGCCAGCAGGTAACAATGTATAACCGCAATTACGGCGGATTCGACTACGTCCGAATCCACTCACAATTGCTAACGTCTGTGATAAGCCGAAAAACATTAACTTTAATCCCGTAACTTCGGTTATACGAGACCGATAGTTTAAATTACGAATCAAAAAATATTGAAGTTGTAAAATCATTCTCTACTAAATCCATTTTATGCGTATTCTCTAAAACACCGTACGCACTTATAAAGGTAATATGTACCATTTTTTTAGATTTTGTAACCGTTTTTAAACCTTCGCGTTTGGTACGTAGTTTTTGTGCATAATCTTTAGTTATAGCAAATTCATCGGCATATAACTTCATTTCGCAAATGTTTATTATATTATCTTTTCTATCAATAAGCATATCTATTTGAAATCCTTTTGGGTAGTTTACATCTTTTCTATGTAAAAAACTATTCACTTTAGTTTCTACACCCAAAATACCTAAAGCTTCCTTTATGCTTTCTATATGTTTAATACATAAATTCTCGAAAGCATAACCACACCAAATTTTATAAGGTTGTGTTTCGCTAACGCGAAGCCAATCGCTTTTATTAAGTTTATTTTGTCCTACCATAAACGAGAGATAAAACAGCGAGTACTCATCGGTTAAACGAAATAAGGTATCTTTTTTACTTTTCTCTAAAGGCTCGAAGGTCGATATAAATCCAGAAGCTTCTAACTCGTTTAAAATATTTGTAAAATAACCACCATCAGACAGTTTGGTTAATTTTAAAATACGCTGCCTGTTTAATCCGCTCGCTTTACTAGCTAAAGCTTTTACAATTTTTATATGGCTACCAGCATTATCAAACAATGCAGGATAGAGGTTATTAAATTCGGTAGTTAAAAAGCCATCTTTTTTAAAGCACAAATTGTTAATATTTTGTGCAGCACTTTTTCCTTTTTCTACTTGATCTAAGTAATGCGGAATACCACCTAATGCTAAATATAGCTGAATGATTTGGTAGTGACTCATTACTATATTTTTTTCCTTTAAAAAGGCTTCGGTTTCGTTTAAAGTAAAAGGCATTAAGGTAATAAGCTTGGTAATACGATTATGCAAACCACCTTTTGCATTTACCACATGCTGAAGCATCCATGATGCTGCCGAGCCGCAAACCACTACAATAATGTTTTGTTGCGACGCCCAATTATTCCACCAGTGTGCCAAAGCTTCCATAAAACCAGAACGTTTACTGGCAATCCAAGGCAACTCGTCTAAAAAAACCACAGGCTTTTTTAAAGTACTTTTACTTATTGCTACACTTAACTCACTAAAAGCCATTAACCAGCTTTCGGGCTTTGTATAAGGTTTTTCAGCAGGAAAATATAGATTCATTTGTATGGTAAAATTCATTAACTGGTCGTGAAGATTAGCATCTTTTAAACCAGTCATTTCAAAAACCTTTTCGTTTTTATAGACTTCGCGTATTAAAAATGTTTTACCAACACGACGACGACCAATAATAGCTAACATATGCGCTTTCTTGTCGCGCTGTATGGCTTGCATGGTTTTACGTTCTTCTTTTCTACCTATAATTTTCATACTATACTTAGCGGAATCTAGGTAAATATACAATTTTCCGCGTAATATAAAATTATAATACGCGGAATCTTTTATTAAAAGACACTTTCCGCGTAGTATAAAATTAATACTATATTAAGTAATAAAAATAAGATAGTTACAAATCGTAAAATATATCGTACCTTTGCACCTTGAAAACGCAAAATGGCGTTTATTGACTCCTCAGAGTGAGGATGTGTTACTAGAAGTTTTAGGTTAAGTATGTTCAATGCACTTCTATTTGTAACACCAAACAGATTGACATTGAAATACATAAAAAAGAATGAGCACATTCCAAGAATTAGGTCTTAATGAAGACCTTTTAAAAGGTATTACAGATTTAGGTTTTGAAACACCATCTGAAGTACAAGAAAAAGCAATCCCAATTTTATTACAAGACGAAGGCGATTTAGTTGCCTTAGCACAAACGGGAACAGGAAAAACCGCAGCCTTTGGTTTTCCAATGCTTCAAAAAATTGACGTTAACAGTCGTACAACTCAAGGTTTAATTTTATCGCCAACACGTGAACTTTGTTTACAAATAGCAAACGAAATGAAAGCCTACGGTAAATACTGTAAAGGTTTAAACGTTGTTGCTATTTATGGTGGTTCTAGTATTACAGACCAAGCACGCGAAGTAAAACGTGGTGCACAAATTATTGTAGCAACGCCTGGTCGTATGAAAGATATGATTAGCAGAAAATTAGTAGATATTACTAAAATTCAATATTCTGTTTTAGATGAAGCCGATGAGATGCTAAACATGGGTTTTAAAGAAGATATTACAGATATTCTTTCTGGAACACCTAAAGATAAAAGCACATGGTTATTTTCTGCAACTATGCCAAAAGAAGTTGCCAGAATAGCTAAAGATTTTATGCACGAACCACAAGAAATTACGGTGGGTCATAAAAACGAAAGTACCTCTAACGTATCACACGAATATTACTTAGTAAATGCTCGTGACCGTTACCAAGCTTTAAAGCGTTTAGCAGATGCTAATCCAGATATTTTTTCGGTTATATTTTGTAGAACAAAACGTGATACACAAAAAGTTGCCGAGCAGTTAATTGAAGATGGTTATAGCGCAGGAGCATTACACGGTGATTTAAGTCAAAACCAGCGTGATATTGTAATGAAACAATTTAGAACACGCCAAATACAAATGCTTGTAGCAACAGATGTTGCCGCTCGTGGTATTGATGTTGACGATGTTACACACGTAATTAACTACCAATTAAGTGACGAAATAGAAACATACACACACCGAAGCGGTCGTACTGGTCGTGCAGGAAAAACAGGTGTTTCTATGGTAATTGTTTCTAAAAGTGAAGTACGCAGACTTAGAAGTATTGAGCGTATTATTAATAAGAAATTTGAAAAGAAAGACATACCAAATGGTATGGAAATTTGCGAAGTACAATTAATGTCTTTAGCAAACAAAATTCATAATACAGAAATTAATCACGAAATAGACAAGTATTTAGAAGACATAAACACGATGTTTGAAGATACTTCTAAAGATGAGTTAATTAAAAAATTCTTCTCTGTAGAGTTTACACGTTTCTTTAATTACTACCAAAAAGCTAAAGACTTAAACATATCGGCTGGAGATCCAAACCGCGATGGCGGTCGTGCTTCAAGTGGTAATGCAACACGTTACTTTATTAACGTAGGAGAAAAAGATGGTTTTAACTGGATGTCTTTAAAAGACTTTTTAAAAGAACAATTGGGTTTAACCAAAGACGATTTATTTAAAGTAGATACAAAAGATACATTCTCTTTTTTCAATACAGAAAAAGAACACGAAGAAAAAGTTTTAGCACATTTTAATGAGTTTAAACATGAAGGTCGTTTTGTAAATGTAGAAGTAACCGAAGATAAACCAAATCGTGGTGGTCGTGGTCGTGGACGCTCTGGTGGCGGAAGAAGACGCGATGGCGGAAAAGGTGGCGATAGAAGACGTGGTGACAGACGCTCTGGCGGAAGAAGCGACGAAAGACGCAGCAGACGTAGCGAAGGATCTGACAGAGGTGATAGAAAAAGAAGAAGTGACGATAAACCAACACGCTCAAGAAGAAGCGATGGTGGCGATAGAGATAAAAGTGAATTTAAAACAACACATTCTCGACCAAGACGTTCTAGAAGATAAAAATTAAACCTTTCTGTTAATTTTTAGTCAAAAAATATAGAGAAAAGTACTAAATAGTAATTTGTTTAGTACTTTTATCTTTATTAATAGCATTATGAAACATTTTTTAGCCGCATTCTTTTTTATTTTTAGTCTTACCTATAGTTTTGCTCAAAATAAAGAAAACAATAACGATACCCAACCAAAACCCGATGGTAACACTGCTATTGGTGTTATTTTAGATGCGGTAACAAATGCACCATTAGAAAGCGTTAATATTGTAAATTTAAATACTGTAATTGGTACAACCACAAACAGTAAAGGAGCGTTTAAAATAAAGGCTAAAGCTAATGATACGCTTCACTTATCTTACGTAGGTTATAAATCTATTAAAGTTCGTGTAACTAATGATTGGTTAAAATTTGGAAGTTCAGAAATTATATTAACCGAGTTAGCTTTAGCACTAGAAGAAGTTGTTGTAAGCCAATTACAACTTACAGGATATCTTGAAGTAGATATTAAACAAGTAGCTGTAAACGAGAATTACCGTTATAAAATTGCAGGATTAAATTCTGGTTACGAAGCTGGTAATAACAAATCTGCTAATAAGTTTAGTAAGGTTTTGGGCTCTATTTTTAATCCGTTAGACTTTTTATATAACACCTTTAGTAAAAAAGGAAAAGAACTTAGAAAGCTTAAAAAAGTTAAAGAAGATGATGAAGTAAGAAACCTTCTAGCATCACGTTTTGATAGAGAAATGCTTATGGTTTTACTTAATGTTAATAAAGTAGATTTAGATGAAATGGTGTCGCAATGCAACTACTCTAAAGAGTTTGTTGAAACAGCAAACGATTTACAAATGCTAGATGCAATTAGCCAATGTTATGAAGAATACAAGGTTTTAAGCCGTAATAAAAAACGTATTTAACTATTAGCAACATTTAATTATAAAAAACACCCATAAACAACATTGTTTATGGGTGTTTTTATTTTATACCTCTACTCCTATTTTTCTAAAATATCTTTAAGCATTTTTAAACCAGCTTCAAAGTCTTTACCAACAGCTTTATCCATATTAAAAAAGAGAAAAAACACATTTGATGGTGGTTTACTCTCACCATGAAATCCCCAAATAACTTTAGTTTTATTATTCCCTAAATCTTCAACTTTAGTTATGGCATTAGACTCAGATTTCCATGGTTTAAAAAAACGAAGCATTGCTTCTATACTTTCGTTTTCAATGATATTAATTATTTCTTGTTCTCCAGTTCCAACTTCTTTATTACCAACCCATTTAGACACAAAACCTATTTCTCCATCTGTACCAACAAACTCTTGTTTCATATCTGGATCTTTAAGTTTCCAAGGCGACCAATTATCCTGATTTTTAATATATTTTAAATACTCAAAAACTTCTGGTAGCGGCTTATTTATAACAATACTTCTACTCACATTAAAGGTTTTTGGTGCAACCAATGTTAGTATTATAAATAGCGCTATTAATCCTAAAAAAATATAAAAAATGAGCATAGTAAAATGTTGTTTATTAATTAAATGTAATTGTTTTTATTGAAACGTTCTATTATCTCATCATAACTTTTAATTGTTTTTTTACACCAATCTAGTCGTTTCTCTAATTTTTCGGTTTCAGTTAACTGCCAGTTTATATTTGTTTGTTTTAACTCTGTAGTAACATGTTGTAAAATAATTGCTGCAGAAACAGATATATTTAAACTTTCAGTAAAACCAACCATAGGTATTTTTAAAAACACATCGGCTTCATCTAAAACTTCTTGAGATAAACCTTCGGTTTCTCTTCCAAAGAAAAAGCAAGACTTTTTAGTAACATCAAAATCACGCAAATTACAATCGTTTGCATGTGGTGTAGTTGCTACCACTTGATATCCTTTTTGTTTTACATCTTGTATAGCATCTTTTACAGTATGGTAACGGTTTAAATCTACCCATTTTTGAGCACCCATTGCAATTTCACGGTCTATACGCTTGGCATTTACCTCTTCTACAATATTAACTTCTTGTATACCAAAAACATCACAACTTCTTATTACTGCACTTGTATTGTGTAGTTGGTACACATCTTCTGTAGCTACTGTAAAATGCTTTGTGCGTTGTTCTAAAACCTTATAAAAGCGTTGCAATCTATGGTCTGTTAAATAAGTTTCTAAATGTTCTAGTAGTTTTTTATCTATCATATTTTAGTATACAAAAAAGCCCGATATTACCTATCGAGCTTATTTTATTTAATTTAATAATTTAATTATTTGCACCAATATTACCTTGCGCAACTAACACAGCAAGGTTATCCATACTTTCGTGTACATTTACGTATCCATCTACGGTTAATACATCATTATAAACAAAAGATGTTCCGTTATCTAACATGGCTACATTAGTTTTACTTACGCCATTATCTCCATTTACTGGAGTAAACGTAAATAAAATTGCGCCTGGTGCTGTAGCCACACTACCTGCATGAATATGTGCTGGATGCATGGCGCCATTTGGCGTATTTATAATATCTATTACTGCTAAAGCCTCACCATTAAAACGCTCGAAAAATGTAATGTCTCCCATTATACTTGGATCACTAACTGCACTTAAATTATAGGTAACAGATGTACCTGTTAATTCATTTTGCCCTATATCGCCTTGCGCTAATAAAACATCTAAATTAGTATCACTTAAATGCACATTTATATAACCATCAAAATCTAACAAATTATTGTAAGAAATGGCATCTATATTTGTTTTGCTTTCTCCTGTTGTACCATCTATAGTATTTAAACTATAGGCAATCGCTCCAGTTTCTGCAGCAGTATTAAAGTGAATATGTGCAGGATGTTCACCACTTGCTGGTGTACCATCTAAATTTATAGTTACCAAAGTTTCATTATTTACACGTTGTGAAAATGTTGCATTACCAGAAATTGCAGGAAAATCAACGCTACCCAAAGCATAAGATTTTGTAGTTCCTGTTAATTCGTTTTGCCCTATATCGCCTTGTGCAATAATATCTTCTAAATTACTTTCACTAAAATGAACATTTATATAACCATCAAAATCTAAAAGCTCTTCGTAACTAATAATAGTATCATCGTCTAAAACATCAAAAGTGGTTGTACTAAAACCTGTTTCTCCTTCTACAGCTTGTAATGTTATAGCTATATCTCCACCTTCTGCAGCAGTATTAAAGTGAATGTGCGCAGGATGTAAGTTACCTTCTTCTGTACCTATTAACTGTATTTCTACTGTTACTGTTTCATTAGAATTTTTAATAAACTTTGCTGTTCCAGAAATACTAGGATCTTCTACAGGAAATAATTGAAATGTTTTAGAAGCTAACTGCGTTACATTTTCAAAAGCATCACCATCGCTATCATCATCACCACAAGAAAAAATGGTTAATAAACTAAATAGTAAGAAATATTTTAATAATGATTTTGATTTAAAAAAAAGCGTCATGATTGTCTTTATTTATTATGGTTAGTGCAATTTAAATAAAATAGTTCTAATTTTAGTGCTCAATGCTAATAAGAATATGAAACATCTCGTAGTACTAACTGGTGCAGGAATGAGTGCCGAAAGTGGTTTAAAAACATTTAGAGACGCCAATGGCTTGTGGGAAGGACACGATGTTATGGAAGTTGCAACACCTGAAGGATTTTTAAATAATCCAGAATTGGTTTTAGAATTTTACAACCAAAGGAGACAACAGCTTTTAGAAGTAGAACCTAACACTGCACATTATGAACTAGCTAGACTAGAGGAGCAATTTAAGGTGAGTATTATTACTCAAAACGTGGACGATTTACATGAACGTGCTGGTAGCAATACTGTTATACATTTACATGGCGAACTTTTAAAAGTACGTAGTATAATTACGCCAGATAATGTGTATTCCTGGCGAAAACCACTTCACCTTGGTGATAAAGATAAAAACGGACACCAATTACGACCACATATTGTTTGGTTTGGTGAAGCTGTACCTTTAATTGAAACAGCAGCAAATATTTGTAGCCAGGCAGATATTTTGTTAATTATTGGTACCTCTATGCAAGTATATCCTGCTGCTGGTTTAAAAGATTATATTCCTGCACAAACACACACTTATTTTATAGACCCTAATCCTGCTGTTAGCAGTAACAACGCATTAACAGTAATTGCTAAAACGGCTACCGAAGGCATTAAAGACTTTATTAAAGCGCTAAATTCAAATCACTAAACACAGAAAACTTTAAATGAAAAATACTTGCTGCATTCTATTAATATTCTGTTTTACAAAACTTTACTCTCAAGATATAATTTCATTTAAAGATAAATTATTATTTAAAGTTGAATTAAATAAACAAACTGAATCCTTTTTAATTAATGAAGCAAATAGCAATGCTTTTATAGCGGAAGCTAATAATGTGTATAAATTAAAAATTGCAGCCAATTATAAATTTTTAGGTTTAAGTATTGGTTTTTCTCCAAGCAATAGTTACGGAAACAATAAATCTAAATTTAGAAACATCCAGTTAAGGCTGTTTCCAAACCAATGGTTTCAAACTATAGAACATAGACGTGTACAAGGTTTTTACCAAGATCAAATTCCCAATGGTACTGCTTTAAAACAATTTCCGCATTTAAAAACAACAAGTTGGACAGGAAGTACAGCTTACGTTCTAAATAAAAACTTTTCTTTAAAACATTTAATGGCTTTAAATGAATGGCAACGAGAAACTTCTGGAAGTTTTATTCCTACTTTAAATTATGGATTTAATAGATTATCAGACTTTACAGAAAACGGAAAATACATTCAGAATAATTTCGACATTTCTTTAACTCCAAATTATTATTATACTTGGGTAATTAAGCAACATTGGTTTATTTCTGGAAATTTATCACCTTCTATTGGTGTAAGGTTTTCAAAAGAAAAAATTAATGGTATTGAAACTCGCGATACTTTTTTTACTAATGCTTTAGACTTTAACTTACAGTTTGGCTATACTACCGAGACTATTAGTGCTGGCGCAAAATTTAGCTTTGCGTCAAACAGTAATAAAGAAGATAATATATCACGAAATTTTGTAAACGATAAAACCTATGCTAGTCTTTATTTTGGTTACCGTTTTGAGCCGCCAACGTTTATAAAAAACACAGCAAACTGGATTAAAACTAAAACTGGTTTATAATTAATTTAAATCTATATCTTTTAAATTTTGAATACGATTACGCTCTAAAAAGGCATCAATAGTTTCAAAGTGTTCTATAACGCGTTGATCTTTAAACTCAAATACTTTTTGAGATAAACCTTGTAAAAAATCACGGTCGTGAGATACTAATATTAATGTGCCGTCAAAATCTAATAATGCCTCTTTTAAAACATCTTTAGATTTTAAATCTAAGTGATTTGTAGGTTCATCTAAAATTAGCAAATTCACTGGTTCTAAAAGTAATTTAACCATTGCTAATCTTGTTTTTTCACCACCAGATAATACCGATACTTTTTTATCTATATCATCGCCTTTAAACATAAAACGGCCTAAAATATTTTTAATTTGGGTTCTAACATCTCCTTTTGCAACAGCATCTACTGTTTCAAAAATAGTTAAGTCTTGATCTAATAATGCCGCTTGGTTTTGTGCAAAATAACCTACTTGAACGTTGTGACCTAAAGCACACTTTCCTTCTACTTCAATTTCACCTAAAATAGATTTTATCATTGTAGATTTTCCTTCTCCATTTCTTCCTACAAAAGATACTTTCTCGCCTCTAGCTATAGAGAAACTTGCGTTTTTAAATACAACATGATCACCATAACTTTTAGATAAATCTTCAACAATTACAGGATAATCGCCAGAACGTTGTGCAGATGGAAACTTAAGTTTTAATGCCGAGTTATCAACCTCATCGATTTCTATAATATCTAACTTTTCAAGCATGCGTTCTCGTGATGCAACTTGGTTAGTTTTAGAAAACGTGCCTTTAAAACGTTCTATAAATGCCATATTATCGGCTATAAATTTTTGTTGTTCTTGGTAAGCTTTAATTTGGTGACTGCGACGTTCTTCGCGCAACTGTAAGTAATGAGAATAATTGGCTTTATAATCGTAAATACGTCCCATAGTAACCTCTATTGTACGGTTTGTAATATTGTCTATAAATGCACGGTCATGAGAAATAACCATTACTGCATTTGCTTTATTTATTAAAAAATCCTCTAACCAAATTACAGATTCTATATCTATGTGGTTTGTAGGCTCATCTAATAAAATTAAGTCTGGTTTTTGTAATAGAATTTTTGCTAATTCTATTCGCATTCTCCAACCACCAGAAAACTCATTGGTTTGCCTTGTAAAATCTGCTTGTTTAAACCCTAAACCTTTTAATGCTTTTTCTACTTCGGCATCATAATTTACATCTTCTAAAGCATAATATTGTTCGCCTAATTCGCTTACTTTTTCAATTATGGCCATGTATTCATTGCTTTCATAATCTGTTCGTGTTTCCAGCTGCTTGTTAAGGGCTTCAATTTCATCTCGCATTTTAAAAATATGCTTGAATGCTTTAGAAGCTTCTTCAAAAACAGTACTATTATCTTTAGTAAGTAAATGTTGTGGTAAGTATGCAATTACAGTTTCTTTAGGAAAGCTCACTTTTCCTCGAGTGCCTTTTTGCTCGCCTGCAACAATCTTCATCATTGTAGATTTTCCTGCTCCATTTTTACCCATTAATGCAATTTTATCGTTTGGATTTATAACAAAATTCACATCGCTAAATAAAGTTGTTCCACTAAACTCTACTGCTAAACCATCTACTGTAATCATAAATTTATTTTTAAAAACGCGAAAATACTAAAAAGCTTTTTATAAAATTATGCTCTCTTTTTTTGTTTTTAATTGATTTTTTAAAAGCTAAAACTTATTATAACTTTCTAATAGCCAATCCAAAAGAATACACTACTTTCGCGCCAAATTTAGAATTGCAAATACTATGAAACGCATTAAGGAGTACAAAAAGTTATTTAACGTTGAGAATGATATGACTTTAAAAAGTTTAAAAACAACGTATAGAAGTCTTGTAAAAGAATGGCATCCAGATAAATTTCAAGATAATGATGAAAAAGCTCTAGAGGCCGAAGAAGTTAGTAGAAAGGTTATTGATGGTTACCACTTTTTAGTTAGTATTGCTCCAGAAACTATTGCTGCTAATAAAGATGAATATAATACAACTATAAGTACAACAATTATGGATTGGAAACATAAAGGTTTACTACTAGAAGTTACTTTTTTAGATGGTAATACTTATGAGTATTTTGGTGTAAATAAAGCTTTATACATAAAATTTGCTCAAAGTGATAAGCAAAACCGTTTTGGAAAACGTAATATTTTTAATACGTTTACTTATAGAAAAATTAAGAAACAAGATGTTATGGCATAGTAACGCAGTTTCCTATAAAAAAAGCCTCTATTTTAAATAGAGGCTTTTTTTTATTTTATAAATTAAATTATGCATTTTTCTCTTCTATCCATTTACTCATAAACTTTGTACTTTGTAGTGTATGGTGCATAAGCATCGCTCCAGTAAAATTACTTTTTCTATGCACTTCTAAACCATTTTTAGTAGCTTCAACTCTATGCATAAAATCTGCTGTAAATAATTGTTTATCAAAACGTAAGTTTATAACATTAACACCGTGCTTTTGTTTTGCATTCCAAAATATTTTGTTGCTGTATAATTCTACTGCCATTTTTGCAAAATCTAAAGGTTCGTCTTCAATAAAACCGTTAGGTTCTAAAGTGCCGTACATACCTTCTGCTCCTATACTTGTAGTTATACAAGGTGTTCCATTATACATCGCATCTATAATTTTCCCTTTTAGTCCAGCTCCAAAACGTAATGGTACCAAACATACTTTATATTGTTGCATTACTGTTGCAATATCTTCTACAAAGCCTTTAATGTAAAACCCAGATTTTTTATCTTCTAATTGAGTGACTTTATGAGATTCGTAAGAACCATATATATGCATTTCGGCTTTAGGTAATTGTTTTCTAATTGTTGGCCAAATGTATTCTTTTAGGTATTTAATACCATCTAAATTAGGTTCATGTAAAAAATTACCAACAGTTACAAAATGTTCTCTTGCTCTAAATCCTGGTAATACACTTTGCTGTTTAGGAGAAATAGATTCTAATAAAAAAGGTAAATAACATAATAAATGCTCATCTACTTTAAATTGATGTTTTAAGATATCTACCTCAACTTCACTAATAATTAAAGTTAAATCGCACCTATAGATACTTGCAATTTCTCGTTTAGCTACAGCATTAAACAAATAATGAGTATTAAAAACCGATTGATCTTTTAATGCTTGCTGCCTACCTTTTCTTAAACAGTGTAAGTCTTCTGTATCTAATAACCTTAAAGCATTTGGGCATTGTTCTGCCACACGCCATCCAAATTGTTCTTCGGTCATAAAACGATCAAATATTACAATATCTGGATTTAGTTTTTTTACAAAAACATCAAAACTAGAATTGTTTAATTCTATTTCCTTAGTAACAACACCAATGCTTTTTAAATTGAAAGCATTATCACTTTTTGCACAAGCTGTAGCAAAAGTTATATTATAGTTTTTAGAAAGGAATAGGTATATTAAATGCATCATACGGGTTCCTGCTGCAGAGCTTTTTGGCTCTGGCCATACAATGCCAATTATTAAAAGTTCTTTATTCAAAAAAAGAAAAGAGATTTTAAATTACTATTATTACAAAGCTACAAGTCTTTGTTTTATAATACACATTTTTAACTTTTTTATTATTACTCTGGTCTTGGCGCTAAGGCATAAGCCATTCTAACACGTTTTGCCCATTCTAAAACAGCTGTTATTTGCTCATCTGTTAGTTTTGCTTCGTTATGCGTCCATGTGTAAGATGGTAAAGGCATTTCTTTTTCTTCTACCATTTCTATAAGTTCTTCAATTTTATGGTCTTTTCTTTTTATAGAATAACCGTTCCATGTAGAAACATTAAAATGCTTTGTACCATGCGCTACATGATCTGCCATCCAATAATTTACAGGTGTAATATTATTATACCAAGGATAGCGTGTCGCGTTACTGTGACAATCAAAGCAACTTTCTTCTAATATTTTTTTAACTTCTGGAGATGGTTTTGTTTCTTCTAAAAAAGCCGAAACAGATTCCATACTGCCATCATTTTTTTCTGGCCCAAAAAACTGAGCGACTACAAATATTACAAGTAAAACTAGGAAACCCTTTTTAACAATTTTCATTTTTATTACATTTAGGGTTTAAAAGTAATAAAAATCCTTTTGACATTAGAAACGCTATATCAAGAATTAAATTACGTTAATCATTCTCGTGAAAAACGCTTGTATTATGCTAACTTAATTATTAATAATCCAAACTTAATACCTAAGTTACTAGAGATTTTATTTATGGTCGATGATAAAATATCTCCTCGAGCCGCTTGGGTTTTTGAGTTTTTGTGTGGTGAAAACCTAGAAGAAATTATCCCATATTTGGATACTTTTACACAAAATATACATAAAGTTCATTTAGACTCGGCAGTTAGGCCTGTTGCTAAAGTTTGTGAATACTTAACAGTAGCTTATTACGGTAAAAATAATACTAAAATTAAGGAAGCATTAAGTTCAAAACATCGAGAGAAAATTACCGAAGCTTGTTTTGATTGGATGATTAATGATGCCAAAATTGCACCTAAAGCCTATGCTATGAATAGTTTATTTCTTTTAGGTCAAGAGTACAGCTGGATCCATCCAGAATTGGTTTTAATTCTAGAACGCGACTACCAAATGCAAAGTTCTGGCTTTAAAGCTCGCGCAAGGCAAATTCTTAAAAAGTTAAAATAAAAGTTTTAACACTTAGCATTATACTTTTAACTTTCTTACCTATCTTTACGCCTTTCAAAATTGAAACACAACAACACACAAATATGTCATTATCTAACTTAAATGCCATCTCACCTATTGATGGTCGGTATAGAAATAAAGTAGAAAATTTAACGCATTATTTTTCTGAAGAAGCGCTTATTAAATATCGCGTTTTAGTTGAAATAGAATATTTTATCGCTTTATGCGAACAACCTCTACCTCAACTATCTGCTATAGACACTTCAGTTTTTAATGAGTTAAGAACGATTTATAAGGATTTTTCATCTGAAGATGCTCAAGCTATAAAAGACATTGAAAAAGTAACAAACCATGATGTTAAGGCCGTTGAATATTTTATAAAAGAAAAATTCGATGTTTTAAATCTTCAAGATTACAAAGAGTTTATTCATTTTGGCTTAACCTCTCAAGATATTAACAATACAGCTATTCCTTTAAGTATAAAAGAGGCAATGAATGCTGTTTATGTTCCAGAATATTTAAATGTTTTAAAAGAATTAAAAAAACTTGCTGAAGAATGGAAAGATATCCCAATGTTAGCAAGAACTCATGGACAACCTGCATCGCCAACACGTTTAGGAAAAGAAATTGAAGTTTTTGTAACTCGCTTAGAAGAACAGTTTAATTTATTAAACGATATCCCAAGTGCTGCAAAGTTTGGTGGTGCAACAGGAAATTTTAATGCTCACAAAGTAGCTTACCCAAATATAGACTGGAAAACTTTTGGTAGTAATTTTGTTCAAGAAAAACTAGGACTACATCACTCGTTTCCAACAACACAAATTGAGCATTATGACCATATGGCTGCTTTGTTTGATGGCTTAAAACGTATAAATACTATTATTATAGATTTAGACCGTGATATCTGGACGTATGTTTCTATGGACTACTTTAAACAAAAAATTAAGGCTGGCGAAGTAGGAAGTAGCGCAATGCCACACAAAGTAAACCCAATAGACTTTGAAAACTCTGAAGGAAACTTAGGTATAGCCAATGCTATTTTTGAGCATTTATCTGCCAAGTTACCTATTTCTCGTCTACAACGCGATTTAACAGATAGTACTGTTTTACGTAATGTTGGTGTCCCTTTTGGGCATACACTTATTGGTTTTAAATCTACAATTAAAGGTTTAGGTAAATTATTATTAAACGCATCAAAATTTGCTCAAGATTTAGAAAATAACTGGGCTGTCGTTGCAGAAGCTATACAGACTATTTTGCGTCGTGAAGCTTACCCTAATCCATACGAAGCATTAAAAGGATTAACTAGAACTAACGAAGCAATTACAAAAACGTCTATATCAAATTTTATTGATACCTTAGAGGTTAGTGATGCTATTAAGAGTGAATTAAAAGCTATATCACCAAGTAATTATACAGGTATCTAAAATGTTTTCAAACACACAATCTTTACTAATATGTGGTGTAATTGCCATTGTTTTTTTTATTGGTGGTCTTTTAAATATATTAGACCATATAATAACTAAATTAGTTTTAGGTGGTTTGGTTATATTAGTTATTTTAAATTTATTTTTAGTAAAAAAGAATGTGGATGAAGAAGATTTAAAAGATTCTCAAGAAGATTCTTTAAAGTAAAAACAAATTTTAAATAGGCTTCTATATTTAGATTTAGATTTAGATTTAGAAGTATAAAAAATTAAAAAAGGACTGCGCCAACAGTCCTTTTTTCTGTTTATATATTAACATATAAACTCTAATATATAAACATGAATTATTGTTTAAAATAATCCATAACCTTTTGCAGCTGACTTTCGTCTACATCTGCATTTTGCATTTGCGATATTAATTTATATAGTTTTTCTGGTTGCATATCATCTCCTAATACGCGAACAACCGCAAAACCTAAATCGCTAGAACTTGCTAATACTAAAAACTCATCTACCGTATCATTATCTCCAATAGTATTAACTCTAAATTTCATACCATTATCGCTAAACTCCATTAACTCATTATACTTTTCATTTTTAAAAACAGCTTTTGCTTTTTCTAATTCCTGAGTATATTGTTCTTGGTTTCCATCAATAGCTTTATATGCTATAATATTAACTTTCTTGAATGAGTTATATACTTTTTCTTGATCTTCGTCTAACTCTATTTTAGAGACATCTATCATTTTAGGTGATAAATCTAAAGATAAAAACTCTGGTTTATCTTGGTGCTCTACAACATAGGTTTGTATAGATTTTTCATCTTTACAGCTTACTAAAGCTAAAGTTAAAAAAAACACAGCTAATATGGTCTTAAATTTAGTGTTCATAGTTATTGTGGTTTTTATTTTTTATCAATTTTATCGCCTCCTGGTAAATCCATTTGCTTTGTTAATTTAGAAATTTGATTTAAGTCTATATCTCCCGTTAAAGAAATTACAACAGTTTCAATAGTTCTTTTTTTACCATTAACAGTTACGCCATCTTTCATCATACCTTCTAAACCATTAACAAACATTAAAAGCTCTGCTACGTGATCGCTATCTTTTCCTTCTTTCACATAGAATTTAACAAGCATTCCATCATCTTTAACTTCCATTAACTCTTCTAAAGAATTTGAACGAGATTTTACCCATTTAGCAATATCTGCAGATATAGCTTTATTATCTGTAGCGATGGTTTTAAAACTGGTAATACTATTTACCATGTTTATATACTCTTGAGATTCTTTATCATCTGTATTAATATCCATTTTAGCCAACATTTGAAACATTTTAGGCTTTATAGAGACATAAGTTACTGCATTATTATCGCTGTATTTACTAAAAATATCGCTTTGAGCCATTGCTGTAAATGGCATAATTAATATTGCGAAAGCGAAAACTAAAAGGGACTTTTTCATTGTGTTTAATTTATTTATTGTGTACATAATTTTATTTTTTTAATTAGTTATTATTAAATATGCGACCCATAGGATCATTAATTTCTTTTAAATAATCAACCTGCGTGCCAGCTGTATTAATTACTTTTAAGTAGCTTACCTGCGCTGTTGCTTTATTTAAATGTTGTGAGACTAAAGCTAAAGCGGCTTTAGCATTTTCATAGTCTGCTCTATCTGCCTCTGTAATTAAATCTTCTTGACTTTGTGTAGGATTAAATACAAAGATTGATAGCATAAGAACTGCTACTGCTGCAATAGATAACCACTTAAAATTAAATTTCTTTTTTGTTGTATTAACTTCAAGAAGTGAAATATCTTTAGTAAACTGTTCTTTTTTATTTACTATAAAATATTGAAACATTGGTTTGTACATTTCTAAATGTGGAGCGACAGTTTCTTGCGAAAAATAGTTTTTTAACTGTGCTTCTTCCTTTAGTGATGTTTCACCATTTTCGTACTTTTCTAATAAATGTTCTATATTATTTAACACCGTAATTGTGGGTTTTAGTTAATTTTTCTCTTATTGTTTTTCTAGCTCTTGATAAGGTTACACGCACTGCGGTTTCATTCATATCAAGCATTTTTGCTATTTCTTTAAAATCGTATTGTTCAATGTCTCTTAATTGCACTACCATTTTTTGTTGTTCTGGTAAGTCTTCCATAATCTTACCTATCCAATCTAAACTATCATTTAACTCTACTTGCTTTTGTAAAGCAACATTATGGTCTTGATAGTTACTATGTACAATTTTTAAATTTTGCGCTTGCTTAGATTTTAACTTATCAAAACAAAAGTTTTTTGTCATAGTCATAGAAAACGCTTCTATATTATTATATTCTTTTATCTTTTTTTTATTCTTCCAAAGTTTAATTAATACTTCTTGCGTTGCATCTTCTGCTTCTTCAGTAGAAACTAAAAGACGCTTGGCTAGCCTAAAAACTTTATCTTTAAAAGGCGTCACAATATTTATAAATTCTGACTGTGTCATTAATTATGGTTGGTTTATGTTATTACGACGACCTACTTATTATTTTGTTACAATCTTTTTTAAATTTTATTATTAATAAATACATTTATACTTACATCTACTATAAAACAAAGGGTTTTAATCTAGTAAATACAGATATTTTATGGTATTTAAATAAAAGTAATTACTTTTAAGGACGACTATTTAAAGAAAAGAAAGATTATACTATGAAAAAAATTGCAAGACTTCTGTTTTTAGCATTCATAACTATTAACATTACTAGTTGTTTTAATGATGATTTTGATGATAATGATGTATCAACTTCATCTATTAACGACTTTGTATATAGAGCTATGGATATATTTTACCTTTATAGAGATGAAGTGCCAGCTTTGGTAGAAGACAAAAGAAACAGCGCCAATTATACAGAGTATTTAAATAGTTTTAGTACTCCTGAAACACTATTTGAAAGCCTTATTTTTGATCGCCAAAATGTTGATAGGTTTAGCTTTATTTTAAGTGATTATATTGCATTCGAGCAACAACAACAAGGTGTAAGTGTTGCTAACGGAATGGAATATGGCCTATTGAGATATACTGAAGGTAGTGACGATGTTTTTGGTTACGTACGTTATGTTTTACCAAACACAAGTGCCGAAGATGCTGGCGTACAACGTGGCGATTTATTTTATGGTATTGATGGTACACCGCTAACCGTTAACAATTTTAGAAGTTTATTAAGCCAAGATAACTACACAATAAACTTAGCAAACTATAACGATAATGGAACGCCAGAAACAGATGATGATACTATAGAGCAAACAACAGAAAGTATTGCTTTAAGCAAAGCGCCATACACAGAAAACCCAGTTTTTAAAACCGAAATTCTTCAAGTAGAAGGTGAAAACGTTGGGTATTTAATGTACAATGGATTTACAGGAAGTTTTGACCAAGCTTTAAATAATGCTTTTGCAACCTTTCAAGCCAATGCTATACAGCATTTAGTTATAGATTTACGTTATAATCCAGGTGGCTCGGTTAACACGGCAACTTTAATGGGTAGTATGGTAACAGGACAATTTAATGGGCAAACTTTTACAAAACTTATTTATAATGATCAGTTACAAGCTAATAATACAGATTTTAATTTTACTAACAGTTTTGATGGCGGTACAATTAACAACTTAAATTTAGATAAAGTCTACGTTTTAGCCACAAGTGCTTCTGCCTCTGCAAGCGAATTGGTTATTAATAGTTTAAGTTCTTATATCGATGTTGTACATGTTGGTACAGAAACTGTAGGAAAATCGCAAGCCTCAATAACTTTATACGATTCTGAAGACTATACGAGAAATGGTGTAAACCCAATTCACACTTATGCTTTACAACCATTAGTTGCTATAAGTGTTAATGTAAATGAAGATGTTGTGCCTGCAAACGGTTTAACGCCAGATATTACTATTAGCGAAGAAATAAATAATTTAGGAATTTTAGGTGATGAAAACGAACCACTTTTAGCTGAAGCTTTAGCAAACATCGCTGCTACAAATAGACCAGCAAACACAACGCCTGGTAAAATAATTAAACCTATTTTTGATAGTAACGACCTAAAACCTCACGCTAAAGACATGTACATTGAGCGCTAAAACTTATTTTAATTGGAGTACAGGAAAAGACTCTGCTTTAGCATTACATTATTTATTAAAAAACTCAAATTTTTCGGTTGAAAAGCTAGTGACTAGCATAAACACTCATTATAATAGAGTTACAATGCATGGTTTACCTGTTACATTACTAAAAAAGCAAACCGAAGCCATTGGTATTACTTTACAAACCATAAATCTTACTGAGCAACCAAGCATGGAAGATTATGAAGAAATTATGACAAAAGCTGTAAACTCTTTAAAAACTGAAGGTTTTACACATAGTGTTTTTGGTGATATTTTTTTAGAAGATTTAAAACAATACCGAGAAAACAACTTAGCAAAGCAAAATATAAATACGGTATTTCCACTTTGGAAAAAAGACACCAAACAATTAATAACAGAATTTTTAGACTTAGGTTTTAAAGCTATAATTGTATGTGCTAGTACTAAGTATTTTTCTGAAGATTTTGTTGGTAAAATTATTACTAAAGAATTAATTGAAAACTTACCTGAAGCAGTAGATCCTTGTGGCGAAAATGGAGAGTTTCATACCTTTTGTTACGATGGCCCAATTTTTAAAGCACCTGTTTCTTTTACAATAGGAGAGAAAATTTATCGAGAATATAATACACCAAATACCAAAAATGAAAAATCTGGTTTTTGGTTTTGTGATTTAATTACTGAATAATAAAAAAGCCTGCTAAATAGCAGGCTTTTTTAAAGTATAGGTTTTATACTCTAATCGTTTAAAAAAAAACAATTAGTTAAAATATATTTTTGAAGCACCTATTCCTACAGGAAAACTATTTGTCTCTGCTCCTGTTAATATATCGTAAATTAATAAAGTACTGTTTTCTGTAAAGCTTGCATCTGTTACAAATAAATTATTATCCTTAATAGATAATCCATAAGCATAAGCTGCAGATACCGAGAATAATGGAGTTGCTGGTAAAGTTGTAGCATCATCTGTTAATCCAAACACTTCATTATTTACAATATAATAAGCCATACCATTATTATAAGCCATTAAACCTGGATGTAAACCTGTTTCAAAAGCTAAAGAAGATATAATAGAATTATTAGACATATCAATTTTTGTAATTGATGCTTGTGTTTCATTACCTGTCCAACTTTCGTTTCCTCCAGATAATACAATTAAATCTCCATCATTATTAATTGCCATTTCATCTGGCTTAGAATCTACAGTTATTGTTTCTGTTGTATTGTCTTCAGTATTTACTACAGTTACTACATTATTAGTATTATATCCACCTTTGTGAGAAACATATAATTTATTAGAGTTTACTAATACTTGTTCTGGACCTTCAGACACAGCTATTGAACTGGTAACAGTATTAGAATTTAAATCTACAACAGCAATATAATCATCTGTAGCATTATTTGGGTCTGCCCAATCAGACACATAAGCTGTATCTCCATTAAACGCTATATATCTTGGTAAACTTAAACCTGTAGAAATCGTTCCAAGATTTTCAAAAGTATAACGGTTAACTACAGAAATGGTTCCTGCATCTACTACTATATATGCTTTATCTTCATGAAAACCAACAGATTGTAAATACACACCTAAGTTTTCACCGTTAACATTAAAATATACTTGATTTTCTGAAGTAGAAAAATCGTTAGACACATAAGAAATTGAAGATGGACCACCTTCAGAACTTACAATAATTCCATCTTCATAAGCTCCTAAAGGCTCAGAAGGTGTTGCTAAATCATCATCATTAGAGCAAGAAGTTACTAATAATGCTAATGTTAAAACTGAATAAATAATCTTTTTCATAATTGTTTTAAAATTTATAGTGTAATTGAATATTAAAGTTTCTGTTTGGCATTGGTCTAAAAGCTACATTTTGATAAATTTCATTAAAAAGATTATCAATGTTTACTCTTAAATCCAATTGGTTTTTTGTTGTTTTAATTACTTTATAGTTAAGTCCTAAATTAGCAACATCGTAAGGTTCTAAGCTATAAAAAGAACCTTTTAAATTATCGGCAGTTGTAAATACTTCGCCATTAAACATATGCTGATAAAACATAGAAAACCTTTTAAAACGATAAGCAATAGATGCGTTTGCTTTATGAAAAGGCACATAGATTAATTGCTTATTAGTTTCAACGTTTTCAGATACTGTATAAGAATAATTAGAAGAAAAAATAAACTCTTGTTTATTAAAAGTCTTTGTAATATTTAATCCTGCTTCTACTCCATAACTTTGAGATTTTGCTATATTTTCTGGTGACCAAATACCAGATGCGCCTGGTTGCCATTGTATTAAATCTTCAGTAGAAATATAATACGTATTTAAGTTAAATTGAAAGGCTTTATAATTAAGTACATGACCTAAATCTATTTGGTAAGAAGACTCTGGAACTAAATCTAAATTGCCTCCAGGTTGCCAATACAAATCATTAAAAGTAGGTACTCTATAATTTTTTGAAGCATTAATTTTTAACTTATAATATTTAGAAAAACCATAAACGCCATCAATAGAAAACAATAATGGACTTTTAAAATTAGACGTTACGTCTTGACGTATATTTAAGCCTATATTTAGTTTACTATTTGGGTTGTATTGTAGTAATCCTGTAGCAGAAAATGCGTTTCTATTTGGCTCACCAAAACTACTGCCTTCACCTTGAAAATAATTGTAATCTAAAATACTTTTTACAGACAGTGTTTTAGATAAATTAAAATCTAAACTATGTTTTAACACAAGCGTATTAACTTTTCCAAAAGAAAAGAATTCTGAATCTTTATTTTGGTAATATTCAAAATGTTCTTTTAAATATGCGACTTTAAACGAAGATTTATATGCAGATGCAGTTCTAAACCACTCCAACATAGATCTCGAGTTTTTATCTTCATATTTACTATTAGATGGAGTTACTGTTGTACCAGAAAATTCTCTATCTGACAAATACGACTGATGATAAAGTTTAATTACATCATTATCAGAAATAAAATATCCCAAATTAGCGCTAAAACTTAAATTGTTAAAAGCTCCGTTTTCATTAACTTGATCTAAACCTAAATATTTATAATCATTGTCAGATTCTATATAATTTACTCCAACATTAAAGGCGAATTTATCACTTCCATAATCTGTAACAAGACTTACATTTTTACTATCAAAACTGCCGTAATTAAGTTTAACATCATTTTTTAAATGTGAACTAAAACTTAGTGTATTATCTAAGTGAATACTTCCGCCAATAGCGCCACTTCCATATTGTACACTTCCACCGCCATTTCTAATAACAACTTTATTTATGTTATTTGTATTTATGGTATTAAAATCGGTTTGCCCATTAAGTTGAGAGTTAATAGAAATTCCATTCCAAATCACTGCTGTTTGAGATGCATTTGTACCTCTAAAAGATGGCGAAGAAACCATTCCAAAACCATTTTCTTTAAAATAAATATTAGAATTAAAACGCAATAAGTTTGTAAACGAGGTATTGTTTTTACTTAAAACAGAATCGTTTAAAACAGTTATTTTAAAACCTTTACCATTTTCTATAAGTTTATTATCATTTAAAACAACTTCATCTAAATTTTGAATAGAGTCTAGCTTAGTTTGAGCCAAACAGCTTAAACCACAAAAAATTGCAAATAAAAATAGAATACGTTTTTTCATAAATCTTAAAATCTTTCTCCCGAAGATTTTTTTGATAATGAATTTGGCAGGTCTCCTGACTTTTTTAATGCTACCATACCTTCCCAGAAATGTTTTCCAGTGGTTTTGAAGTTAGTAACACCCTTAAAAAAGGTACTCAAACAAGTTGAGTATAAAATTACAGTTGCGGGAACAGCTCAAGTTTTGCACTTGATTCCCTTTTAATCAACCATGCTTAATTGCAAAGTCGAACCAAAATTCAACGCAAATCTACTCTTTTTGTTTAATCTAACACACAAAAGATTAAATAATCTTATTTTTGAACTGTAAAAACCAAAGCTTTTGAAAAATATACTATTCCTTTTTATTGCCATTTCAATATTCTCATGTAAAGAAGATAAAAGCATTAACCGTAAATTACCTCCCGTAAATGTTGAAAAAAGTGAAAACAAAACAAATACCTATGCTGAAGGTTTTACAATTACAAAAAACGGCAACTATTCTATTTTAGAGATTAAAAGCCCATGGCCAAACAGTACACAAACTTTTAAATACGTTCTAATTTCAGCAGAAGAAGCCGCTAAAACTACGTTTATGAAAGAGGAGTACGATGGTATTTTAATAACACCTATTGAAAAAATTGTAGTAACCTCTACAACGCACATTCCTGCTTTAGAGCTTTTAAATGTTGAAGAAACCCTAATTGGTTTTCCGGGAACAGATTATATTTCATCTGAAAAAACAAGAACTAGAATTGATAGTAGTTTTGTTAGAGAATTAGGAAAAAATGAAGGTATAAACACCGAAGTACTTTTAGATATTAACCCTAATGTTGTAGTCGCTTTTGGTGTAGATGGAAAAAGTAAATCTTTAGAAACTATTAAAAAAGCTAATATACCAGTAATTTATAATGGTGATTGGGTAGAAAAATCGCCATTGGCAAAAGCCGAATGGATTAAGTTTTTTGGTGCTTTATATAACAAAGAAAAACAGGCCGATTCTATTTTTAATAAAATTGAAAAAGATTACACTCAAGCTAAAAAACTAGCCTTAAATGCAAAAAATAAACCTACTATTTTATCTGGAGCTATGCATAAAGATGTATGGTATTTACCAAACGGAACAAGTACAGAAGCACAGTTTTTAAAAGATGCTAATACAAACTACTTATGGAGCGACACAACCGAAAAAGGAAGTATTGCCTTAAATTTTGAAGTGGTTTATGAAAAAGCTAAAACTGCCGATTTATGGTTGAGTCCTTCGTATTACACAAGTCTTGAAGCCTTAGAAGAAGCTAGCCAACATTACACTAAATTTGATGCCTTTAAAAACAAGCAAGTATATTCATTTACTAACACTACGGGAAAAAACGGAGGTGTTTTATATTATGAGTTAGGCACTGCAAGACCAGATCTAGTTTTAAAAGATATTATTAAAGTTTGTCATCCAGAATTATTAGAAAATTACGAGCCTTTTTTCTTTAAAAAATTAGACTAATTGGTAACATCAAAATCATATAAACTTTCTTTTATCATTCTAATAATTGTATTAATTATACTCTTTTTTGCGAATGTTAGTTTAGGTTCTATTTCTATACCTTTTAATACTGTATTTAATAGCTTAACAGGTAATGCAGATAATTACATTATTCTAAACTATAGATTACCAAAAGCCATAACAGCCATATTAGTTGGTTCAGGTTTAGGCATATCTGGTTTATTAATGCAAACCTTATTTCGCAATCCATTAGCAGGACCATTTGTTTTAGGCATAACGTCTGGTGCAAGTTTAGGTGTTGCACTTATTATTATGGGATCATCGGTTTTAGGTGGCTTTTTTGCAACATTACTTATCTCTAAATGGAGTTTAGTTATCTCCGCAAGTTTAGGTAGTTTTTTAGTTTTACTTACGGTTTTAATAGTATCTTCTCGTGTGCGCGATACTATGGCGATTTTAATTATCGGGCTTATGTTTGGTAGTATTACAGCTGCGGTAGTTAGTGTACTGTCGTATTTTAGTTCTGCCGAAGAGTTACAACAATACATTTTTTGGGGTTTTGGAAGTCTTGGCGATTTACAATGGAACGAACTCAAAATATTTGCATTAATTTATAGTGTAGGCTTACTATTTAGTATAGCATCTATAAAAGCATTAAACACATTATTATTAGGAGAAAACTATGCAAAAAGTTTAGGTTTAAATATTAAACAAAGTCGCTTAATAATTATAATTGCAACAAGTTTACTTGCAGGAACAATTACAGCTTTTGCAGGACCAATTGCTTTTATTGGTTTAGCAATACCACATATTACTAGGCAAGTTTTTAATACATCAAACCATAAAATATTATTGCCGGCCGTATTTTTATTTGGCGCTATAATTATGCTTATTTGCGATAGCATTGCACAATTACCAAATACAGATTATACATTACCAATAAACGCTATTACAAGTTTAATTGGCGCTCCTGTAGTAATATGGTTGTTAGTGAGAAAGCGTAAAATGATATTTTAAATAAAAAAAACACCATTGTCATTCCGCACTTGATGCGGAATCCACATGGATCCTGAATCAATTTCAGCATGACAAAGCAATAAAAATTAATGAAAGAAAAAAGCAAACATATAATCTTAAAAACAGAACAACTTTCTATTGGTTATAAAACCAAAAAGAAGACATCTGTTATTGCTTCAAATATAAATATCGAACTAAAACAAGGCGAATTAATAGCTTTAGTTGGTGCAAACGGCATTGGCAAATCTACATTACTAAGAACGTTAACTAATGTACAACCAAAATTAAATGGTGAAATAAATATTAACTCTAAGACTTTAATTAAGTATGGTTCAGTTGAATTAGCAAAAGTATTAAGTTTGGTTTTAACCGAAACAGTATCGTCTAAAAATCTTTCCGTTTTCGAGCTTATTGCACTTGGTAGGCAACCTTATACAAATTGGGTTGGTAATTTATCTAATAGCGATATAGCTACTATAGATAAAGCCATATCACAAACAAATATTGAAGATTTAAAAAATAAAAAATGCTTCGAATTAAGTGACGGACAATTACAAAAAGTAATGATTGCGCGAGCTTTAGCACAAGATACCAATTTGATTATTCTAGACGAACCAACGTCGCATTTAGACATGTACCACAAAGCATACATTTTAAAACTGCTTCAAAAACTAGCTAAGGAAACCAATAAAACTATTTTATTTTCGTCTCACGAAATAGATTTAGCCATTCAGCTTTGTGATAGTTTAATTGTAATGAGTAATAAAAACTGTATCCAAAACACACCAGATAATCTTATAAATCAAGGTGCATTTAATACATTATTTCCAGACGATTTAATTGTTTTCGATAGCAAAACTAAAAGCTTTAGAGTAAAGAAATAAGAGAAAACTATTTGCTTGTTTCTTAGTCTTACGTCTAAAAAAATTATCTTTGATAAAATTCAAATAAAATAAATGAACGACAACATCATCCTCATTATTGCCATATTAATTGCAGCTGCCATTGGTGCGTATTTAGGTATGCTATTTACTAAACTAAAAAGTAAAAGTGAAAAAAGTACTTTAGAAGAACGAAATGCCAATTTACAGCAACAGTTTAATGATTTTAAACAGTTTTCGGAAACTGAAAACCAAAAACAAAACCAGAATTTCGAAAATAAAATAGAAGAGTTAAAAACATCGCTTTCTAAAATTGAAACCGAACGTGAAGACATTAGGCGTGAAAAAGATTTTTTAAGTACTGAGTTAACGAGAAGAAATTCAGAATATGAAAATCTTCAAAAGCTTAATTTAAAAAGAGATGAAGAGTTAGAAGAACGCCAAAAGCAACTGCGTACAGATTTTGAAAATTTAGCAAATAAAATTCTAGATGCTAAATCTGAAAAATTCACACTTCAGAATAAAGAAAACATAAAGAATATATTAAATCCGCTACAAGAGAAAATACAAATTTTCGAAAAGAAAGTGGACGATACACACAAAGAAAACTTTGGTTTACATTCTGCTTTAAAAACCCAGTTAGAAGGTTTAAAAGAGCTTAACCAACAAATGACAAAAGAAGCCACTAACCTTACCAAAGCCTTAAAAGGAGACAATAAAATGCAAGGTAATTGGGGAGAACTTGTTTTAGAACGCGTGCTTGAAAAATCTGGCTTAGAAAAAGATAGAGAATATTACGTACAACAAAGTTTCACACGAGAAGATGGCACAAGAGTACTGCCAGATGTTGTGTTGCATTTACCTAACAATAAACGCATGATTATAGATAGTAAAGTATCTTTAATTGATTACGAGCGTTTTGTAAATGCCGAAATGGAAGATAGAAGTCAACATTTAAAAGCACACATAAACTCTATTAAAAAACATGTAGAGCAGCTTTCAGCTAAAAATTATCAAGATTTGTATGATATAGATTCTCCAGATTTTGTATTGCTTTTTATCCCAATAGAACCTGCATTTGCAATTGCAATAAACGAAGACAACTCACTTTACAATAAAGCCTTCGAGCGTAATATTGTTATTGTAACACCTTCTACTCTACTAGCCACTTTACGTACTATTGATACCATGTGGAATAACGAAAAGCAACAACAAAATGCCATAGAAATTGCGCGTCAAGCTGGAGCTTTATACGATAAGTTTGAAGGATTAGTATCTGATTTGACTGGTGTTGGAAAAAAAATAGATGCTGCAAAAACAGATTATACTGCTGCTATGAATAAATTAGTAGATGGTCGTGGAAACCTAATTAGGAGTGTCGAAAAAATTAAAAAATTAGGAGCAAAAGCAAAAAAGTCTTTACCAGAAGCATTTATTAAACGTGCAACAGACCAAGAATAAACACATAAAAAACTAACTTACTCTAATATATATTTTATGAAATTTTTAATTAAAACCTTTATCGTTATATTACTACTAATAGCTGGCTATTTTGCCTTTGTCTATTTTGTAACTTACAGTGAAGGCGTTAGAGCTGGAGAATTAGTTAAGTTTAGTAAAAAAGGTGTATTGTTTAAAACCTGGGAAGGCGAAATTAGCCAAGGTGTTAGTGAAGCACAAATATTTAAATTCTCTGTAGAAGATGGAGAAACACAAGTAATTGAAGATTTAAACAAATACCAAGGTCGTTTAGTAAAGTTAAGTTATTTTGAACGTTATAAAACCTTATTTTGGTTAGGAGACACACATTATTTTGTAACTAAAGTAGAGCTTAACACAACAGAAAACCCATAAAATTATGCCTAATTATAAAACCGTAGATGGTTCACGCATCTCCATATCTGAATTAATGTTACCATCGCATTCAAATTTTAGTGGAAAAGTTCACGGTGGTTATATATTAAGCTTAATGGACCAAATAGCATTTGCTTGTGCCAGTAAACACTCTAAAACCTATTGCGTAACGGCATCTGTAGATACTGTAGATTTTTTAAACCCAATAGAGGTTGGCGAGTTGGTTACTATGAAAGCTTCTGTTAATTATGTTGGTAGAACTTCTATGGTTGTTGGTATTCGTGTTGAAGCAGAAAATATACAAACAGGAGCCAAAAAACACTGTAACTCTTCTTATTTTACAATGGTTGCAAAAGATGAAAACGGAAAATCTGTTGAAGTTCCTGGTTTAATTTTAAACGATAAAACCGAAGTGAAACGCTATTTAAAAGCCATTAAACGAAATGAAACTAAAAGAACCAGGCAAGCAGAGTTTAATGACCAAAATTTTTCGCATCACCATTATTTAGATCAATTAAAAGATTTAAAAGTTAAAATAGAATTACCTGATAATTATTAATAAAAAAAGAGCTTTAAATTTAAAGCTCTTTTTTTATTGTATGTTTTAAACTAGAGTTTTACAAAACGCTTAGTTAATTTTACATCTTGATTTTGTGATGCTAATCGTACCAAATACATACCACTTTTCCATTTAGAAATATCTATTGTAGTTTGTAAACCACTTAAATTTTCATTTAATACTCTTTTGCCAAGAACATCAAAAACTTCCAAACTTAAGCTTTCATCACTTAAAGTGGGAATATTAATATTCATTTCATTATTTCCTGGATTTGGAAAAATTGAAAACTTTGTTGGTGAATCAAATTGTTGAGTTCCTAAAGAGCCTTCAGAAACAACTGTTATTGTTCCAAACATATTTGTTGAGTGTGGTTGACAAACAAAATCTGTTGTACCAACACTTGTAAATGTATGAGAAAAATTTACACCTGGTGTACTAGTTGGAGCTCCACTGTTAAAGGTTTCGGTTCCTCCTGTAGAAGCAACATTGTGAGTACCTGAAGCATACCAATTCCACTCTACCGTATCTCCTACTTCTATAGTTCTATTTGTATTTGCATTTCCTGATGCAGTTGGATCTGATCCAAAACTCCAATCTATAGTGATTGTTTCGACTTGTGCAGATAAGCTTAATGATAAACTTATGCATAAAATAAAGAGTAATTTTTTCATCATATAAGTAGATTTATTTAAAAGTACAAAAAAAATCGACACTCATAGAAAAAAATAAATAAAAAAAGAGGTACAGATTAAAAAAATAAAAACCTGTACCTCAATAATTTATAATTAAAAATAAAATATTACTTACTCAAATACATTTTACGTCTTGAGTATAAATTGTAAAATTCATCGTCTTTTAAATCATCAATAAATAAGATGCTTTCTCCAGTACTCTTCATTTCTGGACCTAATTTTTTATTTACATTATGAAACTTATTGAAAGAAAATACTGGTTGCTTAATAGCATAACCGTTTAACTTTGGATTAAAGTTAAAATCTGTAACCTTCTTCTCACCTAGCATCACTTTAGTTGCATAGTTTACATAAGGTTCTCCATAAGCTTTTGCTATAAACGGAACCGTTCTTGAGGCTCTTGGATTGGCTTCAATTATATAAACCTTATCATCTTTAACAGCAAACTGTATGTTTATTAAACCTACTGTATTTAATGCTAAAGCAATTTTTTTAGTATGATCTTTAATTTGTTGCATTACTAAATCTCCTAAGTTAAAAGGAGGTAGTAAAGAGTTACTATCACCAGAGTGAATACCGCAAGGCTCAATATGCTCCATAATACCAATTATATACACATTTTCACCATCGCAAATAGCATCTGCTTCAGCTTCTATTGCACCATCTAGATAATGATCTAAAAGTAATTGGTTTCCTGGCATACGACTTAACAAGTCTACTACATGCTTTTCAAGTTCTTCTTTATTAATAACAATCTTCATACCTTGACCTCCAAGTACGTAAGATGGTCTAACTAATATTGGAAAATCTAAAACATCTGCAATTGCAGAAGCTTCGTCTGCTGTTGTAGCAATATCAAATTCTGGATAAGGAATTTCTAATTCTTTTAATAACGTAGAAAAACGACCTCTATCTTCGGCTAAATCTAAAGCTTCAAAACTAGTTCCTAATATTTTTACACCATAACGCTCTAGCTTTTCGGCTAATTTTAAAGCCGTTTGTCCACCAAGTTGTACTATGACACCTTCTGGCTTTTCGTGTTTAATAATATCGTAAATATGTTCCCAGAATACTGGTTCGAAATATAATTTATCTGCTGTATCAAAATCTGTAGAAACTGTTTCTGGATTACAGTTAATCATGATGGTTTCATAACCGCATTCTGCTGCAGCTAAAACACCGTGAACACAACAATAATCGAACTCGATACCTTGACCAATACGGTTTGGACCAGAACCTAAAACTATTACTTTTTTCTTGTCTGTAACTATACTTTCGTTATCTGCTTGACGTACACCATCTGCTGTTTCAACATCGTTTTCAAATGTTGAGTAATAGTAAGGTGTTTTTGCTTCAAACTCTGCTGCACAAGTATCTACTAATTTATAAACACGGTTAATATTTAATTCTTCTCGCTTATTATAAACTTCACTTTCAAGGCAACCTAGCATGTGTGCTATTTGTCTATCTCCATATCCTTTTTGTTTCGCTTCAAGTAATAAATCCTTTTGTATAGTGTCTATTGTAAAGGTTGAGATTTCTTTTTCAATGAAATATAACTCTTCATATTGCTTTAAAAACCACATATCAATTTTTGTGATTTCATGAATACGACTTAATGGAATTCCCATTTGTATGGCATCATATATAGCAAATACACGATCCCAACTTGCATGTGTTAATTTATCTATAATTTGGTCGTAATTTTTATAACCTTTTCCATCTGCACCTAAACCATTACGTTTAATTTCAAGCGATTGTGTTGCTTTGTGTAAGGCTTCTTGGAAACTACGTCCAATTCCCATAACTTCTCCAACAGATTTCATTTGTAAACCTAAAGTTCTGTCTGATCCTTCAAATTTATCAAAATTCCAACGAGGAATTTTTACAATTACATAATCTAAAGTTGGCTCGAATAAAGCAGATGTAGATTTTGTAATTTGGTTTTCTAGTTCATCTAAATGATAACCTAAAGCTAATTTAGCAGCTACTTTTGCAATTGGATAACCTGTTGCTTTACTTGCTAATGCAGATGAACGTGATACACGAGGATTAATCTCGATAGCAATAATGTCTTCTTTCTCGTCTGGACTTACAGCAAATTGTACGTTACAACCACCTGCAAAATCTCCAATATTACGCATCATATGTATTGCCATATCACGCATTTTTTGGTATGTTTTATCACTTAATGTCATTGCTGGAGCAACAGTAATAGAGTCTCCTGTATGAATTCCAATAGGATCCATATTTTCAATAGCACAAATAATAACAACATTGTCGTTAGAGTCTCTAAGAAGCTCTAACTCATATTCTTTCCATCCAATTAAGGCTTTATCAATCATGACTTCATGGATTGGAGAAATCTCTAAACCACGTGTTAAAAGTTCATCAAAATCTTCTTCTTTATAAACAAAAGAAGCTCCTGCTCCACCTAAAGTAAATGAGGCTCTAATAATTAATGGGAAACCAAACTCTTGTGCAATTTCTTTACCTTTTAAATACGAAGTGGCTGTTGCTTGTGGTGCCATTGGGATACCAATATCAAGCATTAATTCTCTAAACTTCTCTCTATCTTCGGTAATATTTATGGCATCGATATTAACACCAATAATTTCTACATCAAAATCCTTCCAGATTCCTTTTTCATCTGCTTCAATACACAAATTAAGTGCAGTTTGTCCTCCCATAGTAGGTAAAACAGCATCAATTTGCGGATGTTTTTTAAGGATTTCTATTAGTGATTTTGTAGTTAGAGGTAACAAGTAAACATGATCTGCCATTGAAGGATCTGTCATGATAGTTGCAGGATTAGAATTGATTAGTATGGTTTCAATTCCATCTTCTCTAAGTGAACGTAATGCTTGTGTTCCAGAGTAATCAAACTCACAAGCTTGACCAATAACAATAGGACCTGAGCCTATAATTAGTATTGATTTTAATTTAGAATTTTTTGGCATTTTAATAGTTGAATTGTGTGGTGCAAAAATAGTAAAACTTGAATATAAAAAAAGGCGTTACACCTAAGTAACGCCTCCAAAATATTAACAATTGTTAATCATTATTTTTTATGTCTAGTTTCAGATGAAACAGATAATTTCTTTCTTCCTTTAGCACGACGACGCGCTAATACCTTTCTACCGTTAGCAGAAGCCATTCTTTCTCTAAAACCATGTTTATTTCTTCTCTTTCTCTTTGATGGCTGAAACGTTCTTTTTGGCATTGTCTTATGTTTTAAATCTGAATTGTAATTATTTTAATGTTTTAGTCTTCTCTAAAACTGAGCGCAAATATACAACGACTTTTTAATTTCACAAACCTTATTTTAAAATTTTTTCTTTAGAATTGATTTTATCTAAAAATTAAAGCTATTTATAATAAAATTAGGCTTAGCGAAAGTACAAAACAGTTTTTTTACACAGCATATTTAATAAAAATTGAGTTTCTTTGCAGTCTAATTTAACAAAATGAACGCCAATTTACATGAGGCGATAATTAAAAATAATATAAAATGTATAATAAAGTATTTAAATTAATAATAGCTGGTTTAATTTTAGCTACTGCTGTATGGCAATTTATTGAAGGTAACATTGGTAATGGCATTATGCTTATTTTCTTAGCTTTAATTTTTGTGTTTTTATATTTTAAAAATGAAATGATTTTACTGGCTTTTTTAAGGTTAAGAAAACAAGATTTTCCTGGTGCTCAAAAATGGTTAAATAAAATTTCTAATCCTGAAGCTGCTTTGGTAACTAAACAACAAGGATATTATAATTATTTACAAGGTATTATGGTATCTCAAACCGATATGAATAAAGCTGAAAAGTTTTTTAAAAAAGCGGTTGCTCTTGGTTTAAGTATGGACCAGGATATGGCAATGGCAAAACTAAACTTAGCTGGTATTGCTTTCTCTAAACGCAGAAAACAAGAAGCAACAATACTTATTAATGAAGCTCAAAAACTAGACAAGCAAGGCATGCTTAAGGAGCAAATTAAAGAAATGAAAGCTAATATGAAACGTGCACAAGGCGCTCCAAACCAACATTTTGGTCAAGGCGGAAGTATGCGTGCACAACGTAGAGCTTCAAGAAGATAATAAGGAATTCTAGTAAATAAAAAAGGCTCACGTTTGTGAGCCTTTTTTTATTTAAAACTATTTGCTAAAAAACATTTTTACTGCAACTATTACTAATAGTACACTAAAAATCTTTTTTAATAATGTTTCGTTTATAGAAATAGCTATTTTGGTTCCAAAATATCCTCCCAAAACAAAGCAAACTGCTATTATAAGGGCGTACTTAAAATTAATTGGGTTGTCTCCAGTAGTATGATAAGTATATGCTGCTAAAAAAGTAACAGGAACTGCCAAAACGGCTAAACTTGTACCTTGTGCTTGATGTTGTGTATACCCTAATGCAAAAACCATTAACGGCACCATAATTACACCTCCACCAACACCAAACATACCGCTAAAAACTCCAGCTAAAAGGCCAACAATTATTAATATAAGTATTATTTGTAAATCCATTTTTGTTTTCATCTTTTTATTTTTCGCGCTTGCGATATTATTCTAATTTATTTTATAGTAAAGGTGCCCAAAGTTTACAAAAAGCTTCTTTTAACTTTTCGATTTTAGGCCTATGTTCCCATTTTTCGGGATTCATTTCTTCTGCATCTTTTAAATCTTCCATAAAAATAGATTTCAGTTCTTTACTTCTTTCTTTATGATATATAATTGCATTAATTTCAAAGTTAATATTAAAACTTCTATAATCTGTATTTGCTGTTCCTATTGTAGAGAATACATCGTCAATAACCATTGTTTTTGCATGAATAAAACCTTTTGTATAACGATATACTTTTATGTTTGCATTAAATAAACGCTGTAAATATGAATTAGTAGCATATTTGGCTATTTTAGAATCACTCTCATCTGGTATTAAAACTCTTACATCTATACCGCTTCGTGAGGCTATTTGTAAGGCCATAATAATTTCGTCGTTTGGAATAAAGTATGGCGTAGTTAAATATATATAATCGTCTGCCGATGATATTGCACTAAACATAGCATCCATAATATTTGCCCAATCTGTATCTGGACCACTGGCTGCAATTTGTACTGCTACATCGTCATCACAAGGTTTATTAGGAAAATATTCTTTTGAAATGTTTTCAATTTTAGAATTTGACACAAACTGCCAATTGGTTAAAAATTGGACTTGTAGAGTTATTACAGCTTCGCCTTCTACTCTAATGCTTGTATCTCTCCAATAAAAATCTCTATCTGCTTTATTTACATAGTTGTCTGATACATTTATACCGCCAACATAGCCTACCAAACCATCAATTATTGCTATTTTTCTATGGTTTCGGTAGTTCATTCTACCTGTAAATTTTGGAAAAAGCACTGGCATAAACGAGAAAAACTCCACGCCACAATTTTTTAATTTGTGTTTCATCTTACGCGAAATATCTGCTCCAACATCATCTACACTTAAACGTACTTCTATTCCTTCTTTAGCTTTTTTACATAAAATATTTAATAATTGTGAGCCTATTTTATCATCTTTAACAATATAGTATTCTACATGTATGTGATGCTTTGCTTTTTCTAAATCCTGAAATAATTTTTTAAATTTTATTTCACCATTTTTTAAAATTTCAACTTTATTACATCGCGTTAATGGTGCTTTATCACTTTTTTGAAGCAGTTTTACAAGTCTTACTTTATCGTTTAAAAAATCATCTTCAAGCTCATCTAATTCTTGTTTGGTTTTTTCTAAATCTTCATTTAATTCTTTTATTATGCTTTGGTTTAAAATGTTTTTTCGGTTAAACATTTTATTTTTTCGGTATTCCTGGCCAAACAAATAATAAATTAATAATCCTAAAAACGGAAAAAACACTAACGTAATAATATACGTTAGTGTTTTTGTTGGGTTTATGTTTCGTAATAATATTGTAATTACTGCAGAGATTGCCAGTAGGTAGTTAACTCCAATAATTATTGCAAACCAATTGTTTTTAAAAAACTCTATCATCTAAGGTTGTGTCTCATAATAACCTTTTTCAGGAATGTCTATAAAGTATTGCTTTCTAGAGGCGTTATTAAGTTTACTTTCTCTTAACCATGGATTATGGATTTTTAAAATTTTATAATTAATGCCAAATTGTTTAGCAAAAGATGCAAAATCTTTTACTACCGTATCAACAGGTACTTGGTAGGTTGGTATATTAGAATACAGATCTTTACTTCTAAAGTTAAACCCATATTTACTTGGGTTAGATAAAATTTCTTTTAGCGCTATAATTCTAAATACATAACGTCCTGTTTCTTCTCCTAAAAGTAAATCGTAATAGTTTTTTACTTGTTGTGCTTCTAAACGTTTTGATATACCGTAATTTCCTGCATTGTATGCAGCTGCAGCATTAGTCCAAGATCCTAAACGCTCTTTAGATTTTTTTAAATAATCGCAAGCTACTTGTGTTGCTTTCTCTAAATGGTAACGCTCATCTACATTACTGTTTACCTCTAGGCCATTTTCTCTTCCTGTAGTTTTCATTATTTGCCAAAAGCCACTTGCTCCTGCTGGAGATTTTGCATTTGTTAAACCACTTTCTATTACTGCTAGGTATTTAAAATCGTCTGGTATCCCATTTTTTGCTAAAATAGGCTCTATAATAGGAAAGTATTTTTGAGCACGTTTAAACATTAATAAACCATTAGATTGCCAATAGGTATTTACTAAAAGTTCTTTATCCATACGTTCTAAAATATCTGGATTTTCTAATGGTACAGGTTCGCCAGCAAAATCTAAGTAATCTGGAACTTGTAAGGCATAAACATTATAATCGTTTATTATTTTCTTTTGTAAATTTTCATCTGTTGGTGCTTCTTGAAAAGCATTTATAAATAAAGCAGCTAAGCAAATTAAGCCTATTCCTGCTAGTATTTTTTGAACATGTTTCATCATCATTTTCTTTTTTTATAAAATTAAAATAATTTAATGAATTACAGTTAATATTATTCTAAAATTAATTTAGGTAAATTCTTGTTAAACCACTTATACTTATCGATAATCATTATATGTGTTCCGTTTTTTATGGTAATACATTCACCTAAATATTGGTGTGGAAAAACAATATCTTTTTCTCCATGAATATGGATAGCTTGTTCTATTACTTTTTCTTGACTCCAGTTAATTATTTGCTCTATAGACCAATCTAGATAATACTTATCGTTAACCGATAGGTATTTTTTATAAAGTTCTATTCTTCTTTTAATTAAATTTCTAAAAGCAAATTTTGCTAATAAGTCTAAATTTCCAGCTAGTTGCGTTGGTAGTAATTTATAGGCTTTTGTTGCTTTTAAAACTTTAAATCGTTTTGGTAATTCGTGTTTAGTTTTCACACTAGATACTACAAAAAGTTTTCTCACTTTTATATGTTTACTCATCTCCTGAACTAAAATACCTCCAAATGAAACACCTAATAAAACAACATTTTCATGTTTAATTTTTTGGGTCATACGTAAAGCATAATCACTAAGCGTTTCGTTTTTAAAAGGAATTTCCCAGGATAATGGATGTAATTTAAATATATTCTCGTCTAATGAAAGATTATCAAAAATTGATGGATTAGCCGCCATTCCTGGCATTAAATAAACATGTATTACTTCTTGAATCATAAGGTTTTAACAATAATTAGAAACTTAATGACGTTTAATTGTCGTACTTTTGTAAAGTGTAAAGCTATAAAATAGTTGGCACTATTTTTGAATCCCTTAGAATAAATTAAAACCCATAAATTATGATTGATGCTGCCGAGTTAGTTGACAATGAATTTCAACGTCAATTTGAGATTAAGACCGAAGATCATTTTGCTAAAATTGAATATTCTCTTCAAGAACGAAAAATTTTTTTAACAAAACTTATAATTCCTGAAGCGATAAATGATGAAAATTTTACGAGTGATTTTTTAAAAATTGTATTTCAACATATTGAGGAGCGTAATTTAAGTATTGTTCCTACTAGTCCAGAAATTGCAAAGTTTATACGACGCAATAGACAGTATAAAAAATTACTTCCTGTTGGTTTAAGAATTTAATTAAGAAAAAAGCCGAAACAAATGTTTCGGCTTTTTTTTATACTAATACGTTTTCAAATTCAAAACGCACTAAACCATCATCATCAATCTTGGTTAAATTAACTTGATGTATTGTGTTTACTAATTCTGGATTCCAAGGCGCTTTTACCTTTACATAGTTTTCTGTAAAACCGTGTATATAACCTTCTTTATTTTCACCTTCAAATAAAACACTTCGTGAAGTTCCTATTTGTTTTTCGTAGTAAGCACGACGCTTTTTAGCACTTAAGCCACGTAACATTTTACTTCGCTTGCTTCTTATATTTTTTGGCACTACGTTTTTAAAACTTGCTGCCTCTGTATTATCTCTTTCAGAGTATGTAAAAACATGTAAATAAGAAATATCTAAAGTGTTTAAAAAATTATAAGTTTCTAAAAAGTGCTCATCTGTTTCTCCTGGAAAGCCAACAATAACATCTACTCCAATACATGCATGTGGCATAACTTCTTTAATTTTTGCAACGCGATCTACATACAATTCTCGCATGTAACGACGTTTCATTAATTTTAAAATATCGTTATGACCGCTTTGTAAAGGAATATGAAAATGTGGTACAAATGCTCTAGATTTACTTACCACTTCTATGGTTTCGTTTTTTAATAAATTTGGCTCTATAGACGAGATACGTAAACGCTCTATTCCTTCTACTTTATCTAAAGCTTCTACGAGTTCTAAAAAGGTATGCTCGTGTTTTTTATTTCCAAATTCACCTTTACCATAATCGCCAATATTTACACCAGTTAGTACTATTTCTTTTATACCTTTTGCTGAAATTTCTTTAGCATTATTAAGTACATTGTCTAACTTATCACTTCTTGAAATTCCTCTTGCTAATGGAATAGTACAGTATGTACATTTATAATCACAACCATCTTGTACTTTTAAAAACGCTCGTGTTCTATCGCCTATTGAGTAACTACCAACATAAAAATCTGCATCATTAATATCGCAAGAGTGTACTTCTCCAAAATCGTTTTTTGTAAGATCGTTAAGGTAATCTGTAATTTTAAATTTTTCGGTTGCGCCTAATACCAAATCTACACCATTAACATCTGCTAATTCTTCTGGCTTTAATTGCGCATAACAACCAACTGCTGCCACAAAAGCTTCAGGATTTGCTTTTTGAGCTTGTTTTACTATAGTTTTAAAACGTTTGTCGGCATTTTCTGTAACAGAACATGTGTTAATAACATAAATATCTGCTGTTTCATTAAATTCAACACGGCTAAATCCTTCTTCTTTAAAACTTCTAGCAATAGTAGATGTTTCAGAAAAATTTAGCTTACAGCCTAAAGTGTAAAATGCGACTTTTTTATTCATTTTATAGTTTTATCTTTTCCTTACAGAAAGAAATCTCATTATATTTACCAATTAACTCTCTTTTAAAAGGAAGCGCAAATTTACAACTAAATTACAAAATGATAAAATTGAAAAACAAGCAATATTCTAGTTTAATTAACTATTTACCAATAGCTTGCCTTTTATTTTTGTTTTTTTCATGTTCTAACAAAAAAAATACGATTGATGATACCCTTGTTTTTAGATACAACGAGCATAAAAACATTGGTTCTTTAGATCCTGCTTTTGCAAAAGACAATGCAGATATTTGGGCTGTAAATCAACTTTTTGATGGTTTAGTACAAATGGACGATAATTTAAATGCACAACCAAGTATTGCAAAACGCTGGAGTATTAGTAACGATGCACTTACCTACTCGTTTTCATTGCGTGATGATGTTTATTTTCATAAACACAAATTGTTTGGAAAAGATTCTACACGTACAGTGACTGCAAGAGATTTTGAGTATAGTTTATTTAGAAATTGTGACGAAAAGCTAGCTTCTCCTGGTAGTTGGGTTGTAAATAACATATGGGATATTAAAGCAGTAAAAAAAGACTCTTTAGTTATTATTTTAAAATCAACAGATCCTTCCTTTTTAGGTAAACTATCTATGAAATATTGCGCTGTTGTACCACAAGAAATTGTTAAACATTATGGCACTGCCTTTAGAGCAAACCCAATTGGAACTGGTCCTTTTAAATTTAAACGTTGGGAAGAAAATATTAAATTGGTTTTTAGAAAAAACAACAATTATTTTGAATATGATGAAAATGGTGTACAATTACCATATCTCGAGGCTATTGCTATTACCTTTTTACCAGATAAACAGAGTGAATTTTTACAATTTATACAAGGCAATTTAGATTTTTTAAACTCGCTTGATGCTTCTTATCAAGATGATATTTTAACAAGTAGCGGTATACTAAGAAAGAAGTATTCAAATAATATAAATATGCTTCGCGGCCCTTATTTAAACACAGAGTATTTGGCATTTTATTTAGATTCTAATATCCCAGAAGTACAATCGCAACTTATAAGACAAGCGATTAATTATGGGTTTGACAGAAAAAAAATGATGACTTATTTGCGAAACGGTATAGGTATACCTGCAAATGGTGGTTTTATACCAAAAGGTTTACCTGGGTATAATGCCAATATTGGTTTTAAATACAATCCTGAAAAAGCAAAACTATTAATTAATGAATACAAAAAGGAGAGTAATAATAAAACTCCAGAGATAACTATTACAACTACTGGTAATTATTTAAATTTTTGTGAATACATACAACGCGAATTACAAAAAACTGGACTTATAGTTAATGTAGATGTTGTACCTGCTTCTACTTTAAAAAGTGCTAAAGCTAACGGTAAGTTAGATTTTTTTAGAGCAAGTTGGGTTGCAGATTATCCTGATGCTCAAAATTATTTATCGCTTTATTATAGTGGCAATTTTGCTCCAAATGGTCCAAATTACACACATTTTAAAAACAGTACTTTTGATAAGTGGTATGCACAATCTTTTTTAGAAACTAATACTAGAAAAAGAGAGTTATTATATACTAAAATGGATAGTTTAATAATGAGTAAAACACCTGTTGTACCTCTATATTATGATGAGGCCATAAGGTTTACAAAAAAAGAAGTAAAAGGCTTAACAAGTAACCCAATAAATTTACTTAAACTTAAATACGTTAGTAAACTTTAAAAAATTAAATCTCGTAAAAATTTGGTTGTTTTTTTTCATTAATAATACCCAATACAATTAAATACTGCGCTAGACCGTAAGATAACATTATTACTGTTTGGTTATATGGTATATGTATATAAAATGTTTTTAAAACCATAACAGTTTCAGATATTAAGAAAGAAAACATACCTAAAAAAACTAAGTAATAGCTCATTTTATTAACATCGTTTTTTCTTAAATAAGCAAACAAGAACATTAATAAAGAAACAAAAAAGTATAATAAAACAGGTATAAAAAAGTTACCTAACTTATTAATAACTAACATTAAAATTAGCACCATTAAAAGAAAACTAAAGAAGGAAAATGGCAATAATCGTATTAAATTAAAATCTCTATTATTTGAAAACTTTATACAGTACATTATTTTCCCAATAACAAACGAAATCATTGCTATAACAAAAAATACAGTTTCAAAATAATTTATAATAAGAAGGTCTCCTAACAAGAAAAAACACAAACCAATAGTTATTGCTTGATATTTAAAGCTATTGTGTTTCTTATTAATATTATAATAAAACAATAGACTTATTATAACTGCAAACTTAGATATATAGCGATATGGTACGTTTTCTAAATGTGTTTTTATATACACATCTACCAATAGTAAAAAAAGAAAAAGTATAGCAAAATAGCGGCTACTTTTAATTATCTTCATCATTATTTTAAACTTGAGATATACAATATAATCTATTTTAAATATATTTAATCACGTCTAAATCTTTTGGTTTCTTCAAAAATGTGTTCTAATATCTCTTTATCTGTAGCTGTAAATTCAATATCACGTCTTGCCATTACAACTTTACATACTTCAAAAGCTTTTTTAGTTAAATAAGTTGAAAAGCCAGCGCTTCCACCCCAACTATAACTTGGCACAAAATTTCTTGGAAAACCGCTTCCAAATATATTAGCATTAACACCTACAACTGTTCCTGTATTAAACATAGTATTTATACCGCATTTACTATGATCTCCCATCATTAAGCCACAAAATTGTAAACCTGTTTTTGCAAAACCTTCTGTTTCATAATTCCAGAGTCTTACTTCTGCATAATTATTTTTAAGATTAGAATTATTGGTATCTGCACCCAAATTACACCATTCGCCCAAAACAGAGTTTCCTAAAAAACCATCATGACCTTTATTAGAGTATCCAAATATTACCGAGTTATTTACTTCACCACCAACTTTACTATGTGGTCCAACAGTTGTTGGTCCGTAAATTTTTGCTCCTAACTTTAAAGTTGCATTATCACATAGTGCTAATGGACCTCGCACAATAGCACCTTCCATTATTTCAGCATTTTTTCCAATATAAATAGGACCGTTTTTTGCATTTAAAGTTGCAAACTCTAAAGTTGCGCCTTCTTCTACAAAAATATTTTCTCCTCCTAATATATTATTAGTATTAGAAATTGGTTGAGATTTTCTGTCTTCTGTTATTAAATCGAAATCTTGAGTAATTGCTTCTCCATTTTTAGAAAAAATATCCCAGGTATTTTCAATTTTAAAAACTTCTTTATTGTATTCTATAGCTTCAAACTCATCAAAATTTATATCTTCTTGAGCTTCTTTCGCATAAAATGCAATTAAATCTTCGTCATTAAAAATTGCCTGCTTTTCTTTAAGACCTTTTATAACTTCAACCAAATCTTGATTTGGACAAAAAGAAGCATTTATCATTATATTTTCTTCTAATTCTACCATTGGCCATTTATTAGATAAATAATCTTCGGTTATTGTAGTTGTAGTAGTTTGTAAATACTTTTCCCATTTTTCTCTAATGGTTAAAATACCAACTCTAATATCTGCAACTGGCCTTGTATATGTAAATGGTAATAATTGATTTCTAGCAGGCCCATCAAAAAGAATATAATTCATAAGCAATAAAAGGTTTAGAAGTTTAGCTTCTTGTTTAAATAGCTAAAACAAATGTAGTGTAAATGAAGAAAACTAAAAAAGCCTTTCAATTAAAACTGAAAGGCTTTTAAATATTATAGTAATACTAAATTATTTTTTAAACTTAGCATACTTGTTCTTAAATTTATCAATACGACCAGCCGTATCAATTAATTTAGATTTACCTGTGTAAAAAGGGTGAGATGTACGAGATATTTCCATTTTTACTACTGGATACTCAACACCATCAACTTCAATAGTTTCACTTGTATTAGCAGTAGATTTTGTTAAAAAAACATCGTCATTAGACATGTCTTTAAATGCTACTACTCTGTAATTTTGTGGATGTATATCTTTTTTCATCGCTAATTGCTTTATTATGTATTCTATTTTCGAGGTGCAAATTTAACCAAATTTTATAAATGAGCAATCTTTTTTATTAAAAATATTAAAACTTATTTTATGTAACGTTTTTCTATATTTGAATACTAACAATAGTAATTAACAAATTAAACCAATATTTATGGAAACTTCAACAAAATCTTCAGCTATTAATCACGGCCTTTATTTAGGTGGTTTTTTAGCACTTGTAACAATTTTAGGCTACGCGCTATACCTTGATTTACTTACTAAATGGTGGCTTGGTATCATATTTTTAATAGTAATTATTATTGCAGGAATAGTATCTGCCATTAAATCTAAAAAAATGCAAGGAGGATTTATTACTTTTAAAGAAGCCTTTAGCTCTTATTTTATAACAGTTGCTATTGGTATACTTATAAGTATGGTAATTAGTATTGTAATTTTTAATTTTGTAGATCCAGAAGCTGCTATTACTTTAAAAGAAAAAACAATTGAAACTACAGTACAAATGATGCGTAACTTTAACGCTCCAGAAGATGCTGTTGCTCAAACTGTAGAACAAATGGAAGCTCAAAAAAATCAATTTTCTATTGGTCCTCAATTACAATCTAACGTTATATTTTTAGTAATTCAGGCAGTAATTGGACTAATTGTAGCTTTAATAGTGAAAAGAAACCCAGAAAACGCATAATAGTTTTATATTTGAATTTCATTTTGAAATAATAATATGAATATATCAGTAGTCATACCACTACTTAACGAAGAAGAGTCGCTTACAGAATTACACGATTGGATTGCAAAAGTTATGCAATCCAATCGTTTTTCTTATGAAATTATTTTTATAGATGATGGTAGTACCGATGCTTCTTGGCAAACCATACAAGACTTATCTCAAAAAGATAGTAATGTAAAAGGTATTAAATTTTTAAAAAACTTTGGGAAATCACAAGCACTTCATGCGGGTTTTGAAAAAGCAACTGGCGAAGTTGTAATTACCATGGATGCAGATTTACAAGACAATCCTGAAGAAATACCAGAACTCTATAAAAAAATAACTCAAGACAATTTCGATTTAATCTCTGGATGGAAAAAGAAACGTTTTGATAATAAACTTACAAAAAATCTACCATCTAAACTCTTTAATTGGGCTGCAAGAAAAACTTCTGGAGTAAAACTTAACGACTTTAATTGCGGGCTAAAAGCATACAGAAATAATGTTGTAAAAAACATAGATGTAAATGGAGAAATGCACCGTTACATTCCTGTACTTGCCAAAAATGCAGGTTTTACAAAAATTGGAGAACAAGTTGTACAGCACCAAGCAAGAAAATATGGTGAAACTAAGTTTGGAATGGATCGTTTTATAAATGGTTTTTTAGACTTAATTACCATTTGGTTTATAACTAAATTTGGAAAACGCCCAATGCATCTTTTTGGTGCGCTTGGAGTTATAATGTTTGCTACAGGCTTTATTTTCGCTGCATACTTAGGTATAGACAAACTGTTTTTTAACATTCATGGTAGACTAATTACACAACGACCACAATTTTATATCGCCCTAACAACCATGATAATAGGTACCCAATTTTTTATCGCAGGCTTTTTAGGTGAAATAATATTACGCTCAAAACAAAACAAAAAACGCTACCTTATAAAAGAAGAATTAAATTAAAGATTAATACTTTTTAAACTTTTTTTTATTGTGTATTTTTGTTACTAAACACCACCTTGCGATATGATTTATATAGAACCAAAATTACTAGAACGTGTTAACACATGGTTAACACCTGCATTTGATCAAGAAACTCAAACTCATATTAAAGATTTAATTGGTACAAATCCAGAAGAATTAAAAGAAAGTTTTTACAAAGATTTAGAGTTTGGTACAGGTGGCATGCGCGGTGTTATGGGTATTGGAACTAACAGAATAAATAAATACACATTAGGCAAAAACACACAAGGACTTAGCGATTATATGCACAAAGTGTTTTCTGGTGAAAAACTAAAAGTAGCCATTGCTTTTGATTGTAGACATAATAGTAAAACACTTGCAAAAGTAGTAGCTAACGTATTTTCTGCAAATAATATAGAAGTCTTTTTATTTGAAGACTTACGTCCTACTCCAGAGTTATCTTTTGCTTTAAAACATCTTAATTGCCATTGTGGTATTGTGTTAACTGCATCACACAATCCTCCAGAATACAACGGCTATAAAGTATATTGGCAAGATGGCGGACAATTAGTACCACCACAAGATGCCGAAATAATAAAAATGATTAATAATTTAGATTATGCTGAAATTAAATTTACAGCAAACAACAATTTAATTAATTATATAGGTAAAGGTGTTGATGATGTTTTTATAGATGCATCAGTAAAAAACGGAAGTTTTAATACGCCAAAAGAAGCAAGAGAAAATTTAAACATTGTATTTACATCCTTACATGGCACATCGATTACAACAATACCAGAAACTTTTAAACGCGCTGGTTATACAAACGTAAATATTGTTGAAGAGCAACGTGAACCCAATGGCGATTTCCCAACAGTTGTTTCTCCAAATCCCGAAGAACCAGAAGCTTTAAAAATGGCAATAGAACTGGCCAACAAAGTTAATGGAGATATTGTAATTGGTACAGATCCAGATAGTGATCGTGTTGGTATAGCCGTTAGAGATTTAAATAACGAAATGGTTATTTTAAACGGTAATCAAGCCATGCTTTTAATGACCAATTTTTTATTAAAACAATGGAAAAACAATAATAAAATTAATAACAACCAATTTATAGGCAGTACTATTGTATCAACTCCAATGATGTCTGTATTAGCACAAGCCTATAAGGTAGAATGTAAAATTGGCTTAACCGGTTTTAAATGGATAGCCAAAATGATAAAAGATTTTCCAGAGCTTGATTTTATTGGTGGTGGCGAAGAAAGTTTTGGTTTTATGGTTGGCGATTTTGTACGTGATAAAGATGCAAACACATCTGCTTTATTAGCTTGTGAAATTGCTGCGCAGGCAAAAGCTAACAATAGCTCTATGTATCAAGAATTAATAAATTTATATATAGAACATGGCTTTTATAAAGAACGTTTAATATCTATTACAAAAAAAGGAATTGAAGGCGCTAAAGCAATAAAACAAATGATGGTTGATGCACGAGAAAATCCTTTAAAAGAAGTGAATGGCTCTAAAGTTACTTTAATAGAAGATTATCAACTATCTACCTCTAATAATATAACCACAGGAGAAATCTCTAAAATTAATATACCAAAATCTAATGTTTTAATTTACTATACGCAAGATGGAAGTAAAATAGCTTTACGCCCTAGTGGAACAGAACCAAAAATTAAATTCTACATAAGCGTAAATACAACTTTAGACAATGTGGCAGACTTTACTGCTACGGAACAACAATTGGAAGCTAAGATTGATGCTATTATTAAAGATATGCAGTTATAGTAAATGAATTATTTAAAAAAGATTTTAACCTACGCCTTACCGTATAAAAAGTATGCCATATTAAATATTATAAGTAATATATTTTACGCACTATTTGGAGCATTATCATTCTTTGCTTTAATGCCAATGCTTAACGTATTATTCCCTAAAGATGGTGAAGTAAAAGTTGTAAATAAACCTGTATATACCGGAATAAGAACTTTGGGCGATTATTTTAATGATACGCTAGCCTACCAAATTCAATATTTTGCTCAAGATGATAAATCTAAAGCATTAGTTTTTGTTATAGTTTTAGTAGTAGTTACATTTTTACTCAAAAATTTATTTAATTATTTAGGCCTATATTTTGGCACATTTTTACGTAACGGTATTTTAAAAGATTTACGAGACGATTTATACGATAAAACCATAAACCTACCTATTTCTTTTTATTCTGAAAAACGAAAAGGAGATATTATTGCCAGAATTTCTAATGATGTGGCTCAAGTAAAAAATTCCTTTTTAGCTGTCTTAGAAATGATAATAAAAGAACCTTTAAGTATTGTTTTTAGTATTGGAGGTATGCTAATTATTAGCGTAAAACTTACCATTTTTGTATTTATATTTATTCCTGTGTCTGGTTTTATAATTTCGGCAATAGGTAAGCGCTTAAAGCGCCAATCGGCAGCTGTACAAAACGAGCAAGGTATATTTCTTTCTACTGTTGAAGAAACTTTAAACGGACTTAAAGTTATAAAAGGATTTAATGCAGAAGGTATATTTAACAGCAAATTTCAAGACTCTACCAAACGTTACTTTCATTTTTCAAATATTCTATTAAACAGGCAAAACCTATCTTCTCCCGTTAGTGAAATTTTAGGTATTGTAACCATTTCTGTATTATTATGGTTTGGAGGCCGTATGGTATTATTAGAAAACTCACTAGACAGTGCTTCATTTTTAACTTTTATGGGTTTAGCCTATAATATTTTAACTCCTGCCAAAGCCATAAGCAAAGCATCTTATGCAGTAAAGCAAGGCAACGCAGCAGCAGAACGTGTTTTAGAAATTATTGAAACTAAAAGCCCAATTGAAGATGCTCCAAATGCTAAAACTTTAAATGGTTTTAATGAAGCTATATCTATAGACAATATTTATTTTAAATATGAAGACGACTACGTACTAAAAGACTTTTCTATAAAAGTACCTAAAGGAAAAACTGTAGCATTAGTAGGCCAATCTGGAAGTGGAAAAAGTACAATAGCAAACCTAGTAACACGCTTTTACGATGTAAACAAAGGAAGCATAAGTATTGATGGACAAAATATTAAAGACCTTACTAAAAACTCTTTAAGAAGCACAATGGGATTGGTTACTCAAGACTCTATACTATTTAACGACTCTATAAAAAATAACATATTAGTTGGAAAACCAAACGCTAAAGATCAAGAAATAATTGAAGCATTAAAAATTGCAAATGCCTGGGAATTTGTAAAAGATTTACCTAAAGTTCTAGAAACAAACATTGGTGATTCTGGAAACAAACTTTCTGGCGGACAAAAACAACGTTTAAGTATTGCTAGAGCTGTACTTAAAAATCCTCCAATTATGATATTAGATGAAGCAACTTCTGCTTTAGATACAGAAAGCGAAAGACTAGTACAAGACGCATTAGAAAACATGATGAAAAACAGAACATCAATTGTAATTGCGCATAGATTATCTACTATTCAAAATGCAGACGAAATTATTGTTATGCAAAAAGGAGAAATTGCCGAGCAAGGTAAACACGAAACACTAATTGCTAAAAACGGAATCTATAAGAAACTTGTAGACATGCAAAGTTTCGAGTAAATATTAAATAAAAAAAAGGATAAACAAATGTTTATCCTTTTTTAGTTCTATAAATAGATTTGGGGCTAAATCTAATAACATATAGTATTTTGTTACATCAAATTTATTTAAAATAATTGTAGTAAACAAATAAAAAACACATTTAATCGATATAAAAATACACTTTATCGATATTTTTGAGTATAAATTGCTGTTAATGAACGCTTTAACGTTTTAGCATTTTTTTAATAAAATCGCATTAAACTTTACAATAAAACTATGGTCTAAATAAAAAACAATAAGTGGTAGACGATAAAAAACTTATATTAAAACTACAATCGCCAGATTATAAAGATGCAGCCTTCAAAGAATTAGTTGCGCTCTATAAAGAGCGTTTGTATTGGCATATAAGAAATATTGTAAAATCTCATGACGATGCAGATGATGTTTTACAAAATACATTTATAAAAGTCTACAAAGGTATTAGTGGTTTTAAAGGCGATAGTAAATTATATTCATGGTTATATAGAATTGCAACTAACGAAGCCATTACCCAAATAAATAAAAATGCTAAACGCTTACAAATTACAAACGAAGAAGCACAGAATATAGCAATAAACAATCTAGAATCTGATGTTTATTTTGAAGGTGATGCCATACAAATAAAGCTACAAAAAGCCATAGCAACATTACCAGAGAAACAACAGTTAGTTTTTAATATGAAATATTTTCAAGATATTAAATACAAAGACATGGCAGAGATTTTAGAAACTAGCGAAGGTGCATTAAAGGCATCATACCATATAGCAGCAAAAAAAATTGAATCCTATTTAAAAGAGAATTAAACCATTTAAGGTTTTTACAGTCAAAGTATTAAGATGGAAAACAAAAACTTACATAATATTAAAGAAACAGGATTTAAAGTACCTCAAAACTATTTTGAAGCACTTGAAGATACTATTTTAAATGAGGTAAAATTAAAAAGTATTGTTAGCGAATCTGGTTTAAAAGCACCAAAAGGCTACTTAGATAATTTTAATGTTTCTGTTAAAGAAGAGACAAAAGTCATTTCTATATTTAACAAAAAAAATATAATATTTGTATCTAGTATTGCTGCTGCAATTATATTATTTTTTAGTTTAAATATTTTTAATACCTCAACAACAACTTTAGATGATATAGATACAGCATCTGTAGATGATTATATATTAAATGAAACAGAAATTAGTGAACTAACAACCTTATTTCAAGATTCAGATTTAAGTGAAGCACAATTTATTGATTACACATTAAGTGATGAAGCTTTAGATAGCTTTATAGAAGATCTTGATGATTTATATTCAGAATAAACATTTAAAAAAATTACAATGAAAAATATAAAACACATACTTGTCCCTATTTTTATTTTTCTTTTATCGGCGAATATAAATGCACAAAAACACGATAAGGAAAAGATAAATGCTCTAAAAGTAGCTCATATTACAGAAGAGTTAGATTTAACAGCTAAAGAAGCACAAGCCTTTTGGCCAATTTACAACCATAAAGAAGAAGCTGAAGATAATATTAGAGAAAACTCTGGCTTAAAACGTATAAATGACTTTGATGCCATCTCTGAAACTGAGGCAAAAGACTATTTAGATACGCTTATTAAAATGGAATTAACTAAACAGAAAATACAAAAAGAATATTATACAAAACTTAAAAATATACTTTCTGCTAAAAAGATTTTAAAACTCATGAATGCAGAGCGTTCTTTTAGACGCAAAATGATACAGGAGTTTAAACAAAGACACCGTGGGAAATCTAAAAAATAAAAAAAGCAGCTTTATAGCTGCTTTTTTTGTTTTATCTAAATAGTAATTTAGCTATCCTTTTATTTCCAGCCACATAGGCAATACTATCATTAACAAACCTAATTGTATAAAAACCTTCATCGCTTAAATGTGTCCAGCTTTCGCCCGCATCGCTAGAATAGTCTATACCTTTAAAACCAACAGTTACTAATGCCTTTGCATTGCTGTTTGGTACATATTGCACACAACTTCTATAACCAGGGTTTTCATTTTTAGCTACTAATTCCCAAGTTTTCCCACCATCATTTGTTCTAATTTTATTAGCAGTACTATCTCCAGGTTTTGTATAATCACCACCAATTGCAAAACCGTTATTCTCATCATAAAAATCTAAAGAATACATACCAGCAGTTTCTATACCTTGAGTTATTGGTGTATTAAAAACTTCCCAAGTTTTCCCTTTATCTGGAGAGAATAATATTCTACTTGCTTTTCCTCCTGTAGCAATCCAAGTTTTATCTCCTATAATAGCAATATTAGTATCGCTTGCTGCAAAAGCTGCTTCACCTTCTATAGCTTTTGGTAAAACATCGCAAGGCACTTTAGTCCAGTTTTTTCCTCTATCTCTTGTAATTACAACACTTATACAACCATTTGTTGGATCTCCCATTGCAATACCTTCTTCGTCATTCCAAAACTCTATTGCATCGTAAAATGCTTTTTCATGATTTTCTTGGTAGACTACTTTATTTCTATGTGCATCATTATCTAAATTAAAAATCAAACCAGGCGAACCAATACTTACACCAAACGCTCTATTACTTGTAAGTGCTAAGGCTCTAAAATTTGGAACTATTGTATCATGCTTTATGTTAATTGGAAATTGTTCTTTTACAGCTGGCAATACATTAGCTTCTTTGTTAAAAAGCATACCAAACTCTCCCTTTGAAGTTAAATAGGCTAAACCTACATTTTTAAAGACCTCTATAGCGCGTACGTTTAAATCATTTTTTTCTACTAGAGTTTCAATTTCTATTTTAGAAAAAGTTTTTACCGAAGCCTTTGTTTTTAATGTTTGTTCTTGAGTACTTCCACAATTATTTAAAGTTATAATTATAAGTAAACAGAGTAAAGTAATAGTTAGTTTTCTCATGAGTTTTATTTTTTATAAAAGTAAAAAAGCTTTACGACAAAATCGCAAAGCTTTTTTCCAAATCAAACAAACCAAATTTAACCTTGTTTCTTCAAGGTTTTAACATCAACAATTAATTGTGCTATTGAGGCTCTATTTAAACCATTATAAATACCTCTTATATGTTTATTTTTGTCTATAAGTAGGAAGTTTTCGGTATGTAAAAAATCATTAATAGTTTTGGGTTCTCCTAAATCATTTTCCACAAAATATTCATCTCTTCCAAGATTATAGATAGTTTCTTTATCTCCTGTTACTAAATGCCATTTGTTATCTATTACACCATTTTTTTCGGCATAATTTTTTAAAACTGGAACAGAGTCTTTTGTTGGTGTTACGGTGTGCGATAAAAACAACACCTCATCATCGTTTAAAAACTCTTCTTGTAATTTAAACATGTTTCCCGTCATTTGCGGACAAATACCAGGACAACTAGCAAAAAAGAAATCGGTGATATATATTTTATTTTCAAACGTTTTTTGCGACACTTCATTACCTAGTTGGTTTGTTAACGAAAAGTCTGGTATTTTATGAAACGTTTTTTCTTCTTCTGTTCCTGGTGTTAACCATTTTGGTGTAAAAGACTCTTCGTTATAATATGGTAAATACTCTACTCTACTGGTTTCTTCTGCTTTACTAATTTCTTTTGTTACAGTTTTTTTACAACTAGCTAGCACTAAAGCAAAACACAGTAAACCCAATAACGTTTTATTTTGTTTTAATAACTTTTTCATTTTCTAATTTATAACATGAGTTTGCTCGCATTAAACCAAAGGTTCTACCGTTTTTAGCTTCGTAATTAACATAAAGTTGTCCTGTTGGCAACCAGGCTTTTTGAATACCATTTTCTTTCCCATCCTTTAACAGTCTTAACTTTGATAGTTTTCCGTTAGAATACCATTGTTTTTCTTCTCCCTGCTTTTTTCCATTTACATAATTAACCTCTAAAGCTAAGTTTCCATTTTCCCAAAAACTTCTATAAGAACCAACCAATTTGTTTTGGTTATAATATGATTCTATACGAAGTACTCCATGCTCTGACCATGTTTTGGCTACACCTTGACGTTTTCCGTTATAAAAACCAAGTTTTTCTTTTATAGTATTATTTTCATGATACTTTAAAGCATAACCGTTGTAAGGTTCCTCTTTATAATACCAAACACCTTGTAGCTGATTTAAAATCAACTCAGATTTTGGTACTTCAACATTTTTAATATTTATAGCATTTTCGGTTTTAATTACTTTTTTTTCTTCGGAAGTATTTGTTTCTGAAGATTGCTTACAACTCAAAAAGAAAATAACGATTATAACAGTTAAAAATGCTTTCATAATTTTAGTACCCTTGATATGGTCCTGCGAATGCTAAGTAAGATCCTGTATTAGAATATACTTCGTTTATTATATGATAGTGGTATTCTTCTTCTCCATCTGTATATTGTGTTGTAGAAGTATGACCTCCTGAAGCATCTAAATCGTCTGGGTATGTACCAGTTGTATTACATTTTCTACCGTAAAGGAAAACACCATCTAATAATACACCAACTAAGGCGTCATCATCATTAGAAAAAGCTTTGGGCTCTAAATGATAGTGATAGACACCTGGCCCAATATGTGCACCTGTATAATCTAAACTTGCTGCTGCTTGGTCTAAAGGTCCGCCACCTTCTTGATCATTAAAAATTGAAGCGCCACTAACTGCTATACCAATAGTATTAAATGTTGTAGATACTGTATTGCCTGATAAATTTGGTGTAGCATCTACTGTGATAGTTACAGCATTATTGTTACTTGACATTATACTAGGTGTTACTTGTACATCTGGCTCTTCTATGTAAAGCGGATGTCCTTCTCCCCAATAAACGGTTTGGTGATCTGGTAAACCTGTAGTTTCTATAACAACATTTGTTCCCGTATCGTCTATATAAATTGTTGTAGCATCTGTATTAAAAGCCGAGTATGCTGCATGAAGCTCTGTTACAACTTCATCTTCTGTAACAGTGGTTGTGCTTGCAGCATCATCATCTGAAGTACACGCAATATTTAATGTAAACACCGCTACCATTAATAATATTAGTTTAAATAGGTTTTTCATTTTTTATATTTTTAATGTGTTTATCTATTTAGATGCTTATTAAAAAATAAACTTGCGCTTTTTTTAAATTAATTATGTTTTGGTGGTTTTTGCTTGTTTTTTTCTCCTCCTTTTTCTAATTCCTCTTTAGAGAGAAAACCATTGTTATTGGCATCGATTTTAGAGAAACCTTCTTTTAAAGGTCCTTTAACTTCGGTTTTAGATAATTTTCCATCATTATTAGTATCCATTTCTTTTATTATTTGAGTTGCATTAGGTCTTCCTCCTGGTCTATTTTGTGGTCTACCATCTCCACTACCTTGCATTCCCAATGCTCTTTTTTCACTCTCATTAACTTCTCCCATAAGGCAACGGCTTATGTATGGAAACTCTTTTGTTACTAAATACATATAGTTTCCGTTTATGGTAATCCCGTTACATTCATCTAAATCTCCATAACCATCAACAAACTCGAAATCTGAACCATAAGTACCATCGTGGTGTCCTCCAACCGAAATGTCTATAGATTGGTGCGGATTATCGTAACTACAATCTTCGCCTTCACGATTTCCATCTAATAGCTTATAGCTTGGTTTATATTTTCCACTTTTAGAATAATACATCGGGAATCCATCGTGAGCAAAACCAACGTGCACTAAATCTTCTCCAGAATCGAATTTTTGTATAACAGATGTTGGAGTGCCGTGATAATGGTAAGCTCCTGTTGGTTGTACGTGTGCATGATTAAAATCTAAACCTAAATCAATAACATCTTGCAAAGCTTCTACTCGATAATTTTCTCCAGTTTCGCATTGTACAACCTCTGCTGTTCCTGGCTCGAATTTTATACCATTTAATGCTACTCCTGGTTCTCTAATCCATTGTGCTTTTTCTCCTTTTTTAGGGTTTAACGGAAATGTATATGTTCTATTTTGAGCTTTTATAGTATTTGGGTTACCAGGATTTGGAAATGTTCCTGTTTCATGATTTGGCAACGCATTAGTTTCCATTTTACGCGAGTTTGAATCTACAGTTACCACTGTTTTTGTACCGTATTCTTCATTTATTAAAGAATAATTCCCAAAATAATTGTTTGTTGTATTAGCAGCTTCGTGGTCATGATTATGTGCCACAGAGCCATCATGACTGTGAGACTTATTGTTACTTTTACAGCCAACAAAAACAGTAACAAGTAAAGTTATAATTAATCTATTTTTCATAATCTAGTTTTTTCTTTTAGGTTTTAAATGTTCTTCATTTGCATAAAAAGCTTCCAGTTCTTCCAAATCTAATTCACCATCTGCATTTCGATCAATTTTACTAAAATCTTTCATTAATTGACGGTTATCTTTTGCCGCTATTTCGAGTTCATTTAAAGTTTCATCTCCATTATCGTCTATTTGCTTTATTAACTTTTTAGGAGCTATTTTTTTTTCTTTCTTTTTAGAGCTTTTATTATTTAATGAATCGCTTAATTCTTCTAAATCGATAAACCCATCTGCGTTACTATCTATCTCATCAAAATTTTCAGAAATTTTTCCTCTTTGATCTTGAGAAGCTTCTTCTGCAGAAATTTTATCGTCGTTATCGGTATCTAACTTTGATAATATTTCTGATGCGTCTGGCTGTGCTCTTTGTTGACCTCTTCCTCCACCTTGACCTCTTCCGCCACCACGACCTTGTGCATAAACACTTGTTGTTAATAGTAAAATAAATATTGAGAATACTAATTTTAAGTTTTTGTTTTTCATATTGATATGGTTTTGATTTAATGTTTAGATGACTTTTTTTATAAATACTTGCGATTTTAAAGTTTGAAACTTGAAAAAAGCCTCATGACTTTTACATCACAAAGCTTTTAACTACTAACCAACCAAAAATTTTATTTTATCTTCTTTCTCTTCTTTTAGGCTTTGGTGCTTTTTTAAACTCTTCTTCAGAAATAAAACCATCTTCATCTGTATCAATTTCAGAAAAACCTTCTTTCAATGGACCTTTAACTTCTGTTTTAGAAAGTAAGCCATCTTCATCCTTATCTAGTTCTTTTAATAACTCACTAAATGTTGGCGGCGTTTTTTGTTCTCTTTTTTCAGATTGACCAAATGAACTATTTGAAACTAATACTGCTATTCCAAATGTTAATATTGCTGTTTTGATTGTGTTGCTTTTCATAATCTAAATTTTTAAAATTATTTTGTTATATAATTTTAGATGATGTAATTGAAAATAACTTGTGCTTTGTTTTGTTAAATAAAACACAAAAAAAAACCTTAATTACTTAAGGTCTTTTTATAAAATTATTTGCTATTTTTTTAAGGTCTATCTGGTCTTCTTGGTCCGTTTGGCCTATTACCATCAAAACGTCTTGCTTTTTTTAAAATGTCTGTAAATTGTTTTTTTTGATTTTCGTTACAAATCTCATAAATCCCTCTAAGTTTATTAAAAAGTTCTTTTTCTCTTAACACATCTGTTTTAGAAATTTCATGAATTAAACTATCTACCTTAACCCTATCAATTGTAGGTGCTGTAATTTTTTTAAACAATTTATCTTTATTTACTTTTATATCATCTCCAATGCTTTGCATAGCTATATGATGATTTTCTTCCAACTGTTTAAATTCCGCTAATTGAGACTCATTAAAATTTAATTCTTTTACAATAAAATTACTAGACTCCTTAGCTCCATTATGCTGTGGTCGTCCTAAATAGTTGAATAAAAAAAATCCATTTATTACTATTAAAACAATAAGCAATACATATAAAACTGTATTTTTTTTCATCTCTTATAAATTGAAAATTGATGTTTCTTGCTCTGTAGAAATCCCATAATCTGACGCAAAAGTTGAAATTGACGATTCATATTCAGAATTATTTATTTCTTTGATGGCATAAAAATTAACCAATACCACACATACTAAAGTAGCCAGTTGTAATTGTGGTGTAAACCAACTCCAAAAAGATGCTGCCACTTTTTCTTCTTTCTCTGTAAATAAAAGCTGCATGGTTTTATCCTTAAAAAAAGGAGGTGTTTTTACAGTGTCCATTGTGTCAAAGGCTTCTAAAGTCTTTGATACCTTTTCGTCTATGTTCATATTTATTTTCATTTGTATTATTTTAGATGCAAATTCTCAACAAAACTTGCGCTAAATATTATTCTTATAAAAGTTCTCTAATATTTTCTGTAGATTTTTTTTAGATCTAAACATTAAAGATTCTACAGATGATAAACTTTTATCTATAATTTCACTTATTTCATTATAACTTTTACCATCTATTTTATGCAACGTAAAAACAGTGCGTTGTGCTTCTGGTAATTGATTTATTGCATAAAAAAGCGTTTTACTTGTTTCTTTATTTTCTAGTAATACACCAGGATGATTCATCTCTGTAAAATAATTTGTCATATCCATAGGAATAACATTTCCTGTTATAGACTGTAGAAAAGCAAAACGTTTTTTAGTATTTTTTTTACGTATAAATTCCAAACATTTATTTGTTGTAATTTTATAAATCCAGGTTGATAGTTTAGACTGTCCTTTAAATTTATGTATAGCATTAAACACTTCAACAAAAACGTCTTGTGCAATATCTTCGGCATCCTCGGTATTTGGCACAAAAGAAATACATGTAGCATAGACTTTCTGTTGAAAATCATCTAGTAATCTACTGTAAGCCTTTTCGCTTTTGCTCCTAAGTTCTTCTATAAATTCGGTTTCCGACAAAAAATTCTAAATTTTATTCTAATATAATTTAGATGCCAATTATATTAAAAACTTGCGTTTATTTTGAAATAATTTTAAAAAGATAACATTTTACTGTTAACAAATGAATAACTCATCCTATTTATACCAAATTATTCTATATAAAACCGTACCTTTGCACGCCGAATTATGGGTCATAATAAGTTGATTTATAATTCAATTAAATACATAAAATGAGATTACATAGAAATTTATGCTTTGCCACAGTTGATGGATTATTACTAATCTTTAACGAAGGTAATTATGCAGATAAAGTAGTACAGCAATTACTTAAACGCGATAAACGTTGGGGAAGCCGAGATAGAGGTTTTGTTGCCGAAACAACTTACGACATTGTACGATGGAAACGATTATATGCTGAAATTGCAAACGTAAAAGAACCTTTTTCAAGAGATGACATTTGGCGTTTATTTGCTGTTTGGGCAACTTTAAAAGGTATAAAATTACCAGACTGGAAATACTTTGAAAACACACCTACTAGAAAAATTAAAGGTCGTTTTGATGAGTTATCAAAAATTAGAAAAATTAAAGAATCTTTTCCAGATTGGATAGATGAATTAGCTGCAAAAGAATTAGGTGAAAACTTATGGAATAAAGAAGCCGCTGCACTTAACGAACAAGCTGATGTTATTTTAAGAACAAACACTCTTAAAACTACAAAAGAAAAATTAAAATCAGAATTATTTGATTTAGATTTTGATACTGAAGAAATTAAAGGCTACCCAGATGCATTAAAACTAAAAGAAAGAGCTAATGTTTTTACAACAGATGCCTTTAAAAAAGGATGGTTTGAAGTACAAGACGCTTCATCTCAACTAGTTGCAGAGTTTTTAGACGTGAAAAGCGGAATGAAAGTTGTAGATACTTGCGCAGGTGCTGGTGGTAAAACATTACACATTGCAGCTTTAATGGAAAATAAAGGGCAAGTAATTGCTATGGATATTTATGAAAATAAATTAAGAGAACTAAAACGTCGTGCTAAACGTGCTGGTGCTCATAACATAGAAATGAGAACTATTGATTCTACAAAGCCAATTAAAAAATTATACGACAAAGCAGATCGTGTACTTATAGATGCACCATGCTCTGGCTTAGGCGTTTTACGTAGAAACCCAGATGCTAAATGGAAACTTGAAGCCTCATTTTTAGACCGTATTAAAAATACACAACGTGAGATTTTAAGCAGCTATTCTAGAATGGTAAAACCAGGAGGAAAATTAGTTTATGCAACGTGTTCTATATTACCATCAGAAAACCAAGAGCAAGTTAAACATTTTTTAACATCAGAATCAGGAAAAGACTTTACCTTTGTTAAAGAGAAAAAAATACTGTCTCACGAATCTGGGTTCGACGGATTCTACATGGCTTTATTAGAAAGAAAAACCTCAAATTAATTTATTTTTTTTTATGAAACACATTTACTTATCACTATCTTTTTTACTAGTAACTTTTATAGGGTTTGCACAAATTCCTGCAAACTATTATGATAGTGCAAATGGTTTAGATGGATATGCTTTAAAAACAGAATTAAAAAACATAATAACTTCTGGGCATAGTGACCAAGGTTATGGTGGTTTATGGACTGCTTACCAAACAACTGATATTGATAACACAAATCAATATGACAATGATGGTTTTATTTTAGATATTTATTCTGAAGATCCAGACAACCCAGAACCTACATATCTAAATTTTACATACTCATCAGACCAATGTGGAAATTATAACAGTGAAGGTGACTGTTATAATAGAGAACACCTTGTACCTCAATCTAGTTTTGGAGAAGCTTCTCCTATGAAAAACGATGTTCATCATGTTTATCCTACAGATGGTTATGTAAATGGTGGACGTGGTAGTTTTCCTTTTGGAATAGCCGCTTCTGGAGGAACTAGTTATACAAACGGCTCTAAAAAAGGTAGTAGCTTAGTTTCTGGATATTCAGGAACTGTGTTTGAGCCAATTGATGAATTTAAAGGAGATATAGCAAGAGCTTTACTATATTTTGCAACTAGATACGAGAATAACGTTGATAACTATACTAGTTTTGATATGTTTAATGGAACAAACGACCAAGTTTTTCAAGATTGGGCAATAGACTTGTTATTAGATTGGCATTATAATGTTGATCCTGTTAGTCAAAAAGAAATTGATAGAAATAATGCAGCTTATAACTTTCAAGGAAATGCAAATCCATTTGTAGATCATCCAGAATATGCTAATTTAATTTGGAATCCTAATCCAGATACTCAAGCACCAACAACACCAACAAATCTAACAGCTTCTAATCCAACATCTAGCTCTGTAGATTTAAGCTGGACAGCTTCTACAGATAATGTAGCAGTTACAAGTTATGACGTATATGTAGATGGAGTATTCTATGTTTCTACAAACTCTAATGCAACTACTTTTACGGTTACAGGTTTGTCGCCAGAAACAAGCTATACATTTACAATTTTAGCAAATGATGATTCTGGAAATGCCTCTGCACAAAGTGCTTCTTCTAGCGAAACAACTTTAGCAGGAACTCCTGCCGGTTCAGACTGTGTTAACGAAGATTTTGAAACTATCCCATCTAATAGTGGCTCTTACGATACTAGAACTTGGACTACTTCTGCAGGACAATGGACTGCTACAGATGCAAGAACAGACCAAACTTTAAATGGTAGAGCAATTACAGTTAGAAATGGTACATTAACCTCTCCAAATATTAATGGTGGTATTGGCAATTTAACAGTTACTGCACAAGCAACTTTTGGCGCAGATTCTGCAGGAAACATGAATTTACTTGTTAATGGCACATCTGTTGGTACTATACCTTATAATGATAATAGTGGATCAGCTATTACAACAACAATTTCAAATATTAATATTGAAAATAATGTAATCGTTACAATAGAGAGTCTTGATTCAAATAGAGTAAGAATTGACGATTTATCTTGGACTTGCTATTCTACTTTAAGTGTAGATGAAGTAAGGCATACAGAATTTAAAATATATCCAAATCCTATTAAAGGAAATCTTTTAACTATTGAAGTAAAACAAAACACACGTTTTGAAATTTATGATATTTTAGGAAAGAAAATTTTAAATGGAAATGTTACTCAAACAAACAATCAAGTTAGTGTTTCAACATTAAACAAAGGTGTTTATCTTTTAAAACTTCATACACCTAATGGAAGCATAACTAAAAAATTAATTAAAAGTTAATATTTTACAAACCTATAATTTTAAAAAAGCGATTCTTTATTGAGTCGCTTTTTTTTGGTTAATAACCACGTGAATAACTATAAAATTATAGCTTGATTTTATATGTTATTATTAGATTAAAAAAACTTAAATTTGTGGTTTAAAAACAACACACAAACTATAATAGAATGATTCATTTCTTCGGAAACCAAAACAGTAAGGTTTTTGCTGTTCAAGCAACAAAAGAATTATCAACCCAAACCATCTCTAAATTGACATGGTTATTTGGCAACCAGCCAAAAATAGAACAAGCATCGTTAGATGCTTTTTTTGTTGGACCAAGAGCTGCAATGATAACGCCTTGGAGTACAAATGCTGTTGAAATTACCCAAAATATGGGAATTGAAGGCATTATTAGAATTGAAGAGTTTATTGCTTCAACTAAAGATTTCAAGGACTACGACCCTATGATTTCTGAAAAATATAACGGTTTAAATCAAGAATCATTTACTATTGAAATTAAACCAGAATCTATTCTTAACATCGAAGATATTTCGGCATATAACCAACAAGAAGGTTTAGCTTTAAACGATGAAGAAATTGAATATTTAGAAGGAGTTTCAAAAAAAATAGGAAGACCGTTAACAGACTCAGAAGTTTTTGGATTTTCACAAGTAAACTCAGAGCACTGTCGTCATAAAATTTTCAACGGTACCTTTATAATTGATGGTGAAGAAAAAGAAACCTCTCTTTTTAAATTAATAAAAGAAACTTCAAAACAACATCCTAACGATATTGTTTCGGCATATAAAGATAATGTTGCTTTTATAAAAGGTCCTCGAGTAGAACAATTTGCACCTAAAACCGCAGATAAACCAGATTTTTACGAAACTAAAGATTACGATTCTGTAATATCTTTAAAAGCAGAAACTCATAATTTCCCAACAACTGTAGAGCCTTTTAACGGAGCTGCAACTGGTTCTGGTGGAGAAATAAGAGATAGATTAGCTGGAGGAAAAGGATCTTTACCATTAGCAGGAACAGCTGTTTACATGACCTCGTATTCTCGTTTAGAAGAAAATAGACCTTGGGAACAAAAAATGGAAGCCAGAGATTGGTTATACCAAACACCTGTAGATATTTTAATAAAAGCGAGTAATGGAGCTTCAGACTTTGGAAACAAATTTGGGCAACCTTTAATTTGCGGTTCGGTATTAACTTTCGAGCACGAGCAAGATGCACGTAAATTAGGTTTCGATAAAGTAATTATGCAAGCCGGCGGAATTGGTTATGGTAAAGCAGAACAAGCTATAAAAGCAACTCCAGAAGCTGGAGATAAAATTGTAATTCTTGGTGGTGAAAATTACCGTATTGGAATGGGTGGCGCTGCTGTATCTAGTGCAGATACTGGAGAATTTGCTTCTGGCATCGAGCTTAGTGCCGTACAACGTTCTAATCCAGAAATGCAAAAACGTGCTGCAAATGCGGTTCGAGGTATGGTAGAAAGTGATGAAAATTATATTGTTTCTATCCACGATCATGGTGCTGGTGGACATTTAAATTGCTTAAGCGAACTTGTTGAAGATACTGGTGGAAATATAGATTTAGATAAGCTACCTGTTGGTGATCCAACCTTATCGTCGAAAGAAATTATTGGTAACGAGTCTCAAGAACGCATGGGATTAGTAATTGCCGAAAAACACTTAGAAACTTTAAACAAAATAGCAGACCGCGAACGTTCTCCAATGTATACTGTTGGAGATGTAACAGGAAACAATCGCTTTACTTTCGAGTCTAAAACCAAAGGAGATAAACCTATGGATTTAGCTCTGGAAGATATGTTTGGAAGCTCTCCAAAAACAATAATGAACGATGTTACTGTAGATAGAAACTACGGAGGCATTTCATATAATACAGATAATTTTTATAACTATTTAGACCAAGTATTACAACTAGAAGCTGTTGCTTGTAAAGATTGGTTAACAAATAAAGTAGACCGTTGTGTTGGTGGAAAAGTAGCCAAACAACAATGTGTTGGTCAATTACAAATACCACTTAATAATGTTGGTGTAATGGCGTTAGATTATAATGGTAAAGAAGGTGTTGCAACCTCAATTGGCCACTCGCCTATTTCTGGATTAATTAATCCTGTTGCCGGTAGTCGTAATAGTATTACAGAAGCTTTAACCAATATTATTTGGGCGCCATTAAAGGATGGTTTACAAAGTGTTTCACTATCTGCAAACTGGATGTGGCCTTGTAAAAATGAGGGCGAAGACGCACGATTATACGAAGCAGTACAAGCCATTTCAAAATACGCTATAGATTTAGGAATCAATGTTCCAACAGGAAAAGATTCGTTATCTATGAAACAAAAATATCCTAACGAAGAGGTTATTTCTCCTGGAACAGTAATTATTTCTGCAGCAGGAAACTGTAATGCAATCTCTAAAGTTGTAGAACCATTATTTAAGAAAAATGCTGGAGATATTTATTACATAAACCTATCTCAAGATCATTATAAGTTAGGCGGAAGTTCTTTCGCTCAAATTTTAAATAAAGTTGGTAATGATGCACCAAATGTAAACGATTCGGCATTTGTTAAAACGGTTTTTAATACTATTCAAAAATTAATAAAAGACGAACAAATTGTTGCAGGACACGATGTTGCTTCTGGTGGCTTAATTACTACTTTATTAGAGTTATGTTTTGCAGATACTAATATTGGAGCAGAATTAGATATTACTGCTTTAAATCAAAAAGATTCACATAAAGTATTATTTGCAGAAAACGCAGGTATTGTTTTTCAGTCAAAAGACGCATCAATAGAAGCCGTTTTAAAGGAAGCGAATATTGAGTTTTTCAACATAGGAAAAGTTACAGATACAGATGTTTTAAGCGTTATTAATAATGCTGAAGTATTTACTATGACAGTTTCTCGTTTACGAGATGTATGGTACAAAACGTCTTTCCTTTTAGACCAAAAACAAACAGCAAATAATCTTGCTGAAGCACGTTATAAAAACTATGCTGTACAACCTTTAAAATATACATTCCCAAAACATTTTACAGGAAAACTACCAGCACTAGGAAACACAAGACCAAAAGCTGCAATACTTCGTGAAAAAGGAAGTAACTCTGAACGCGAAATGGCAAATGCTATGTATTTAGCTGGTTTTGATGTTAAAGATGTACACATGACCGATTTAATTTCTGGTCGTGAGGATTTAAAAGACATACAGTTTTTAGGCGCAGTTGGTGGATTCTCTAACTCTGATGTTTTAGGCTCTGCAAAAGGTTGGGCTGGAGCTATTAAATACAACGAAAAAGCAAATAAAGTAATTAACGATTTCTTTAGTCGTGAAGATACACTTTCGGTTGGTATTTGTAATGGTTGCCAATTATTTATGGAGTTAGACCTTATAAATCCAGACCATGATGTGCATGGAAAAATGATTCATAACGATTCTAAAAAACACGAAAGTTCTTTTACTTCTGTAAAAATTCAAGAAAACAACTCTGTAATGCTTTCTACTTTAAAAGATACAGAATTGGGTGTTTGGATTTCGCATGGAGAAGGTAAATTTAACTTACCAAAAACCGAAGACCAATATAATATTGTAGCAAAATATGGTTACGAAGGTTACCCAAACAATCCAAATGGATCTGACTTTAACACGGCAATGCTTTGTGATAAAACAGGACGACATTTAGTAACTATGCCACATATAGAACGTTCAACTTTTCAATGGAATTGGGCAAACTATCCAGAAGGTAGAAAAGATGAAGTATCACCTTGGCTTGAAGCTTTTGTAAATGCGAGACTCTGGATAGAAAAACAGTAATAAAAAACTATTAAAATTATCAAGGAAGTTTCGGTAAAATGTTACTTCCTTTTTTTTTTACAAAACATTCAAATTTTTAAAACAGTTACAATTTATTGTAAGAAAAATCATATTTTGTAAAGCTATAAATTAAACAAACATGACTTACAAAGCTTATAAAAGCTCTAATCCATCAAAATTAATAGATGAGTATTTTGAATTTAAAGTCTCAAATAAAGCATTGCCTTTTCAAAGTATAGTACTTCCTTTAGGTAAACATTCTTTAGCATATACATACAAAGGAGAAAATAAATTAACAGTTAATAATAAAAATTACAGTGGCAAAGGTCTTATTGTTACAGGACAAACAACAAGGTCTTACAAGTTAAATGTAGACGAAAACACAAAATGTTGCGGTGTACTCTTTCACCCAACAACATTTTATAAACTTACACAAGTAGATGTTTCTAAAATTAACGATAAGCACCTACCTTTAAATGAAGTATCTCAACCACTTTTTGAAGTTTTAAATTCATTTTTTCAACAAAAACATAAAGGAAAAAAAGCGCTTCATACTTTAGAAGAACTTATCAATACACTACCATTAAAAATAGATAATCATACAGAAAATATTGATAAGGCAATTTATATAATAAACAAAAAAAAGGGACAAATTTCCATTAATGATTTAATTGAAAAAATACCAACTTCCCAAAAAACTTTAGAAACAAAATTTAAGCAAATAGTAGGTTTAACTCCTAAAAAATATGCTCGCTTATACAGGTTTAGTTTATTAATGAGAAAGTACCACGAAAAAGAACTCAAAATTATAGACTTAGTGCGCATGTATAATTTCCATGATGGTTCGCATTTTTCAAAAGAATTTAAATATTTTATGAAAAAGTCGCCTAAAAGTTACTTTAGTAATGAAAGTGAATTCATAAAAAAATACTTAAAATAGTAGATATTACGATTTTTTACATCAATTATTAACATAATCTAATTATATTTACATAGAATTTATGCACATTATTTAATTAATTAAATGAAAGTTAAGGGATTCATTTAAAAATAGTTAGTTATTAAATAAACTTAGGTAATGTATAAATTTATGCTATCAATCAATTAGCAGAGGAGCTGTTTTTAACAGCTCCTTTTTTTTCTTTCTATTTGAAATGCACTTAAAAATTCATACTTTGCAAGACTTTTAACTTCCAATAAAAAGAATGACAGAAATCACACGCCTTTTCGATTTTCCATATTATCAGCTAGAAAAATATAATCTTGATGCCGCATTAGTTACTAAATACAACGGTAAATGGACGCCTATGTCTACAAAAGAATATGTAGATAAAGCAAACGCAGTTAGTCGTGCTTTATTAAGAATGGGAATTCAAAAAAATGATAAAATCGCTGTAATTTCAACAACTAATAGAACTGAATGGAATATTATGGATATTGGTATTCTGCAATTAGGAGCACAAAACATTCCCATATATCCAACAATATCATCAGACGATTACGAATATGTTTTAAACCATAGTGAATCTATCTATTGTTTTGTTAGTGATGAAGAAGTTTTAGCTAAAGTCAATAAAATTAAAGCTAATACTAAATTAAAAGAAGTCTATTCTTTTAATCATATTGAAGGCTGCAAACATTACTCAGAGTTATTTGAACTTGGCAAAGATGAAACTAATCAAAATGAAGTTCAAGAAAGAATGGACGCTGTATCACCAAACGATTTAGCAACCATAATTTATACTTCTGGAACTACAGGTAAGCCCAAAGGTGTTATGCTATCGCATAATAATATAACAAGTAATGCTTTAGATGCATCGCATCGTTTACCATTTATGAATAGTAAAGAAAATAGAATATTAAGCTTTCTTCCTATTTGTCATGTATTCGAGCGTGTACTAATTTACTTATACCAATATGCCGGAGCTTCAATTTACTTTGCTGAAGGCATTGATAAAATTGGTGATAACGCAAAAGAAATAAAACCTCATTTAATGAGTGTTGTACCTAGACTACTAGAAAAAGTTTACGATAAAATTATTGCAAAAGCCGAAGAGCTATCAGGAGTTAAAAAAGCATTATTTTTCTGGGCAGTAAACCTTGCTGAAAAATGGGAACCTTATGGAGCTAATGGAGCATGGTACGAGTTTAAATTAAAAATTGCAAACAAACTTATTTTCAGTAAATGGCGTGAAGCACTTGGTGGAGAATTAAACACTATGGTATCAGGTTCTGCAGCATTACAAGTAAGGCTTTCTAGAATTTTTTCTGCAGCAGGAATGCAAGTCATGCAAGGCTATGGGTTAACAGAAACCTCTCCAGTAATCTCTGTAGAAATGTACAGAAACAAACATTTTAAACTTGGAACCGTAGGTAAACCTATAAAAAACGTTGAAGTAAAAATTGCTGAAGACGGAGAAATACTAGTAAAAGGCCCTAATGTTATGATGGGCTATTATAAAGATCCAGAAAGAACAGATAGCGTTATGACTGGTGAATATTTTCATACTGGAGATAAAGGTAATTTAGATTCTGAAGGCTTTTTAAAAATAACAGGTCGTAAAAAAGAAATGTTTAAAACCTCTGGTGGTAAATATGTTATACCAACACTTTTGGAGAACGAATTAAAACAATCTCGATTTATAGAACAAGTAATGGTTATTGGTGAAGGTGAAAAAATGCCTGCAGCCATCATTCAACCAAATTTTGAATTTATAGAAGATTGGATAGATAGAAAAAAGAAAAATATTGGAAAATCTGGTGAAGATATTGCCAATTCAAAAGAAATTATACTACGTATTCAACAAGAAGTAGACGCTTGTAATAAGCACTTTGGTAAATGGGAACAAATTAAACGTTTTGAACTTACACCAGACGTTTGGTCTATAGATAGCGGTCATTTAACACCAACCATGAAAATGAAACGAACCGTTATAAAAGACATATACAAAGAACTTTACAACAAAATTTATAGAAACTAATACTAAAACGCCTTAATAAAGGCGTTTTTTATTTTATAAAAAACTTTCCTTAATTTATTATGCATGCATAATAAATTTTTATTATCTTTGGAATTCAAATTATTGATTTACCAATTTAATGAAAGACAAAACAATCGATTATTTACTTAGAACCACTTGGTTAGCAGTAAATAAAATGTACAACGAAGAAGCTGCCAAATTTGATACCACAATGGCAACTGGTTTTACATTATTAAGTATCGACCCAGAAACCGGTACACCTTCAACTTCTCTTGGCCCAATAATGGGAATGGAAGCAACAAGTCTTTCTCGTATTTTAAAAAAAATGGAAGAATTAGGATTAATTGAACGTAAACCAAATCCAGAAGATGGCCGTGGTGTACTTATTCATTTAACCGAATTTGGACGAGAAAAAAGAGAGTTTTCACGTGATCGTGTATTAACCTTTAATAATAAAATTAAAGAACACGTCTCAGAAGAAAAGTTAAAACATTTCCAAGAAGTTACAGAAACAATTAACGAGTTGATTTCAAACAAAAAAATATACAATCAAAAACAATCTGTTTAATATAATGAGCACACGTAGAATTAAAAAAATAGCAATTATAGGTTCTGGTATTATGGGATCTGGTATTGCATGTCATTTCGCAAACATTGGTGTTGATGTCTTACTATTAGATATTGTACCAAGAGAACTAAATGCAAAAGAAAAAGCTAAAGGCTTAACATTAGAAGACAAAGTGGTTAGAAACCGCTTAGTAAACGATGCTTTAACAGCATCTTTAAAATCTAAGCCATCACCAATTTATCACCCATCATTTGCCAATAGAATTACTACTGGTAACATAGAAGATGATATTGCTAAAGTAGCAGATGTAGATTGGATTATGGAAGTTGTAGTAGAAAGACTTGATATTAAACAACAAGTTTTCGAAAAACTAGAACAATATAGAACACCAGGAACATTAATTACATCAAACACTTCTGGTATTCCTATTAAATTTATGAGTGAAGGAAGAAGTGAAGATTTCCAAAAACATTTTTGTGGAACACACTTTTTTAATCCAGCACGTTATTTAAAATTATTTGAAATCATACCAGGACCAAAAACAGATGCTTCTGTTTTAGAGTTTTTAAATGGTTACGGTGAAAAATTCTTAGGTAAAACTTCGGTTGTAGCTAAAGATACTCCTGCATTTATAGGAAACCGTATTGGTATATTTAGTATACAAAGTTTATTTCATACAGTTAAAGATTTAGACTTAACTATAGAAGAAGTAGATAAACTTTCTGGACCAGTAATAGGTAGACCAAAATCGGCAACTTTCCGAACGGTAGATGTTGTAGGATTAGACACTTTAGTTCACGTAGCAAACGGGATTAGAGAAAACTGCCCAAAAGACGAACGTTTAGAGCTCTTTGAATTACCAGATTTCATCAATACAATGATGGAAAACAAATGGTTAGGAAGCAAAACAGGTCAAGGTTTCTACAAAAAGCAAGTATCAGCCGATGGTAAAAAAGAAATTTTATCATTAGACCTAAATACCTTAGAATATAGATCTGCTCAAAAAGCAAAATTTGCAACTTTAGAACTTACGAAAACGATTGATAAAGTAGCAGACCGTTTTAAAGTATTAATTAAAGGAAAAGATAAAGCCGGAGAATTTTACAGAAAAAGTTTCTCTGCCCTTTTTGCATACGTTTCAAACCGTATTCCTGAAATTACTGACGAGTTATATAAAATTGACGACGCCATGAAAGCTGGTTTTGGTTGGGAACATGGACCATTCCAAATTTGGGACGCCATTGGTGTTGAAAAAGGTATTGAAATGATGCAAGCCGAAGGTTTAAAACCGGCAGATTGGGTTGCAGATATGTTAGAATCTGGTAGCGATAGCTTCTACTCTATTAAAGATGGCGCAACATACTTTTACGATATTCCTAAAAAAGAACAAGTAAAAATACCAGGACAAGATAGCTTTATCATATTAGATAATATTAGAAAAACTACCGAAGTCTTTAAAAACTCTGGAGTATCTGTACAAGATTTAGGAGATGGTATATTAAACTTAGAATTCCAATCTAAAATGAACACTATTGGTGGCGATGTTTTAGCAGGAATTAATAAGGCTATCGATATGGCAGAAAAAGATTTTGCCGGTTTAGTAGTAGGTAATCAAGGACCAAATTTTTCTGTAGGAGCAAATATTGGTATGATTTTCATGATGGCTGCAGAACAAGAATACGATGAGCTAAATATGGCTATTAAGTATTTCCAAGACACAATGATGCGTATGCGTTATTCTGCAATACCAACAATTTCTGCACCTCACGGTATGGCACTTGGTGGTGGTTGTGAAATTTCATTACATGCAGATAAAATTGTAGCTGCAGCAGAAACTTATATGGGACTTGTAGAGTTTGGTGTTGGTGTTATTCCTGGTGGTGGAGGTTCTAAAGAAATGGCCTTAAGAGCATCAGACACTTTCAAAAAAGGAGATGTACAATTAAATACACTACAAGAATACTTTTTAACTATTGGTATGGCTAAAGTATCAACTTCAGCCTACGAAGCTTTCGATTTAGGAATAATGCAAGAAGGTAAAGATGTAGTTGTAGTAAATAAAGATCGTCAAATAGCAACAGCAAAAGCACATGCTAAAATAATGGCAGATGCTGGATACACACAACCTGTAAAAAGAAACGATGTATTAGTACTTGGTAAACAAGCATTAGGTATGTTTTTAGTAGGAACAGATTCTATGAAAGACTCTAATTACATTAGTGAACATGACATGAAAATTGCTAATAAGTTAGCTTACGTTATGGCTGGTGGAGATTTATCTGAACCAACTAAAGTAAGCGAACAATACTTATTAGACTTAGAACGTGAAGCATTCCTTTCGCTTTGTACAGAACGTAAAACATTAGAAAGAATTCAACACATGTTAACAAAAGGTAAACCTTTAAGAAACTAAGAAAAAATGAAAACAGCATATATAGTAAAAGCATATAGAACAGCAGTTGGTAAAGCACCAAAAGGCGTGTTCCGTTTTAAAAGAACAGATGAATTGGCAGCAGAAACCATCAAATATATGATGAAAGAATTGCCAAACTTAGACCCTAAACGTATTGACGATGTTATTGTTGGAAATGCAATGCCAGAAGGATCTCAAGGATTAAATATGGCACGTCTAATCTCTTTAATGGGATTAGATGTTGTAGATGTTCCTGGAGTGACTGTAAACCGTTTTTGCTCTTCTGGAGTAGAAACTATTGGTATGGCAACTGCAAAAATACAAGCTGGAATGGCAGATTGTATTATTGCCGGTGGAGCAGAAAGTATGAGTAGTGTTCCTATGACAGGTTTTAAACCAGAATTAAATTACGATGCCATTGTAAAAGCAGGTCATGAAGATTACTATTGGGGAATGGGAAACACTGCTGAAGCAGTAGCAAAGCAATTTAACGTATCTCGTGAAGACCAAGATGAATTTGCTTACAATTCACATATGAAAGCTTTAAGAGCTTTAGCCGAAGACCGTTTTCAAGATCAAATTGTACCTATAGATGTAGAACAAACATATATAGATGCTAACGGTAAAAAAGCAACAAAATCTTATACTGTAACTAAAGACGAAGGACCAAGAGCAGGAACAAACAAAGAAGCACTAGCAAAACTAAGAGCAGTATTTGCTGCTGGAGGAAGTGTTACCGCAGGAAACTCATCTCAAATGAGTGATGGCGCTGCATTTGTAATGGTTATGAGCGAAGATATGGTTAAAGAGTTAGGCCTTGAACCAGTAGCAAGAATGGTAAATTATGCCGCTGCAGGAGTTGAACCTCGTATCATGGGAATTGGACCAGTAAAAGCAATTCCAAAAGCATTAAAACAAGCTGGTTTAAAACAAGACGATTTAGCATTAATAGAATTAAACGAAGCTTTTGCTTCACAATCTTTAGCTGTAATTCGCGAATTAGACCTTAACCAAGATATTATAAATGTAAATGGTGGAGCTATTGCACTTGGTCACCCATTAGGATGTACTGGAGCAAAACTTTCTGTTCAGCTTTTTGATGAAATGCGTAAGCGAGACATGAAAGGAAAATATGGAGCAGTAACTATGTGTGTTGGTACAGGTCAAGGTGCTTGTGGACTATTCGAATTTTTAAATTAATTAAAAGAACTTAATACAATACTATAAAATGGCAGATACAGAAAAAGATATCCTACGTGGAGGTCAATTCTTAGTAAAAGAAACAAAATGCGAAGATGTTTTTACTCCTGAAGATTTTTCAGAAGAGCAAAACATGATGAAAGAATCCGTAATGGAATTCAACGAACGTGAAATTATTGCTCACAAACCAAGATTTGAAGCTAAAGATTATGCTTTAACTGAAGAAGTTATGCGTAAAGCTGGAGAAATGGGATTTTTAGGCGTAGCCGTACCTGAAGCTTATGGCGGATTAGGAATGGGCTTTGTTTCTACCTGTTTAACTTGTGATTATATTTCTTCTGGTACAGGTTCTTTTAGTACTGCTTTTGGAGCGCATACAGGTATTGGTACTATGCCAATTACTTTATATGGTACAGAAGCTCAAAAACAAAAATATGTACCTAAACTAGCCTCTGGTGAATGGTTTGGTGCTTATTGTTTAACAGAGCCAGGTGCAGGATCTGATGCTAACTCTGGAAAAACTACAGCAGAACTTACAGAAGATGGCAAGTCTTATAAAATTAATGGGCAAAAAATGTGGATCTCAAATGCAGGATTCTGTAGTGTGATGATTGTTTTTGCTCGTATTGAAGACGATAAAAATATTACTGGTTTTATAGTTGAATACGATCCTGAAAATGCTAATGGAATAACATTGGGCGAAGAAGAACATAAATTAGGTATTCGTGCAAGTTCTACGCGTCAGGTATTTTTTAACGATACTAAAGTACCAGTAGAAAATATGTTAGCTGGTCGTGGTGAAGGTTTTAAAATCGCAATGAATGCATTAAACGTTGGTCGTATAAAATTAGCTGCTGCTTGTTTAGATTCTCAAAGAAGAATTTTAACAACTGGCGTACAGTACGCAAACGAAAGAAAACAATTTAAAACACCTATTTCAGACTTTGGTGCAATTAAAGTTAAGTTAGCCGAAATGGCAACTAATGCTTATGCTGGAGAATCTGCAACATATAGAGCTGCTAAAAACATTGAAGATCGTATTGCAATGCGTGAAGCTGCAGGAAATACGCACCAAGAAGCAGAACTTAAAGGTGTAGAAGAATATGCAATTGAATGCTCTATTTTAAAAGTTGCTGTATCTGAAGATGTACAAAGTTGTGCAGATGAAGGTATTCAAATATTTGGTGGTATGGGATTCTCAGAAGAAACTCCAATGGAAGCCGCATGGAGAGATGCTAGAATTGCTCGTATTTACGAAGGAACAAACGAAATTAATAGAATGCTTTCTGTTGGTATGCTTGTTAAAAAAGCAATGAAAGGTCATGTAGATTTATTAAATCCTGCACAAGCTGTACAGCAAGAATTAATGGGTATTCCTTCTTTTGATACACCAGATTACTCTGAGTTATTCTCTGAGGAGAAGGCAATGATAGCTAAACTTAAAAAAGTATTCTTAATGGTTGCTGGTGCCGCTGTTCAAAAATTTGGACCAGATTTAGAAGAGCACCAACAGTTATTAATTGCAGCTGCTGATATTTTAATTGAAATCTACATGGCAGAATCTACAATTTTAAGAACTGAGAAAAACGCTAAACGTACAAGTGAAAAAGAACAAGCTGTACAAATTGCCATGTCTAAATTATACTTATACAATGCAGTAAGTATTGTTGAAGGTAAAGGAAAAGAAAGTATCATTTCTTTTGCTGAAGGTGATGAACAACGCATGATGTTAATGGGACTTAAACGTTTCACGAAATATACAAATTATCCGGATATTGTTGATCTACGTAACGAAATCGCGGAAAAAGTAAAAGCAGAAAATAAATACTGTTTTTAATCTAGTTTTAATTATTTAGTAGGAAATAAAGTCAATACTCCCAAAGTATTGGCTTTTTTTATTAACTAAACTTTAGTTTTTGAGAATTGATATAAACTACTCAAAATTGTAAATTTGAGTATACCACAACAATTTACTAATAACTAAAAAACTTTTATATGAAATGGCTATACAGTAATAGTGATCCAATTTTACAAACCTTAATAGGTTGTATTTTAATTTTTATAATAATTATATTTCTTACTCGAATTATTGGTTTAAGATCGTTTGCAAAATTTACAGCTTACGATTTTGCCTTTACAATTGCTATAGGTAGTATAATTTCATCTACACTAACATCCTCTACTTCTATTGTTCATGGTTTTACGGCAATAGCAGGTTTACTAATACTAACTTATATTTTTTCCTTGTTACAACGAAAAATAAAACCATTAAGCAAATTAATATCTAATGCACCATTACTATTAATGGATGGTAATACTATTTTAGAAGAAAATTTAAAACATGCTCGTGTAGAAAAAAAACAACTAATAGCTAAACTTAGAGAAGCTAATGTATTAAACTATGATCAAGTTGTAGCAGTCGTTTTAGAATCTACAGGTGCCATTTCAGTACTTCATAAAACAGCAAATAGTGATGAGGAATTTAATAAAGATTTACTTTTAGGCGTTAGAAAAACACCATAAACCTTAATTAAGTATTAGTTAATTAATGCTTATATTTTCATTATTTTAGTTAAAAATATTTTTTATGAAACTACTAATATTTCCTTTTTTCCTTTTAACAACTTTCTTGTCTGCACAAACCAATCAAAAAATATATGATATTATTGATGCTGTATCGTCAGAACGTATAGAAAAAGATATTAATACATTAGCTAATTTTGGAACCAGAAACACATTTAGCGATACCATTTCAAATACAAGAGGTATAGGCGCAGCAAGACGCTGGATAAAAAGTGAATTTCAAACTATTTCTAAAGAATGTAATAACTGCTTAAACGTTTTTTATCAAAAAGATTTTGTTAGAAAAGAAGGTAATAATCGTGTACCACATGATGCATGGATTGTAAATGTAGTAGCTATACAAAAAGGGACTAAATATCCTAATCGATACGTAATAATGAGTGGAGATATAGATTCTCGTGCCAGCGATACTATGGATTTCACTACAGATGCTCCTGGTGCAAACGACAATGCCTCGGGTATGGCAGGAACAATTGAAGCAGCTCGAGTGCTTTCAAAATATAACTTTGAAAGTAGTATAATTTATGTTGGATTATCTGGAGAAGAGCAAGGCTTATTTGGTGGTGCTGGACTAGCAAAATATGCAAAAGATAATAATTGGGATGTTATTGGCATTTTAAACAACGATATGATAGGAAATATTAAAGGTGTTGATGGTGTTATTGACAATCGCACTTTTAGAATATTTTCAGAACCTGTGCCACCTACCGAAAATGAACGTCAACGCAAATTACGTCGTTTTTATGGTGGTGAAGTCGATGGTATTTCTAGACAATTAGCAAGATATATACACAAAAATGTAAAAACATATATGCCAGAAATGAATCCAATGATGGTGTATAGATTAGATCGTTTTGGTCGTGGCGGTCACCATAGACCGTTTAACGATTTAGGTTTTGCAGGTATTAGAATTATGGAAGCTCATGAAAACTACACACAGCAACATCAAGATATTCGCGAAGAAAACGGTACTAAATATGGTGATGTTGTTGAGCATGTTAATTTCGATTATGCAAAAAAACTTACTGCAGTAAATGCAATAAATTTGGCTAGTTTAGCATCTGCTCCACCTGCACCAAAAACTGTTGCTATTGGTGGTATTGTAGAGCCATCTGCTAAATTTAAATGGGATAAGGTTAATGGAGCTAAAGGCTATAAAATTTATTGGAGAGATACTACTTCACCAACTTGGGATAATAGCCGTTATGTTGGTGATGTTAAAGCATTTACATTAAAAGGCATTGTTATAGATAATTTCTTTTTTGGTGTGGCTTCAGTGGCGCAAGATGGAACCGAAAGTATGGTTGTGTTTCCAAATAAAATATTTAGATAAAAATTTTTAAATATGCCATTAGCAAAACAAGAACTTTATTTTAAAACAGATTTAGAATGGCGAGAATGGTTACATAAAAACCATGAAAATGACGAAGGCATCTACCTCATCTTTTATAAAGTAAGTCACAAAAAGCAAAGCATGCGTTGGGAAGAAGCGGTAAAAGTTGCCTTATGCTATGGCTGGATTGATAGTACTGTTAAAAGTTTAGGTAACGGAAAACGTAGACAATACTTTTGTAAACGAAAACCCAAAAGTGTGTGGAGTGCTGTAAATAAAAAGCATATAGAAGTTTTAATTGCTAAAAATTTAATGCATCAAAAAGGATTTGATAGTATTGAAATAGGAAAAAAAAATGGTAGTTGGACAGCTTTAGATGCTGTTGAAAAAGGTATTATTCCAGAGCAACTACAAACAGCATTTAATAACAATCCTAATGCTTTTAAAAACTATAAAAACTTAGCGCCTTCTTACAGAAAAAGCTACTTATATTGGTTAAACCAAGCGAAAAGAGAAACCACTAAACAAAAAAGAATTACCGAAATTATAAAACTATGCGAAGCAAATATTAAGTCGAGAGATAACTGGTAAACATACTTTTATGAAAGGCTGCTTCAATTTTACGACTGATTATAAAAACAAAACAAATGAACATTCAAAAAGTAACCTTTAACAACGCTAAAAACGAAAATTTAGTTGGACGTTTAGAGCTTCCTGTAAATCAACATCCTCATAACTTTGTAATTTTTGCACATTGTTTTACATGTAATAAAAACTTATCTGCTGTAAAAAATATTAGTAGAGAGCTTACAGCAAACGGTTTTGGAGTATTACGTTTCGATTTCACAGGTTTAGGTGATAGTGAAGGTGATTTTGAAAATACTAATTTCTCTGGTAATGTTGACGATTTAATTCATGCTTCAAATTATTTAGAAAAAAATTATAGTGCTCCAACACTAATTATTGGACATTCCTTAGGTGGCGCCGCTGCAATTTTTGCTGCAGCAAAATTAGAGTCTATAAAAGCAGTTGCTACAATTGGTGCGCCTTCAAATCCAAAACATGTTCAACATTTAATAGAAAGTAGTGTTGATGAAATAAAAACTAATGGTATTGCTAAAGTTAATATTGGCGGACGACCTTTTACAATTAAAAAACAGTTTCTAGACGATATTGAAACAAAATCGTTGCCAGACGTTGCACAAAAACTTCGTAAAGCTTTATTAGTGATTCACTCTCCACAAGATACAACTGTAGGTATTCAAAATGCTGAAGAAATATATGTTGCAGCAAGACACCCAAAAAGTTTTGTTTCTATAGATGGTGCAGATCACTTATTAATGAAAAAAGAAGATTCTAATTATGTTGGTAAAATAATTTCTAGTTGGGCCATACGCTATGTAAATATACCAGAAAATGAAACCATCAATACCGTACATGATGTTGTTGCAAGTTTAGATGCTTCTGAAGGATTTACAACTAAAATGAAAGTAGGAAATCATTATATAACAGCAGACGAACCAACGAGTTTTGGCGGAAATGATTTTGGTCCTTCACCATACGAGCTTGTATCTGCAGGACTATCTGCTTGTACAGCAATGACTATTCAAATGTATTCTAAACGAAAAGGTTGGGATATTGAAAATGTTGAAGTACATACTAAATACTCAAAAACTCATGCTGAGGATTGTGAAAATTGCGAATCAACTTCAGCAAAAATCGATACTTTTCATAGAGAAATAAAACTTACTGGTAATCTAGATGAAAAACAAATAAAACGTGTACTTCAAATTGCAGATAAATGTCCTGTTCATAAAACATTACATAGCGAAACACAGGTTATCACTAAGTTAATTTAAATACATTTTATATAAAAAAAAGCGCAATTAAAATTAACTGCGCTTTTGTATTTAATATTTATAAACCGCTTATAAAACTTCCGTATGGATCTTTAAACTGGATACCTTCGGTATAACGGTATTTACTTAGTTGTTTATATTCTACTAAAGCCCATAAAACAAATTCTTTTACAAAATAGCTTTCAGTTTTATCTAAATTTGGTTGGTATTCTCCAAGTAAATCATCTAATGGAGCAATAGCATCTAATAAATGTTTGTACTCTTTATCTCTTAAATCGTCTAAAAGTTCAAATCCATCACGATTATTAAAAAACCATGATACTACATCGTCATAAGGACTTTCTTCTTCTTGTTTTTGTAGCTTCTCAATTTTAGGAAAAAACTCTGGAAATAAACTTTTTACGGCTTCACCTATTAAATTAAATGCAACTTTTGCAGCACCTTCTTGCTCTCCTTCATAAACTAATTCTACTTTTCCTGTAATTGCAGGAATAATACCTAAAAAGTCACTTAAACGTACCATTGTTTTTGTGTCTCCTGTTTTTAAAGCGCGAAGTTCTGCAGTACTCAATAAATTTTCGAATGCAGTAATACTTAATCTTGCACTTACACCACTTTTAGCATCTATATATTCGCTTTCTCTGGCTTCAAAAACAATTTGTTCCAGTAAATCTTTAGCCAACTCTGGAATAGCGACACTATTTGTTTGTCTTTTATCTAGTTTTGCTTCTTGTTGTGTAATTATTTTTGCAGTTTCAATATCTTCTGGATAATGCGTTAAAATTTGAGAACCAATTCTATCTTTTAAAGGCGTTACAATACTACCACGGTTAGTATAATCTTCAGGATTTGCAGTAAATATAAACTGCATATCTAAGTTTAACCTAAGTTTGAAACCTCGAATTTGTATATCGCCTTCTTGTAGAATATTAAATAAAGCCACTTGAATTCTGGCTTGTAAATCGGGTAATTCATTTATAACAAAAATACAACGGTTAGCACGCGGAATCATTCCGTAATGAATTACACGATCGTCTGCATAACTCAACTTTAAATTCGCTGCTTTTATTGGGTCTACATCACCTATTAAATCTGCCACTGTTACATCTGGAGTTGCTAGTTTTTCGGCAAAACGCTCACTTCTATGTAACCAAATTATTGGTGTTTTTTCTCCTTTTTCCTTAATTAATTCTATTGCAAATCGTGAAATAGGCTGTAAAGGATCGTCATTAATTTCGCTGCCTTCAACTACAGGAATATATTCGTCTAACAAATTTAGCATTAAGCGTGCTAAACGTGTTTTTGCTTGACCACGTAAACCTAATAAATTAATATTATGTCTAGATAAAATTGCACGTTCTAACTCTGGTATTACGGTGTTTTCGTAACCATGAACACCTTTAAATGTAGTTTCTTTATTCTTAATTTTCTCTATTAAATTATCTCTAAGTTCATCTTTAATAGACTTACTTTTATATCCAGCGTTTTTTAACTCGCCTAAAGTTTTTATATTTTTTATTTCCATAGTTTTTTAAAATCTTTTTCATTTTAGTGATTAAAACTTTTCACTTTATAGCTTTACACTTTTTATTTGTTTCTATCCTTTAATTCGTTTCTTTCTATTGGTTTCATAATCTTCAAAAATCATTTCACCAAGACCTTTTAATCCTGTATAAAATGCTTTTCCTTGATTTGCACGTGTAAACTCTTGAACAAATTGCATCAAATAATTATCCTGAGCAATCATGAATGTTGTTATTGGTATGTGTAATTTTCTGGCTTGTTGTGCCATAGCATAACATTTGTTAGTTATGTGTGGATTTAAACCATTGCTATCTTTATAGTAAGTACCATCTGGCAAACGCAAACAACTTGGTTTACCATCGGTTATCATAAATATTTGTTTATTGGTGTTTCGTTTTCTTCTTAACAAATCCATAGCTAATTGTAAGCCTGCAACTGTGTTTGTGTGGTATGGCCCAACGTTTAAATATGGCAAATCTTTAATTTTAATTGGCCAAGCATCGTTTCCAAATACCAAAATATCTAAAGTATCTTTTGGGTAGCGTGTGGTTATTAACTCGGCTAAAGCCATTGCCACTTTTTTTGCAGGTGTAATTCTATCTTCACCATACAAAATCATACTGTGACTAATATCTATCATTAATACAGTACTCATTTGAGATTTATGTCTTGTTTCCTCAACTACTAAATCGTCTTCAGTAATAGTAAAATCACCAATACCATTATTTATTTGGGCATTACGAAGGCTTTCTGTCATAGAGACTTTATCCAATCCGTCACCGTATTGATAATTTCTAAAATCTCCTGTGTGTTCATCTCCTATTCCAACACCTTTACTTTTATGGTTTCCGCTTCCGCTCCGTTTTATTTTTCCAAAAATTTGATCTAAAGCAGCTTGACGTATTGCACGCTCGGTTTTGGCAGTAATACCAATACCTTTGTTACCATCTGGCTTTATTTCTTCTCTTATAAAACCTTTGGCTTTTAAATCTTCAATAAAATCATCTATTGTATAATCTGGCGTAGTAAGTTTATATTCTTTATCTAATTCTCTAAGCCAATCTATGGCTTCATCAAAATCACCCGAAGTATGTGTAATTAACTCTTTAAAAATATCAAAAAGTTTCTCGAAAGGCGATTGTGAAGGTGCTTCATATTCTTTAAATATAAAACCTTTTCTAGTTAATTTCTCGTTTCTCATTGCTCTATAAAAATACGATATTTTAGAATGAAAAAATTGCACTTAACATCTATTTAAGATTTTGTGCTTAACTTTAAGGCAAACTAATGAACAAAAAAATGAAAAAACTATTATTTCTTTCTTTCTTATGTATTTCAATTACAGCATTTTCACAGGATTTCTCTATGGATTTGGTTAAAAATATAACGCCTAGAAATATTGGTCCTGGAGGAATGTCTGGACGCGTTACAGCAATTGATGCTGTACATTCTAACCCAGATATTATGTATGTTGGTACAGCTTCTGGTGGTTTATGGAAATCTACTTCTGGTGGTATTAAATGGGATCCTATTTTTGATAATGAAGTTACCGCATCTATTGGTGCTGTTGCTATACAACAATCTAACCCAAGTGTTATTTGGGTAGGAACTGGAGAAGGTAATCCAAGAAATAGTTTAAATGGTGGTTATGGTATTTATAAATCTTTAGACGCTGGAAAAAGCTGGAAATCTATGGGTTTAGAAAAAACAAGACATATCCATAGAGTTGTAATAGATCCAACAAATCCAGATATTGTTTATGCTGCTGCTATTGGTAGTCCTTGGGGAGAACACAGTGAGCGTGGTGTTTACAAAACTACAGATGGTGGTAAAACATGGAAAAATATATTATTTGCAAATAATAAAACTGGTGCGGCAGATTTAGTTATGGATCCTACAAATCCTAACAAATTAATTGCTGCAATGTGGGAACACAAACGTGAGCCTTGGTTTTTTAATTCTGGTGGTGAAGGCTCTGGATTACATATAACTCACGATGGTGGTAAAACATGGAAAAAAATTACAGAAAAAGAAGGTTTTCCAAAAGGTAATTTAGGAAGAATTGGTGTAGCAATCGCTAGAAATAAACCAAATATAATTTATGCTTTAGTTGAAGCTAAAAAGAATGCGCTTTACAAAAGTGAAGATGGCGGATTTTCATGGGAAAAAATAAACGATAAAAGTGATATTGGAAACAGGCCGTTTTACTATTCTGAAATCTATGTAGATCCACAAAACGAAAATCGCGTATACTCTGTATTCACGTACATAAATGTAAGTGAAGATGGTGGAAAAAGTTTTAAACAACTTATGCCGGCTTATGGTGCAAATAATGGTGTACACCCAGATCATCACGCCTGGTGGATACATCCTGAAAACGGAAATTTCATGATAGATGGAAATGATGGCGGAATGAATATTACCAAAGATGGCGGAAAATCTTGGCGTTTTATTGGTAACATGCCTGTGGCACAATTTTACCATATAAATGTAGATAACGAGTTCCCGTATAATGTTTACGGCGGTATGCAAGATAACGGTTCTTGGCGTGGCCCAGCTTATGTTTGGAAAGCGCAAGGCATTAGAAATAGCTATTGGCAAGAAATAAGCTTTGGTGATGGTTTTGATGTTATTCCAGATCGCGACAATTCACGTTACGGTTGGACTATGAGCCAGCAAGGTTACGTAAGCCGTTACGATTGGCAAACAGGCAATAATTATATGGTTAGACCAACACATCCAGATGCTAATGTATTACTACGTTTTAACTGGAATTCTGCAATAAATATAGATCCGTTTGATAATAGTACGGTTTACTTTGGAAGCCAATTTGTACATAAATCTACAGATAAAGGTGATACTTGGAAGATTATATCGCCAGACTTAACTACCAACGATCCAAAAAAACAAAAACAACGTGATAGTGGCGGATTAACAATAGATGCTACAGGAGCAGAAAATCACTGTACAATACTAGTTATTGAGCCATCTCCAATAGAAAAAAATATGCTTTGGGTTGGTACAGATGATGGTCGTGTACATGTAACTAAAAACAATGGCGATACTTGGGAAGATGTTAGTAATGGTTTAAGCGGCTTACCTAAAGGAAGTTGGATTGTACAAATAAAAGCTAGTAATAAAAATAAAGGCGAAGCACTTTTAGTTGCTAATGATTATAGAAGATTTAATTACGAACCTTACGCTTACAGGACAAAAAACTATGGTAAAACTTGGCAACGTATTGTAGATGCTAATGATGTTGAAAGTTACACGCTTTCTATAATTGAAGATATTGAAGAACCAAACCTTATGTTTTTAGGTACCGATGACGGACTTTATATATCTACAAACGCAGGCAACAAATGGACAAAATGGACAGAAGGATTCCCAACAGTTCCTGTAAAAGATCTAGTAATTCACCCAAGAGAACACGATTTAGTTATTGGCACTTTTGGTCGTGCTGCATGGGTTTTAGATGATATTAGGCCTTTAAGAGCCATAGCTAAAAACGAAATTTCTAATAATAAACTAAAATTATTTACGCCACCAACAGCTTACAAAGCAGCATACCAACAACCAACTGGTAGCCGTTTTGGTGCAGACGCTATGTATAATGGCGAAAACAGAGGTTCTGGAGCAAGATTTAGGTATTTTGTAAAAATAGATAAGCCAGTAAAAAAAGAAAAAGAAGCTAAAAAAGATAATAAAAATGAAGAAGAAGGTTTAGATGAAAATAAAGTAAAATGGGATTCTATAAGTCTTAAGATTTATGATAACGATAGACTTATTAGAACTTTAAAACGAAAAACTCCAGATACAACAGGTATTTACAATTGGACATGGTATATGCGTGAAAGCGGAAAAGATAGACCATCAAAATCATTACGAAAAAGAAAAAGTGAGCCACGAGGCGTAGAAGTAAAACCAGGAACTTACAAAGCTGTAATGCATTATGGCGATTTAACTTCGGAAGAATTTATTACTGTAAAAGAAGATCCAAGACTTGAAGTTTCAGCACAAAACACTAATGAAATATACACAGCCTTAAAATCAATTGAAGATTTAAGACAAACAATGGCAAATGCAACAAAGCAATTAGCCGAAAGCAAAAAAACAGCTGAAAAATTTAAGAAGAACCTTAGCAGTTTAGACAAAAAGAAATATAAAGAAGAAATAAAAGCATCTAAAGAAATTATTAAACAAATAGACGAACAATTTGCTATTTACTTTGGTAAAGAAGACGACAGGCAAGGTATTACCCGTAGTAACTTACCTACTGTAAATTCTAGAATTGGTAACGCAAGTAGCTACATTAGTTCAAGACAAAACGGTTTAACCAGTACAGAAACAACATTACTAAATCATGCAAAAACAGCATTAAAAAATGCCTTAAAAGAAACAAACACATTTTTTAATACAGATTGGAAAAAATATAGAAGCACCATAGAAAGTTTAGAAATTTCTGAGTTTAAAGCCATTGAAAATTTTTCAATAGATTAAAAAAGTGCTTTAATAAATTTAATATAGATTTTAAAGGTATTAGGCAGCAAGTTTCTTGCAAAAATCCATTTATAAGCTTAACTTTCTAAACTATAACAAAAAACAACTATAACAATGAAAAAATTAGTATTACTTACACTGTTAGCAGTTTCAGTATTCACAATAAGCTGTAAAAAAGATGCAAAAGATAAAGTTGAACCCGTAACCGAAGCAGAAAAAGCAGTTAAAGTTAAATTTGCTTTATCACCAAAAAGCGATAGTAATGTAAAAGGCAATGTTGTTTTCACACAAGAAGATGGAAAAGTAGAAATGACTGCCATTTTAGAAGGTTTAGACCCAGGAGAACATGCTATACACATTCATGAAAAGGCAGATTGCTCTTCTAGCGATGGAAAATCTACTGGAGGTCACTGGAACCCAACTGGAGAGCCGCATGGTAAATGGGGAGATGATGCTGGATACCATAAAGGTGATATAGGAAATTTTAATGCAGACGAAAAAGGTTTTGCTGCTGTAAACTTTTCTACAAACGAATGGTGCATAGGTTGTGGAGACAACACAAAAGACATTTTAGGTAAAGCCATTATTGTACACCAAGGTACAGATGATTTTACATCTCAACCAAGTGGCGCTGCAGGAAGCAGAATAAGCTGTGGTGGTATAATTCAATAATTTTAAATAATGCAACTAGAACAATTAATAGTAAAGTTTAAAGCAAAGGACGAAAAAGCATTCGAAGCCTTATACAATATGTATAGTGAAAGCATGCATGGTGTAATTTATAATATAGTAAGAGATCACGATATTGCAGAAGAAATAATGCAAGATGTTTTTATTAAAGCATGGAATAAATCTGATTCTTACAATGCTTCTAAAGGACGTTTTTTTACCTGGATTTTAAACATTGCAAGAAATGCTGCTATAGATAAAACACGTTCTAAAAGTTTTAAAAACAGTTCTAAAAACCTTAACTCAGATTTTTTCGTAGATATTATACCAACTCGAGATAACTTAGACCAATCTACAGATGCGATTGGCATTGCCAAGTTTGTTAGTAAACTAGCAGAAAAGTGTATAAAAGTTATCGAGCTCCTTTACTTTAAAGGTTACACGCAAAAAGAAGCATCTGAAACGTTAGACATGCCTATTGGGACAATAAAAACGCACAATAGAAATTGTATTAAGGAACTAAGAGAAATGGTATTAGAATAATTATGAATACACAAACTTACATAGATTCTGGAATATTAGAACTCTACGTTGCCGGTGCACTCACTGCTAAGGAAAACGAAGATGTTTATGATATGATGTTAAAACATCCTGAAGTTACTCAAGAAGTTTTAGCCATAGAAACTGCAATACTTAAATTAACCAAAGAAGTCGCTCCAAAAAACAGAGTAATTTCTTTTGAAACAATTTTAAGTAAATTAAAAAATAATAATGGAGATGCTCAAATTATAGCTTTAAATAAACCTAAAAACAATTGGTTTACTTATACTGGTTGGGCAGCCACTATTTTATTAGCAGCTGGATTATTATGGACTGTAAATGAGAAAAACAATTTAGAGTCTAAAATTAATACTGTACAAACTGAAAAAGCGTTTTTTGAAAATCGTGTAAATACTATAAATACAGATTTAGCTGAAACTAAAACACTATTAAATGCTTTAAGAGCTAAAGATGTTATTGCTGTTCCTTTAGCAGGACAAGCAGTTTATCCTGAAGCCTATGCAAAAGCTTATTGGGATAAAGAAAGCAATACTGTTTATTTAGATTTACAAGGTTTACCAGAACCTCCAGAAGGAAAAGTTTATCAAGCTTGGTCGTTAACCTTAAACCCGTTAACACCAACAAGCTTAGGTACTATAGATAATTTTAAATCTAATGAAAATAAGATTTTTAAATTAACAAATACCAACGAGTCACAAGCCTTTGGTATTACATTAGAACCTGCTGGTGGTAGTGCTTCTCCTACTTTAGAACAACTTTATACATTAGGTGCATTACAATCTTAAAAAACACTTAAATACTAAATAGTAAAAAACCTCAGATTTATAAAACTGAGGTTTTTTTTATTCAACCAATTTAGCAATTATAACACATAAAAAAAGGCTTAAAGATTTCTCTTTAAGCCTTTTTAGAAGTAATTATTTCCCTTAAAACAATTACTTAATTGTTGTAGAAAGCCCTTGTTTAATAGTTAGGGATAAACAAGGTACTTTCTAATCAACCAACAAAAAACAAACAAAACTTTTACTAACATGTAGCTAAAAGAATTTGTTGGTCTCAACAATCAATTATATACTATTCATTATGTCTACAATTTTACTTACGAAATAAATAGTGTGTTGGTTTTAAATTATTTAAAATTTGTAAGTTAATATCATTTTTGCATTAAATGGTGTGCCCGGAGTAAAGTGAATTTCTTCTACTGATGCAGCTTCGTTTTGTAATCTTGACTCGGTTAAAAATTGTGTTTCATTCCATTCTACATCAAATAAGTTTTCTATTGAAACACCTAAGTTTAAGTTTTTATTAAATTGATAATTTATATTAAAATCTGTAACAAAATAACCTTCAGCTGTTACAGAATAGTCTTCATTTGCTGGCCTATCATCAATATATCTGTATCTAAAGCTTCCTGAGAAATTATTAAAATCTTTTAACGCCAACCCTCCAACTAATGTAAAGCTAGGTGCTAAAGGTATATGATCTTCACCATCAACCTCATCTATAGCTCGTGCTTGTGTTAAGGTTGCATCGGTATTTAAATATAAATACTCGTTTAACTCATATCGTAATCCTAAATCTAAACCTAACCTTTTTGTTTTTCCGCTAGGTTCTACTATTCCTGCATCTCCAACGTAAACAAATTCTTGGTCTAAGTGTAAATACCAAACCGTTGCATTTAAAAATAGTTTTGAAAATGGTTTATAAATTGTACCAAAATCTACACCATAAGCTTTTGGTAAAATATCTTCTCCTTCTTGTGCTACAACTACTCTAGCATCATTAGAGTGAAAACCAATACCAGATTTTAAAAACCATTGTAAGTTTTCATTTTGCCTAAACACTATATTTAGTTTAGGTAGTAATGCTGTTTTTGTTTCAGATTGGGTATTATAAGTCTCAAGTAATTTATCGTTATATAAAAACTTAAAGTATTCTAAACGTAATCCTGGAGTGATTTCAAATCGCCCAAAATCGAATTTAGCTTTATAAAAAGCAAAAGCATTAGTTTGGTTTATATCTCCTAATTGAATGTTTTCTAGTGTAGTGTTTCTGTTTAAAGTATGTGACAATTCTACATCATCATTTTTATCGTGACGCAAACCTATACCTGCTGTTGTTTCAACATCGAAAGCATCTTTATTATAAAACTTATCTATTTGAGCATTAAAACCAAATATGTTTCGGTTTTCCTTTTGTTTTATTTGGTCGCCATTAATTGGGTCTTCTAAAAAGAATGTAAAATTAGAGTACAATTCAAAATCATAATGCGAGTAAAAAACGTTTGATTTTAATGTTGTATTTTCATTTATCTCTGAAAGAAATTCTACATTTAAATTTGTACGGCTTGTATTTCCACCTTCGGTATCATCTATAGCTCCATATCTATCTATGGTTCCATCATCTACTTTTCGCTGTGGTATTTGTCCAGATGCATCCCATCTACTTGTAAAATGCGAAGCTGTAATTGCCAATCTATCACTACTATTTATAAAAGTGTTGTATTTACCAAATAGGTTTAAACGATTAAAGTTTTGCGAGGTATTAAATGGCCCATCGGTCTCGATATATTCTATACCTACATAGGCATTATCACTTTTAGATTTATCTATTAAATTAAATAAACCTAATGTTCTAATACTATTAAATTGACCGTATGATAATTTTATTACATTACTGTCTAAATAATTTTTTGTCTTAAAATTTACATAACCTGCTGTTGTAAAGTCTCTAGCATTTGCATAATACGGACCTTTACCAAAATCTAAATTTTTAATTGTTTCTGGTATAAGAAAGTGTAAATCGCTATAACCTTGACCATGTGCATGAGAAACATTGTTAACTGGTATACCATCTACATTTATAGAAACATCTGTACCATGATCTATATCGAAACCTCTTAAAAAAAGTTGCTCGGCCTTACCTCCACCAGCGTGTTGACCTATAATTAATCCAGGTACTTTTTGTAATATTTCTTGTGATGAATTTATTGGATTATTGTCTACATCTATTTTAAGTAAAGCGTTTAAAACTTCTACTTCTTGATTTAAAACCAGTTCATTTAACCTAAAAATTTTACGTTCTAGACTTATGTTTAAACCTTGGTTAAAGTCTTCTTTTTTTAAAACAATGTTTAATTTTTTAAAACCTAATAAACTTACAGACAAAGTATCTTCTGGTTTTGTATTTTCTATTACAAAGGCACCATTATCTAAAGTATGTGCGTGAGCTTCGCTATTTAAGTTATATATATAAACACCGCTTAAAGGTTGTGAGTAAATGTCTTCTACAACGCCTTTTAATTGCTGCGCAGAGAGAGAAAGTGTAAATACTAGAAATAATGCTGTTAAAGCATAATTAATTTGGTGGCTAATTTTTTTCATTAGTAATTTTATAGTTGCTTAATTTTAGTTTCCATTATTGGTCCTAACTCATAAGACGCACCTAAAAGTTCTTCTTTTAGCGGTTTTAATTCGTCTTCCATATTGTTAGCTTTATAAATTTCTGCTAAATGGTATAAAACTGTTGGTTCGTAAGTTTTATTTACAACGTGTTCTTTTGCTATTTTTAAAGCTTCGGCTGTGTTTCCTTTTTGCAAATGCGCCCAAGATAATAAATCGTAAGTTTGAGCAGTGGCTCTATTTTCAATTTCTTTTTTAGATAATACCAAAGCAGAATCTGGATTGGTTTCTGCTAATAATTCTATATTATAAGCATTATACATATCGCCATAATTAGAGTCTTTTACAGCTTCTTTATATTGGCTCAAATATTTTGTATTTGCTGTTTCATCTTTCATAAACTCAGCAATTTCAGCTTTTAACAAATAATAATCTGGTGCTTTATAGTTTGTAGTAATAGTGTTTAAAATTCTTAGAGCTTCTTCTGGATTTCTTTCGTAAGAATATATTATCCATGCAATACCTTTTTTCGCATAGGCATCGTTAGGGTTTAATTCTAAGGCTTTTAAAAAATAATTATAAGATTTTTGTATTTGACCATCGTGCCCATAAAAATCTGCAATGTTAGTGTAAGACCATTGCATAGATGATTTTATTTTAGAAGATTCGGTTTTAGCCATTGCTTGCTCCATATATTTTATGGCAGCTTCAAGATTACCTTTATGGTCATTCCATTTTGCTGTTCTAATTAAATAATCGAAACTATTTAAATCTACAACTTGTTCTAGGTAATGTTTTGCTTTATCATTATTACCTAATTCCATATGCACATCAAATAACATTTTTTGTGTACCTGCTAAATTTTCACCATTAGTTTCGGCTTTTTCTAATAGTAATAAAGCTTCTTTAAATCTATGTTGAGAGATATAGTTTCTGGCTAATGCTCTTAAATATCCTGCTTCACTGTAGTTTGTAGTTTTGTTTACTTCAATTAAGTAATTTTCGGCATTAATTAAATGTTGAATATCTCCTGTTATGCCAAATAACTGAGTTTCGGCAGAAGCTTTTTTTGCAAGATATGGAAACTGGTTTGGTGTGGCTTCTAGTTTATTTTCCCAAAAAGTCAACTCATCTTGTGCTGTTTTTAAATTTTTATTTTCTGAATTTAAATAGACGTTATAATCTTCGGGATTCGAAATTTGTTTTTTAGTTTCTGTATTACATCCTAACAGAAATACAGTAATTAAAAGTGTGAATATTTTGGTTTTCATGTTGTTTGTTTTTGTTTGTTTTCTTGGTTTTTGGGTAAAAAAATAGAGCGCTAATAATAAAATTAACGCTCTATTATTAATTTAGACTTCTAGTGAGGAGAAGCTAAATATGGAAAAGAGGCTAAAAAAGCTTTATCATTAGAAGGTACATTATCACTTGTTAAACCTGGATTTTCTGATCCGTCTGGTCCTCCAAATATTAATGTTAATTCTATATCAATTACATCGTCCATTAAAGTTCTACCAGTTAAAACAGTAGATAGATCTGCACTTGCAAAAGTTGTTTCTCCATCTAAATCTACAGTTAAAACATCTGTAGCTAAGGCTGTAGTAAATTGAGTTGCTGTAAAACCTAAGGCATTTGTTGTGTATCCAGGATTTAAGGCTAATAATTTATCTTCAAAAGCTGTTTGAAATGCAGCACCTTGCGCAGAAGGAACTGTAGTATTAAACATATCCTTACTTCCGTCATTTACAAAAACGGTATTTATAGCAGGTCTTGCCATTTGGTCATCTTGTGTGTAGGTTCCAGAGAAATCTGGATCTGGTGCTACTGTAATAAAAGCAGCATCATCATCGTTAGAACAGTTAAAAGATACAGCCGAAACTAGTACCGCTAACATGTATATTTTTATATTTTTCATAATATTAAGTTTATTTTTTGTTAGTTATTATTTAGACTTAGTTTCTACCCAAGTGTTTATTGTTCCTGTTCCTCCTATTAAACTTTTAGGAACCTCAACTACTAATGATAATACGTTAGTACCTGCAAATAAATCTGTACCAGGATCGTTAAAACTAGTTGCATTTCCTGCAATAATTTCAGAATACTGAGCAAAATCAAAATAAAATGGATCGTCTCTTAATCCTGCAAAGGCAGTAATTCCAGATGCATTTGTTGCAGAAATAGCATTAGATCCATAAGGTGTAATATCTACTACAGTTGTTACTGCATCTGTATTTATTGTACTATTTAAATCTGTAGATGTTGATGCAAACGGTCCAAAAATGTACATTTTTCCATCTCTAGGTATTGCTTGCATTACCATATCTTGTACTGCATCTCCATTGGTGTCAATATTAATTTCAATTAAAACATTCTCATCAAAATCTACCGATGATGATGCTGAAGGACTAATTAAACCTCTAACATTTGCTACAAAAGCAATATTATCTGTGTTTTCTGCTCTAAAAGCATAAAAGTCTGTAATATCTGTAGACGAACTAGCTCCGCCACCACTTACAGCTGGCGCATCAATGTGATCGGCAGCTACCATTAGAAATCCAGCAACTGTAATTACTGCGACTCCAAGTAAAATTTTCATTTTTTTCATAATAATGAGATTTTTTGTTTATTAATTTTTGGTTCTCACCTATATTTACGGAAATAAAGAAACATAGGTTTTGTTAAAATTGTGTTAACAATTAAAACCTATATAAACTACTATTAATTACAGATAGTTAATAGCTCAAAAAATAAAAAAGTGAACCCATCTACTAAAGGTTGGATTAAAAAGTTTGGCAGTCTTGTAGACTCAGAGTCTCTGGTTTATAAAGATTATAACGATTTGTATTTTAAACTTAGAAGTACAGGCTTAGTTTATGGTTTAAGCGAAACCGTGCCAGACCACTTTAAACATGATACGCAGTTTTCATTAGATGAATTAGTAAAAATTAATTTTATTGATGCTTTGTTTCATTGTTATTGTTTTAAAAATGAACATCCAAAATTTGAAGATTTTATTCCTTCAATTTTAAAATTTTACAAAACTTTAGAATTGTCTGAACTTTCTGTTTGGGATAAGCTTTTAATAGGAAAAGATAATTTTTCGGTATTAGAACGCCTTATTAATGATCGTGTTTTAGCAGATAATAACATACTTACACGTAACTTTAATAAAACCATTGTAAACTCGTTAATATTTATAGATGTAATTGCTTATGAAAGGTATTTAAGAAGTGATTATAATATTAAAGACTATGTTTCTAACTTAGAATCTATGGTTATGAATATTACTTATGATGCTTTAAGTTTTAAAGACAAGAAGAAAAAAGCAGATACAGAAATACTTAATACCATACAAGAATCTACTTCTTATATTGAAACTGATAGAGCCGATTTAAATCAATTTTACCATCGTGAAATTGAAACCAAATATTCTTCTACTGAAAAAAAATATTTTATAGACATGGCTTGTCTCTCGGTTTGGGAAGACCAGTTTGTAGATGATAAAGAATATAATTTTATAAAAGCTTTAGGTGCAGATATGAATCTCTCTGAAGAAAATGTAAACGACTCTTTATCTCACATAGCAACGTTTTATAAAAAGCATAAAAACAACTTTTTATTGTTTAAATCGTCAAGTCAATTTAGTGTTTTTTACGAGAACTCATCACAATATGTAGCCAAACTAATTAAACGAAACAGTAAACGTATTTTTAGAGAATTAAACCAAAGTAAAGACCTTATGTTATTACTAACTCAGGCAACAACTAGAGAGTTAACTAAAGAGGAGCAAAATAAAGTGCAAGCTCAATTAAAAGATATTTTTAAAACTATACCAAGTTTGGCTATTTTTATATTGCCTGGTGGTGCTATTTTATTACCAATTGTTGCTAAACTTATACCTAATATGTTACCTTCTGCCTTTGATGATAATAAAATTGAAGAGTAATTTTTATTATTCTAACCAATTTTTAAAATCTTTTACACGTTCTCTGGCTACTATAACATCTTGCTCATTATAACTATTTAATTTTATTTGAAGTCTTGAATTGGTGTAACTCACCATATCGTTTATAGCTTGAATGTTTACAAAAAACTTTCTATTTATTCTATAAAACAGTTTAGGTTCTAACTCGTTTTCTAAACTATCTAAAGTTGTGTCTAGCAAATAGTTTCTACCATCGGTTGTATGCAAATAGGTTCCTTTGTTTTCACTATAAAAACATTCAATTTCATCTACATTAATTAGCTTTAAATGTTGCCCAACTTTAACCGAGAAACGTTTTTTGTACTCTCTTTCAATTGGGTTAACCAACAGCTTTTTAATATCGTTAAAATCTAAAGTTACTTTTTGTTTTTCTGGCAATCTGGTTTTAAACTTTGACACCGCTTGGTCTAATTCTTCATCATCAATAGGCTTAAGTAAATAATCGATACTGTTTAATTTAAAGGCTTGTAATGCGTACTCATCATAAGCAGTGGTAAAAATTATAGCAGACTGTATTTCTACAGCATCAAATATTTCGAAAGATAAGCCATCACTTAATTGAATGTCTAAAAAAATTAAATCTGGATGCTCATTATTTTGAAACCATCCTATAGCTTCTTCTACAGAGTGCAACATTGTTTCTGCTTCAATACTTAAGGCTTGTAACATGCGCTGTAAACGTCTTGCAGATGGTTTTTCGTCTTCAATTATTATTACTTTCATTTAAAAATAAATTGACTATTAATATTTATAATGTAATTATTCCCAACGGTTTTTATCTTTTTCCATATACTTTTCTATCTGGCGTTTTTCCCAAGTTTTACCAAATATTAAATTTGGTCCAAATACACCCATAAAATGAAAAAACAAGCCAATACCCCAAAAAATAGGTGTTGAAAATACTTCTATACTCCAAAAATCACCACCCTTAAGGTTTCTAGAAATTATAAACACAATAAAAATATTTACAATTACATACCAAAATAAATGCCAGTAAAATCCAACTATTTTTTCTACACGTTTTTGCGCTCTTATATAGGCTTCTTCTCGCTCATAATCGCGTTGTGATTCATTTTCAAGATAAGGTTCTATATTTTTATTTTCCATGATTATTTTTATTTATAACGATTATTAGCTTGCTCTTCTTCCATAAACTTTTCTATTTGGCGTTGCTCCCAATTGCGCCCTAAAACACCATCGTTTACAAATACTTTATAAGCATGAAATGCAATACCTAATCCCCAACCAAATACTGGAAATAGAAACCATTTAAACTCCCAATAGGTTTGATAATTTATAAATATTAAAAACGGGATTACAAAGCAGTAAGAGATTATGTTGTAATAAAATTCTTTTATTTCTTCTACTCGTTTTCGCGCTCTTACGTAGCGATCGTCAAATTGTTTTTGTGGTAATTGTCTCATTGTTTTTATTTGTTTTGTAAGTATTGGAATGGTTACTCTAAAATTAGTTTTAGACTCATTTATACTTACTAATTTGTTTGTTAATAATTGATAGCGTTGTTTTATATTATTTAAACCTACGCCACTACTCTTTTTTACTACTTGTTTGGTTTGCAAGTTATTTTCTACAACTAGATTGCCGTTTTTCTCATAAATTTTAATGTGTAATGGCTTACTAGCTGTTACAGTGTTATGTTTTACAGCATTTTCTAAAAGTAATTGTAATGATAATGGTACTACTTTACTTTCTGGATTTGAGGCTTGCTCAGGTATGTCAAAAATTATACTGTCTTCAAACCTCATTTTTAATAACGACATGTAGGTTTTTGCAAATTTTAATTCTTCGTCTACAGTTACTAAATCCTTATTTTTTTGTTCTAAAACGTAACGGTAAACTTTAGATAGGCTCGTGGTAAACTTTTGCGCGCTATTTGGGTTTTCTTCAATTAAACTGGTTAATACATTTAAACTATTAAATAAAAAATGAGGGTCTAATTGGTTTTTTAAAGCGTCAAACTTTGCACTTGCTGTTCCTGCAATTACCTTTTGCTCTTTTATTTTATTTTTTTGATAGCGATTGTAAAAATATATGGCATGAAATACAAACACTATAAGCATGGTAATTACAAAACCAAACTCGTAAGCTTCTAAGCTTTCATTTTGTAAAAAACTACTAAATGAATTGCCGTAATATATAACCGATGTGAATGCACGTAAAAAAAATAAACCTATAAGCGTTATTAAAATAGAACCTACAATACCTATTATTATTCTTTTTTTGCTATCTGTATCTTTCCAATTTCTGTTTTCTAAATAGCCAAAGTAAAACATATTACTAAAGCCTAACACAAATGCATACAGTTGATAGAACCCAAAAGCAATTAAAAATTGTGTTGTTGATTTGTGCTGGTAATCTTCAAAAAACACAGTACCAATAATAAAAACTAAAGTTCCTATTAAAAAAGTGATTAATAATTGTTTGGTTACTCTATGCATAATTATACAAATTAATTATAGTTTACATTCTGCTAATGCTTTTTTAGCACCATCCATTCCCCATTTAGGATGTAAACTTGTTTCTGGTTTAAAGTTAGTAAAAAGTTCTATCGCCTTTTCTATATCCTTGCAAAAAGGTTTTGTATCCTGACCAAAGAATTTTGCTGCTCCCATATCCCATTGTGTTTTACTTAATAATACACGTGGGTTTTTAGGTGACAATTTATAAGCTTCTTCATAAATTTTTGCAATTTTTGGTGATAAAGTCATACCATATTTTGCGCCATCTTTTACAACGTATACTGTATGCAACATGGCTTGAAGCACCATAATTTCACTATTCTCTTTAGAAATTGCTGTGGCATCGTTTAAAAAATTTTGTGCACGATTTAAATTAGCATGCACGGTTTCCATATTATTTTCAGAAAATCCGCCAGTAATTAAAACCATTGCCGCATAATATGGCGGTAACCAATTGTCTGGTTCTGCACTTGCTATACGTTCAAAAAGGTTTACAGCATCGGCTGGATTACTTTCCCATAGTGCTAAGGCTTTTGTCATACCTTTTTCAAAGTTTGTATTTGTTTTAGTTTCGGTTTGTGCATTTAACTGTGACGTTAAAAACATAATAATTAATAGTGCTAGTCTGTACATAATTTGTGTTGTTTAAAGTGAAATATTTTGTGTTACATTTTTAGAATCTACTGTAAAAACAGCATCTTCCCATTTTGGTGGTCCCATAAAACCTTTAGCGTTATTAGATGTTCCATAATCTTCCTTTGGAATTCCAAATACGTAAGTGTCTAATTTTTTATTATCGTTAACATCATGAAATAAAGACACTGCATAATCTCCAGGTTCTACCTCTTGAAATACAACCGTAGCTGTATTTTTAGTTACTTTTTTAAGCTTCCCTTTTACAGTTTTCTTTAAAAATTGTGATTCGTTATCGTAAAGTCCAATAACTAAAGTGCCTTTATACGTGTCTATATTAGAAATATTAACCGTAATGTTTTGTGCCTGTGCAGTTATAAACTGAAATGAAAATAAAACTGCTAAAATTAAAAGTGAACGTTTCATAAGTATTGGTATTTAATGTTGATACAAATATCTTATAGAACACGTGTTTTAAAAAAAGCAACTTACCGAACTGTCATTTTTTAATACCGAATTGTAACAACTAAGTAAAACCTTGATTTTTATAGGTTTATTTTAACTGAATATTAGTAACTTTAAAACATCATTTTTAAAATATGTCGCAATTTTTTACACCTAAATTAGTTTGGACAATCGTTTTAGTTTGCATTGGTATTATTGTACTTTTAAATGCTCTACTAAACCTTAACACTGTTAAAAACGATACCGTTAATAACCGGTTGAGCTTCTGGGCAAATGGTAAATATTTTTTTATCACTTTTCTTTGGGGAGTTTTAGGCGGGCATTTTTTTATGGGTACTGTAAAGCCTTTATTTTGCTGTAACTGGTGGTTACCCGTTTTACTTTTAATTATAATTTGTGTTGTATTAATAATACTTAAAAACAAAATTAAACCTAAACCTTACCTACAAGCATTTCTATTAATTTCTGGTTTACTATATGGGCATATTATTTGGTCTCAACGTCATGAAGCTACTATTTTTCAAGATGGAGAATGTTTAAACACTAATATTTTTTGTAGCAATGAGTAAGTTTATTTCATTTATAAATAATGACACCGTTATTAAATGGTTAGAGTATTTTTTAATTGCTCTTTTTGTAATACTTATAATCTGGGATTTTTATTTAGCCTTAGATGATTTAAACAATAATACTATTAGTAAGGTAATACAAAACAATGTAGACAGTGGCTTGTTTATACTCATATATTTTTGGGGAGCAATATGTGCAAATATATTTTTTCCTGTTCGCCATAAACCACGAATAAATCCAACAGTTGGAACTGCCATATTATATATTGTAGCTATTTTAATTTGGATTGTTGATGCTGGAAAAAAGGTAGACGATATTGTTACTGTAGACTTATATAAAAATCTTCTTGGTATGGCTTTTGGCTTTATTATAGGTTTTATTTTTTGGAGACAAAGACAACTTTTACAATAGTTTAATCTAAAAATTATAAGATACTTAAATGAAACTATAATATTATGAAATTGCAAAAAACCATATCACAAAAGCTTATTCTTATTACCTTAAGCTTATGCTTGCTATCAAGTTGTCGTGCAGCATTAGCTCCAGAATATGATAAAGCGATTGTCCAGAATTTAACCGAAACCACAAGCAAAACTTTACAATTTTTAGCATCTGTTTCTATTGGTACTAATGCCGAAACATTTAGCTCACGCGAAAACAAATACAACGAACTTATTGGCGAGTTTGAAATGCTAAAACTTTTAGCAAGAGCACGACCTTTGCCTAAAAATAATGTTACTCAAAAAATAAATAAAATATTAGCTTCTAAAAACGGACCAACAAATACAGACGATTATCCAAGTGCTTTTGCTTTTAATCGCATTGTACAAAACCTAAATAAAATGAAAGCTACGGACAAAAAAACTGGACTTAACACTACAGTTGTTCAAGCTTTTAAAGGTGAAATAGTTATTTTTTTAGATCAAGCCGTTACTTACGAAAGTTTTTTAAAACGTTAATACCATGAATGCAACAACAGCAAACTTAATAGACGAGATTAAAAAAATTGTATCTGCAATAATAGAAAAAGATATTACTACTGTTAGTGGTTTTAGTGAACGCCAATTAGAAGCCATTTCTAAACAAACACTTATTATTAAAGGTGGCATTGCCACGGGAGATATTGATGACGATTTAATAGATTTTTTTCTTGAAGGTCTTCATGCTATGACTACCAATTTTGTAAATACTCTTAAAGGCATTTTAAAGGTTGTTCTAGAAAAAGTATGGAATGCTGTAATTAGTGTTTTATATCAAGCTATTGGTATTTTAGGTTTCAATTAATTTTTATAAATCATTCAATTGGTTGTCTGTCCCGTTGTCACTTATAGTCCAAAAGAAACCTACAAAAAAGAATTGATCTGCAGCTGGACGTAATGTTTGTCTTGCAAAATTATTATTTACATCTGGTGTGTTTGCATATTGATAACCATTAATGTTTTTAAAGCCTAATACATTATTTACAGAAAAATATAATATTTTTTGCTGACTTAATAAATACGCCCAATTTAAACTTAAACTGTTATAACTTTTTGTTTTTTGATTTAAAAAACCACCTTGATTTGGGTTAGTATATGTTCTACCAGATGCAAATGCATAACTTAATCCTACTTGACTTTTCCACTTGTTAATCCAATATTTACCAACTACACTTATATTATGTTGGTTCGCAAAATTAGGTTGTGCTGCAGTTGGAAAATTAAGGTAGTCACGCTCGGTATCTAAAAACGAATAGCTTACCCAATAATCTATATTCTTTATGCTTTTATTATCACGATAAAAAAGATCTAAACCTTTTGCAAAACCACTTCCGTTGGTATTGTAATTAGCTTCAAAACTTGTAAAATCACTATCGTACTTTACTAAATTATCATATTGTTTATAATACGTTTCTGCACGAAATATACGACCATCGCTATTGTATTGGTAGTTTAATATAAAATGTTGGGCTTTTTCGGCTTTAAGGTTTTGGTTAAACTTTAAAATAGTACTGTTTGGATTTTGGTAAAAATCACCATAAGCAAAGGATACTTGACTTCTTGCTCCTGTTTTATAGGCTAACGAAGCTCTTGGCGAAAGAGTTGTTTCTTTAAATAACTCGCTATATTCTACACGAAAACCTGCTTTTATAGCCACTTTTTTAGAGAATATTACATCTGCTTCTGTAAATGCAGCGCTTATATTATTTTTATATCCATAATCTATAGGTGAAACAAAATTATCCTGGTATGCTTCATTAAAATTGGTATTAAAATATTCGGCACCAAAATTAAGCTTAAAACGGTTACTAAAGCTTTTTCTAAACTTTAGTTTTGCATGTATAGAATTTTCTGTATCGTCTATATCACTTTGCCCTATATTAATATTATTTTTTGCATACGTATAACTTACTCCTGTTTCTAATCGCCATTTGTTTTTTAGCTTTGCTTTATACGAGCCGTTAAAATATAGATTGCTATTGTTTAGTTTAAAATTTACACCGTTTTGAAAATTAATATCCTCTTGTGTTAATTGAAAGTTAGACGTATCAAAAGCCGTATAAAGCTTTAATAATCCGTTGTTTGTTTTTTGTCTAAAAACGGCTTCTCCACTAGCGTTTTCATAAGGTTTTTGCCAATTATTACGATCTGGAAAAAGTGCTGTATACGGTGCTAAATTTATATAGCTTGCATTTATACTTAAAGAACTTTTATCCCATTTTTGTGTATTACCTAAACCTGCTCCAACGCTCATAACTCTAATTTCGGTTTTGTTTTGATCTGGTTCTTGAAAGGTGTTTAATAGTAAAACGCTAGATAATGCTTGACCATACTCGGCACTATAACCGCCTGTAGAAAATGTAATACCATCAAATAAAAATGGCGAATAACGACCACGTGTTGGTATATTATTGGTTGTTGGTGTATATGGTGTAAATACACGAATACCGTCTATAAAAATTTGTGTTTCGTTTGCTTCTCCTCCACGAACAAAAAGCCTACCATCTTCGGCAACTGTTGTTGTTCCTGGCAATGTTTGCAATGCACCAACAAAATCGCCTAAAGCGCTTGCTGTTGTAACCACATCCATAGATGTTAATGCGGAAACTTTACTGTTGTCACCGGCAGAAAATGTTCCGGCAGATAAAACTACGGTTTCTAAGGCGTTAATATCGTCTCGTAATTGTATTTTTAAGTGTTGTAATGTACTTACATCGCTTGCCATTTTAAAAGTTTCGTAACCTACATAAGAGATTACCAGAATTTGTGTACCTGTTTCGGCAGTTGTAAAATTAAAAGTTCCGTCTTGTAAGGTTGTAGTACCATCGTACGTTCCTTCTAGGTATATATTTGCTCCTACAATAGGTTCATTTTTTTTATTGGTTATTGTTCCTGTAATTTGTGTTTGTGCTATACTTACATAGCTTATTAAACTTAGTAGTAATGGTAAAATACATTTCATGATTGTTCGCTTTAATTGATGAGGCAAATATGCAATCGTACTTTAGTTTTTTAAATTGATTATTACCGAGTTGTAGTATTTAAATGATGAAATGTATGTATTTACTTTTTTAATATGCTTTTTAATACTGCGTTAGGGATTGAAGCATTGTTGGAGCTCATCTCTGATAGCGACTGCAAAAAGCCCGACCTTTAGGTAACGCCCAAATAAAAAATAAAATTATTTAAAGTTTATTGTAACATATCTAAATTTAATACTACTTATATATTAACCTAACCAACAACATTGAATAAAGAACTTGAACATAGTTTTGTAGAATTGCTTGAGAAGCACCAGAATATTGTGCACAAGGTATGCCGTTTGTATACTAATAATTATGATGCACATAATGATTTGTTTCAAGAGATTACCATACAGTTATGGCGAGCGTATCCAAAATTTCGTGGTGACTCGAAGTTTAGTACTTGGATGTATCGTGTTGGGTTAAATACCGCGATTACACTTTACAGAAAGTCTAAACGAAGTATTAAAACAACAGAATTTGATACTGTACAGTTTAAAATTAAAGCTGAAGATTATGATGATACTGAGGAGCAACAACTTAAACTATTGTATCAAGCCGTACACCAATTAAACGATATTGAAAAAGCGCTTGTTTTCTTGTATTTAGAAGATAAGAATTATAAAGAAATTAGTGAAACAATGGGTATTACTGAGGTTAATGCTAGAGTGAAAATGAATAGAGTGAAAACCAAATTAAGAACCATATTAAATCCGTAAACCTATGGATGAATTAGATTTATTAAAAAAACATTGGCAAAGTGATGGTGTTGAAGACAAACACATAACTACAAAGGATATTTATCCTATGCTGCTAAAAAAATCGTCTTCTATTGTAAAGACTCTATTTTATATTAGTATTGCAGAATTAATATTCTGGATATTGGTAAACACTTTACCTCTATTTTTTAGTGATAGCTATAACCAAAAATTAAATGAAATGTATGGCGATGGCATTGCAATGCCTATTCTAGCTTTTTTAAGTTATGCTGTTATTTTAGTTTTTGTGTATTTACTTTATAAATCTTACAAAGGTATCTCTGTTACAGATAGTGCAAAAAAATTAATGGAGAATATACTTAAAACCCGAAAGGTGATTAAGTACTATGTAATTTATAATTTAATTATGGCATTTTTATCTATGTTAGTTGGCTTTTATTATGCCTTTAAAAATGACCCAAATATTAAAACTGTTTTTCAAGATGCCGAAAGCGGTACTTTTATAGTAACTGCAATAGTATTAATACTTTTTACAGGATTATTTGTACTTGTTATTTGGTTGTTTTACAGATTAATTTACGGTATACTTTTAAGACGTTTAAATAGAAACTACAAGGAGTTAAAAAAACTTGAAGTATAATGGTTTTAGAAAATTACATAGCTTATTTTAAGGATTTAAAAACTGAAAGCATTAATAAAAAAGAACTTAATATTTATAATGCTTATATAAACCTTTTTACAGATTTAAAACTTAGAATTTTAAGTACTGAAGATTTAGCTTTAATTGAAAATAAAATAGAATTATTAGATCTTGCAGATACTACATCCAGAAAAGATTTAAACAAAAAATTACAGGAACTGCTTAAGTTTTTAGAAACTAATTTTGGGTTAATACCAGAAAAGCATTACGAAACTAGCTATATGGGTATTGGCATGTGCTTTGGCATGCTTGCTAATTTGGTTTTTGGTGTAGTAAGCCTAGTTATTGGCTTAGTTATAGGAATGTGTATTGGTTTGTTTATAGGTTCTCAAAAGGATAAAAAAGCAAAAGAAGATGGCCTTGTTTTAGATTACAAATCACCTTATTCTTTTTAAGGTTTAACTATCTATCCACTCACGCTGTTTATTTAACTCTTCCCGAGCTTCTAATTCTTCTTGAGGAATTACTTTTAAAAATGAAGGATGTTGCTCTATTGCATATTCTATTTTTTCAACTATTTCTGCAATACTTTCATTTTCGTAATCAATTTTTAATGGTTCTTTAATTTCAAAAGTTTGATATACGTTTTTCTTTTTAATACGTAATCCTTTTTTATCAAAACTACGTCTAAAACCATCTATTACTATTGGTACAACTACTGGTTTGTAACGTTTTATAATGTGTGCTGTTCCTTTTCTAATTGGCTTAAACGGTGTTGTTGTTCCTTGAGGAAAGGTAATTACCCAACCGTCTTGTAAGGCAGTGTTAATTGCCGATATATCACTCATTTTAACTTGCCTGTTTACATCTTTACCTTCGCTTCTCCATGTACGTTCTATACTTATAGATCCTGTATATGCAAATATTTTAGGCAGTAAACCAGATTTCATTGTTTCTTTTGCTGCAACGTAATACATGTTTAATTTAGGGTTCCATAAATAACCTACGTTTTTTATGGAGTCTTCTCTGTTACTTAAACTAGCATTAAATACATGAAACATAGATATTACATCGGCAAAATAAGTTTGGTGATTGGATATAAATAATACGTTTGTATCTGGTAAGTCTTTTATAATTTCAGAGCCTTCAATTTGTAGTTCGTTAAAGCCTCTAAAACGTCTGTGTGATAACACACCAAGAATTCTAATTAGCCATTTCTTAACCCACAATATATGTCCGAAAGGATTTTTTTTGAATAATCCCATAATAATTTCACTGTTTTACGATTAGCAAAGGTACAGAATCATAACTATTTTATAGTGCACTTTAACAAGTCTTTCACTTCACTAAGCATCATTGCTGTTGCTCCCCAAACAAGATGCGAATTTAAATTATAAGCTGGAACATTGACTTTTAGACCATTATAAGTAGTTACTTCTTTTTCGGTAATATTATTTTCGTCTAAAAAATGAGTGAGTTTTACCTCTAATAAATCTTCTACCTCTGTATCCTGTTTTGTAAAAATAGGTGTGTTTTTAACTATACCTATATAAGGTTGCACATGAAAATTACTTGGTGGTATATACACCTCTGTTAGTTTTTTTAAAACAGTAATACTACTAGCATCTACTCCTATTTCTTCTTCGGTTTCTCTTAAAGCAGCTTCTTTTGTAGTTTCATTTGCTTCTAATTTACCACCTGGAAAACCTACCTGTGCAGAATGTACACCTTTATACGTTTTTCTAAGTATTAGCATTAACTCTGTTTCGTTATCAAGATTTGGATAAAATAAAGCCATAACTGCACTTTTTCGCGCGCGTTTTATTTTTTCGGCTTGTAGTTTTATTAATGCTTCACGAAATGGAGGAGACATTTTAAATTGAGAATCTTGACCTGGAAGCGGTAAATTTTCTATTTTTACAATGGATTCTTTAAACTTATTAAAATTCATTTATGCGCTTACTTATTGTATTGTTTATTTCTCTAATATTTTTCAATTGTGAAGATAAACAAACTAAACAAAAAACAACACTACCAAAACAAACCAAACAAAAAGAAGAAAAACCTGAAGCTAAAGAAATAGCTATAGATAGTAGTAAATTATCTCTTGAAGAACGCTTTTTACCTTTAAACGACGATAATGCTATGGATTTCTTTTTGGAATATGAAAAGGAAAACCAAGAAAACAAAGTGAGATTAGTAACAGACAAAGGTAATATTGATATTTTATTATTTGACACTGTAAAATTCCACCGTGCAAATTTTATTTTTTTAGTAAAAAATAAAGTGTTTGATGGTACACAGTTTCATCGTGTTGTTAAAAATTTTGTGATACAAGGAGGAAATTCAGACAACCGAAAAGTACTTAAAAAGAGACGAAAAATAGGACGATATTTACTTCCGCCAGATACTAAACGTGGTTTTAAACACCATCGCGGTATTATTTCTGTACCAAGTAGTGATATTGAAAATGCTTATAAATTAGCATCACCTTTCGAGTTTTTTATCACCCAAACAAACCAATACCATCTAGATGGTAAATACACTGCTTTTGGGCGTGTAATTAACGGTATGGATGTGGTAGACAAAATTGCTAATGTAGAGGTCGATGGTGGCGATTGGCCAGTGCATAACGTCTACATACAAACAGTAGAAATTTTAAATTAAAGCGCTTAAATTAATATTTAAAATGCTAAAAATTTTATATCTTAAATCCTTCAAACAAAACCAATACCATGCAAACTAAAAAAAGTATAAAACTTATTCTACTTACAGTACTTATTACAATTACTGCTTGTAAAAAAGAAGAACAAAAAAAAGAAACTGTAATGGCAGACAATTTATTACTTGAAGAATGGACTGGACCTTACCAAGGTGTTCCTGCATTCGATAAAATGAAGGTTGAAGATGTAAAAGACGCTATTGAAAAAGGTATGGCATTAGGTCTTGAAGATATTGAGGCAATAGCAAATAATCCAGACGAACCAACTTTTAAAAATACTATTGAAGCCATGGAGCGTGCTGGTAAACCTTTAAACCGCGCATTTACATACTATGGTATTTTTAGTAGTAATATGAGTTCACCAGAGTTTAGAGAAGTCTCTTCTGCTTTAGCTCCTAAACTTTCAGAATATCGTTCTAAAATAAACCAAAACGAAAAATTATTTAAACGAATAAAAACAGTATATGATGCGTCTCAAAAAACACCTTTAGACGCAGATCAACAACGTGTTGTGGAGCTGGTTTACAAAGGTTTTGAAATGAATGGCGCAGAACTCGATACCGAAAAGAAAAAACGTTATGCTGAAATAAATAAAGAATTGTCTTCTTTATACAGCGATTTTTCAAATAACGTATTACATGATGAAGAAAATTATATTACCTACTTAACAAAAGACCAATTAGATGGGTTGAGTGATGGTTTTATAAAATCGGCAGCAGCAATTGCAACCGCAAATGGCGAAGACGGAAAATATGCCATAACAAATACAAGATCCTCAATGGATCCCTTTTTAACCTATGCTACAAACCGAGAATTACGTAAACAAGTTTGGACAAATTATTACTCTCGTGGCGATAATGGTGATGAATATGATAATAATGCTATAATCGCAAAAATTTTAAAATTACGTCGTGAACGTGTAGAATTATTAGGATACGATAATTATGCCGATTGGCGCTTACAAGACCGTATGGCTAAAACACCAGAAAATGCCATGAACTTAATGATGGCTGTTTGGCCAGCTGCCATTGCACGAGTAAAAGAAGAAGTTGCAGATATGCAAGCTGTTGCAAATAAAAATGGAGATAACATAACTATAGAACCTTGGGATTACCGTTTTTATGCAGAAAAAGTACGTAAAGCAAAATACGATTTAGATAGCGACGAAGTAAAACAATACTTACAATTAGATAAACTTACACAAGCTTTATTTTATACTGCTGGACGATTATTTAATTATAACTTCAAGCCTATTACAGATGGTAGCGTACCTGTATTTCATGAAGATGTAAAAGTTTGGGAAGTTACAGATAAAGACTCTGGAGAGCATATTGGTTTATGGTATTTAGACCCATTTGCAAGACAAGGTAAACGCTCTGGAGCTTGGGCAACAACTTACAGAAGTTTTACAACCTTTGATGGAAAAACCAATGTATTAGCATCTAATAACTCAAACTTTGTAAAAGCTGCACCTGGTGAAGCTGTTTTAGTATCTTGGGATGATGCCGAAACATTTTTCCATGAGTTTGGCCACGCATTACACTTTTTCTCTTCTAATGTAAAATACCCAACACTAAATGGTGGCGTGAGAGACTATACAGAGTTTCAATCTCAATTATTAGAACGCTGGTTATCTACAGATCAAGTTATAAACCAATTTTTAGTGCATAACAAAACAGGTGAACCAATGCCAGAAGAACTGGTATCTAAAATAAAAAAAGCTTCTACATTTAATCAAGGCTTTGGTACAACAGAGTATTTAGCATCTGCTTTAATGGATATGAAACTACACTTAGCAGATCCTGAAAATATAGATATAGATAAATTTGAACGCGAAACTTTAGCCGAATTAAATATGCCAAAAGAATTACCAATGCGTCACAGAACACCACATTTTGGTCACGTTTTTTCTGGTGAAGGTTATGCTACAGCATATTATGGTTACATGTGGGCAGATGTTTTAACTAGTGATGCATCTGAAGCTTTTAAAGAAGCTCCAGGAGGATTTTATGATGCAGAAGTTGCAGAAAAATTAGTAAAATACCTTTTTGCTCCAAGAAATAGCATGGATCCTGCTGAAGCTTATAGATTATTTAGAGGACGTGATGCTAAAATTGAAGCATTAATGAAAGATCGTGGTTTTCCTATTACCAAATAATTTAAAATAATATATATGGCTACTACTACTCCAGAACATGATAAACGCGTGGCTGACTTAACATTTTCATCTGTATATCCACATTATGTAACTAAAGTTGAAAAAAAAGGAAGAACCGTAGAAGAGCTTCATACTGTTATAGAATGGCTCACTGGTTTTAATGAAACCACATTAAATACTTTAATTGAAGAAAAAGTAACCTTTAAAACTTTTTTTGAACGCGCCAAACTAAACGCCAACGCACATTTAATAAAAGGTGTTATTTGTGGCTATAGGATTGAAGACATTACTACTCCTCTAACAAAACAAGCGCGTTATCTAGATAAGTTAATAGATGAACTTGCTAGAGGCAGAAAAATGGAGAAAATACTAAGAAGCTAAGAAATATTTTTATTATGAAAAAAGCGACATCGGTTGAAGAGTATATAGAAAATAATGCCCATTTTAGTGATGTATTAAATACGCTAAGAGAACTTATATTATCTACTAATTTAGATGAAGCCATTAAATGGAGCGCACCGGTATATTCGTATAACGGTAAAAATGTTATTGGTTTAGCTGCATTTAAAAAACATTTTTGCCTTTGGTTTTTTAATGGTGTCTTTTTAAAAGATAAAAACAACCTATTGGTTAATGCTCAAGAAGGAAAAACAAAGGCCTTAAGGCAAATGCGTTTTGACACTTTAGATGATATAGATAAGCCAATAGTATTAGCCTACATTAAAGAAGCTATAGAAAACCAAAAACTAGGCAAAGAAATCAAGCCTGTTCGTACTACTAAAAAAGATATTACTATTCCAGATTTATTAAAAAATGAAATAAATACAAATATAGATTTTAGTAATGCTTTTAAAGATTTAACGCTTTCTAAACAGCGTGAATACTGTAACTATATTATAGATGCAAAAAGAGAACCCACAAAAATCAAAAGGTTAGACAAAATTAAACCTATGATTTTAAATGGTATTGGTTTACATGATAAGTATAAAAACTGTTAAGAGATAAATAAAAAAAACCTCAAGTTTACACTTGAGGTTTTTTTTATTATTGGTTATAATAATTACTTTTTTACTGGTGCATTTAGTGCCTTACTGCTTTCCATAGAAATTGCAGCTCGATCGAACTTTAATTTTCCAGACATAGTTTCTATTATGCAACTATTATCTTTTTCATTTAGTTCTACAATTTTACCATGCATACCACTTTTGGTAATTACTTTATCGCCACGCTTTAATTCAGCAGCGAATTTTTTTTCGTTTTTAGCACGTTTCATTTGTGGTGCAATCATAAAAAAGTACACTACAGCAAACATTGCTAAAATTGGTAAAAAGCTTGAAATTTCTCCCATTACTTAATTGCTGGAGATAAAGGTTGTGCTTTTCCTGGTGCGTTAGGATCTGGCTTTACAAAAGAAGTTATTTTAACTACTTCTCTTCCTTTTTCTGTATTTGCTGTTACAGTAATAGCTTTAGAAGTTTTCCCGTTTCCTTTACCGTTAAATTTAACTGTAAATTTCCCTTCGTCTCCTGGAGCTAAAGGCTCTCTAGACCAATCTTTAGGAATTGTACATCCACATGAACTTTTTACATCTGTAATTACTAAAGGAGCTTCACCTGTATTTTTATATGTAAATACTGTTTCTACTGGTGTTCCATTAATAATTTCACCAAAATCATGTTCAGTTTTATTAAACTCAATAACTGGATATTTTGAAGATGCTGCATCTCTAACCGCTGCTGCTGTTACGTTGCTTTCATCAATTTTTTTTGTTGCATCTTCTTTACAAGAAGTAAATGCCATCATGCATAATGCACTAAATACTACTAATACTTTTTTCATAATTAAATTTTATTTATTTTGGGTAATGAGCGTAAAAATAATAATATTTTTTCACTACATCAACCCACGGCCAACTTTATTTAGTTTTCCTTCGTTTTCATATTCTTTTACCAGCTTATCTAAAATACCATTTATAAAGACTTTACTTTTTGGTGTTGAATATTCTTTAGATATTTCTAAATATTCATTTATGGTCACTTTAGTAGGTATAGATGGGAAATCTTTAATCTCACATATACCCATTTTTAGTAATAGGTAATCAATATTTGCAATACGATCTGCATCCCAATTGGTAGTTTTAGATGCGATTTCTTTAGATAAAATACTTTGGTTTAAAAGTGTTTTTTTAAACAATTTAATTGCAAATTCTTTATCTTCTATGTTTTTATACAACTTAGGCATAAAATGAAATGCGTCTGACTCTGGTTTTACTTTACGTAAAAGTTTTAATATTGATGTATTGACTGTTGGTAAATCGTCTAACCAGGTTAAGTGTTTATCTTCAATATAATCGTAAAGCTTATCGTTAGGAGCTATAATTTCTTTAAATACATCTACAATAAAATCTCTATCTTCATAAAATGTAGATGTTTTTGTTTTTAAATAGTCTTTATATAGGTCACTTTTAAGTATTGCTCTAAAAATAATTTCTACATATTCACTATCTAAATCCCAGTTTATAGTTTTAATTTCATTAATTCTAGATTTTAGCTGCTCATTATTTTTAAGCATTGCTAAAACTTCGTTACTAATAAATTTTCGGTTAGGATTTTTTTCTTCGTCTGTTGCCAAGTGTTTTTTACTGGTTTTCTCTAAATGACTCTCAGCACGTTCTTGCACAGCAATTAAAAGCGAGATAATTAACAAGTACAAATTGTACATATTATCTATACTGTAAATTAAAAATTTTTGATCTTTAGAAAAATCATCGCTTTCTGTACCTTTAAAGGCGTACAATACCTGCATAACTTTAACCCTAATGTGTCTTCTACTTAACATCTTTACAAAGAACTTAAAAAAATTAGAGCGAAAGTGGTAGTCACTTTCGCTCTGCAAAAATAGTATATTTTATGAATACTTAGCTATTAGAATTTTCTTTTTTTCTAGCATTTATTCTTTCTTGTGCAATGTTTAAAGCAGCTTGATGTGTTGTAACTGCATTAGCTTCAGCATTAGATAAAATTTCTAGTGTTGTATTGTAAATATTTTCAGTTTTACGCATAATTTCGGTTTTACCGTAGTTCTCTAATTCTGCATAAACATTAATAATCCCACCTGCATTTATTAAAAAGTCTGGTGCATATACAATACCTTTATCTTGTAACATTTGACCATGAATATTTTCATTTGCCAATTGGTTATTTGCTGCTCCAGCAATAATTTTTGCTTGAAGTTTATTTATTGTATCGTCGTTAATAGTTGCACCTAATGCACATGGTGCATAGATGTCTACTTTTTCAGAATAAATATCGTTTCCTTTATAAATTTCTGCGCCATACTTAATACTTACTTCGTTTAAGCGACCTTCGTTAATATCTGAGATTATAACTTTTGCACCTTCGTTAGTTAAATGTTCTACAAGAGATTCACCAACGTGACCAATACCTTGTACAATTACAGATTTGTCTTCAAGAACATCTGTACCAAACTTATATTTTGCAGCAGCTTTCATTCCCATAAAAACGCCATAAGCTGTAATTGGAGATGGATTTCCTGCTCCACCTTTACTTTCTGAAATTCCTGTTACATATGGTGTTACTTCACGTACCAAATCCATATCGCTGGTTTCCATACCAACATCTTCTGCTGTTATATATTTACCGCTTAAAGAGTGTACAAACTCTCCAAAACGTTTCATTAATTCAGGCGTTTTTTGTGTTTTAGCATCACCTATAATTACGGCTTTACCACCACCTAAATTTAAACCTGTTATGGCACTTTTAAAAGTCATACCACGAGATAAGCGTAGCACATCATTTAATGCTTCCCACTCGTTCTTATATTGCCACATTCTAGTACCTCCTAAAGCAGGACCTAATACTGTATTATGTATGCCTATAATTGCTTTTAATCCTGTATCTTTGTCGTTGCAAAAAACAATTTGCTCATGATTATCGAATGATAATTGCCCAAATACTGGATCTATTTTATGTAATTCGTTTGTATTAATAACTTCTGATACCATATATATTAGTTTAATTAATGGAATTTAGTTTTACACATTATGTAAAAAGAACGCGCAAAAATAACCTATTATTAATTTTTTTGCAAAAATCGGGATGTAAATTTGAATAATTGTTAAAAACTTTAAAACTACAATTTCTGTAAATGAAAGAATTACAGCACCTTAACAAATATTTCCTTAAATATAAAAAACAGCTTATACTAGGTATTGTTATTACAATTGCATCTAAGTTATTTACTGTGTTCATTCCCAAGCTAATATCTAAAATTATAGATAGTATTAGTGCCGAGATGCAAAACGCGACTGAAAACTTAGAGGTTTTTAAATCGGTTTTATTAGAAAGCATACTCCTTATTATAGGTACTGCTATTGCTACTGGGATTTTAACTTTTTTTATGCGTCAACTTATTATTAATGTATCGCGTTATATAGAGTTTGATTTAAAAAACGAAGTCTACCAACAATACCAAAAGCTCTCTTTAAATTTTTATAAAAAAAATAGAACTGGAGATTTAATGAACCGCATTAGTGAAGATGTTGGTAAAGTAAGAATGTATGTTGGTCCTGCTATAATGTATAGTATTAATACCATTACTTTATTTATAGTTGTATTGGTGTTTATGTTTAAACAAGCACCACAACTTACATTATATACTATAATTCCATTACCAATATTATCGGTTTTAATATATAAAATTAGTAAACAAATACATAAGCGAAGTACTGTAGTACAACAATATTTATCTAAACTTTCTACATTTACTCAAGAATCTTTTAGTGGTATTTCGGTTATAAAAGCCTATGGAATAGAGCCACAAACTGCTACTAACTTTAATAATTTAGCTGAAGGCAGCAAACAAAAACACCTACATTTAGTACAAATTCAAGCTTTCTTTTTTCCTATGATGCTTTTATTAATAGGTATTAGCAACATTATTGTTATCTATTTTGGTGGCAAACAATATATGGCTGGAGAAATTTCTTTAGGAAATATTATAGAGTTTATAATGTATGTAAATATGTTAACTTGGCCAGTAGCAACCGTTGGTTGGGTAACCTCTATTGTACAAGAAGCAGAAGCTTCGCAAAAAAGAATAAATGAGTTTTTAAAAGTAGAACCAGAGATTAAAAACAAAAATACGTCACTATCTAAAATAACAGGTAATATTAGTTTCAAAGATGTACACTTTACATATGACGACACTAATATTCAAGCTTTAAAAGGTGTAAGTTTTAATATAAAAGCGGGAGAAACATTAGCTATTATAGGAAAAACTGGTTCTGGTAAATCTACAATTTTAGACTTAATAGGCCGTTTGTACGATATAGACTCTGGAACACTATTAATAGACAACACACCAATAGACCAGTTAAATCTATATAACCTACGCGATGCCATTGGTTATGTACCTCAAGACGCCTTTTTATTTAGCGACACTATAAATAACAATATTAAATTTGGTAAAGAAAATGCAACAGATAATGAAGTAATTGCTGCTGCAAAAAATGCACAAGTACATAAAAATATTAGCAAATTTGCTAAGCAATATGAAACTGTTTTAGGAGAAAGAGGTATTACTTTATCTGGAGGACAAAAGCAACGTGTATCTATTGCTAGAGCAATAATTAAAGATCCAGAAATATTATTATTTGACGATTGCCTATCTGCCGTAGATACAGAAACTGAAGAAAAAATACTTAACAACCTAAAAAAGGTTTCTGCTGGAAAAACGACCATAATTGTGAGTCACAGAATATCATCAGCTAAAAATGCAGATCACATTATTGTTTTAGACGATGGTAAAATTGTACAAAAAGGAACACATAGCGGCTTAATTGATATAGATGGTTATTATAAAGAGCTTTATTTAAACCAATTAACCGAAAACACATCCAATTAACAACAAATAGAAGCTTTAAAAGAAAAACCCTAAAATGTTGTGTGGTTTTAATTTTTTTATATTTTTGAAACACAAAATAACACAACAACTAAAAAACTATGCATAATAACGAGATGATGGAGAAAGAGGAAATTTACTCGAAAGTTTTAAGAGCCGGAAGACGTACTTATTTTTTTGATGTTCGCGCTACTAAAGCAGGAGATTATTATTTAACAATCACTGAGAGTAAAAAATTTACAAACGACGATGGATCGTTTCATTATAAGAAACATAAAATTTACTTGTATAAAGAAGATTTTTCTGAGTTCAATTCTATTTTACAAGAAATGACAGATTATGTTATAGCAGAAAAAGGAGACGAAGTTATAAGTGATCGTCACCAAAAAGATTTCAAAAAAGAATACAACACTCCTACTCCAAGCACAGAAGCAACTGCTACAGTAGAAGAAACAACATCTACTCAAACTGCAGAAAGCAGATTTACAGATATTGATTTTGATGATATTTAAAATTAAAATACTTAAATAAAAAAAAAACACCATTTCTAACGAAATGGTGTTTTTTTATTTATATACTTTTTTTTATTTAAGACACTGGCGTTCCATTTTTCACTTGCTCTTCAGGGTTTAGTAACATTACATCTTTACCATCAACAGCGCCTATAACTAAACATTCACTCATAAACTTACCTATTTGTTTTTTAGGAAAATTAACGACAGCCAAAATTTGCCTATTTAGTAATTCTTCTTTTTTGTAAAGCGTTGTAATTTGTGCCGAAGATTTTTTAACGCCCAAATCACCAAAGTCTATAACCAGTTTAAAAGCTGGATTTCTCGCTTCTGGAAAATCGTTAACCTCTATTATTGTACCAACGCGAATATCGACTTTTGTAAAATCTTCAAATTGAATTGTATTGCTCATGCTGTGAATTTACAAAAGTTGTTTTTACTGTACAAGACTTTTAAATAATTGCGTTAATCTTTATATAAGTTAGGTAACTGTAGTTTAAACCTTACTGCTAAAATACGTGTTATAATTACAACTAAACCAGCTATAATAAACACAAAGTTACCTTCTATAGGTAAACGTTTAATTATAAAATATGCTATACCGCCTAAAATACATGCCGTTGCATAAATTTCTTTTCTAAAGATTATAGGTATTTCGTTACACAAAATATCGCGTATTACACCACCAAAACAAGCAGACATTGTACCTAAAGCAATACAAATAATAGGATGCAATCCTGCCGAAATACCACGTTCTATGCCTACAACAGTATACAAACCTATACCAATAGTATCGAAAAGAAATAATGATTTTCGTAAATAATCTATTTTGGTTTTAAATACAACTGCTAATATTGTAGAAGTGAATATTACATAAACAAAGGTCATATCTTTCATCCAGCTTACTGGTGTTTCACCAATAAGCACATCTCGCAATGTACCGCCACCAACTGCTGTAACAAAGGCAATAATTAGAATACCAAAAGCATCCATTTTTTTATTTAGCGCCACTAACACTCCCGAAATTGAAAAAGCAATAGTTCCTAAAATGTCAATGATGTAAAACATGTTTTAAATACTTTTATAATAAGTCAAAGCTCTATTTAAAAAAATAAAGACTATACCTTACATATTTTGAGTGTAATAATTATAATCTTTAAGTACTGTGTTTAAAAACTCAACAGGTGTTTCTATTGGTTCTACTTGCATTACCTCTTTAACACGATTATTAAGTTTTAAAATAACATTATGGTTTCCGTGTCGTTTTGCATCTTCAAAAACAGTTTTTATGGTTTGTATTTCTGCATCTTTAAATAAAGTAACTTGACTGTATTTTGGTATATAAGATGGATCTATTTCTTTAATAATTGTATCGCTTAATTTTACCTTTCGTTTTTCAGTAATTACGGTAGTTCCTGCTGCAATATCTCCAACACGCTGCCCATTTCCTTTTAATAAAATAGTTAAGGTTGCTAATCCGCCACTGGTGAATACAACATCTACCAAACGTAAAATCCAGCGTACAAAATAATTACCAAATCCAGCTTTAGAACCATCTAATTTTACAACGCGTGTTTTCACTAAACTTTTACCAACGGTTTGTCCGTCCCAAAATGTTTCTAATAGTACATAATATAGAAAAGCAGGAAGTGAACATAATAAATATATAGCCCAAGAATCGCGCGGATCTAAATCTAATTTTATTAATAGTAAGTATACAAGTATTATATAAATATATATAATTGCAGAGTCTATAATGTAACCAAGCATCCTATCTACAATACTTGCGGCATTTTGCTCAATCGCTATATTTTGAGCCGTTTCTATTTGAAATTCCTTCATATTTTCTTTTCTTTGAAAGCAAAAGATATATTAAATGCGTGAAGCTGCTTTCGTAAAGCAAAATAAGGATAAATGGTTAACATTTGAAAATGTTCTATCAAATAAAACTTCTATAACTCCAGAAGCCTTATCAAGCCTTTATATTGAAATTACAGATCACTTAAGCTACGCTAAAACTTTTTACCCTAATAGTAATACAGAAGTCTACTTAAATGGGCTAGCTTCTTCTGCACATCAAAAAATTTATAAAACAAAAAAAGAATCTAAAAACAGGATTATTACTTTTTTCACTCAAGAGTTTCCTTTAATGTTTACACAACATCATAGAGAATTACTTGTAGCCTTTTTAGTATTTGCTCTTTTTGTTGCTATTGGCGCATTCTCTGCTGCTAACGAAGGTGATTTTGTTCGTGGTTTTTTGGGCGACGGTTATGTAAACATGACCTTAGATAATATTGAAAAAGGCGACCCAATGGGCGTTTATAAAGAGCAAGGCGAATTTAACATGTTTCTTGGCATAACATTAAATAATATAAAGGTAGCTTTAATGGCTTTTGGCTATGGTATTTTATTAGGTATTGGCTCTTTATTTATTATGATGCAAAACGGTATTATGCTTGGAAGTTTTCAATACTTTTTTTATCAAGAAGGATTACTTTGGGAATCGGCAAGAACCATTTGGATTCATGGAACTATAGAAATTTCGGTAATTATAATTGCTGGCTGTGCTGGTTTAGTTTTAGGAAACAGCATGCTCTTTCCTGGTACTTATACACGATTAGAATCTTTTAAACGTGGCGCTGTAAACGGACTAAAAATTTTAATGAGTACTATTCCATTTTTTATACTTGCAGGATTTTTAGAAGGCTTTGTTACAAGACATACCGAAATGCCAGACTGGCTAGCTATTTTTATTATTTCAAGTTCATTAGCCTTAATACTTTTTTATTATGTGTATTACCCAATAAAATTAAATAAGCAAAAACAACAGGAAAAACTTGCAAATAACCAAACGAACAAAAACCAACAATAAATGAAACAATATATAGAATTTAAAAAGAAACGTGAATTAGGAGAAATATTTTCAGATACTTTTGCTTTTATTAGAAACGAATACAAACCTTTTTTTAAAACTATAATAAATGTTGCTGGACCCTATTTAGCCTTATTTCTATTTGGCTTAGTATTTTACATGTATGTAGTTGGTAATAGTTTTTCTTTTAACTTTCAAGATCCAGACGCATTTCCTACAGAGAATTTTGCTATGATTTTTGCTGCTTACGCTGCATATTTAGTTACTGCAATTTTAGCTTATACCTTTACAGTATCCACTGCATTACATTATATAAAATCTTATGTAGATAATAATGGTACAACAAACCTACAAGAGATTAAAGCCAGTGTACACCAGTCTTTTTGGGGATTTTTAGGTCTTTCTATTTTAAAAGGTTTAACGCTAGTTGTTGCCATTATGTTATGCTGTTTACCTATCCTCTATTTCATGATTCCTATGGCAGTGGTGTTTCCTATATATGTTTTTGCTAAAAAAAATGCAACAGATGCTTATGGAGAAAGTTATAGTTTGGTAAGAAACGAGTTGGTCATGACAGGAGTCACTGTATTTTTAATTTGGCTGGTTTTAATTGTAATTGCATACTGTTTCATGATTCCAATCATGATGTACTCTTACATGAAAATGGGTGTTTTTTCTGGAGAGTTTGATCCTGCAAATATGGATTCATTTGTAGATCCTGTTTATATCGCTTTAAATGTGCTAAGCTCATTCTTTCAATTTCTACTTAACCTCGTATTTATTGTTGCTTCGGTATTTATTTATTTTAGTTTAAATGAAAAAAAGAACTTTACAGGTACTTTTGAGCGTATAGATTCTTTAGGTAAAACCGAAGAATAATATGCCAAACCTAAGTTGCTTCTTTTTATTTTTATTTATCTGCTTTTTAAGTCTTGGCCAACAAGACGCAATGGCATTGCAAGACAATGATTCCTATTACAAAAAACAGGATATTAAAAAAGAAGACCTTGAAAAATACACGCAAGACAAAGCCTTTAATTATAAAGAAACTATAGAAGACCCAGATAATTGGTGGACACGATTTAAGCGCTGGGTTCGTAATGGATTAATGAAGTTTTTCGAGTGGCTTTTTGGTGGCTCTAAAGCCGAAGGCATTGTATGGTTTATTTTTAGAGTATTACCATATATTTTATTAGGAATACTTATATTTTTACTTATTAGGTTTTTTCTAAAAGTTAATAACCGAAATCTAATTTATGGTGAACAAAATAAAGCTACAATTAATTTTACAGACGAAGAACAAATTATAAAAAACGAAGATATAAATGCTTTAATAACCGAAGCTATAAAGCAAAACGACTACCGTTTAGCAATTAGATATTATTACTTACTAACGCTTAAAAATTTATCTGAAACCAATATAATTGATTGGCAATTACAAAAAACAAATGCAGATTATATAAACGAAATTAAAACCAATACCATACAAGCTCAATTTGAAAAAATTACTAAAATTTACGATTATGTCTGGTATGGAGAATTTAAAGTAGATGCTTTAAAATTTGAAAGTTTAAAACTTGCTTTTATAAACCTTAACAACCAAGTAAAATAATTAATATTGGATAAAAAAGGAAAAATATACATTGGGTTAACTATTTTAGTGGTGGTGCTAATTGTAATTTTAGAATACAATAAACCACAAGAATTAAACTGGTTTCCTAGCTATGCTAAGCATCACAAAATTCCTTTTGGTTCTTATGTTTTGCATGAACAATTAGAGCGTATTTTTACTAAAGAAAATATAATTGATGTAGAGCGACCACCTTTTGAGTATTTAAATAAAAATACCATAAACGGCACGTATTTTTTTATGAATGCCGATGTTACTTTTGACAAAGCCGAGTTAGATAAACTTTTAAGCTGGACAGCAAAAGGCAACACACTAGCCATAGCATCTGAAACTATTTCTTCAAAAATTTTAGACACCTTAAATTTAGAACGCTCCTTTGTAAGTAATTTTGATAATATTAAAAACCAATATCAATTTCACCTTGAAGAAAGGACTCTAAAAACCAACGAAAAATACAGGTTCGACAAAGCTAATTTTGTTTACTATTTTAATAAAATAGATAGTTTAAACACAACCGTTATTGGGCAAGTTTCAAATGTTTCAGAAACAGACTCTGTAGTAAATAAACGTTATACAAACGTTATTAAACAACCTTTTGGCGATGGCGAAATTATAATTAATTTATTTCCGCAGGCATACACAAATTACTTTATGCTAGAAGAACCAAATTACAATTATACAGCTGGACTTTTATCGTACATAAACCCAAACGAAACCATTTATTTTGATAACCATTATAAATCTGGCAAAAAAATAGCCACGTCTCCACTCTATGTATTTTTAAAAGCCAAAGAGTTAAAATGGGCCTATTACATCATGCTAATTGGTGTTTTATTTTATATTCTTTTTGAAGGAAAACGAAAACAACGTGCAATACCTGTAGTAAAACCTTTGCGTAACCAAACACTAGATTTTACACGTACAATTGCAAATATGTACTATGAAAACAGTAAACATCAAGATATCGCTCAACATAAAATCCAACATTTTATGGATTATATTAGAACGCAATTACATTTAAATACAAATAGTATAGATGAGGCATTTTTAAAAAACTTAGCAGCAAGAAGCAATAACGATTTTGAAGCTACAAAAACGCTTTTTAAAACTATAGAAAACATTTCAAATCAAAAAAATATTTCTAAAGAAGCATTAGAAAAACTAAACACTTTAATAGAAAAATTTAAATCGCATAACACATGGAAAACCAAGAGTTAGAATTTAATAATAGAATCCCGTTAGAGGATTTAAAAAATGCAGCAAATGATATTAAAGCCGAGTTAGGCAAAGTAATTGTTGGCCAACAAGAATTTATAGAATTATTAATAGTTTCTCTATTTGCAGATGGTCACGTTTTAATTGAAGGTGTTCCAGGAATTGCAAAAACAGTTACAGCAAAACTATTTGCAAAGGTTTTAAAAACCGATTTTAGTCGTATTCAATTTACACCAGATTTAATGCCAAGTGACGTTTTAGGAACATCGGTTTTAAACATGAAAACATCAGAGTTTGAATTTCATCAAGGTCCTATTTTTTCTAACATTGTTTTAATAGACGAAATTAATCGTGCACCAGCAAAAACACAAGCTGCCCTTTTTGAAACTATGGAAGAACGCCAAGCAACTATAGATGGTACAACCTATCCATTTAAATCTCCTTTTATGGTTTTAGCCACGCAAAACCCAATTGAACAAGAAGGAACCTATGCTCTACCAGAAGCACAATTAGATAGGTTTATATTTAAAATAAAAGTAGATTACCCAAATCTAGAAGACGAAATTAAAATAATCCAAACGCATCATGAGCGTAAAGGAGAAAAGCCGCAAACACTTATTGAGCCTATTTTAAATGCTAATGATATTGCAACTTATAAAAAGCAAATACAATCTATTGTAGTTGAAGAAAAAATAATAAAATACATTGCCCAATTGGTTTCTAAAACAAGAAATCATCCACACTTATACCTTGGTGGTTCTCCAAGAGCCTCAATTGCAATATTAAATACTGCAAAAACTTTTGCTGCAATAAACGGAAGAGATTTTGTTACACCTGAAGATGTAAAAAAGACATTAAAACCTATACTAAACCATAGAATTATTTTAACACCAGAACGCGAAATGGAAGGCATGACTACAGAAAATGTTGTAGATATGATTGTGCAGTCTGTAGAAGTACCTAGATAACCACAAGCTAACACTTAAAACACGTTAAGCTTAACCTGGAATAAAACATGAAATTTATAAAATCACTTTACTTACACAACGGTTTCTTTGTCTATTTGGCAAGTGCATCAGTGTGTTTTTTATTATCGTATTGGATTCCTATTTTGTTTTCAATTGCATGGATAATTACTATTGTGATTTCTGTTTTATTTTTTACAGACCTACTTTTACTTTATCGTTTTAAAAAACCAATAACAGGAAGACGTTTATTACCAGATAAGTTTTCTAACAGCGACGAAAATCCTGTACCAATTACAATAACAAATAACTATCCATTTAAAACTGAAATTTCTGTTATAGATGAGTTACCGGTACAATTTCAAAAAAGAGATTTCGAGTACTTAACTCAATTACAGTCTAACGAAGTTCACGATTTTACATACAATGTTAGACCAGTAGAGCGTGGTGAATATTTTTTTGGAAATTTAAATATATACGCATCATCTACATTACGTATTGTAAAACGAAAATTTCAATTTCAAAACGAGCAAATGGTTGCTGTATACCCATCGTTTATTCAAATGCAGAAGTACGATTTTTTAGCCATGAGCAATAATTTAACTGCTGTTGGATTAAAAAAAATTAGACGTATTGGTAACACATCAGAGTTTGAACAAATAAAAGATTACATTCAAGGAGACGATTTTAGAACTGTAAATTGGAAAGCAACAGCTAAACGTGGCCAATTAATGGTTAATCAATTTCAAGATGAAAAATCACAACCTATATATTCTATAATAGACACAGGTCGTGTAATGAAAATGCCTTTTAATGGTTTAAAGCTATTAGATTATGCTATAAATTCTACATTAGCTTTTAGTAATGTTGCTTTAAAAAAGCATGATAAGGTAGGTATGCTCACGTTTTCTAAAACAGTAGATTCTTTTTTACCTGCTACACAAAAATTAACTTACTTAAATACTATTTTAGAACGTTTATATAATATAGACACACAGTTTTCAGATAGTGATTATGGTATGCTATATGCCCAAATAAAAAGAAAAGTCACTAACAGAAGCTTACTACTTTTATACACTAATTTTGAACACATTAGTGCTTTAAAAAGGCAATTACCATACTTACAAGCTATTTCTAAAAAGCACTTATTAGTGGTTGTAATTTTTGAAAACACAGAGTTAGATGAACTTATCTCTCAAGATGCCGAAAACCTTCAAGCTATTTATCACAAAACTATAGCCGAAAAATTTACTTACGAGAAACGCTTAATGGTAAAAGAGCTTCAAAAATATGGAATACAAAGTATTTTAACAGCTCCTGAAAAACTTACTGTAAATACCATTAATAAATATCTAGAAATAAAATCTAGAGGTTTATTATAAGTTTTATTTAACCTTGTTTTCTAGCTGTTAGTCCGTTAAAATGCTTTTTCATTTTAGATATTGTAATTTTTAATATATATTGCTATTGCTATTAATTAAATTCAAACAAACCCAATGAAACCATTAGGTCGTTCTATCCTTATTTTATTGTGCATAATTTTATCGCATGCCTCTTTTTCTCAAACAAAAAACAATCCTTGGTTAGTAAACTTTGGTGCCAATGCTATTAATAATCCTGTTCGCGATCAAGATTTAGATGGGCGCTTTAAAACCTGGAATTTAAACGCAGCAGGATTTAGATTATCTGTTGGCCGTTTAATTACCAATAAAGTAACATTCGAAAGTGTTTTTTCTCTAAACTCAATTGAAGAAAACACACCAATTAGTGAAGAACTTCAAGGAGTAGAATATCCATACATTTCTTTAGACGGTATGTTTAAATATCAATTTACAAAAGGTTTAGGTTTATTAGATCCATACGCAACTCTTGGTGGTGGTTATACATGGCTTGATACAATTGGAGCAGGAACAGTAGCTGGCGGTGTTGGCGTAAATATTTGGGTTGGAGACCGTTTTGGTTTTAATATACAATCTGTTTACAAACATGCTTTTAAAGAATATGGCTTACAACATTACCAACACTCTGCAGGTATTGTATTTAGATTTGGAGGAAAAGATACAGATGGCGATGGTATTAATGATGATGTAGATGCTTGCCCAGATTTATTTGGTATTATAGAAGCAAACGGTTGCCCAGATGCAGATGGCGACTCGGTAATTGATAGTGAAGATTTATGCCCTAATGATTTTGGACCAACAACTATGCGTGGATGTCCAGATAACGATGGTGATGGCACACCAGATAAGTACGATAAATGTCCTACTGTTAAAGGTGCTATTAACGATGATGGCTGCCCAAGAATTGACACAGATGGTGATGGCATTGATGATAGATTTGATAAATGCCCAAAACAACCTGGTGTTAAAGAAAACCAAGGTTGCCCTAAAGTTTTAACACCGCAAGAAAAACAACAACTTGCAAATTTAGAACGCCAAAAAAATTTAGATAGAAATGCTAAAATTAAACAACAAGTTACTAACGATATTAATAATTATTGTAAAGCTATAGTTTTTAACTACGGAAAAACCTCACTAAGTCCAGAAGGAAAAAAAGCTTTAGATGAAATTTATAAAATTATGAATCTTCAAAAAAACATGAAATTTCATGTTACAGGTCATACAGATAATGTTGGGTCTAAAGCAACAAATTTAGCTTTGTCTGAAAAACGTGCAGCCTCTGTAAAAAACTATTTAATTACAAAAGGCATTAGCAATAGTAGAGTAACTTCTCAAGGTTACGGTGAAGAAAATCCAATAGCAGATAATAGTACTAATGAAGGACGTATTAAAAACAGAAGAATTGAAATTTACATAACCAATTAACAATTGGTTTATAAAAAACTACAATTGAGACATATAAAATATTAAAAGCATACAACTTGTAAGATATTTGGAATATAAATAACAAATAAAACTTATTATTATGACTTCTATTAAAACAACTTACAACAAGAATAGCAAAACTTTACTTTTAAGCTTTGTCATATTATTTTTCTCATTTTTTAGTTATGCACAAGAAAGCAACACTTACAATGTAACAGTTACCATTAATAACGTAAAAAACAGTAATGGCGTGGTACTTTTAGGCTTACATAACAATACAACTTTCATGAAAACAAAAGCATTAAAAAATGTTAAAAGTAAAATAGAAGATAATAAAATACATATCACTTTTAAAGATGTTAAACCCGGTGATTATGCGATAATGGCTGTACATGATGAAAATGAAAATAATCGTATGGATTTTGATTCTAGTGGAATGCCAAAAGAAAGCTATGGTATGTCTAACAACCCAATGAGTTATGGTCCTCCACAATATGGTGATGCTAAATTTACGGTTACAGATAAAGATTTAAAGTTAAACATAAGATTTTAACCAACCATTGTTTAACAAAAAAAAGGAGACCAATTGGTCTCCTTTTTTTACATTCCAAAATAAAATTTATACTTTAAATACTTTTTCCTAACCAAGCATTCATCATCCAAACTGTTTTTTCTTGTTCTGTAATTAAATCACTCATCATTGCACTTGTACCTTCATCATTAGCATCACCAGCTTTATCAAGTATTTGACGTTCAATTTTTAACAATTCTGAAATAGAATCTACTATTAACTGTACTGCTTCTTCATCTTTCGAAATATTTTTTCCTACAGGCACTTTTGCACTTTGTAAGTAAGCTTCAAAAGTATGCAAAGGCGTTTCACCTAAAGTTAGAATACGCTCTGCTAAAGCATCTACTTTTGCATTGGCATCTGTATAAAGTTCTTCAAATTTAACATGTAAATCAAAAAAATTCTTCCCTCTTATATTCCAGTGAATTCCTCTTAAATTTTGGTAGTACGTTTGAAAATTTGCTAATAAACCATTTAAATCTTTAGCAATGTCTTTTGTTTTATCTGTATCTAATCCTATTCTATTTAGTGTCATATCTATCTAATTTTTATTTAATTCAAAATTACTCTAAAATAAATAGTATTTACAATAAGCTTTATTGATAGATTTTATATTTTTATAGCCTAAGATTATACAGGATGACCATAACTCAATTAACGTACGTATTAGCTGTTGCAGAGCACCAAAATTTTACTAAAGCTGCAGAAAACTGTTTTGTAACGCAACCTACCTTAAGTATGCAAATTCAAAAATTAGAAGACCAATTAGATGTTTTAATTTTTGATAGAAGTAAAAAGCCAATTGAATTAACAGATGTTGGAGCAAAAATTGTAAACCAAGCTCGAAATATTGTAAACGAGTCTTACCGTATAAAAGATATTGTAGATCAACAAAAAGGATTTATAGGAGGTGAATTTAAATTAGGAATTATACCAACTGTAATGCCCACGTTGTTGCCCATGTTTTTAAAAAGTTTTATAAAAAAGTACCCTAAAGTAAAACTTAAAATTGAAGAACTTACAACCGAGGAAATAATCACTCGTATAAACGATGGCCATTTAGATGCTGCTATTGCTGCTACACCGTTAGAAAATGAAAATATAAAAGAACGTGTACTTTATTTTGAACCTTTCACAGCTTATGTTCCTAAAAATCATAGACTAGCAGAAAAGAAAAAATTAGAAGTTGCAGATCTTGAAATTGAAGACATGCTACTTTTAGAAGACGGCCACTGTTTTAGAGATGGCGTTATTAATTTATGTAAAGTTTTTAAAGACCATACAGAGGATAGTTTCCAACTTGAAAGCGGAAGTATAGAAACATTAATAAGACTCTCTAACGAAGGTTTAGGGATGACATTATTACCATACTTACACACACTGGAAATGGGAGAAAAAGCGAAGAAAAATCTACACTATTTCACAGAGCCATCTCCAGCACGAGAAGTAAGTATTATTTATAATAAGAGTGAATTAAAAATGCAAATTATTGAAGCGCTACAAGAAGTAATTTCTGGCGTTATACGTGGTGCTATTGCATTTCAAAATGTTCAAATTATTAGTCCGTTATCTAAATAATTACAAAGCAAAATTCACGTATACAGAAAATCTTTGTTTAGATTCTACATTACCACCAAATAGTTTTTGACTTATTGGTAAGGTATAACTTGCACCAAAAATAAAATTTTTAATTGCTACCTCAGACCCAAGAGAACCATTTAAAATGTTACCATCTGTACCATTCAATGTTTCTCCATACTGCTCTATAGCATTATATACATCTCCAGACACACCTACAAAAGGCATTATATTCACTTTTTCTGTAGAGAAAGCTGTATATGCATTTAAAGCATAACTAAATTGGTTACCAAATTGGTATTTATTTTTATTCTCTCCTTTTAAATAATAACTTAAAAGTGTATTTACACCTATTTTATTTCCGCCGTAGTTATAACCTACCGATAAGATACCATCAAAACTTCCTGTTCCAACTTGAAAACCAGGATTAACATTATCTGCTAGACGTTCTTCAAATTCACCTGTTGGTAATTTAACTCCTAAACCAAATTGTAATGAATGTCCTGAAGCTTCCTTTTCTCCATTAAAATTCACAACATTTTCATCTTGCTTTTTATAAAAATTAAGTTTATACCAACCAATTAAACTACTATCTCCTAAGCCAGAAATATTTTCTGTAGCACCGTTAAATGTTCGGTTTAAGTCTTGATACGGCAAATTAGCACTAATATAAATTGTTTTAGTAATGGGAATTTGTGCCCATAGTTGATAGGTATTAAAAGTCTCTTTACTTTTTGGAGAGTTTTCAAAAATTCCGTTTTTAGATTCAAAATTTTGATAGATGTACCTTATACCTATAAAATTAGCATTACTTAAAGTGCCATAACCAAAGCTACCACTACTTGTTGCACAACCACACAAATCGCAAAAAAACTGATGGTTATTATGGTTTTTACATGGCTCTAAATTGTTATGTGCATTTAAATTTTGAAATTGAAAGAGTAGTATACTCAATACTAGTATTAGTTTATTAAAATTCTGCAAAGCGTTCATCGTTTAAAAATTCGTAATCTGTAAGTGTTTTTAGAAAAGCTATTAAACTTTCCTTTTCATAATCTGAAAGGTCTATACCATATGTTCCATCATCTTTAAGCAATGACTCGTCTACATTACCATTATCTGTAATACCAGAATTATAAAACTCTAAAACAGCTTCTAATGTAGTAAAACGCCCATCGTGCATGTAAGGATAACTTACTTCTACATTGCGTAAGCTAGGCACTTTAAACTTGTATAAATCGTTGAGATTATTACCTATATTATAGCGACCTAAATCGTTTAATTGTGGATTTATAGATAACCCATTATTTCTAAAAGTTTGATCTGTAAACAAACTTGAAGCATGACAACCAGCACATTTAGTCTCAAAAGTACTTAAGCCATTTGCCTCTAAAGCTGTGAATGTTACATTGTCTTCATTTCTAATAAACTTATCATATTTTGAATTAGAAGAAACCATAGCAACCATAAACTGAGATAGTGCTTTTAGCATATTTTCTGTATTAATTTCACCATCATTAAAAGCACGTGTAAACTGCTCTTGATAATATGGTTCTGCACTTAGTTTTTGAATGATATTACTAAGGCTTTCTCCCATTTCTAACTCACTCGTAATTGGAATTATGGGTTGTAAGTCTAAATGAGAGGCAGAACCATCCCACATAAATGAGGTTTGGTACGCTAAATTTTGAATAGGCTGTGCGTTTCTAAAACCAATACCACCATTAACTCCATGACTTAAATTATGGCCGTGATGTGTAAAAGCAAAAGCTTGCTCATGGCAAAATGCACAAGCAATAGCATTGTTTGAAGATAACTTACCTTCATAAAATAACTTTTTTCCAAGCTCGAAACCGGCTTGGGTAATTGGGTTATTATCTAAATTGTAAATGATATCTGGAAAGTTTGAAGGTGTTTCTATTACCATAGGTATGGGTTCGTAAACCGCAACTTGAGACTCGTTAGAGCACGAAACACAACACACTATACCTAAAAGAAAAAAGATTATTTTTTTCATAATATTATAGTTGTAATAAAACCATTGAAGCGTTTAAGCTTCAATGGTTTAAATTATATTTAATCGTTATGTACATGATGAACCTCAAACATACCACTAATATTGGTAGCTATAATTGGAGTTTCTACTGCATCAACATGTACTTGGTCATATCCATCTGCAAAATTTACTGTTGTAGTACCATCAAAAACTTTAGAGATATCAGATTTTATATGAATTTCTGGTGAAGCATCATGTCTTACTCTAACCGTATTTGGAAAACTTAAACTAACTTCTTTATAATTATCTAATGAAGAACCAACACTTCCCATGTGGATATTTAAAGGTTCGTTTGCTACTGTATTATTGCTATATGTTCCATCTATTCTAATAAACTTATAGCCTGCTGCCCAACTCCATAACATACCTTTAGCTTCAGCTAATTCTAAAAAGTCTCCTTGACCTTCTGCTCCTAATGCAAAACGCTCTTGGTCTATACCTATACCAAAAGTAACTTCTGTATAATCTGCAGCGTCTACATTATTTAGTGTAATATAAATTTCACCAGCGTTATTACCATCTGCTTCATCAACAATAAAGGCATTGTTTTCTACTGGATACATAAATATATTACCGTTACTATCTTTTACTCTAATATTACTTATAATATATTTTAAGTTATCTACTTTGTAAGACTCATTATTTGATTTGTTATAATTAGTACCAAAAATGAAATCTTGATCTCCTACTCCATTGTCAAACTTTAAGGTTAATGTTCCGTTTTGTCCTGATAAATCTTCAGTATTGTTTGCGTCGTCATCTGATGAGCACGCAGAAATTATTGTGCATAGCAAGAGTGCAAATGCAAATTTTAATGTTTTCATTTGTATAAATTTTAATTGTAATAGTTTTAAAAGCTTTGGTTAAAGGTCATAACCAAATGAATGTAAAATTTACACTATAGGAGGTTTAAAAGAAAAAGATTCAAAAGAGTAAGCATATAAATTTTGATACGCAGGCTCAACTTGAATTAAATTAATAAGAGAATTACTTTTTAAGTTATTATAATTATAGTTTGTAAAAAAAACTGGAAAAAAAGATTCTGCTAATGTATTTAAAGCAAGATCTATATCATTATCATTAGTTGGAGTAGTTGCAGTTGCCAATTGTTTTGCGAGATGGCATTTACCATTACATTGCAATTGTGGTTTTTCCTTATTAATACAATAGGTTTCAATAATGTAATCAATATTTAATTGAAAATATGCGACATAACCAGTAAAGAAAAGCGGCCTTACTGCAAATGATATAAAAAGAAGTATCGCAAAAATTGATTTCAATTTTTTTTTTTACAAAGGTAAAACTGAAAATATAATTTTGCTAATAATAAGTCATTAAAAAAGCGACTAAAAGTCGCTTTTATTTATGCTTTTAAATAGATTAGACATTGATTTAAATCTGGATTGTCATGAACTAAAGATTGTATATATATCTTAAGTTCCTCAATTTCGTAAGGTAACAAACGTTGAAGTGCTTTTTGTACTTCCTTGCAAAACAAGTTAGCATCAAAACTAACTTTATTTAGTACAGTTTTAGTGTACTCAAACATTGCTCTTGCCATAGTTATTATTAGGTTTAATTTAGTAAAAGTAAATTTCTTGAATAGGCAAACGGTTTATAAATTCGATTAAAAGTAGTGAAAATTTTAATTTAAAAACCTGTCACATCAAATTTTAACAGTTAAAAAAATCATAAAATCTGTTTTTAGAACCTGTTATCTCCATCTATTAAATTACCTATTCCTCCTAAAATACTACCTTCTCCTTTACTGTTTCCGCCTTTTGGTAAACTTGCAATTACTCTATTAGCTAAACGACTAAATGGTAACGATTGAATATAAACTGTACCTGGACCTTCTAGTTTAGCAAAAAATAAGCCTTCACCTCCAAATATGCTGTTTTTAATACCACCTATAAACTCTATATCGTAATTTACATTATGCGTAAAACCAATTATACAACCTGTATCTACTCTTAATGTTTCTCCTGCTTTTAATTCCTTTTTAGCAGTTGTTCCTCCTGCATGAACAAATGCCATACCATCTCCTTCTAATTTTTCCATTATAAAACCTTCGCCTCCAAATAAGCCTCTGCCAAGTTTTTTACTAAATTCTATACCTATACTCACTCCTTTTGCTGCGCATAAAAAAGCATCTTTTTGGCAAATAAATTTACCGCCACACTCGGCTAAATTTATAGGTATAATTTTTCCTGGATAAGGTGATGCAAAAGAGACATTACGTTTGCCAGATAAAGTGTTATAAAAAGCAGTAATAAATAAACTTTCTCCTGTTAAAATTCTTCGGCCTGCACCAAGTACTTTGTTTAAAAAGCCTTTGTCTTTTTGAGAACCATCGCCAAAAATAGTTTCCATTTTAATACCATCATCCATCATCATAAAGCTTCCAGATTCTGCTATTACAGCTTCTTGAGGGTCTAGTTCTATTTCTACATATTGCATTTCTTCTCCATAAATGCGATAATCTATTTCGTGTGCTGTCATGAGTTTTTAATTTTTATTGATTAATATATTGGTATAAAAATATTGGTTAGCGTTACAACAATTTAATTTTTTACTCTTACAGACCACTCAAAATTAAAAGTAGATACAACAACTCCATCTTCATTTGTACCTATAGCTTGCATCCAAAAAGTTTGACCATCTCCAGTTTCTATTGTTTTTTTTAAAGCGTCGTCTATTAAATGTCCATCGTTGCATGTAAATACAATTTTACCAGTTGCTTTTTTGGTAAATGTTGCATTGTTATTAGATACTAACATAGAAACTTTTTTTCCAGATGTTCTAATTTTACCTAAAACTAATGCTCCTGTAGATAACTCTGCTGCCATACCTTGTACTGCCCAAAACATTGAGTTAAATGGGTTTTGATTTATCCAACGGTGTTTTACTTTAACAGTACATGAGGTTTCGGTTATAGACTTTACTCTAACGCCTGTTAAGTATACCGATGGTAACTTAAACATATTAAATGCATTAATTTTTTTTGGTGTAAGCTTCATATATAATTTATTATTTCAACCAAATCTATTGAAAAAATCTAACAAATCAATATGTTAATTTTTTGTTAATTTTTAGTACTATGCGTAACATAATACCTTTTTTTAGACATATATTTGTATAAGAAACTATTATATGCTTTTAAAATGAACCAAAATAACCACAACAATATCGCTACATTCATTCATTTATCTACCTTTTCGAGGTTTATAATACCATTTGGAAACTTTCTAGGTCCTGTAATATTATGGATAATGAATAAAGAAAAGTCACAATTTATAGACACACATGGTAAGCAAGCCATTAATTTTCAAATAAGTATTTTATTATATGCTTTAACTATAGGAGTGCTAACTGTGCCGTTTTTCGCTTTTAACATTTTACACGATATAAACTTTCTAGACTTTAATTTATTTAATGGTATCCATATAGACATGAGTGAGCCTTCACCTCTATTTTACATTGGTGGATCTTTAGGTTTTTTAGCCGTTATAGGTTTTATATTAGAAATCATATTTATAATTAAAGCCAGTTTAAGTGCTAGAGATGGTGAATTATATAATTACCCATTTACAATAAACTTTATAAAATAAAATCAATCGCTTTGTAAAAAGCATCATCAATAATCAATCAAAAAATGAACAGTTTAACAACATTAAATCGCATGAAAATATGAAGATAGAAAACACAAAAGCACAAATGCGTAAAGGTGTTTTAGAGTATTGCATCTTATCTGTCTTAAAAGACGACGATGCATACGTAGCCGAAATTTTAGGCACACTTAAGGACGCCAAGTTGCTTGTTGTAGAAGGTACAATTTATCCTTTATTAACAAGATTAAAAAACGCAGGACTTCTTAGTTATCGCTGGGAAGAAAGCACCTCTGGACCACCAAGGAAATATTATGGATTAACAGAAACAGGAAAGCTGTTTTTAAAAGAATTATCCACTACTTGGGACGAATTACAAACCGCAGTTAACACCGTTACACCATCAAAAAACAACAAAAATGAATAAAACAGTCAACATAAATTTAGCAGGTATATTTTTTCACATAGATGAAGATGCATACTTAAAATTGCAGCGCTATCTTGAGGCTATAAAACGTTCATTTACAGACTCTCAAGGAAGAAGTGAAATTATAGCAGATATTGAAGCTAGAATTTCAGAACTATTTTCAGAACGTGTAAAACACGATAAACAAGTTATTAGTGTAAAAGAAGTAGACGATGTAATCTCTATTATGGGACAACCCGAAGACTACTTAGTTGATGACGAAATTTTTGAAGATGAACCACAACACAAAACATATTCAAAATCTAAACCTTCTAAAAAATTATTTAGAGATACAGAAAACTCTTATGTTGGAGGTGTTTCGGCTGGTTTAGGTCACTATTTTGGTATCGATGCCTTATGGATTAGAATTATATGGTTCTTACTAATATTTGGTGCAGGAACTGGTGTTTTACTTTATATTTTACTTTGGATTTTTATTCCTGAAGCCACAACAACTTCAGAAAAAATACAAATGACTGGAGAAAAAGTTACCATTTCTAACATTGAAAAAAAAATTCGTGACGGCTTTGATAATGCTTCAGAAAACCTTCAAAAAACTGGTGATAAGTTAAAGGAAACCTTTGATAATGCTTCTGGAACAATTTCAGAATCTGTGAAAAATATAGATTTCAATCAAAAAAGCAATACTATAAAATCTAGTTCAAAGTCCTTTTTTGATACCATTGCAGACATTTTTATGTTCTTCTTAAAAATCTTTGCGAAATTTATAGGCGTTATTTTAGTATTTACTGGTGCTGTTGCTGTTATTTCACTAATTATAAGTTTTTTATCTTCTAATTTAGTAGATAATGTTCACATTCCTGGTGTAGATTTTAATGAGCTATCTATTGCATCTGGCGCACCATTTTGGCTATTTTCATTATTAGTGTTATTTGCAGTTGGTATTCCTTTTTTAATGCTGTTTTATTTAGGTTTAAAAATACTTGTAAACAATTTAAAGTCTATGGGTAACATTGCTAAATTTACACTGTTTGGCCTTTGGTTACTATCCATTATAGGTTTAATTATAATTGGTATTAAACAAGGTCTATCTTATAAAGAGGAAGCTAAAGTTATAAAAACAGAGCAACTTTATAATGTTACTAAAAACGACACCTTATTTATCACCATGCAGAATAACGATTATTATGCTGAAAACTTTAGAAGATCGTTTCATAATTTTGACGAAGGTTTTAATGAGAGTGGAGAGAAAGTTACTTACTCTCAAGGTGTGCGCTTAATTGTAAAATCTACCAGAGATAGTGTTGCTAAAATTAGAATTGAACGCTCTTCTCGTGGTACAACTTACAATGTAGCTAAAGACAGAGCCGAAAATATTAGTTACAATTATGCTTTAGTTAATAACGAATTAAAATTAGACAACCATTTTTTAATCCCAAATAATAACAGGCATAGAGACCAAAAAGTAGAAGTTACTTTATACTTACCAGTAGGCAGTCACTTATTTGCAGATAAAAACACGTATAATTACCATAGTAACAACTCTTACCGCTATAACGATATTTTAGATCATGGTATGGAGTCTAACTTTCTTGAAGTAAAAAACAATAGTTTATTATGCTTAGACTGCCCAAATAATGACGATAATGATGACGATGACTTTAAAGTTAGAGTAGATATAAATAACGATAACGCAGAGTTAAAAATTAACGATGAAGGTTTTGAAGCAAAAAACAAAAATTCTCAAGTTGTTATAGATGACAATGGCGTTAAGGCAAAAAGCGAAAAAGTAAATGTTACTATAGATGAAGATGGAATAGAAATCTCTTCTAAACAAAAAGATAATTAGCACTTACAATTTATCAATCAATCAATCAATCAAAATAAAAACCAATCAAAAAAATGATAACTATAGCTAAATTTTTAATCGAAACAGTACTTGAAATTTTTGTTTAAGTACTAATAACAAACCAACCAATTGTAAAACCATTTCAAACTTTAAAAGAGTTTGGGATGGTTTTTGTTATATATTTGCCATACTTAGTTAAAGTATTTGATAACAAACTATTTAAAATAAAAAATGATTAAAAAACTACAATTAACTATTATTGCATTACTAACTATTTTTTTAAGCTTCGCACAAGATCTTGAAAAAATTAAAGGTAGCAGAAATGTTGTTACAGAAATAACAGAGCTTTCTCCATTTAACAGGTTGGTAATTGGTGATGATTTTGAAATTAAAATTTTACAAGGTTTAGCGCCATCTGTACAAATTGAAGCAGATGATAACTTATTTAACGCCATTAGTTACGAAGTACAAAACGGTAGTTTAAAGTTTACCAAATTACAGCGTATTACATCTAGCAAAAGGTTTAACATAACCGTAATTGTAAAAGACTCTTTAAACGCTATAGAACTAAAAGAAAATGCTCAGTTAACCTCTGGAAACACATTACTGCTTCAAGATTTTAATTTAATAACTCATGCTAATTCAAGAACATATTTAACCTTTAAAGCTAAAAACTTTAATTTTACTCATAATGATAAAAGTAAAGCCGAATTAAATGTTACTGCAGATGCCGCAACTTTAAACCTTAAAGAAAGTACTAGCTTAAAAGCATTAATTAATACTGCCAATACAAATATATCTATGCTTAAAAATGCTTATGCTAAAATTGAAGGAGACACTAATGATTTGAGTATTACTACAGATAATAGTACAAATTTAAAAGCCGAAAACTTTACCTCGAAAAATTGTAGTTTAATTACTAAAGATAAAGCAGATGTTTATATAGATGTAAACAACGCTTTAACTCTTGAAGCTTCTGGAAGCACCCAAACTTATATTTATGGTAGTCCTAAAATAGAATTAAATAAATTTGAAAATAGCGCTGTTTTAAGAAAAAAGTAGACGCTATTAAAAATAAAAAAAGCCGAAAGACATTAATGTTTTTCGGCTTTTTTTATTAAGTATTATATTTAGTTATAGTTAGAAGTTGACACTTCAAAACTTGCATCTTTTGCTGCTAAATAGCGCTCTGCATCTAAGGCTGCCATACAACCTGTACCTGCTGCAGTAATAGCTTGTCTATAAACATGATCTGCTGCATCACCACTTACAAAAACACCATCTACATTAGTTTTAGATGTTCCTGGCTTTTCGTTTATAATATAACCTGTCTCATCTAAATTTAAATAGCCTTTAAAAATATCTGTATTTGGTTTATGTCCTATAGCTACAAAAAATCCAGTTGCTGGAATTTCTTTAGTTTCGTTAGTTTGGTTATTTTTAACTCTAACTCCAGTAACTACTTGTCCATCACCAAGAACCTCATCGGTTTCTGTATTAAATAAAATTTCAATATTTTCAGTTTTCTGTACTCTTTCAGCCATAATTTTAGAAGCTCTAAACTCATCACGACGCACTAACATTGTTACTTTAGTACAAAGTTTAGAAAGATAATGCGCTTCTTCACAAGCACTATCTCCTGCTCCAACAATAACAACTTCTTGGTTTTTATAAAAGAAACCATCACATACAGCACATGCCGAAACGCCACCACCAAGTTTTAAATATTTTTGCTCAGAGTCTAAACCTAAATATTTTGCACTGGCTCCAGTAGAAATAATTACAGTGTCACAATGTATTTCTTTTTCATCATTTACCCATACTTTATGTACGTCACCAGAAAAATCTACTTTAGTAATCCAGCCGTTTCTAACGTCTGTTTCAAAACGTTCTGCTTGGCTTTGTAATTCCATCATCATTTCTGGTCCTGTAATACCTGTTGGATAACCAGGGAAATTTTCAACTTCATTAGTAGTTGTTAATTGTCCTCCTGGTTGCGTACCTTGATACAAAACAGGTTTCATATTTGCTCTGGCTGCATATATGGCTGCAGTATAGCCTGCTGGTCCAGATCCTATTATTAAACATTTTACTTTTTCTATTGTGCTAGACATAATCTTTAATTTTATATAACAAAAGTAGGTTTTTTAACCTAAAACTTACACTTAAGTTATCAACAGATGTTATTGAATTATAAGCTTAAATTATCACTTAAAATTTTATTAAAAATGTCAAAAAAAGATGTTAATTGTATCAATAGTGTTAAATGTTAAACTTAACTTTATGAAATAATAACACAACTAATTACCATGAGCAGCATAGCAACCAACGAAAATGAAGTTATATTATATTACAATTCTAAAACATCTTTAGGCAAACAAACCTTACCTTATATTGAAGCTGCAGAAAGAAAAATTAGAACGGTAGATATTTCGTTAACAAAAATTACTGGCACACAATGGGCTACATTAGCTCAAAAACTTAATTTAACTTTAAGCGAATTAGTAAATTGTGAGCATCCAGATTTTGTAAAAAACTATAAAACACCAGCAAACCTATCTCAAGAAGACTGGATAAAAATTTTAAATGCACATCCAGAAACTTTAAAGTGTCCTATTTTAATTACAGGAAACTCGTATAACTTAATAGAAACACCATCTAAAGCTCTCTCTTTTTTAAAAGTTAAAGGCAAAGATATTGATGCCCAAAACCCTAACTAAACACATTCTTTAATTTTAAATTCTACTTTTTAAAACACCTTTATCATTATTTACTAATGTGTTTTTTTTGTGTATTACAAATAAGTTTGGTGAGTATAATTAAACACTTTATTAAAATATGGCTATTAAGGCAACTATAAATCACGACTCAATAAAAGATATTGTTCTAGAACTTTCAAAGGTTTTAGGTACAGATCATGATGAAGACAATAATGAACTTTGTTTCGATTTGCCTAAAAAATTAGGTGATGGTCATTTTAGAGCTATCGAGTTTGATTTCGGTGTTGGTATTATTTTGGCAGATTTTCTTATTAACGAAAAAATGACGCTTACCTTTAAGAAAGAAAAAATAAACCCTCTAAAAATATTTTTAAATCTTGATGCGCCAATTCAATTTATAGATCAAGAACATAGCACCAAACTTAATAGGCTAGAGAGTGTTATGGTTAGTCCAAGCACTAATGAGTGCCAAAACTTTGTTTTTAATAGCAACAAGCCTATTACATTTTTCTATATTCAAATTAATAGAAAACTGTTTGAAAGTAAAGTAGAACAGTTTATTGGTGATATGAGTGAAGATTTAGAAACCTTACTTAGAGACCTTAATGGTATTAATAAGTTTTATTACAATGGTTATTTTTCACTTGATATAGCAGAGTTAATTGAGGAGTTTAAAACTTGTGAACTTACAGATTTTATGCAATCTGTATTTTTAGAAGGTAAAACATACGAGGTTATTATGAGATATCTACAACTTTATGTAGATAAAAACAACTCTAAAAACAGCCACAAATTAATAAGGCAATCTTCAATTATAAAAATTGAAAAAGCTGTGGCAATTATAAAAAAAGAGTTAGATGTACGAATTAGTGTTAACGCGTTAGCAAAGCGCGTTGGCTTAAATCAAAACACATTACAATCTGGTTTTAAGCAATTATTTTCAACCTCTGTTAACGAGTATATTAGAGATCAAAAAATTGAATATGCAAAAAATCTCTTAGAAAAATCAGATTTAAACATCACCGAAATAACATATAAAATTGGTATAAATTCCAGAAGTTATTTTTCAAAACTTTTTAAAGAACGCTATAGCGTTACACCAAAAGAATACTTATTGCAGTGTCGTAAGCGCAAAAGCAAATCGGCATAATTAATAATTATATTTTTTATAATATAAACTTCAAAATAAGTTAAAACAAATACCTTTTAAATTTAAAAGCACTCAAAAGTGTTACTCTACGTTTCAATAATGTTAATCGATAGAGCAAAAAAAAAGTTTTTTTGTAGCAAAACCACCAACCAATCTACCATTAATTTAACATTAAGATTGCGACGCTATGAAAAATATAAAGAGTATTAATTCTTTTCCTAAACAAATATTTAGGTTAAAAGATTTATTTGGAGGTATAATTACCGAGGATTACGGTATCTACACATTAGAGTTTAATAATACCATAGGAAATGGTATAGTAAAACATTATAGCTTAAATGAAGGTAGTACAGTTTTAGATTTTAATATAACCTTAAACGAGGATATTGTTTATAAAATAGGAGAAAACGAAAGTAACTTATTATTTTTTGCTTATTGTACCGAAGGTAATACTTACTTTAAATCGCCAAAAAATGAAAAATATATTAAAATTGAAGAACTTAGGCCAAGTATAATTGGTGCATTTAAAAATGAAAAAAATCAAATTAACATTAAAAAGGACATTAAATTTATTTTTAATTTGATTACCATAGATAAAGACAATTATTTTAATAAATTTTGTAAAAATCCTATAGAAAAAACAATACAACTAGATCAATTACTTCGCGCTTTTGAAGCACTAGAGTCTAAAGTTTTTAAAAGTTCTTATAATTTAAAAATTGCCGATTTTTTAAGGCATGCCAACACTATTAAAATTGATAATTCTATTGCTAATGTTTTAAAAATTGAAAGTAATTACCAACATATTTTAGCTTTGCACATAGACCAGTTCTATACAGAAATGTTTGATGAACACAGTGTTGCTACATTATCTAAATTCGAATTACAAAAAATAAGACAAATTACAGAACATATTATTTCTAATCCAGAAGTTCAACACTCTATAAGTAGTTTATGTTCAAAAATCACGATGTCTCCAGCAAAATTACAAGAAGGTTTTAAAGGCATGCATGATACAACTGTTGCCGATTTTGTTAGAAATGTAAGAATAGATAAAGCCGAAAAACTTCTAGCCGAAACAGATTTAAACATTTCTGAAATTGTATATTCCATAGGACTTACAAGTAGAAGTTACTTTTGTAAAATTTTTAAAAGCAAATACAACTGTAGTCCTAAACGTTACAGAAAAATAATACGAAGTAAACCTGTTACATAATGTAATATTTATAGTATAAAAAAAAGGATACCTAAAATAGGTATCCTTTTTGTTTAACTAGTTATTTAACCAACCAAAATAACTAGTCAACAATATCTTCAAGTCCTTTAATGGTATTTAAACCAGTTTCAATTTTAGACTTTTGTTCTTGTAATATAGATTTGGTAGACATTGGTAAACTAACGTCTTCCATTACATCGCTATATTCGCTTACTGCTGCTTTTTCACCTCTAATAGATTCTTCAAGCATACTCTCTTCATTTTCATTAGAAAAAAGCGCCTTTGTATCCATCCAAGCTCTATGTAAAGATCCTTTTACACTTCCACCTTTGTCAACTTCTTGACCAAAAGCTTTAATCTCTTCTTTTAATTCGTGACCAAATTCGTAACGCTGTTGTGCTTTATTACTAAAATAGTTTTTAAGTCCAGTGTGATCTACGTTTTCTGCTGCTTTTTTATATCCTTTTTCAGCATCGTACGTTCTTTCTAATAAATCATTAAGTTTTGTTCCTACTTCTTCTGTGTATGTTGCCATAATATTTTTGTTTTTAGTTAATATTAATTTCAAATAACGTTTGTTATTTATATTATAAAATTAACACTAAAAGAAGTGAATCATTGACGTATTTAAAAGTTATAATGACTCAAAAAATTATTAATATTTTTAACAAAATATAACGTTAAAAAAGCTATTGACTATTAGTATTATATACAAATTCTGGTTTAAATTTTTTGAGTAAAAAAAGCAAAGCTTCTTCAGTTTTTGTTCTGTTAGGTTGTGGCTTTGTATTAGTTTCTATAATACTAAAAGCATTTGCAATAGAGTTATTTTTATAGCTTTCAATTAAAACGGGATGCACATAGTATTTTCTACATACATTTCTTGTATTACCTAATGCTTTTGCTGAAGCATCTAAACCTTTAATAATGTTTTTATCTTTAATTTTATCATCTTCAGTTAAACCCAAATCATATATAGTATCTAAAAATACTACCGATGCTGCCCAAGTTCTAAAGTCTTTCGCTGTAAAATGCTGTTCACATAAAGAATAAATATATTCGTTTACCATACTACTATATATAGTATGCTTATCACCATTTTCATCAAAATACTTAAAGAGTTCCCATCCCGGTAATTCTTGACATTTATTTACTAAATAAATTAATTTTTTATTACGAATACTTATAGAATGTTCTTTTCCTTTTTTCCCTATAAACTCAAATCTTATTGCATCTTTATTTACATTTACATGCTTAGTACGTAGTGTGGACAACCCATAGGTTTTATTTCTTTTTGCATATTGAGAATTACCAATTCTAATATGGGTTTCTTCCATTAATCTAATAACTAGCGCTAAAGTTTTTGTTTTAGGCCAACCGTTTTGGTTTAAATCTAGATCTATTTGCTCTCTAATTAAGGGTAGAGATTGTGCAAAAAAACGCATACGATAAAATTTGGTTTGGTTTCTAATTTTATTCCACGTTGGATGATAACGGTATTGTTTTCTATACTTGGCATCTCTACCTGTTGCTTGCAAATGTGTATTCTCTAAATACGATATATTAACTTTTTCCCAAGCTGGCGGTATTACTAAGCTATTAATGCGATTTAATTCTTTTTTATCATTTATAGGTTTTCCTTCAAACTCGTAAATAAAAGATTTTTTATTTCTTTTTCTTTTAATTTTAAGTTCGTTTTCGCTTGCATAAACTAAGTTTAATTTTTCTATAGCTAATTCTGGCTCATGCCATAATTGCTTTAAAAAAGTATCGCTATTTAATTTAGTTGCCATTGTTAACTATCGTTGAGCATCTATATAGTTTTGGTACTCTTGTGATAATGACGTTTTTTGCTTACTAGACAGTACTTTTCCTGCCATTTGAAATATTGTATGCTCCTCATCATCCAAATGGTGCTCAACTTCTTCTTTTAATTTTTTGGCTACTTTTAACCAACCAGAAGAATCATAATCCATAGATTCAAGCTCTTCTAATATTTCATCAATTTCATGATGCTCTGCAATTGCATGTCTGGCTTGGTCTTGAGTTAAATCGTCATCTATTAATGGGATATAAAAAAAACGTTCTTCTCCATCTTCATGAATTTTTAATTCTTGTTTTACTTTTTTAAAAAGGGCATCTCTTTCTTTAGTATCTCCAGAGGTTTTTACTAATTTATCTAGTAAATCACGTTGTATTTCGTGGTCTTTTCTTAAGGCTTCAAAAATATTCATAATGTATTGTTTTTGGTTATTGGTTTGTTATAAAATTAATGAAATATAAAATTGACTAATAATCCTATAAATCAAAAAAGAAACGTTTTTGCGTAAAAAAACCGGAATTAATCCGGTTTAAATTGTATTTTAAAATAATGCCTATCGCTTAAATAACTTTTTTAGTAAAACCATAGAACCTAATTTTCCTGCTACCTTAATTCCAGTTTGCATCCATTGAGATGGCTGTAAACTTTCTTTTAATTCTCCTTTAACAGCTTTTAGCTCTTCTTTTGCTATTTGTCGTTCTAAGTCTAAGCGTTTAAGATCTAATTCTATATCTTCAAAACTATTATATACTTTTCTCATCTTTAAAAAAGGATTTAGATATTTTTTGTATTACAAACGTGTTTATAAAATTTCTTGATGCAAATAATATTAACGATACTAACGTAAATATTATTCCTACAATTACAAAGCCTGCAGTATAACTATCTAACAGTTTTCCTATATATAAAGACAGTGAAATAGCCATAAAAAATATACCTATTAAAAAAACACCACCAATAGCTAAAACTTTAAACAACATACTAACAGATTTTGTTAGTTGTTCAAAAATTTTAAGCTTATAGAAATCGTGTGTTTTTTTTAAATATAACTCAGACTTATCTACTGCTTTTGTTGAAGCGTCATTTAATGATTCAAATACAGACATTTATTATACTGTTTTCTTTAAATCTGTATCCTTTTGCAACTGCTTATTTTTTTCTTTTAAAGCTTCTAGTTTCTTCTCTAAAGTGTTTATAATATCATCTGCTTTATAACTTGCGTTAGATACTACACTTTCTAATTGAGTTTCTAAAGTTGCTTTACCAGAACTAACAGTACTCTGTATTTGATCTTTTAAATCTACAGCTCCAGCTGCAACTTTATCTTTAGCCAAAATAGCTTCATCTGTTAATTTTCTGCGGGTATTAACACCTTTATCTGGTGCAAATAAAATTCCTAAAGTTGCTCCTATTGCAGACCCTAATAAAAGACCTAATGCTGTATTACTACTATTACTCATGTTTTTAATTTTAGTTGTTAATATTGTTTGTTATCTTGTTAGTAAATAAGCTACTAACGTTCTAAACAAAGTTACAATATGCATTATAACTTACTCTTAAAATTAACTTAAAGAAACTGCTAAATGTTTGTTAATCCATCACCAAAACTACGTTTTTTAAGAAATTTTGTAGAATTTTATCAATGAATCAACAAAAATATGAAGAATACACTAACAACATACAATCCTTATAATGGTGAGAAACTTGATGATTACGAGCTGTTTTCTAAACAAAAAACACAATCTGTACTCAACGCATCGCATAGCACTTTTCTAGACTGGAAATTAACTAGTATAAAAAAGCGAACCAATTTACTTATTAAACTTGGAGATGTTTTAAATGAAAACATTGAAAAATATAGTAAACTCATCACCTTAGAAATGGGTAAACCTATTTCTCAAAGTCGAGCAGAAATTGAAAAATGTATATTGCTTTGTGACTTTTATGAAAAAAATGCCGATAGATTTCTATCCGATCAAATAATTGAAACCGAAGCACACGAGAGTTTTGTAAGCTACGATCCCTTAGGTGTAATTCTAGCAGTAATGCCATGGAATTATCCTTTTTGGCAAGTATTTAGATTTGCCGTACCAACACTAACTGCAGGAAATACTGGCTTATTAAAACACGCATCAAATGTTACAGGTTGCGCTTTAGCAATACAAGAAATTTTTGAGCAAGCAGGCTATCCTATAGGATGTTTTCAAACCTTAGTAACAGATCATGACACTATAGAAAACTTAATTCAAGATAGCAAAATTAAAGCTGTATCCTTAACAGGTAGCGAAAAAGCAGGAGTTAGCATTGCAAGTACAGCAAGCAAAGTGCTTAAAAAATCTGTTTTAGAGCTAGGCGGAAATAACGCTTGTATAGTTTTAGATGATGCAGATTTAGATAAATATCTAGATACAATGGTTAATGCAAGATTTCAAAACTCTGGTCAAAGCTGTATAGCAGCAAAAAGATTTATTGTTACAGAAGGCATTTATGATGAATTTTTAGAGAAATTTAAATCTAAAGTTGAAAGTTATACGTTTGACGATCCTTTAAAAGAAAGCACAAAAATAGGAACTCAAGCAAGAGAAGATTTAGCCGAAGATTTAAAACAACAAATTGAAGCCTCTATAAAAAAAGGAGCTAAAGTAATATTAGGTAACAAAAAAGAAAAAGCCTATTTCTCGCCAACAATACTAACAGATATTACAGAAGATATGGAAGTATTTAAAGAGGAAACATTTGGGCCAGTAGCTCCAATTATTAAAGCTAAAGATTTAGATGATGCTATAGAAAAAGCATCAAACAGTAAATTTGGACTTGGTACTATGCTCTTTACAAAAGACATTGAAACCGCAAGAAAAAAAATTATACATATTGAAGATGGCGCTTTTTTTATAAACGAATTAGTAAAATCTGATCCAAGACTGCCGTTTGGAGGCACAAAAGCCTCTGGTTATGGTAGAGAATTATCAAACGAAGGTATACATGAGTTTGTAAACATAAAAACTGTATACATAAATAAGTAATAACTAACAAAAACAAAAATAATGAGCTTAATTAAAGACGAAGACGAAAAAAGAAACGATTATATTTTACAAAAAGATAAAACAACAAAAAGTGTTTCAACTTTTGTAATTATAGCATTAATAGTTCTGGTAGTAGGCGTTGTAGCCTCAGGACTAATATTTAAGTGGTTCTAAACACTTATAGTTATAAATAAAAAAAATCCAATCTAAATTTAGATTGGATTTTTTTGTCGGGGTGGCAGGATTCGAACCTGCGGCCTCCACGTCCCAAACGTGGCGCGATAACCGGGCTACGCTACACCCCGAATTTAGAATTCTAACTTAAAAAAGATATTATTCTAGTTTTAGGAGGTGCAAATATAACTTATTTTATAAATTACAGTGTATAATTTATCGTAAATTGTAAAAACTTTTTTTTCTCATGAAAATAAAAACACTATCGCTATACCTTTTTGTATTAATTTCAACCTTGAGTTGCGCCCAAGATAAAAACCCTATAAACACAAAAAACACCCACCAAATCATTGTACCAGAGCTAAATAATCCTTGGGGATTTGTTTTTCTTCCAGATGGCTCTATATTAATAAATGAAAAAGAAGGAAAAATAATACACTATACAAATAATAAAAAAATTGAAATAACTGGCTTACCAGAAATTTATGTTCGCGGTCAAGGAGGTTTATTAGATATTGCTTTACATCCAGATTTTAAGAATAATGGTTGGATATATTTCTCTTATGCTTCGCCAAAAGGAGAAAATAATGGTGGAAATACAGCAATTATGAGAGCAAAAATAAAAAACAACACATTAATTAATAAACAATTATTATATAAAGCAGAGCCCAACACTACAAAAGGGCAACATTTTGGATCTAGAATTGTTTTTGATAAAAACGGATATTTATTTTTTACCATTGGAGAACGTGGCGCACGCGATGTTAACCCACAAGACTTATCTAGAGATGGTGGTAAAGTATATAGGTTAAATGATGATGGCAGTGTGCCAAAAGACAACCCGTTTATTAATACCAAAGGCGCAAAAAAAGCAATATGGTCTTACGGGCATCGCAATCCGCAAGGCATGGAACTAAATCCAGATACAAAAGAAATCTGGACACATGAACATGGACCAAAAGGTGGTGATGAAATAAATATTATACAAAAAGGTAAAAATTATGGTTGGCCTGTAATTACTTACGGCAAAAACTATTCTGGAACTAGTATTACAGATAAAACAAAGCAAAAAGGCATGGAGCAACCATTGCATTATTGGACGCCATCTATAGCTCCAAGCGGTATGGCTTTTATAAACTCAAAAAAATACGGTGATTGGAATGGTAGCTTACTAGTTGGCTCTTTAAAATTCACTTACCTAGATCGCTGTGAAATTAAAAACGGAAAAGTAGTTAAAGAAGAAAGACTTTTAGATGGTATTGGAAGAGTAAGATCTATTGAGCAAGGCCCAGATGGTTTTATTTATGTTGGTGTAGAAAATTTAGGAATTGTAAAATTAATTAGAGAATAAATATGAAATTATTAAGCTTCGGTTTTTGCATGCTATTTTTATTAAGTAGTTGTAATTCATCTAATAAAAAATTGGTTCAAAAAAGTGAATTTGAAAAACAGGATTTTTCTGAAGGCAAACAAGTTTATGAAGATTTTTGCATGCAATGTCACATGGCTAACGGTAAAGGTGTACCAAGAGCATTTCCGCCTTTGGCAAAATCAGATTATCTTAAAAATAAAAGAGAAGCAAGCATTAAAGCTATAAAATATGGGTTATCTGGAAGCATTACTGTAAATGGTAAAGTATATAATAGTAATATGGCACCGCAAGGTTTAAGCAACAAAGAAATTGCCGATGTAATGAACTACATTACAAATAGTTGGGGTAACAAAAACACATCGTTAATAACTGAAGAAGAAGTTTCAAAGATTCAACGCTAAAAGTTTGTTCTAAATTCCTAAATTTGCTCGGTTAAATTTAATAAATAAAAAACATGTTAATAATAGGAATTGCTGGCGGTACTGGTTGCGGAAAAACTACAGTAGTAGAGCAAATAATGAATGAATTGCCAGACGGTGAAGTTGGTATAATATCTCAAGACTCTTACTATAAAGATACAACTGGATTAACCTACGAAGAGCGTGTAAATATTAATTTTGACCACCCTAAGTCAATAGATTTCAAACTTTTAAGACAACATTTAACAACCTTAAAAGCCGGAAATAGTATAGAACAACCTGTATATTCTTTTGTAGACCATAACAGAACAAAAGAAACAATTACTACATTACCAAAACGCGTAATGATTGTAGAAGGTATTTTAATACTTAGTAAACCAAAAATTCGTAATATGTTTGATATTAAAATTTTTGTGCATGCAGATAGTGACGAGCGTTTAATTAGACGCTTAAAAAGAGATATAGCTGAACGCGGAAGAGATATAGACGAGGTTTTAACACGTTACCAAACCACTTTAAAACCAATGCATCAACAATTTATAGAACCTATGAAAGAGTATGCAGATTTAATAATACCAAACAACAAATACAATACAGTTGCAGTAGATATAGTTAGAACTATTATTAACGATAAATTAGATTAGTGCTTAAATATTTCAAAAATATCTTTTTATTAATATTCACAGCTTTTGCCGTGTGGATGTTGTTTTTTGATAGTAACTCGTTATTAATACACAACGAACTTAATAACGAAATTAAAGCTATAGAAAACGAAAAAGAATATTACAGAAAAGAAATAGTTAAAGACAATAAAGCTATAAAGGAACTTAAAAAAGAAGAAGGTCTCGAGAAGTTTGCAAGAGAAGAATATTACATGAAGCGCGATAACGAAGACATTTATATAATAGAATATCAAGACAGTACTAAAGCAGAAAATTAAAATGAATAAACCATTATTTAAAGATTTTGAAGGTGTTTCTGCTAAAGCATGGAAACAAAAAATTCAAGCCGATTTAAAAGGTGCAGATTATAATGATGCTTTAATTTGGTCTACACCAGAAGATATTAACGTTAAACCGTTTTATCATAAAACAGATTTTGATGAGAAACCAATTTTAGAAACTCCATCAAACTCATGGCATATTTGCCAAAGTATTTTCGTGTTTGATGTAGAAAAATCTAATACAAAAGCTATAGATGCTTTAAATCGTGGTGCAGAAAGCATTAAATTTATTATACCTAATAAAGAGGTTTCAATACCAACTTTATTACAAAATATTCCTACTACTACTCCGCTCTATTTTCAATTACAATTTTTAGATTCAGAATATGCAAATACAATAACAAAAGCATTTCAAAACGCACATATTCAAACCGATATTATTGGAAATTTAGCAAGATCTGGAAATTGGTATTCTAATTTAAATAGTGACCACGAACAACTTAATAAAATTGCATCCAATTCAACAAATACATTAAGTGTAGATTTAAGCTTATATCAAAATGCTGGTGCAACTATAGTACAACAATTAGCTTATAGTTTAGCGCATGCTAATGAGTATTTAAACCATTTTCAAACTAGTTTAAAATCTCAAATTACATTTAATGTTTCGGTTGGCACCAATTACTTTTTCGAAATTGCAAAATTACGAGCGCTAAGAGTGCTTTATAAAACCTTAGCATTAGAATATAACCTACCTGGAGATTGTAACATTATTGCAATACCAACAAAACGCAACAAAACACTTTACGATTACAACACAAATATGCTTCGTACTACTACAGAGTGTATGAGTGCAATTCTTGGTGGAGCAAATACAATTTGCAATTTACCATATGATGCTTTATACCATAAAGACAACGAATTTGGTGAACGTATTGCTAGAAACCAATTATTGGTTTTAAAGCATGAAAGCTATTTTGATAGTGTTGAAAATGCTTCAGATGGTTCTTACTACATAGAAAGCCTAACCATTCAACTGGCAGAAAAAGCATTAGATCTTTTTAAAAACATTGAAGCCAATGGCGGTTTTTTAAATCAATTAAAAGAAGGTCTTATCCAGAAAAAAATTAAAGAAAGCGCTACAAGCGAACAAAACCTTTTTGATAATGGCGAACTCACATTGTTAGGCACAAATAAACACCCTAATAAAAGCGATAGAATGAAAGAAGAGTTAGAGCTTTATCCTTTTTTAAAAATGAATGCCAGAAAAACGTTAATTGAACCTATTTTAGAGAAACGTTTAGCAGAAACCTTAGAACAAAACAGATTAAAAACAGAATAAATATTTAAAAAATGAAGACAATTTCTAAACTTTTAATTTTAGCTATTTTAGTAAACTTTTCAAGCTGTGACAATTCTAAAAACCAAATTGAATACAAATTTGCTTCCAGCCCAAAAGTTTTGGCTTGCGAAATGAGTAATAGTGAATTATATAACGAAGCAATTCATTCTTTCGAAAATGATATAGTTGCTTTTTACGATAAAAATGCAACAAACAATAAGTTTAAAACTTACTCGGGTTTTATAAATAACTTAAATAATGGTAGAATACGTTTTGATGTTATCGCTAGTAAACACAGTCTTGATATAGCAAAACAATTGCAAAAAGAATCTAACTTATGGTCTACTAAAAACGCAACTACAACTTTAAATTACTCACACCCAATAGTAGATTGTATATCAAACAATATAAAAACCCAATATATTAAAGAAACTTTTAATGCTTTACTAACTACAAATAGTATGCGTAAAAATTTAATTTTACCACCATTACAAGGCATCACTAGATCTATCCAAACAGATGGAAGTTTAATTGCTTTTTTAGCTTTCGAGTACTACTACCCAAACATTTGGAATTTAAATCCTGAGAATGTAAAAAAACTAGAAGCACCAAAACAACCAAAAGTTAATTTTAATAAAACTCCTGCAAAAATACAGAACCCAAGAGTAACAGATAAAAAGGATTCTCACGCAGGACATAATCACGATTAATGAGCAGAAAAGACTTTCAACATATAAGCATAAAATCTAGTAATAATCAAAGCAGTACAAGTGTAAAAACTACAAAGACTGCAGAAGATATAACTATTAAATCTATATACTCTAAAAAAGATTTAGATAGTTTAGAACATTTAGATTTTGTAGCAGGAATTGCACCTAATTTACGAGGTCCATATTCTACCATGTACGTTCGTAGACCATGGACTATTAGGCAATATGCAGGATTTTCTACTGCCGAAGAAAGCAATGCCTTTTACCGTAGAAACCTTGAAGCAGGACAAAAAGGACTATCTGTAGCTTTCGATTTAGCTACACACCGTGGTTACGATAGTGATCATGAACGCGTGGTTGGAGATGTAGGAAAAGCAGGTGTGGCTATTGATAGTGTAGAAGACATGAAAGTTTTATTTAACCAAATACCGTTAGATAAAATGTCGGTTTCCATGACAATGAATGGTGCCGTTTTACCAATATTAGCTTTTTATATTGTTGCTGCCGAAGAACAAGGTGTAAAACCCGAAGCATTAGCAGGAACCATTCAAAATGATATTTTAAAGGAATTTATGGTGCGTAATACATACATTTATCCACCAACACCTTCTATGAAAATCATTTCGGATATTTTTGAATACACGAGCAAGAACATGCCTAAATTTAATAGCATTAGTATTTCTGGTTACCATATGCAAGAAGCTGGTGCTACTTGTGATATTGAGTTAGCTTACACCTTAGCAGATGGTTTAGAATATATTAGAAAAGGCTTAGCAGCAGGAATGGATATAGATACCTTTGCTCCTAGACTTTCTTTCTTTTGGGCTATTGGAATGAATCATTTTATGGAAATCGCAAAAATGCGAGCTGCTAGAATGTTATGGGCTAAACTAGTAAAACAATTTAATCCAAAAAACGCAAAATCACTTGCTTTAAGAACGCATTGCCAAACAAGCGGATGGAGTTTAACAGAGCAAGATCCTTTTAATAATGTAGCACGTACAACTATTGAAGCTGCTGCAGCTGCATTTGGCGGTACACAAAGTTTACATACTAATGCGTTAGACGAAGCTATTGCCTTACCAACAGATTTCTCTGCCAGAATTGCAAGAAACACTCAAATATTTCTACAAGAAGAAACCAATATTACAAAAACAGTAGATCCTTGGGCTGGAAGTTATTATGTTGAAAAACTAACACATGATATTGCACAAAAAGCATGGTCTTTAATTGAAGAAGTTGAAGAACTGGGAGGCATGACAAAAGCAATTGAAGCTGGTATTCCTAAACTTAGAATTGAAGAAGCCGCTGCAAGAAAACAAGCACGAATAGATTCTGGACAAGACGTAATTGTTGGTGTTAATAAATATGTTTTAAAAGAAGAAGATCCTTTGCATATTTTAGAAGTAGACAATCAAACTGTAAGACGTCAACAAATTGAAAGCTTAAATAAAATTAAAGCCGAAAGAAATACTCAAAAAGTTGAACAAGCATTAAATAATTTAACTCAAGCTGCTCAATCTGGTAAAGAAAATTTATTAGCTTTAGCCGTAGAAGCTGCACGAGAACGTGCAACTTTAGGAGAAATTAGTGATGCTTTAGAAACTGTATTTGGCAGATATAGAGCACAAATAAAATCATTTTCTGGCGTGTATAGTAAAGAAATTAAAGACGATTCGTCTTTTGCAAAAGCAAAAGAACTAGCAGACCAATTTGCAGAACAAGATGGTAGAAGGCCTCGTATTATGATTGCAAAAATGGGACAAGACGGTCATGATCGTGGCGCAAAAGTTGTAGCAACAGGTTATGCAGATGTTGGCTTTGATGTAGATATTGGACCATTATTTCAAACACCAAAAGAAGCTGCAAAACAAGCCGTAGAAAACGATGTGCATGTTTTAGGAGTTTCTTCTCTTGCTGCCGGTCACAAAACATTAGTACCACAAGTAATAGAAGAATTAAAACAATATGGCCGAGAAGATATTATGGTAATTGTTGGTGGTGTAATACCAAAACAAGATTACCAATATCTATTTGATGCTGGTGCTGTAGCTGTATTTGGACCTGGTACTAAAATTAGCGAAGCTGCAATTACTCTTTTAGAAATTTTAATTGATTAAGATATTTAATATATGAATAAAATAATTACTGTTTTTTTTATTTTTTTTATAAGCTTAAGCTATGCCCAAAAAATCAAAAAAAATCAATATTATTCGTATGAATTTAAAGAGATTAGTAAAGATTCCTTTTACTCTTTATTAGATAAAGATGAAAATCTCACCTTAAAATACGAAAATGACTCAACTTATATAAATGCTATTTTTAAAATAAAAAGAAAAGCTAGTTTTACTAAGGATGAGTTTAATAATTTAAAGAAAAAATTAGAAGTTTTATCAAATAAAAAAATAGATTTAAATTCAACAATAATTATAAATTACCTTTCAAAAAACCCAAAAATAAAAGACTCTATAAATAAAACGAAGTGGAATATATTCCATAAAAAATACCTAAAAAAAATAAAAAAAGAACTAAATGTATCTGTCTTTTGGATAAATAATCCTTTACAAAAAAACTTAAGGTATTATAGAGATGACTTAGTTAATTGGATTGAAGATAAAGATCATTATTTTAGAGATTTATTGTTTCCTTACGATTTTTTATATGGAAGTTTTTCTGTCATTGACAATCAAGGCAACTATATTTCTAATTATGGTGAATATGGGAAACAACAAGTTATTGAATACCTTGAAGAGTTAAATAAAAAAAAATAACATTATTGGAACAACAATTGCATTAAGATTACTACAATTTAATAATCTATGAAAAGCAGAAAGCATAAATACAACTTTAATTTAGTAAGCTGTTTTTGTGTATGTTTAATTTCGTTTTTTGGTTTTGCACAACAACCAACAATACAAGATTCTATTGCAATAAGAAATGCTGTAAAAAATCATAATTCTGATAAAAAAGAAAAAACAAATAAGCCTATACTTTTTAACGGCATCGATGGTCCATACATTATAAAAGATACATTATATAGAGTTACAAAAAACAATAAGCTTATTGTTTCTCTTATTTCTCAAAAAGATTCTATACACGTAAAAACAGATAATAACGATTTTAATGAGTTCTATTTTTCATTAAAATCTAATTATACAATACCCGAAACTAATTACGAATTACCAGAAAAAATAGTAGTAATTTCAGATATTGAGGGCAAATATGATGCTTTCTCTAGTTTTTTATTCGCGAACAAAATAATTGATAAAGACCATAATTGGATTTTTGGTAAAGGACATTTAGTTTTAGGTGGCGATTTTGTAGATAGAGGAAAAAACGTAACACAAGTACTTTGGCTAATTTACAAGCTAGAACACCAAGCCAAATTGCAAAACGGAATGGTTCATTTTATTTTAGGCAACCACGAAATACTTAATTTTCATGGAGATTATAGATACAATCGTGGAAAGTATATAAAAGCAGCTCAAGAAATAAGTCACATAGATGATAAAAAAGAAGCTTTAAAATACCTTTACTCTCAAGAATCGGAATTAGGTAAATGGTTAGCTACAAAAAATGTTATTGAAAAAATTGGAGATTATTTATTTGTTCATGCAGGACTTAGTCCAGAAACACTAGATTACGAATTAAGTTTAAGTGATATAAACAATCTTATTCGTTTAAGGTTTGATACCATTAAAAAACCCAAAAACAAAACACTTAATTTTTTATATAGCCCAAAAGGTCCTTTTTGGTATCGTGGTTTAGTAAAAACAAGGTTTCAATACGACAGAATTAAAAAAGAAGAGCTTGATGCTATTTTAAGATATTACGATGTTAAAAAAATAGTTATTGGTCATACTCCTGTAAATGAAATTTCTACTGATTTTAGTGGAAAAATTATTAGAACCGATGTGCATCACGGTTACCAAAAATTCTCTGGAGACACAAAAGGCTTACTTATTGAAAATGGTATAGAATATATTATTGACGATAAAGCAAATAAAACATTATTAAAGCAATAATTATAGGCTATTAAAATAGTCGTCTAGTATATTAAGTCTATCCTCCAACCATTGCTTTAAATACTCATAATGCTCTTTATTAGAGACTTCGTTTAACTTATTTTGCCAAACTAATTGTTCACGCTCATAAATTTTATTTTTAGTAAATTTATTATAAAGCTTATCTACTTTTGCTAATAAAGTTTTATAACTATATTCATTTGTTTTTAAAGCATTCCATCGTGATTTTACTTTGGTTTTATAGTCATTAGGGTTTAGTTCCAATAACCTATTAAACAGCCCATTTCCTAAAATATCTTTTCTATATTTTTCCTGCTTACCATCTTGTATAATTCCCATTACTCCGTCTAAATCCCAGGCTACAAAAAAGTAAGGCTCACCACTATTATATTTAGCTAAATAGTAATTTTTCCCAAGGTTATCTGTTGCTCTAACTACATTTATAAAAATATAGTAATCAATTACATTTTCAATATGCACATTATTTTCAATTGTATTTTTAAACAAATCTTCACTACCATTAACCACTAAATCTTGAAACTTAGCTAAATCTTTCCATTCGGCTTTATAATCTATAAAAGGATACTCAATCCTCCAACCATTCCAATGTGGAAATAGGTTATTATATTTTGGAGATTTTGTAAAGTCTGGTCCACCTTTATACGAGTTGGCTTTAAATAATTCTCCGTGTATATTTTTACCTTCGTTCTCTTTTAATTGTAATTGCTTTCTGTCTATAGATTCTGAAAATTGATACAAACCATAATACTCATCATTTTTAAATAACTCTACATAAGCAATATCAATTCCGCTTTTAGCTTTTGGTTCTAGCTTAGAGTAATAAGGCTCATGAACTTTAGTCCATAATTTAGCCGAAATATGAGATCGTAAACGTAAAGGCTCATTAAACATACCATCAAGAATCCAGTCATCATCAGATCTTAGTCCTTTAAATTTTAAATCTTTTTTCTGTTTAGTAATACTATCTTTCCAAAACTCTATATCAAAAGACTTTTTCGCAAATGTTAGCGACAAATTCCCACGATGTCTCACACCCATTGTGCTTTTAATATGTTCACCAGCATTATAATAACAAAAATAACCTGGAATTTTATTGTTTCGGTTTATTTTAGAGTCGACTATAGTAACTTGTACTACAGGCAGTTTTGTAATATAAAGTGTATAATCACGCCCATTGTTAACACTATATGCTTCAGCATAAGACAATGTTTTTACCACGTTTTCAAACTTTAAAACAGTATTAAACTTAACCTGGCTAATACTTTTATTTTCAGCATTAATAGAATCTAAATCCTTAATATGCCAAACAATAATTTTATTTTTATTATCGATACCGTAACTACCTGCTTCAGCTATAATTTCTTGAGCAAATATGAGGTTTACACTAAAAAAAATAATAACCAATATTAAAACTTGCTTAAGTTGCTTCATTGTTCTGTTTATATTTTGCATATATGTTAAAGTAACAAATTATTTTTAACTCTACTACACTCATTTTTTAGCAATTGTTATGCCTAAGGCAGAAATTAACTTAAAATTTAAAACTTTTTATATAAAATGTTAAAATTTTATCAAAACAAAAACATAATCTGCTTAAATTATTAACTTCATAAACTATTAATCAAACAAAACAAACAATTCATGAATGTATCAAAATTCAGGAAGTTAGTGTTTACAACACTAATTACCACATCCATTATGCTATTTTCTACAGTATCAAAAGCTCAGGAAAAGCCAACCAAAACTTTACAAACTTCACAAAAAGTCCCTTTTAACCCAGAAGTAAAAACAGGTGTTTTAAGCAATGGACTTACATACTACATAAAAAATAATGGCAAGCCAGAAAACAAAGTAGAACTGCGCTTAGTTATTAATGCCGGTTCTATTTTAGAAGATGAAGACCAACTAGGTTTAGCTCACTTTATGGAGCACATGAATTTTAACGGAACCAAGAATTTTAAAAAAAATGAATTAGTAGATTATCTACAAAGCATAGGTGTAAAATTTGGTGCGCATTTAAATGCCTACACAAGTTTTGACGAAACTGTATACATTTTACCAATACCTAGTGAAGATCCTGAAAAACTAGAAAAAGGATTTCAAATTTTAGAAGATTGGGCACATAATGCACTATTAACCGAAGAAGAAATTGATAACGAACGAGGTGTTGTTTTAGAAGAATTAAGGCTAGGTAAAGGCGCAAACGAACGCATGATGCAACGCTACTTACCTAAACTAATGTATGGGTCGCAGTACGCAAAAAGATTACCTATTGGAACACAAGAAAGTATAGAAAATTTTACTTACGAAAGTTTAAGACGCTTTTATAAAGATTGGTACAGACCAGATTTAATGTCTGTTATGGCTGTAGGAGATGTTGATGTTGCCACATTAGAAGAAAAAATAAAAACACATTTTGGACGTATTGCTCCTGCTAAAAGCCCAAGAAAAAGAGATGTTTTTTATGTACCAAATCATGATGAAACATTTGTTGCTATAGAGTCTGACAAAGAAGCCTCTTTCTCTCAAGTACAAGTCATGTTTAAAGACTCAAACAATGCTAAAGTTGAAGAAACGGTAGAAGATTATAGAAAATCTATGGCAAAAAGCTTGTTTTCACAAATGATTAATACAAGATTAGGAGAATTAAGAAATAGCGAAAATCCTCCGTTTGTATTTGGCTCTAGCTTTTATGGCGGTACTTGGGCACGAACAAAAAATGCATACCAATCATTTGCAATGACGAGTGAAACAGACCAATTAAAAGCATTGAAAGCGCTTTTAGAAGAAAACGAACGTGTTAAACGTTATGGATTTCAACAAGGCGAATTTGAAAGAGCTAAAAAAAGAATGTTAGCCAGTATGGAAAAGTCTTTTAAAGATAAAGACAAAATGGAATCTAACAGAATTATTGGAGAGTACGTAAGACATTTTCTTGAAGGAGAAGTAATGCCAGGTATTACCTGGGAATACAATATGTATAAAAACGAACTACCAAACATTACCTTAGAAGAAGTTAATGGTTTAATTAAAAACTATTTAAGAGACGATAATAGAGTTATTGTAATTACAGGTCCAGAAAAAGAAGATTTAGAAAAGGTTACAGAAGCACAAGTAAAAACATTATTAAACGGATTAAAAGATGCAGATATAAAACCTTACGAAGACGAAGCTGTCGCTTCTTCTTTAATTTCTAAACTTCCTCCAAAAGGTAGCATTACAAATACTGTAAAAGATGAAAAATTAGGTACTACTACTCTTACACTTAGTAATGGAGCAACAGTAACTTACAAGAAAACAGATTTTAAAAATGATGAAATTATGTTTGAAGCCTTTAGCTTTGGCGGTAATTCATTATACACAGATGCAGACTATAAAGCCACAAATTTTGCTAATGGAGGTTTAGCTGAAGCTGGAGTAAACGGTTTCGACAAAACGCAATTAAGTAAAATGTTATCTGGTAAAATTGTAAATGTTAGACCAAGCATTGGTACTTATAGCGAGAATTTTAGAGGTTCATCTACACCAAAAGATCTTGAAGAATTATTTCAGTTAACGCATTTATATTTTACAGCATTAAATAAAGACGAGAAAGCATACAACTCATATATCAATAAACAAAAAGCATTTATTGGTAATATGTTATCAAATCCGCAAACATTCTTCTCTATAGAAATGGGTAAATTTATGTATGGAAAAAGTCCAAGATATATGGGGTTTCCAACACCAGAAGCGTTTGACGCAGCAGATTACGACTTGGCATATAAAAAATACAAAGAACGTTTTGCAGATGCTGGAGATTTTAAATTTTACTTTGTAGGTAATATAGACGAAGCTAAAATTAAAGCATTTTCAGAAAAATACTTAGCCAGTTTACCAACAAATAATAGTAACGAAAAATATAAAGTTACAGATTTTAGACCACTTACAGGACAACACACAAAAATTGTAGAAAAAGGAACCGACGAAAAAAGTTCGGTTAGAATAACCTATCACGGTCCAACAACTTACAATGCTAAAGAAGCTCATGCACTTACAAGTTTAGGAGAAATTTTAACCATAAAATTAGTTGAAAAATTAAGAGAAGAAGAAGGTGGCGTTTATGGTGCTGGAGCAAGAGGAAGTATTAGTAAAATGCCTTATGGTTGGTTTAATTTTAACATAAGCTTTCCATGCGGTCCAGAAAATGTTGAAAAACTTAAAAATGCTGCTTTAGCAGAAGTAGACAAGCTAATAAAAAACGGCCCAACAGAAAAAGACCTCGCAAAGGTAAAAGAAGCACAACTTTTAGAAAGAAAAGAACAGTTAAAACAAAACCGTTTTTGGATTAACTTAATTAAAAATGCAGACTACCAAGATAAAGATGCTAAAAGAATTTTTACGTTTGAAGATGATGTAAATAACTTAACTAAAGAATTTTTACAAACTATAGCTAAAAAATACTTAACCAATGGTTATATTTTAGGTATTCATAATCCTGAAAAAGCATAAAAAGCTTTATAATTAATACGTTAACAAAGCAGCTAGAAATAGCTGCTTTATTTATTTTACCAACTGTTAACAACTTCCATTTTTAAAACCCATAAATAATTGTATTTTTACGCTGGACTTTAAATATTAAATTCCCTAATAAAACCAAATCATTTAATGGGTAAAATAATCGCCATTGCCAATCAAAAAGGAGGAGTTGGAAAAACAACTACATCTGTAAACTTAGCAGCTTCTTTAGGTGTTCTTGAAAAAAAAGTATTACTTATAGATGCAGATCCACAAGCAAATTCTACATCTGGTTTAGGCCTGGATGTTGAAGCTGTAGAAATTGGTACCTATCAACTTTTAGAACATACTAATAGCGCAAAAGATGCTATTATAAGTACTAATACTCCTAATTTAGATATCATTCCGGCTCACATAGACTTAGTTGCTATTGAAATAGAATTAGTAGATAAGGATCAACGTGAATACATGATGAAAAGGGCTTTAGAAGCTATAAAAGATGACTATGATTACATCTTAATAGATTGCGCTCCATCTTTAGGCTTGCTAACTTTAAATGCTTTAACAGCAGCAGATGCTGTTATTATTCCTATTCAATGCGAATATTTTGCACTTGAAGGTTTAGGGAAATTATTAAACACTATAAAAAGTGTTCAAAAAATACACAATTCGGCATTAGATATTGAAGGTTTACTTTTAACTATGTATGATTCTAGATTGCGTTTATCTAATCAAGTTGTTGAAGAAGTTCAAAAACATTTTAACGATATGGTTTTTGAAACCATAATACAACGTAACGTTAAATTAAGTGAAGCACCAAGTTACGGTGAAAACATTATAAATTATGATGCATCAAGTAAAGGTGCAGCAAACTATTTAAGTTTAGCAAAAGAAATAATAAATAAAAACTCCTAAACATGGCGAAGGCAACAAAGAAACAGGCTTTAGGTAGAGGACTTTCGGCTTTATTAAAAGACCCAAGTAACGATATACAATCTGCAGAAGATAAAAATGCAGACAAAGTAGTAGGTAATATTATAGAATTAGAATTATCTGCTATAGAAATGAATCCATTTCAACCAAGAACAAACTTTAACGAAGAATCTCTACGCGAGTTAGCCTCTTCTATTAAAGAGCTTGGAGTTATACAACCAATTACAGTAAGAAAATTAGGCTATGATAAATACCAATTAGTATCTGGAGAACGTCGTTTTCGCGCCTCTACGCTTATTGGCTTAGAAACAATTCCAGCATACATACGTATTGCAAACGACCAGGAAAGTCTAGAAATGGCACTTGTAGAAAATATACAACGTCAAGATTTAGACCCTATAGAAATTGCATTATCATACCAACGCTTAATAGACGAGATTAATTTAACTCAAGAGCAAATGAGTGAGCGTGTTGGTAAAAAACGTTCAACAATTGCAAACTATTTACGTCTATTAAAATTAGACCCAATCATACAAACAGGTATGAGAGATGGCTTTTTATCTATGGGTCATGGTAGAGCAATAATTAATATTGAAGACCAAACAATACAATTAGATATTTACGAAAAAATATTATCTAATAAACTATCAGTTAGAGAAACAGAAGCTTTAGTAAAAAACTTTAATGCAACAAGTGAAGTAGAAATACCTAAAAAACCTGTTGAAGCAGATATACCAAAGTTTGTTAAAAAAGGTATAAAAGATTTTTCAGAATACTTTGGACATAAAATAGACGTTAAAATCTCTAACAATGGTAAAGGAAAAATTACAATTCCTTTTCATTCTGAAGAAGATTTTAACCGTATAAAAAAGTTAGTGCAACGTGCTAAATAAATTCATATTATTTTTCTGCTTTGTTTCAGCCTTAAGTTTTCCTGCTTTGGCTCAAGAAAACCAACCTGAAACAAAACAAGACACCGAGAAGCTTGGTGATTTAAAAACCGAAATTGATAGCACGCAGTTACGCAAGCCTATAAACCCGCTTTCTCCTGCAAAAGCAGCCTTCTATTCTGCCGTATTACCAGGATTAGGACAAGCTTACAATAAAAAATACTGGAAAATACCAATTGTTTATGGAGCTCTTGGTGCAGGAATATATTTTTATACCACAAATAATAAAAATTACAATAGAACCAGAGACGCTTACAAACGTCGTTTAGCAGGTTTTACAGATGATGAGTTTCAAGGTAGATTAACAGATGATGGCCTTTTAGAAAGACAAAAAACTTTTAGAAGAAATAAAGAATTATCTTTATTAATTACAGTAGGTTTATATGCCTTAAATATTATAGATGCGAACGTAGATGCACACTTGCTTCAATTTAATGTAGATGAAGATTTATCATTAAAACCGCATTATGAAATAAACGAAATAGACAAAACAGGAAACTTTGGCTTAACGCTAAATTTTAAAATAAATTAAAACTTAATACAACTTTAGTTTAATTTAATTTTAATTAAACTAAAGTAATAAGAAATTCTGTATCATTAATAGTATATTTAATACAGAAATAAAAAATTCTACACATGAAAATTGCTTTACTTGGCTATGGTAAAATGGGAAAAACAATTGAAACCATTGCAATAAATCGAGGTCACGAAATTGTTTTAAAAACGTCCTCATCACCTAGTCAAGAATTAAAAAAAGCAGATGTGGCTATAGATTTTAGTATTCCATCTGCAGCAGTAAATAATATTTCTCTAGCAATAAATAATAACATTCCAGTAATTTCTGGAACTACGGGTTGGTTAGACAATTTTAATACCATTAAAACACTTTGCCATGAAAAAAATGGCGCATTTATTTACGCTTCAAATTTTAGTTTAGGTGTAAATATATTTTTCGAACTTAATAGAACATTAGCCAAAATGATGTCTAATTTGGCAGATTACAATGTAGATATTGAAGAAATTCACCATACACAAAAACTAGATGCACCTAGCGGAACCGCTATTTCTTTAGCTAATGATATTGTAGAAAACCATAAAGATTATAACGCTTGGGAATTAGATGGAGACGCTAAAAGTGTTTTACCAATTACAGCAAGACGCATAGAAAATGTTCCTGGAACACACACAATTAATTATACCAGCGAAGTAGATACCATTACAATCGAACATACAGCACACAGCAGACAAGGCTTTGCTTTAGGAGCTGTTATTGCTGCAGAGTGGATTATTGGTAAAAAAGGTATCTTTACAATGAAAGACGTATTAAATATAGGTCAATAAAAAAAATGTAACATTAGTTTTAATAAAACTACTAATTAAAAATATTATAAAAAATAGATTATGAACGGTACACAATGGATTATATTTTTCTTTGTTATACAAGTTATTCATGGCTTAGCAACATGGAAATTATACATTAAAGCAGGCAGGCAAGCATGGGAAGCTTTTGTTCCTGTTTATAATGCTGTTATTTTAATGAAAATTATTAGACGTCCATGGTGGTGGACCATTCTTTTATTTTTACCAATTGTAAACCTAATTATGTTTCCGGTTGTTTGGGTTGAAACAGCAAGAAGTTTTGGTAAAAACTCTAATCTTGATACATTTTTAGCAATTATAACACTTGGTTTCTATAATTTCTATTTAAACTACGCTGCTAAAGATGTAATATATATTGAAGATAGAAGTTTAATGCCAAGAACAGGTGCTGGAGATTGGGTAAGCTCTATACTATTTGCTGTTGTTGCTGCAACCATTGTACACACATATTTTATTCAGCCATTTGTTATTCCTTCATCTTCTTTAGAAAAATCTTTATTAGTTGGTGATTTCTTATTTGTAAGTAAATTTCATTATGGTGCCAGAGTACCAATGACAACTGTAGCATTACCAATGGTACACGATTCAATTCCGCTTACAAAACAAAAATCTTACTTGTTTAGCGATAAATATGAAAATAGAAAAACATCTCTTTTAAATAAATTACAGTTACCATATTTACGTATACCTGGTTTCGAAAAAATTGAACGTAACGAAATAGTTGTATTCAATCAACCAGCAGATACATTATTGGATATGAATGACTTTACGCCAGACAGAAACTACTACAAGCCAATAGATAAAAAAACAAACTTAGTAAAACGTTGCGTTGGTATTGCAGGAGACTCTCTAGAATTAAGAGATGGTGTTGTTTACATTAACGGAAAACGAAATGTATTGCCAGAACGTGCTAAACTGCAGTTCTTTTATAATATAAAAACAACAATGCCTATTAACAATTTTAGAAGCAAATATGGCATTACAGAAGATAGAGGTTACGAAACATACAGTATCTCTAACGAGTACTGGGATAACCCAGATGTAAAACAAGCTTTAGAACAAAATGTAAATGTAGATTTAACTGTAGTTTCAAGAGACTCACTAAATACTCAGGTTGCTGGTGCACTTACTCAAACTGTTTTTGACCGTTTAAATATGAGTATTGCAGAAAAAAAATATATGGCTAATATGACCGAAGAATTAGCCGCCCAAGTAGCCAAAGATCCAGCAATAGAATTGGTAGAAAAAGACATCTCTAAAAGTTCTAGCACTCGATTATTTCCTCACGATTCTGAATATAGATTTTCTTCAGATAATTTTGGCCCTATCTATATTCCTCAAGCTGGAAAAACAATAAAATTAGACATTAATGTATTACCACTTTACAAACGTGTAATTAGTGAATACGAAGACAATAAGGTAACTACAAGAGGAAATCAAATTTTAATTAATGATGAAGTAGCTACAAGCTACACATTTAAGCAAGATTATTATTGGATGATGGGAGATAACAGACAAAACTCTATAGACTCACGTTATTGGGGATTTGTACCTTTTGACCATGTTGTTGGAAAACCTGTAATGGTATGGATGAGTTGGGACTCTAACGCTAGCGGCATTAATAAAATACGTTGGAACAGGCTTTTTACAACCGTGCACGGCGACGGTAAACCGGTATCGTTACTAATTCCTGTGCTTATATTAATAGGAGGTTTAATTGGCTATAACAAGTTTAAAAAACGCAAACAAAAGGCTTAAATTAAGTGTAAACCGTTTTTTATAATAGCTATGCATATTTTAATTCATCCTACATGCTTCCCAACCATAGCAACATGTATTGCTATCGCTAAAGCGGAAAGCGTTACAATAGAGATGCATGATAATTTTCAAAAGCAAACCTATAGAAACAGATATTATATATATGCTGCAAATGGAAAACTACAATTAAATATACCTGTTATATATTCTCAAAAAAACAGAAAAAAATACAGCGAAGTACAAATAGCTAACAATTACCAATGGCAATTAAACCATTGGAAATCTTTAGAATCTGCATACAGAACTTCTCCTTTTTTTGAATTTTATTGTGATGAATTAGAACCACTTTTTAAAGAACCTTTTGAAACATTAATGGCTTTTAATTTAAAATGTTTTGAAACAATTTGCGATTGCATACAACTTGAAGTTACATTAAAAAAAACTGAAACTTTTGAGCATACATCAAATAATTTAAAAGACTATCGAGGTCTAGTAAATGCAAAAAAAGAACCAGTTTTTAACATAGAAACCTACACACAGGTATTTGAAGCTAAACATGGCTATATTAATAATTTAAGTATTTTAGACTTACTTTTTAACCAAGGCCCAAATACACTTAACTTTTTAGAATCTCAAAAGTTACCTTAATGTTACAACCAATTATACATTATGGTATTCACTTTATAGTTCCCTTATTTTTTGCACGTTTATTTTTTAGACAACAGTGGAAAAAAGCATATTTAATTATGTTTTTGGGTATTATAATAGATCTTGATCATTTAATAGCAACACCCATTTTTCAAGCTAACCGTTGCAGTATAGGTTTTCATGTTTTACATAGCTACTACCTAATACCATTATATGTTGCATTAGTGTTTCCTAAAAAAACAAGACTTATAGGTTTAGCCTTAATTATACATATAATTGCAGATACTGTAGATTGTTGGATGATGGGTTTGTAACTAAAAACTAAAACTTTAAAAACTCACTTTAGTCATTATTGGATAATGATCCGAGAATTCAACGTCATATGTTTTAAAACTATTAATTTTAAAATCTGGATGTGTTAAAATAAAGTCTATTCGCATAGGGAAAAACTTAAAATTATAAGTTCTTCCAAAGCCGTTTCCGGCAGCTTTAAATGTATCTACTAAATCTCCTTTAATTTCTTTATAAACATAAGACAAAGCTGTATTATTAAAATCGCCACTAACAATCATTTTATACTTGCATTGCCTTTTATGAAGTAAAAACAACTCGGTTTGAAACTGTTGCATTTTAAAAGTCTGCCCAACACCATCAAAAAGTTTTTCAGAATCTTGAGTGGTTAACTGCTCTACTCTAGTGTCAATACGTAGGGATTGTAAGTGAATATTATATACTCTAACAGTATCATTTCCTTTTACTACATCTGCAAAAATGGCATTATTAGCTGTATTAGGAAACGCAATTGAACCAGAGTTTACAATTGGGTATTTAGAAAATATAGCTTGACCAAGTTTAACTTTTTTACCTGAAAGTTTTTCATATTTATATTTATAAAATGAGAAATCTACAGTTTCACGTGGGTGATATTCTTGAAGTGCTAAAATATCTGGAGACTCTTCTTTTACAAATTCAACTAATTTGTTTTCTATATTATCTTCAGGAATCCATTTGTAAAGATTAAACAATCTCACATTAAAATTCATTATAGATAAGTTGTCTTTATTCTCTATTGTTTTACTTTCAGAAAACTTATAAATAGAGCCAAAATACATATAACCAACAATTAATATAAGTAATGATAATAATAGCTGCTTTTTTACTTTAACCAACCAATAGACAAAAAAAACAAAATTTAAGAGTATTAAAAACGGAACACCTAAACTTAAAACAGAAAGTGCTGCAAAAGTTTTAGGAGGTAAAAACGGTAATATGTATGATAATAAAAGAGCAAAAGCCGCAACAGAGTTGAAGAAGAAAATTATTTTTTCAAAAAACCTTAGTCGCTTCATATTTATTTACCTGCTCTAAACAAGAAATCTTTTTCTTTTTCTGTTAAACTATCGTAACCACTTTTACTTATTTTATCTAAAATAACGTCTATTTGCTTTTGTTTATTTAACTCACTAAATTCTCCTTTAGTATATCCGCCTACTTTAGTTTTATCTTTATATACTGTTTTAAGCTTGCTTTTTTTTCCAGCTTTAAACCAACTAGTAAAAGCATCTGCACTGCGCTCAAAACCTTTACCAATATCTTTGCCTTTACCAAGTTGTTTAGCATAAATATAACCTAATAAAGCACCTCCTAAATGTGCTAAATTACCGCCACCATTAGAACCAAAGACTCCTAAAATATCAAAACCTATTAATACTGCTCCAACATGCCATAGTTTTATATTAAAACTAAAAAACCTTAAATCATTATTTGGCATATAAGCACATAAGAAAATAAATAAAGCTCTTACGGCAGCACTTGCTCCTACTAATGGAAAAAATGAATTTGAGAAAAAGGTTGGAAACACATTATAAAATAATAAAAATGTTAATCCGCCAGAAATAGCACCAAGAAAATAAATATTTAAAGCCATTTTAGAGCTAAATAGATTTAAAAACATTCTAGAGCAAAACCATAACCAAAGCATGTTAAACGCTAAATGAAGCACTTTATAGTGCAAAAAAGCGTAAGTTATAATAGACCATGGTTGTAATAACGCATTAAAAAAATCTGGTGGTAAAGCGAAGTATTTTAAAACTTGTGGTACTGTGCTTTTTAAAATTAAAGCGACTATAAATATAATAACATTTAATGCTATTAATTTTTCAAGTACATTAAGCTTTGCATACCTATATTTTAAATCATTTATTGTACTCATTAATACTGCTGAAAATTATTTAATTGTTTTCTTTTCCAAAATAACATAATAAGAAATCCTGTTAAAGCGCCACCAATGTGTGCCATGAAAGCTGTGTTACTTGGGCTAAAAAATGAAGCTCCAGTAAAAGCAGAAATAACGTCTAACGCTATAATTCCTGGAATAAAATATTTTGCTTTTATAGGTATTGGTAAAAATATAAGCATTAATTCTGCATTAGGATTTAACATTCCAAAAGCAACTAAAACACCCATAATACAACCAGAAGCTCCAACCATTGGCGTATTAAAATCGCTTAAAAAACGACTTAAATCCTCTGCGCCTAAAATAGCATCCCAACGCATATCTCGCATTCTATAACCAGAATTTAAAGTTTCTAAAATTTGATTAGAATCAAAGCCTGCATTTGTTAATGTAGAAAAATCTAAATTAAAAGTAAAATATGTAAATCCTGTTTGTAATGCTACTGCTCCTAATCCTGCCATAAAATATAAAAACAGAAAACGTTTCCATCCCAATTTATATTCTACTACAGAACCAAACATCCATAATGCAAACATATTAAATAATATATGCATAATAGTTATTGTTGGAGGATTGCCACTATAGGTAGCGTGCATAAACATATGCGTTATAATTTGCCAAGGCTTAAATGTATCGTTTAATGGAAAATGCATTGCAAACAAATTGCCAAGTGTTTCTCCATACGTACCAATGCTTATTGCTGCAATCCAGAAAATAACATTAATTATTATTAAATGCTTTACTGTATCTGTTATCTTCATCATAATTTTAAGCTGAATTTATTTCAGTTTTATACAAATTTCTTATCCAATTCATCAACAGTCATCGTTACAAAAGTAGTTCTGTTTGTTGGTGATACACTTGGTGCTTTACAGGCAAATAAAGAGTTTACTAAATGTTCTTGCTCTACTGCCGTTAAACTTTGTCCTGTTTTTATTGCCAGACTTTTTGCCATAGATTTTGCTAATAAATCTGTAGCACTAAAATTACTATCTGGCACTTCATTTTCTACATCGCTTATTAGCTGCTCTAAAATAATAGAGACTTCACTTTCTGGAACCATTACTGGAACTCCAGTTATTTCAACGTGTTCTTTTTCTATTTTTTGAAAAACAAATCCTGTATGTTCTAAATCGCTTTGTAATTGCTTTATAATTTCAATTTCTTGTGGCGAAAAATGAAGTTCTAAAGGAAACAGTAATTGTTGGCTCATACCTTCTTTTACTGTAATATGCTTTAAAAAATCTTCATATAAAACACGCTGGTGTGCTCTATTTTGATCTATTAATAGTAAGCCCGATTTAATTGTACTTACAACATATTTATTATGAAATTGATAGGTACTTTGCTTCTGCTCTATTTTTTTATCTTCAAAAATTGAAGCATTTTGCTGTTCACTTTCAAAATGTACTTCGCTAAAATCCTGCTGTATATTATTGCCTTTACTTTCTAAACCTACATATAAATTTTCCCAATTAGCTGCTGGAGTTTTTTTAAAACTTGTATTACTACTGCTTACTGTACTCGATGTGTTACTAACTGTTTTCTCTTCGGCAAAAGGGTTGAAATTACTATCTACAGTAACACTTGGTGTTCCTTTTTGTTGGTAACTATATGGTGTATCTAAATTTGCATCACGTTCAAAATCTAAAACTGGAGCTATATTAAATTGGCCCAAACTGTGTTTTACTGCCGAGCGTAAAATAGCATATAGCGTATGCTCATCATCAAACTTAATTTCAGTTTTAGTTGGGTGAATATTTATATCTATTGTTTGCGGGTTTACAGTTAGGTTTAAAAAATAACTGGCATGTGCTCCATCTTTTAATAAACCATCGAAAGCAGAACCTATAGCGTGATTTAAATAAGCGCTTTTTATAAAACGATCATTCACGAAAAAGAATTGCTCGCCACGTGTTTTTTTTGCGAATTCTGGTTTTCCTACAAATCCAGAAATTTTAAGAACTTCGGTATCTTCTTCTACTGGAACTAACTTTTCGTTTGTTTTTGCTCCAAAAATATTTACAATACGTTGTCTATAATTACTTACTGGTAAATTAAAAACTTCACTCCCGTTGTGATACATTACAAATCCAATTGATGGATGTGCTAATGCTACACGATGAAACTCATCTATAATATGTCGTGTCTCTACAGGATTAGATTTTAAAAAGTTACGTCTAGCTGGTATATTAAAAAACAAGTTTTTTACAGATAAAGAAGTGCCTTTGGGCGTAACAACAACGTCTTGAGATTGTACTTCACTGCCTTCTATTACAATGCAAGTACCAACTTCGTCTTGCTCTTGTTTTGTTTTTAATTCTACATGCGCAATTGCGGCAATACTTGCTAAAGCTTCTCCACGAAACCCTTTTGTATTAAGCTGAAATAAATCGTCTGCCGATTTTATTTTTGAGGTTGCATGTCGTTCAAAACTTAATCTAGCATCTGTAACGCTCATACCTTTACCGTTATCAATTACTTGAATTAAGGTTTTACCAGCGTCTTTTAAAATTAGTTTAATATGTGTTGCTCCTGCATCTATAGCGTTTTCTAAAAGCTCTTTAACAACAGATGCTGGTCTTTGCACAACTTCTCCTGCTGCTATTTGATTTGCTACATGATCTGGTAACAGTTGAATAATATCTGCCATAAATAATTATAAGAATATAGACAGGTCGAAATCTATAAAGAATAAAAAAAGAAAAAATAAAATTAAAATAATAATAAGCACGCGCCTATTTACTGCTTTATCTGGTGAGTTTCTAAACTCATCCCAGGCAGATGTAAACCGTTGTTTAATGCCGCCATTAGAACCTACTGTAGTTCTATAGTCATCAAACTTATGCTTCATTTCAAACGGGCTACCTTCACCTTTATAATATCGTGGTGTATAACTGTAGCGTTTATTTTTCTTACTTGGTATAATTCCCATAATCCTTATCTTAATTTAACGTCTAAGTAATACATTAATGCAATAACCAAGCCTAAAATTACCAACAGTATAGGCAATGTACTTGCCTTGGGTTTACGTTTGTTTTCAAATGCTTTTTTTACCGATGAGTTTTCAGTTTCTTTTTGAGATTCTGAAAATCTTGGTTTGTAATTAAACTGTCTCTTTTTTTGTGGTTTAAGCATCGTGATTTTTACTCGTTGAAATACACTCAAAAATACTTAAAATACAGCAGAGTTTAGACTCTCATGTGCTAAAAATTGTTAACAAACACATGTTTTTAAAGTATAATTGTGAAGTAAATAATACTACAAGTAAAATTTAACTTTAAAACTTTAAGTAGTAAAGAGTTATAAAATGCGTGGCTTTTAGCTAAAAAAAGAAACGAATTACTGCTTGTTTAGAAATGCCATTTTTATGGCTGCAACTGCGGCTTCGGTTCCTTTATTACCGTGTATTCCGCCAGAACGTTCTATGGCTTGTTGCTCATTATTATCTGTTAAAACACAAAAAATAACAGGCACATCATGCAGTACATTTAAATCTTTTATACCTTGAGATACACCTTCGCAAACAAAATCGAAATGTTTGGTTTCACCTTGTATTACAGATCCTATTGCGATTACTGCATCTACATTTTGTTGCTGCATTTTTTTGCTACCATAAATAAGTTCGTAGCTTCCAGGAACATCCCAACGTATAATATTTTCTTTTGCTACGTTATTTTCTATTAACGTTTCAAAAGCACCTTTATATAAACCTTCGGTTATGTGTTCGTTCCATTCTGAAACAACAATCCCAAACCGATAGTTACTCGCGTTTGGGATTGATGTTTTATCGTATTCTGATAAATTATTATTTACTGTTGCCATAAAGTCTTTCCACGAAAGCGGTATTTTTTATTTTGACATCGCTTGTGCTTTTCCAATAAACACATCTACAGAGCTAGCTTCTGTTGCGTTTGGATATTTCTCTTTAATTGTATTAAAGTATCCTAAAGCTTCTTTTGCTTTTCCTAATTCTAAAGCTAATGTTCCTGCTTTGTAGTAGTATGTTGGTGCTGTAAATTCGTTATCACGCATTTTAGCTGCTTCAATATAATATTTAAGCGCGTCTTCGTTTTGATTTAATTGTACAAAGGCATCTCCAATTGCTCCTTTTGCTAATGGTCCTGTTGCTTCGTCTTCGGCTTTGTAACCATCTAACATTGCTACTGCATTTTTATAATCTTTTAGATTTAAGTAAGCCATACCTGCGTAGTACTTAGCTAAGTTTGCTGCTGGTGTACCGCTATACTCATCCATAATATCAAGCATACCAAATTTACCTTCGCTACCATTTAATGCTACGTTATATAAAGAATCACTAGATATACCGTTAGCTGCATCATTAAATTGTTTTTGCGCATGATACATTTCGTTCATTGCTTCAATTTGAGCTGGTTTTGTAACAAACTCTTTGTAGCCTAAGTATCCTAAAACAAATACAGCTACTGCTCCAATGATTATAAATATATATTTTTGATTTGCGGCTACAAAATCTTCGGTTTTAGAAGCGGTCTCATCTAAGGTATCAAAAACCTCAGCTGTTGTTGAGTTTTCTCCTAAGTCATGATCAATAACTTCTTTTTCTTTTTCCGTTTTTGGTTTATAACCTCTTTTCTTGTAAGTTGCCATGTATAGTTTATTTATGCGTGGCAAAAATAAAATTTTTCTTCATATATAAAAGTTTATTTATTTGTTATTTTGCACAACCTATTTTAATTACACTTTTAGTATTCCCTCAATTTTGAGCCTTATCTATGATTTTAAAGTCTCTTTCATTACTTAATTATAAGAATTTCGACAGTAAAACTTTCGAGTTTAACGATACCATAAATTGTCTGGTAGGCAACAATGGCGTTGGTAAAACAAATGTTTTAGATGCTATTTATCATTTGTCTTTTGGTAAAAGTTATTTTAACCCAATTGCCTCTCAAAACATTAAACATGATGAAGATTTTTTTGTTGTAAATGGAGAATATAATAAAGAAAATAAATCTGAAAAAATTGTTGTTAGCTTAAAACGCGGACAAAAGAAAGTTATAAAGCGTAATGCAAAAGCTTACGAGAAATTTAGTGAGCATATTGGTTTTTTACCATTGGTAATTATTTCTCCAGCCGATCGTGATTTAATTACAGAAGGTAGTGTTACCCGACGCAAATTTATAGATAGTGTTATATCACAAAGCGACAAATTTTATTTAGAGCATTTAATTAAATACAATAAAGCTTTAGCGCAACGTAATAGCCTACTAAAATATTTTGCTTTAAATAATACTTTTAATCAAGATACGCTTGACATTTACAATGCTCAGCTACATACTTTTGGAACAGAGGTTTTTAACAAAAGAAATAGTTTTTTAGAAACTTTTATACCTATTTTTAAATCTAGATATCAAGCCATTAGCAACGGTAATGAAATAGTAGATTTAGTATACAAAAGTGATCTTTTTGATAATGAATTAGAGTCACTTTTAAAAAAGGTGATTAATAAAGATAAAGCCGTACAATATACTAGTGTTGGTGTACATAAAGACGATTTACTTTTTAATATAGACGAGCATCCTATTAAAAAATTTGGAAGTCAAGGGCAACAAAAATCGTTTTTAATTGCATTAAAACTGGCACAATTTGATTTTATAAAACAACAAAGTGGTGTTAATCCTATACTTTTACTAGACGATATTTTTGATAAGTTAGATGAAGAACGTGTAACACAAATAATAAAACTTGTTGACGATGAAAATTTTGGACAACTTTTTATTAGTGATACGCATGCCGAACGTACAGAGAATGCTGTAAAACAAGTACACCAATCTTATGAAATTTTTAAACTATAATTATGAGAAAAATTATTTTTAGCTTAATATTTTTAGTACTATTAAACTGCTCTAATTCTCCTGAAACATTTATAGATCACGTAAATGGTTATTGGGAAATTGAAAGTGTTACACTACCAGACGGCACGAAAAAAGAATATACAATAAATCAAACTATAGATTATATTATAGTAAACGACAGTTTAAAAGGTTTTAGAAAAAAAATGACACCAAATTATAATGGTAGTTATGAAACGTCTAAAAACATAGAGACTTTAAACTTGAAAATTGAAAACGACAGTTTAAACATTTACTATTCTACACAGTATACTAACTGGAAAGAAACCATATTATTAGCTAACGAAAAAGAACTTAAAATTGTAAATAAAGACAATAAAGTCTATACTTATAAACGTTTTACTCCAATAAACATTAATTAAAAAAACGACCTACTTAAAGATGGCAAAACGCAATAACAATTTATTAAACATCTCTGATGCCTTAAAAGATTTTGTAGAAACAAATAATTTAGAAAAAGGTTTAGATAAAGTTAATGTTCGTGAAGCATGGGCTAATTTAATGGGAAATGGTGTTAATAATTATACAACTGCTATAGAACTTAAAAACGATACTTTGTTTGTACAACTAAGCTCTAGCGTACTTAGAGAAGAACTTAGTTACGGAAAAGAAAAAATTGTAAAAATGCTTAATGAGGCACTAGAAAAAGACTTAATAAAAAAAATAATACTTAGGTAGAGGTTAACAAATTGTTACTTATTCAAAATAAAAGGTTTAAAAAAACAATTGTTAAATTAAAATACTATCTTTGGAACTTATTATAAATTAAATTTTTTTTAAAATGGCTCAAGGCACAGTAAAATTTTTCAATGATTCTAAAGGTTTCGGTTTTATAACTGAAGAAGGATCAGACAAAGACCATTTCGTACACATCTCTGGTTTAATCGACGAAGTTCGTGAAGGAGATGCAGTAGAATTCGATCTTCAAGAAGGTCGTAAAGGTATGAACGCAGTAAACGTAAAAGTTATATAATCTATATATATTCAATTTACCTTATTACAATTAAGCTCACTATTTTATAGTGAGCTTTTTTTTATGGTAATTTTGAAAACATTTTAATAATAACAAACTAATAAATAGGTCATGTTAATTAATGGCATCATCTTTGCCAATAATTAAATAATTAATATTAAAATTTATTACAATGAGTAAAGGCACAGTAAAATTCTTCAATGACACTAAAGGATTTGGTTTCATCACAGAAGAAGGTGTAGACAAAGACCATTTTGTACATGTTACAGGTATAATTGATGAGATTCGTGAAGGCGATGACGTTGAATTCGACTTACAAGAAGGCAAAAAAGGATTAAACGCAGTTAACGTTAAAGTTATTTAATATATACTTCATAATTTTTTAAGCAAAAGCCCACTCAATTGAGTGGGCTTTTCTATTTTAAAATATTTTTCTCACCTTACTGCTTGAGTAATTTAATTACTGTTGTTGATGTTTGTGAAGCTACAGACATAAAATATAAACCTGAAGAAAATTCACTTAAATCTATTATTTTTTCTGAAGCCATATTGCTAAGGTTTATTGTTTTAATTAAACGTCCGTTTATATCGTAAACTTTAGCATTTACAAGTGTTGTTGGCTTTTTATTTTGTAAAGTAAAAATACCATTAGATGGGTTTGGGTATACTGTTACATAACTCTCTAGATTTTCAAACTCTGAAACTGATAATGCATAGGCACAATTATAAACTCTAAATTCATCAAGATACCAACCTTCTCGACCATTACATCCATCGGTTCCCATTTCAAATCTAAATTGTATCGTATCATTTGCCAAAACTCCTAAACTTCCTAAATCTATTATACTTGTTCCCCAACTGCCTTTATTAGAACCTTCATCGGTTCCTGTAAACACATTTTCTCCTGCCATAGGATTATCGTTTTGTCCTGGTCCATTTAATGTACCGTTATATGGGTTTGCTGTAAAAGCTGTAGATGGTATAATATCCCAAGTGCCACCATTTATACTCATTTTTATATTTCCGCCATCCCAGCTAGGCTCTATAGAAATGTAATGATTAAATGCCAATTCAAAATTACCATCTGTAAAATCTGGCAAAGTTATTACAGGACTTTGCAAACGCATAATTCCGTTTTGGAAATCTGAAGCACAATCACCTCCATATTGTGGTGCTCCAATTGGTGCATTTATAGCATAAATACCACTTCCTGTTCTTCCGTTAGGTAAACTAGTCTCAATTTCCCAATCTCTAGCAGTCCAAGTTCCTGCTGTTTGGTCTTGACTTAATGTCCAATTACCAATACCATTTTCCCAATCTTCAAAAAATATAGGATTATTATTTGCGTTATCACATAATGGAGCAGTATCAACCAACACAGGTGTATAGCCACAAGCGTCTGGATTTACACGTAATTCTACCGCTAAAATTGCATTTATTACTTGTTGTACATCTGCTGGAGTTATAATTTCTCCAGATGGTCCTACAGGTGTACTTGTTGTAGATAAACCTTCTAAATTAACGCCTAACAAATCGTTTGCAGAAGCCTCTAAAGCATCGGCTAAATTTACAAAGTCACTAGTAGCAGTTAAATATTGGCTTTGTGCACGCCAGAATATATGTGCTGCCTTAGTAAAGCCAATTCCAATAATTACTTGTCCGTTATAATTACCTCCATCTACTAATAACGCGTATGCGTGATTAGGTATTCCAGAGTTAATATGCACACCACCATTATCTGCAGTACCACATAAATATTCTGCATCTGTTACTTTTCCAGGATCTCCATTACAAGTAGGATCCCACATGTCTCTAATAGCACTTGAAAACGCAGTGGCATCTTCTGCAATACGCCATCGATCACTGCTACCGCAACCGTTTGTTCTAATAGAATTATCATCGTCGGTATCTTCATAATTATTTAAAAGATCTACAGTTTCTCCCCAAATATCTGAATATGATTCATTAATAGCTCCAGATTGCCATTGATAAATTAAGCCGCTTGTAAATTGTGTATATGCGTGTCCCCATTCATGCGCAATAACATCATCTGCAGCAGTACCATCGCAATAATTCGCTGTTACTCCATTCCAACTTGCATTAGGGCAATTAATATTAGGGTTATTATTTATAGTTTGCATTTGTGCATCTGCTCCATCGTATGAAGCAAAACCAAAAGCATTATTAAAAAAATGATAAACATGACCAGAAGCCTCAACCTCATTACGTTGCCAAATGGTTAACGTTCCGGGTAAAGCATCGCCTTCTTGCCAGGCTACATTGCTTGTATCGTTTTCGTAAATCACCCTATCTAATGCATGAGCGATTCCTGTAAATTGTTCTACAATTTCACCACTATGAGCATTTACAAATATAAATTCTCTTACATCTAAAGCATTTGTTACCTCAACTTTATAAACTAAATAATTAGCTCCTTGATAACCTTGGGCTAATCCCTTTTGGAAAACAAATAACATATTTGATTCTATAAACAAAGCTTCTCCAGAATTATTTATGTTTTGATTAATAATTTCCTGAATAGCAATTGATTTTGCTGAAGCTGCACCTATTGACGGTTGAGTATTTATTTTTATTTGCGGAATATAGTTACCATTTATAGCTGTTAAATCTCCTTGAGAATTAAAATGAAACAATAATTTACCATCGTAAACTGGTACATCATTATGAATTTGATTTAAAATTAAACGTGAATTTCCAATATTATCCAGTTTTGGTTTATTTATTTTAAAGGCACTTTCAACAGTGTTAAGCTTAAAAACAGATTTGTTATCATTTAAAAACTGAAGCGCTTTTTCTTCATGCGATGCACCTCTAATTTTTAAAGCTGAAGCATTAGGGAATTTTATAAACTCTGGAACTCCAGAATGAGTATTAACAGTAATTGTAGCGTTGGTATTCTTTTTTAAATTAGTTAATGCATCTTGAGAGTTTTGAGCATTGGCTATAATTGAAAAGAAAAAAAGAAAGTATAGCGATTGTTTTAAGGTATTCATTGTCAATTTTTTAGAGACGCTAAAGTAACTCATTGACAAATACAAAAAAAGCCTAATCGTGTTAAAATTAGGCTTAAGTGTATATTTTTTACGATAAAATGCTTAAAACATTTCTCTTCCTGAAAAGTGAAAAGCACTTTCGATAGCAGCATTTTCATCACTATCGCTACCGTGTACAGCATTTTCTCCAATAGAAGCTGCGTATAATTTTCTAATTGTTCCTTCTGCAGCATCTGCAGGATTTGTAGCACCTATTAAAGTTCTAAAATCTTCAACTGCGTTTTCTTTTTCTAAAACAGCAGCTACAATAGGTCCGCGTGTCATGTACTCTACTAATTCACCAAAGAAAGGTCTTTCGTTGTGAATTGCGTAAAATGCCTCAGCATCTGCTTTAGTCATTTGCGTTAATTTCATTGCTACGATTCTAAAACCTGAAGCGTTTATTTTTTCTAAAATTGCGCCAATGTGTCCTTTTTCTACACTATCAGGCTTAAGCATTGTAAATGTTCTATTTGTTGCCATTTTATTAATTTTTTAAGGTGCAAAAGTAGTGTATTTCTTTAATAAAACAATACATTCTCATATTAAAAAATTGTATCTTCGTGCGCTATGACAACACAAGATATATTAGATATAAAATCGCTATTAGCAACGCCTAAAAAAATAGTTGTTATTCCTCATAAAAATCCAGATGGTGATGCCATTGGTTCTACATTAGGGTTATTACACTACCTATTAAAATTAAATCACGATGCAGTAATTGTTGCTCCAAACGATTACCCTGAGTTTTTAAAGTGGTTACCAAAAGAGGATTCTATTTTAAAATACGATACGCAAACCGTAGAAAGCGAAAACATTATTAACCATGCCGATATTATTTTTACACTAGATTTTAATGCTTTACATAGAACTGGTAATATGGAACCTGTTTTAGAACGTAGTGATGCAATTAAAATTATGATTGATCATCATCAACAACCCGATAATTATGCTAAATATATGTTTAGCGATGTTAGCATGAGTTCTACCTGCGAAATGGTTTATCACTTTTTAACTAAACTTGAAGCTTTAGAAGTTGTGGATAAAGATATTGCGACTTGTTTATATGTTGGTATTATGACAGATACTGGCTCTTTTAGATTTAGATCTACCACAAGTACAACACACCGTATAATTGCAGACTTAATAGATAAAGGTGCAGATAATACACAAATACATAACAATGTTTTTGATACAAACTCGTTTAATAGAATGCAATTATTAGGTTGTGCGCTTAGTAATTTAAAAGTTTTACCAGAGTATAATACTGCATATATTACATTATCGCAAGACGAGTTACAACAATTAGATTATAAAAAAGGAGATACCGAAGGTTTTGTAAACTATGCATTATCACTAAATAAAACAGTTCTAGCTGCTATTTTTATAGAAGATAAAAAGCAAGGAATAATTAAAATTTCGTTACGATCTAAAGGTGATTTTTCTGTAAACGAAATGTCTCGTGCTCATTTTGAAGGTGGCGGTCATACTAATGCTGCTGGAGGAAAAAGCACAACATCTCTAGAAGCAACAGTTGAAAAATTTATTAGTATATTACCAACCTATAGTAAAGCCCTAAATAATGAATAAAGGTATTTTCCTTTTAATAATATTACTTACAACTTTTGCTTGTAAAACAACACCTGAAGCAAGAAAACCTGTATCTTCTAAAACAGGTTCTTTTATTAAAGAATCTGCCGAGAGAAATAAACAGCTCTATCAAAACGAAAAGGTCTTAATAGAATCACTTATAGCACAAGATACAATACTCAATTATCAGGCTTCAGAAAACGGTTTCTGGTATGCAGTTGTTAAAGCTTCAGAAGAAAATACACCTAAAGCAACATTTGGTGATATTGTTAATTTTAATTATGATATATCTAACTTAAATGGTGTTACCATCTATTCCGCGGAAGCGTTAAAAACAAAAAACTATGCTATGGACCAAGAAGAGTTATTTTCTGGCTTACGCGAAGGTTTAAAATTAATGCAAGCCGGAGAAACTTATAAATTTATTTTTCCGTCTCAAAAAGCCTACGGTTATTATGGAGACGAAAATAAAATTGGTTCTAACATACCTATACAAAGTACAGTAACAGTAAATTCTATTCAAAAAAAGCAATAACAAAAAATCAATATTTTAAACATGAACAATTATAAACAAATGATCAAGATTTTTATAGTCGCACTAGTAGTTGGTATAACAAGTGCTTCTTGCCAAGACAATTATAAAGATTTAGAAGATGGATTGTATGCAGAGTTTCAAACCACAAAAGGTACAATGGTTGCCAAATTATATTTTGAAAAAGCACCAGTAACAGTAGCAAACTTTGTTGGTCTTGCTGAAGGTACTCACCCAAGTTTAGCAGATTCTTTAAAAGGAAAACCATTTTACGATGGTATTACTTTTCACCGCGTTATGGATAAATTTATGATTCAAGGTGGTGATCCAACTGCTTCAGGAATGGGAAGTGCTGGTTATAAGTTTCATAGTGAGTTTGACCAAGAATTAAGCCACGATAAAGCAGGTATTTTATCTATGGCAAATTCTGGAGGTTTAGCAACTAACGGAAGCCAATTTTTTATAACCGAAGTCCCTTTAAAAAGATTAGATGCCTTTTTAGCAGACGGAACTTTAAAAAATTGTAACGCGCCACGAACAAGCTGTCATCCTGTTTTTGGTGAGCTTGTAAAAGGTTTAGAAGTTCAAGATTCTATATCTAATGTTGCAGTTTCTAAAGAGCGCTCTAGTGCTAACAAACCGTTAGAAGATGTTGTAATTAATAAACTAACAATTATACGTAAAGGTAGTGCAGCTAAAGCCTTTGATGCTCCTGCTGTATTTACAGAACAAGAACCTTTATTACCACAACGTATTGAAGAAATTAAAAAGAAACAAGAAGAAATAGCTAAAGAAAAAGCTAAAATAGCTGCAGATAGTTTTAAAAAAGCTAATGCCGATTTAAAAGGCGAAGTTTACGAATCTCCAACAGGTATGGTAATGATTACTACAAAAGAAGGTAATGGTGTAAAACCAAAACCATCAGACAATGTATATATTAACTGTGCTGGTTATTTTGAAGATGGCACTTTATTTTATACAACTTGGAAAGATGTTGCCAAAGCTAATGGAACTTACGATGAAAAGGCAGACGAAAATGGCTTTTACAAGGCTTTTGATAGAAAATATAACACAAGTGCTGGATTAATACCAGGATTTAGAGAAGCTTTTTTAAGAATGAAAATTGGAGATAAAGCTAAAGTATTTATTCCTTCGTTTTTAGGTTATGGTGCTGCTGCAAACGGACCAATACCTGCTAACTCAAACTTAATTTTTGATATTGAGTTAATGAGTATAAAGTAATATTTCGCTTTCGCGGAAATTAAAAAACCTTCAGTAATAAAAGCTGAAGGTTTTTTTATACCCAATAATCACTTAAAAATTTCAAAACTAAATTGTTTAACTTCGTTTAATACTAAAAAATGAAAACGCATTAACAATAGTTAAATCTTAAAATTGAAAAGAAAATATCTTTATGAAAAAACCTTTATTAGTAATCCTCTTAGTTTTAATTTCAAATCTAATATCTGCACAAAAAGAAAATGAAATTATTCAATTTAACAGCATATTAAATCAATTTACTAACATTAGGGATTTCACCATTTCTGCTAAAGGAGACGAAGCATTTTTTACCATCCAGAGTCCAAATGGTAAAATTTCTCAATTAGCTACAATTAAAAAAGAAAACAATATATGGTTAGAACCTAAACTGCTACCATTTTGTGATTCTTACATGTATTTAGAGCCTTTTTTATCAACCAATGAAAATAGGTTGTTTTTTGTTTCAAATAGACCTTTAAATGATTCTATTAACAAAAGCAAAGATTTTGATATTTGGTATGTAGATAGAGCGAATAGCAGTAAAAAATGGTCTAAACCTAAAAATATAGGCAAACCAGTTAATTCTAATCTAGACGAATTTTACCCAACTATTAGTGATAATAATAATTTATATTTTACTATGGATTCACCAGACGGTTATGGCAAAGACGATATTTACTTTTGTAAATGGCAAAATAACAAGTACCTACCTCCTATACTACTAAATAAAAATATTAACAGTGCTGGTTATGAGTTTAATGCATTTATATCCAAAAACGAAGACATTTTAATTTACACCAAATACAATGAAAAAGATGGACACGGAAGTGGTGATTTATATATTGCGAAAAAGGATATAAATGGAAGCTGGAAAAAACCTACAAACCTAGGCATACCTATTAACACTAAGTTTATGGAGTATTGCCCATTTTACGATGAAAAAAATGGAATATTATACTTTACCAGTAAGAGACAGAATATAAAACCTAAAACATTTAAAAATATATTAGAGTTCAAAAAATACATTCAAGAAAATGAAAATGGCTTGAGCAAGATTTATATGACCAAAATAAAAATTTAGTTGTAAGTAGTATAACACTTAGTGGTAGTAAAAACGTATTTTAATCAAGTAAAAAAACTTACTTAAATAAAAATAAAAAAAGCACAATCTTGAGATTGTGCTTTTTTTATAAATTATTATTTTTTAGGAATCTCTTTTAAAATCTCTAAAACAAACTTCCAATATTTTTGAGCCGATGAAATTTGTGCTCGTTCATCTGGACTATGAGCGCCTTTAATATTTGGCCCAAAACTTATCATTTCCATATCTGGATAGTTTTGACCTAAAATACCACATTCTAAACCTGCATGACAAGCAGCAATGTGCGCTTTTTCGCCATTAAGTTTTTGGTATAAATTATCTAACACTTTTAAAATAGAAGACTCCATATTTGGTGTCCAACCAGGATAATCGCCAGAAAATTCAACCTCACATCCTGTTAACTCAAAAGTAGCGCGTAGTGTATTTGCTAAATCAAACTTAGAACTTTCAACCGATGATCTTGTTAAACATCCAATTTTAACAGCTCCATCTTTTACAATAACACGTGCAACATTATTTGAAGTTTCAACTAAATCTTTAATATCTGCACTCATGCGGTACACACCGTTTAATGCAGCATATAAGGCTCGTGTTAAACCTTCTTGCACGCCTAAATTCATTATTTTTTCTGGAGTATCAATTTTAGAAACTACAACTTCTAAATCTGGTTCCATAGTTTTTAATTCGGCTTTAATACTATTGGCTAATTGTTGTATTTCAGTATTAAAAGCTTCTTCATGTATAGCATCAATAGCGACTATTGCTTTACTCTCTCTTGGTATTGCATTACGTAGACTACCACCATCAATTTCAGAAATACGTAAACCAAAGTTCTCGAAACCATCAAATAATAAACGGTTCATAATTTTATTTGCATTACCTAAACCTTCATGAATTTGCATTCCTGAATGTCCGCCTTGTAGACCTTTTACTATTATTTGGTAACCAATTTTAAATTCTGGAGTTTCTTCTTCTTCGTAAGTTCTTGTTGCTGTTACATCTATTCCTCCTGCGCAACCTACTCCTATTTCGTCATCTTCTTCTGTATCTAAATTTAACAAAATACCGCCAGTTAACAATCCACCTTTTAATCCCATAGCTCCAGTCATTCCTGTTTCTTCATCTATAGTAAAAAGAGCTTCAATTGCAGGATGTGCAATATCTGTGCTTTCTAAAATTGCCATAATTGTAGCTACACCCAAACCATTATCTGCGCCAAGCGTTGTACCTTTTGCTTTTACCCAATCACCATCAACATACATTTCTATGCCTTGGGTATCAAAATCGAATACTGTATCTGCATTTTTTTGGTGTACCATATCTAAATGCGATTGCATTACAATGGTTACACGATCTTCCATGCCTTGTGTTGCTGGCTTTTTAATAATTACATTACCAACTTCGTCTTCAATAGTTTCTAAGCCTAGGTTAACACCAAAGTCTTTCATAAACTTTATTACGCGTTCTTCCTTTTTAGAAGGTCGCGGTACAGCGTTTAAATCTGCAAATTTATTCCATAATGGTTTTGGTTCTAAAGCTCTTATTTCAGTATTCATATATCTAATTTTATTTAAGAACTGCTAAAGTACGAAAAAGAGTTTTCAGGATTAAAATTGTTGGTTGGTCTAACAGAAAATTAACTATTTTTGAGCTATGCTGAAACAAAAAAAATTAATTATTGCGCTTTCTATAATTCCTGCTATTTTAATTGTAAAACTATTAGCACAGTTTCCAGAATTTGTAGAAACCTATTATAGCAATGGTTTGTATCCATTAACTTCAAAAATTCTTAGGTTTACTTTGGGTTGGTTACCTTTTTCGTTTGGTGATTTTATTTATGCTTTTGCAATTATTTTTATTTTAAGATGGCTTTTTGTAAATCGTAAACGTATAATTAAAGATTTTAAACATTGGTTAATTGATGTATTTGCTGCATTAGCTATTATTTATATTGCGTTTCATGTATTCTGGGCTATTAATTATTACCGTTTACCACTTCATAAAAACCTTAATTTAAAAGCCGATTACACTACCGAAGAACTTGTAGCAGTTACCAATAAACTTATTGATAAGTCTAATAAAATTCAGCTTCAAATAACCAATAATGACACCGTAAAAGTTGTGTTTCCTTATACTAAACCTCAATTATTAAAAAAAGTTCCAGATGGTTACAGAGTATTGCAAAATACATTTCCGCATTTAGAATACGACGGAAAAAGTATAAAAAAATCACTACTTAGCATGCCATTAACTTATATGGGATTTAGTGGCTATTTAAATCCTTTAACTAACGAAGCTCAAGTAAACAGCTGGATTCCTATATTTAAATTACCAACAACAGCCTCTCACGAAGTAGCGCACCAATTAGGTTATGCGGCAGAAAATGAAGCCAATTTTATAGGTTTTTTAGCTGCAACTAGTAATACCGATATTTATTTTAAATACTCTGGTTATACCTTTGCTTTAAGACATTGTTTACACGAAATATATAGAAGAAATCCTGAATTATATACCACAAAGCTTCAGGAGTTAAATCCTGGAATTTTAAAAAACTACCAAGACGTTCGTGTATTTTGGGACAGCCACAAAAATCCTATCGAGCCATTATTTCAAACAACTTACAGTTCTTTTTTAGAAGCTAACAATCAAAAAGGAGGTATGAAAAGTTATAGTTACGTTGTAGCGCTTTTAGTAAATTATCTTCAAAACAAAACACTTTAACAGTCATAATTAGCAAAATATCTTGGCTAAGTATTATATTTAATGCTTAATCTCATATCAAACTAACTCATGATTAAAAAATTATTACTAACAACAATGCTATGTTTTAGTATAACATTGTTCGCGCAAGATTATGCGCCCAAAAATGATGGTGTAAAAACCATAAATTCCAATTACACAGCATTAACAAATGCTACAATTCACGTTTCACCTACTCAAGTGTTGGACAAAAGCACTTTACTTATTAAAGATGGTAAAATTATAGCTGTAGGAAAATCGGTTTCAATTCCAAAAAATGCTGTGAAAGTAGATTTAACAGGAAAAAGTATATATCCTTCATTTATAGACATCTACTCTACTTTTGGTGTAGAAACACCAAAATCTCCAAGCGGTAATTCTAGAAGACCACAATACGATGCTGGTCGTGAAGGCTACTACTGGAATGACCACATTAGAGCAGAACAAGATGCCATTGCACATTTTAAATTTGATAGTAAAGCAGCCGAAACATTAAGAAAAGCTGGTTTTGGTACTGTAAACACACATATTGATGATGGTATTATTCGTGGTACAGGAACTTTAATAGCTTTAAACTCTAATGGTACAGATGCTAATAGAATTTTAGCCGAAAAATCTGGACAATATTTAGGAACAAGTAAAAGTAAAAGCTCACGTCAAGCCTACCCAACTTCTATTATGGGTGCATTTGCTTTATTACGCCAAGTAAATATGGATGCCAATTGGTATGCAACTGGAAATGCAAAAGAAAAAGACCGTACTTTAGAAGCTTTTATTGCAAATAAAAACCAAGTCCAAATTATGGAAGCTGGTAGCAAACTAAATGCCTTGCGTTTAGATAATATTGGTGACCAATTTAATACACAATATGTTTTTGTTGGTGGTGGTGATGAATACGAATATATTAACGATATTAAAGCTACAAACGCTTCGTTTATATTACCAGTAGATTTTCCAGATGCTTACGATATGGAAGATCCGTTTTTAGCAAGTGCTGTTGAATTAGCAGATTTACGTGAGTGGAACCAAAAACCACATAACCCAAAAATACTAGCAGAAAACAATATTAACTTTGCCTTTACTACACACAAATTAAAAAAACCAGAAGAATTTATGGCTAATGTACTTAAAGCCATAGAAGCTGGACTAAGCAAAGAAAAAGCTTTAGCTGCATTAACTACAGTTCCTGCACAAATACTAGGAAAATCTAATCTTTTAGGGACCTTAAAAACGGGTGCTTATGCAAATTTCTTAGTAACTTCTGGAGATATTTTTGATAAAGAAACTACAATATATCAAAACTGGGTTACCGGAGAAAAAGATGAATTTAAAGCTTTAAATACTACAGACATTAGAGGTGATTATACTTTTAATTTAAAAAACACAACCTATGAACTTTCTATTTCTGGTAAATTAGAAAAGTTAAAAGCAAAAGCAAAAGCAAACGATAAAACGTTAGGTGCTAAAGTAAGCTTTAAAGACGATTGGTTAAACCTTACAATCTCTACAGTAGATACTACAAAACAAGAATTTATTAGACTTGTTTCTAATATTACAGACACTAATAATTTTAGTGGTAAAGCATATTTTCCAAATGGAAACGAAACTACTTTTAGTGCTAAAAAAGTCGAGAAAGAGAGTAAAAAAGACAAAGTAGAAAAGGAAAAGGATAAAGATGAAGAAGAGAAAGACAATAAAACTCAAAAATTCTTTCCAGTAACCTATCCAAATATGGCTTTTGGAAATATAACACAACCTAAACAAGAAACTATTTTATTTAAAAATGTTACGGTTTGGACTAACGAAAAAGAAGGTATTTTAAAAAACAGTGATGTTTTAATTAAAAACGGGAAAATTTCTAAAATAGGAACAAATTTAAATGCTTCTGGCGCTAAAGTAATAAACGGAGAAGGCAAGCATTTAACTGCTGGAATTATAGATGAGCACTCGCATATTGCAACCTCATCAGTTAACGAATCTGGACACAACTCTACAGCAGAAGTAACACAAGAAGATGTTATAAATCCAGAGCATATTGGCATTTATCGCAACTTAGCTGGTGGTGTTACAAGTATTCAAATTCTTCATGGTTCTGCAAATCCTATTGGAGGAAGAAGTGCTATAATTAAACTTAAATGGGGAGAAAGTGCTAAAGACATGTTATACAAAAACTCGCCAAAATTTATAAAATTTGCTTTAGGTGAAAATGTAAAACAAAGTAATTGGGGAGATAATAATACAATACGTTTTCCACAAACTAGAATGGGAGTTGAACAAGTGTACACAGACTATTTTCAACGTGCAAAAGAGTATGATGCTTTAAAGAAAAGCGGAAAGCCTTATAGAAAAGATGTTGAAATGGAAGTAATTGCAGAGATTTTAAACAAAGAACGTTTTATTAGCTGCCACTCTTACGTACAAAGTGAAATTAACATGTTAATGAAAGTAGCAGAAAAATTCGATTTTCGTGTAAATACATTTACTCACATATTAGAAGGTTATAAAGTAGCCGATAAAATGGAAGCTCATGGTGTTGGTGGTTCTACTTTTAGTGATTGGTGGGCATACAAATACGAAGTTAATGATGCGATACCATATAACGCTGCTATAATGCATAATGCTGGTGTTACCGTTGCAATTAATAGTGATGATGCCGAAATGTCTAGACGTTTAAATCAAGAAGCTGCTAAAACAGTTAAATATGGTAATGTTAGCGAAGAAGAAGCCTGGAAATTTGTAACACTTAATCCTGCTAAATTATTACATATAGACGATCGTGTTGGTAGTATAAAAGTTGGAAAAGATGCAGATGTTGTATTATGGAGCGATCACCCGATGTCTATTTATGCAAAAGCAGAAAAAACCCTAATTGAAGGTGCAACTTATTTTGATATTGAAACAGATAAACAAAAACGTGAAGCCATTAAAATAGAAAAAAATGAGCTTACAAATTTAATGTTACAAGCAAAAAATAAGGGCTTAAAAACAAAACCTATTGTAAAGAAAGAAAAAGAACACTTTCACTGTGATACAGAAATATAGTAAGCAATAAAAAGGCTTACTTAAAATAGGAAGACCTTATATTTTTTTCAAATTAATAAAACACATTTCAAAATGAAATATTTAAAATACAAATTACTAACCTTTGCTCTACTACTATCTGTAGTTGCGATTGCGCAACAAACACCTGCGCCACAACAAACTCAAGCCTATTCTATTGAAGGTGCGACAGCACATTTAGGAAATGGTGAAGTAATTGAAAATGCACTGATAATGTTTAACGAAGGAAAAATAACTTTTGTTGGTAGTGCAAACATGAAAATTGCTAGGCAAGGTAAAGTTATAAACGTAAACGGTAAACACATTTATCCTGGTTTTATAGCACCAAATTCAACTTTAGGATTAGTTGAAGTTGATGCTGTACGTGCATCTAACGATATTAGAGAAGTTGGAGCTATGAACCCACATGTAAGAAGTTTAATAGCTTATAATACTGAGTCTAAAGTTGTAGAATCTATGAGACCAAACGGTGTGTTAATGGGACAAATTACACCACGTGGCGGACGCATTTCGGGAACCTCATCTATTGTACAGTTTGATGCCTGGAATTGGGAAGATGCTGTTATAAAAGAAGATGATGGTATCCATCTTAACTGGCCAAACCCTTATTCTCGTGGTCGTTGGTGGTTAGGTGAGCCAGCAGGTTTAAAACCTAATAAAAAATATACCGAACAAGTAAATAATCTAACAAATTATGTTTTAGAAAGTAAGGCTTATAACGCTGGTAACAAATCGCCAAGACATTTACCATTTGAAGCTTTACAACCATTATTTAATGGTACTAAAAAATTATTTGTTCACGTAGATGACCAAAAAGGAATTACAGATGCCATTGCTTTTGCTAAAGATAATAATGTAAAAAGTTTAGTTATAGTTGGTGGTGCAGAAGCAGATAAGGTAATGCCTTTATTAAAGCAAAATAACGTTCCTGTATTATTACAACGTATACACAGTAATAGCAACAGTGATGATGACGCTTATGACGTAACTTATACTTTAGCTAATACATTAGTTAATGCCGGTGTTTTAGTGGGCTTAGAGAACTCAGGAGATATGGAACGTATGAATGCCAGAAACTTACCTTTTTTAGCAGGTACATGTGCCGCTTTTGGTTTAGATAAAGAAAAAGCTTTAAGTTTAATTACACTAAATACTGCAAAAATTTTAGGTATTGACGATAAAGTTGGCTCATTAGAAGTTGGAAAAGATGCTACATTTTTTATTAGTGAAGGAGATGCGCTTGATATGAGAACTAACAAATTATCTAAAGCCTATATTCAAGGACGTGATATAAGTTTAGAATCTCACCAAACAGAACTTTATAAACGTTATAGTAATAAATATAAACAATAATAATATTTTAAATTATTAAATAAAAAGCTTATATTTAAGTAAATTGAGTTATTATGAAACCATTATTAATCACCTTTTTTCTTTTGTTTAATTTGTTCTCTTTTTCTCAAACACAAAAAGAAGAGCAAAAAAATAATACACCTTTATTTATTTCTACTATCGATGTAGATACATCTTATATTATACATAATAAACTAAGTGTAGTCACAAATAGTATAAAAACTATATCGACATCTAAAAAGCATATTGATAATAGAAACTTTGTTGCTTTAACTAGCAAAAATAATAAGATTTACAAGTTCTCAGATTTAAGCTCGAAAATAAACTTAAATCAAGCATTAGATAATGTTATGTTTACAGGAAACTTTTTTAATCCTGAAGAAACTCATTTTTCTACTTTATTAAACGAAAACAATTAAACACTATAAAGCTTATATATAAAAAAGGCGTGCCAATTGGTACGCCTTTTTTTATTTAAAATTTTAAAAAATAGATTATTCTACTATTTCTCCTGTTTCTGGTTTAGCAAAAACACTATCTGCTGCCATATTTTTAGATAACATTACAGCTTTAAACTGTACATTGTTTCTTGGCTCTGTTGGTAAACTATCTTCTGTATTATACCACGTTAAAGTTTCTGGCAATTGTATACCACTAACTGTTTGCCAATTACTGTATTTTATAAACGACCACTTTTTGCTTTTTTCTTTAGAGAAATAAGTAACTGTATATGCTAGCCATTCCATTTTAAATGTTTCTGGATTGTAATATAAAATATACTCATCTTCTGGAGACGAGCCTATTTCTGCACCATAACTTATTTTAATTCCTGGATACTCTATGCCTTCTAATGTTAAAGCATTAGTGTTTGCATATGTGATACCATCATCTCCTAAAACAAATGGCATTGCATAAAAATAAAACATAAGGTTATAGTAAAAATTAGGGTTTCCGTTGTATTCGTTTTCTCCTTTTTTATCCAACCAAACATTTTCACCATCAAACCCTAAAGCAAACGTATTTGTTTCTATAAAAGAACGACGTGTTTTTAAATCGGTAATAGTTTTTTCGTCACCAGTTTCTTTTGCTATAGTAAATTCTAAATTTTTAAATTCATTCCACTGCTCTATGCTACCATGAGCATTAAATACTTTGGTTACATTTTCTGGATATATAGAGGTTGTAACATCTAGTGTTTTAGTTTTATAGTCTTCGGTTTTTACAGTTTCGGTTTTTTCTTTACATGCCGATACTATAAATAATAAGGCTAATGCAATAATGCTATTTTTCATTTTAATCTCTTTTAGTTTGTTTTTTTGGTTTAAATACTACTCTACAAATTCTGCCTTCTCAGGTTTAGCAAATTTGTTTTTATCTACTGCCGTTGTTGTAATTTTTACATTTGTAAATGTATTAGGTGCTTTTGCTACTGTTGGTTTATCATTTTTAAAACCATAACCTGTAATGGTATTTGGTAATAATAATCCATTAACTTCTTGCCAATCTCCATACTTTCTAAAATGTAATTCTTTTTTATCTATTCCTGGTACAAAGTTTACTGTGTAACCTAACCATTCCATAATATAAGTTTCTGGATTGTAATATAGCACGTAACGGTCTTCTGGTGTTACACCAACTCCTGCGTTATAAGTTACTTGTATTCCTGGGTACGTTTTACCTTCAAATTCTAAAGGCGCTGTATTAGAATAATTAATACCATCATCAGACAGTATAAATGGCATTGCATAGAAATAAAACATTAAATTATAGCCATATTTAGGGTCATAGCCTTTATAATCTTCTTCTGTTTTATTTAATAGCCATGGTTTTTCACCATCGAAACCTATAGTATAGTTTGGCGCATCTATTAATGCTTCTCGAGTATACAGGTTTGTAAGTGTTACTTCGCTTCCATTAGTTTTTTCTTGAGTATACTCTAAAGACTTCATGGTTTTCCATTTATCAATACCTCCATGAGCATTAAATACTTTCACAAGATTTTCGGGATAATTAGCTGTTTTTACTTCTACGGTTTCTGGCGTCTCTATTGCTTTAGTCTTTTTAGAGTCTACTTGTTCTGTATTGTTTTTACAAGCCGATACTATAAGCAATAACATTAGTGCTATAATACTATTTTTTATCATTTTTATTGGTTTTTAGATTTGTCGTACAACGAAAATACACATTACAAAAAAAGCTTCAGTTTTTACTGAAGCTTTTTAATTAATATTTAACTATAATTTATTTTACTATTAGTTTTTTTATAGTTTCAGTTTTACCATTTTTCAGTTTTATAAAATACAATCCTGATTCTAAATTAGATATGTTTAATTGGGTTTCTAAACTGTTTACGTTTAATATTTTTGAATTAACCATTTTTCCTTGAACATTAATTATTGTTACAGAAGTGTTTCCGCGTAAAGCGATATTACTTTTTATTATAACTTCATCTTTTGCAGGATTTGGATATAATGAAAAGTTTTGTGTTTCGAATGTATTCACAGATAGTTGAAACTCTACAAACTCTGTTATAAAAGTATTGGTTATTACAGGAGCATTAAAATCGAAATAAATTTCTGCGGTATTTGGTATTGTTGTACCAATAGTATAACCTGCGGTTGGTTTAATTTTATAATACACATAACCATTACTGCCTCTATCGTCTTGCGATTGTGCTGGTAAATTTATATTATTAAATGTCCAGGTTAATTGGTTATTATTTTGAAGCATTACAACATCGTGACTGGATCTTAGCATTTGTAATGTACTAACATCTAGTAATGGATTTAAAGTATTTTCTATACGTACATTTATAGCATCTGCAGTACCAACATTTTGAAATCTTACGGTGTAATACAAATACTCGTCTGAATTTGTAAAATCCTGATAAACAACAGACTCTCCATGTGATTCTGTAATATCGTTAGGATCGTAAGAGCCTATAACTTCCTGTGTAATTACAGATGTATTATTTGCAGTATTAACATCGTTTGCTGCTGTTGTATACGTTGTAGAACTTGTTACAAACTCTCCTAAGCTTACTGTTGGTGGTGTATATAATTGAAACCAAATTATTCTTGATTCTCCTGGTTGTAAATTTGTAAAGTTTACTGTAGCTCCAGTTGCTGTTGGTGTTACTGTAGTTTCTGCATCTAAAATTGTTTCTCCTACATAGTTTACAATAGGATCACTAATAAAGGTTACTGCTCCAGATGTTACAGGTGTTGAGCCTAAGTTTTCAATTACAAGATCGTTATAATAATTAAATCCTGGTCTTGGCGCACTCCATGGTATTAAATAAACCGATACATCTTCGCAAGGCATTAACTCTGTTACTGGAAAATTAATTACAGTAGTACTGCCATTTGCTACTGTTACGTTCTCGAATAATGAAGTAGCTATATCAAAACAGTTTTCGTAGCCGCTGGTTTCGGTAAATGAAATATCATAACTATTGTTTTCATCTTGATTTGTTATGGTAAAACTTCCTGTGTTAGAACTTACTGTATTAGTTACTGCATCGTTATTAACTTCATAAATAAAGGTTCCGTTTGTAAATGGTATTTCGTTTGCATTAAAAATACCATCACTATTTTCGTCTAAGAAAGCATTTACTTCTATTAACCCAATATTGCTTCCGCAGAAAACATCAAAATCTATAGGGTTTGCTTCACATCCTATTACACTAAAATCTGATTCTATATAAATTGTAACAGAACTTCCTGTTGTAGTAAATGTTAAGCCTGCTAAATCTCCAGAATTACCATATGGAGTATCTGCATTTAAATTTGTGATACCATCACTATCTAAAACAATTAGCTCGTCGAAATTATTTTCTGTACTACCAGAATTAAATACAATATATAATGGAGATCCATCATTACTCGAGAAGTTATATTGTTGCGTTTCGTTATTTGAATAGCAAAATGTTGTATTTACAGGTATATTTAATGTGCAATCAATATACACGTTTGGATCTGCTCTTGTTGTAAAAGTAGTTTCGCTACAACCTGTTGCATCTCCATTTGCGTTATATGGTGTAATAGTTACATAATAATTGGTTGCAAAATTTAAAGTACCAACATTGTAAGTTGTAATATTTCCTACATCTAATAAATTTAAAACATCTGTTGCGCCACTAGATGTGCCTAACGATATTTTATAACCAGTAACTAAACCAGTTGCATTAGACCATGTAAAATTTATATTTTCATTTACATCAACCTCTAAATCTTGTGGTGATATTAGTACTGAATCACAATTTGGAACTGCTGTAGTATCAAAACAATCTACAGTATATGTTATAGGATTATAATTACTACTTTGACAACTTATAGAATTGTCTGAATCTACATATATTGTAATTGTATCTCCTGTAGATTGAAAGCTTAAGTTTGAAACATCGCCATTATTTCCATAAGGTATTGTTGCATTTAAATTTGTGCCATTTGTATCTAATACAATTAACTCATCGTAAATATTTTCTACTTGACCAGAACTTATAATTAATTCTAGTGGAGAACCATTTGTACTGGTATAAGTATATTGTACTCCATCTTCACTATCATAACAAAAGGAATTACTTACTGGTTGCCCACAAGTAACTTGTTCTGGTTGTGTGCCACAGTCTGAAACAATAAGATTAAAACTTGTAATAGCATTACACTCTGTTCCTATTGGAGAAACTCTTAAATAAATTGTTTCATTTTGTATTGCTACATATTGGCTTGGGTTAGTTATTAAATTTGTTTGATTTTGTGCATCACTTAAGGTTAAATAATGTTCAAAATTATAAAACGCACCATTACTTGTGCTTGGATTTTGAATAAGCTCATCAAGTTGAGATGCAATATTTACAACATCTTGAATACAAGCTGTTATATCGTTTGGAGTAGATAAAACTGGAGTTTGATATTCCATAACATCAATACCTGCTGTATTGGTGCATCCAGTAACATTATCTGTAACTGTTACCTCATAATAACCTCCAATGTTAATAGTAATTGTTGGTGTATTTTCTCCTGTATTCCATGAAAAGGTAGCATTTGGATTTGAATTTGGATTTAATACAACACTACTATTATCACAAATAGATCCAGGATAATCAAAATCTGCTATTGGTATATTATACAAGTTTAAATTTATAGTAGTAATCACATATTCTGTTGTAGAAACTTCTGTTACTCCTGCATAAATCACAGGAATATTAGGCGAATAGATATAATTTAACGGGTTTGAAATGGCGTTGTTTTCTAATACTGCGTCATCATAAACTTCATAATAAACAATAGTATAATTTGCAGGATCCAACCCATTTAAAATTTCTGGATTTGCAGTGGTTAAATTAAAGCTAATATTGCCACTAAAATCTTGACATGTATTTAATGTTGCTGGATTTACTTGAAATGAATTAGACTGTGTAACAAGATCTAATGAAGTAAAAGCATTACATAAAGTATTAAAGTTTTCGACTCTTACATAAACGGTTTGCGAAAAAGCTACAACGTTAGTATATGGACTTGAAATTGCATTTACATTGTTATAAGAATCTACTTGTGTTTCATGAAATGTAATACTTAAGTTAGTGTTCCCGTTTGCAATTTCACTAATCTTACTATCTAAATTAAAATTTGTAATTCCATCTCCATCTGGATCTGGGCTGTATAATGCTGTTGGATTGTTAATTATAAGCTCTTCAGTTTCAAGATATAAAACCAACAAATCACTTACAAAAACACAACCTGTAGATAAGTCTAAAATTCGCATATATATTGTTTGGTTGTATGCTTGGGTATTAAAATAGGTGTTTGGTTGTGTTATTTGATTTAATCCTGAATACGCATCGTTTAAAGATTCAAAATAAGAAACTTCTAAATTTGAAATTCCATTTAATATTTGAGTTTCATTTATAGTTAAATCAAAAACTCCAAAACCATTACTAGATTCACATGATATAACATCAAAAGCTTGTGCATTAATATTTAAGACATTAACAATAATATTAAAATCTACTATGCTAAAGCATCCAGTTGTAGCATTTTCTAATCTTACATAAATGGTTTGAAAATTAGGTGTTGTATTTGCAAAAGCAGTTGGATTTGCAATTAGGTTAGTGTTGGCAATCGCATCACTTTCACTTAAAAAATAACTTATAGTATTTCCAGATTCTCCATTTAAAATTATGGCTCCATTAATTGTTAAATCGAAAGTTGAAAATCCATCGTTATCATCATCACAAACCTCTAAAACATTTGGTACACCTGCTACCGGATTTGGCAAAACCCTTATGATTAAGGTTGTTGAATCAAAATTTCCAGATATAATTTCTTCAACTCTAACATATAACGTTTGAGGATTTATAAAATTTACAAACGGACTAGCTAATGCATTTAGATTTGCATTAGCTTCACCTGGTGTTAAATGATATGAAACAATAAAATCGTTAGGATTTTGATTCCCTAAAATTTCTGCATCTTTAAGTGTTAAATCAAAAGCGGTTACTCCATCTTGCGTTTCATCGTCACATAAATCAAAAGATGTAGGTTGATTTGCTATTTGGGAGTAGTTAAAAACAGAGGTTAAACAAAGTCCTAATAAAAGTAATAGTTTTTTCATAATAGCGTTAGTTTAGTGATTGATTGTTGGTTACAATATTATAACAACCAAAAAATGAAATTTCCTACTTGTTATATTATTTTTAATTGATAAAAGAAGATTGTTTAGGTTATATTAAATTTAGGTTATATTAAATATTAACATATTTTATTTTCAAACAATCTTTTTAGCGTAAATTTGTCTATTCTCTAAATATAGAATTAATAGTTTTAAATTAATGGTTTACAAACAAATAAATAGCACCCAAAATACTTTAGTTAAGCAAATTGTTTTATTAAAAGACAAATCTAGAGAACGAAAAAAAACAGGATTATTTATAGTTGAAGGACTTCGTGAAATTACATTAGCTCTAAAAGGGAATTATAATTTAAAGACCATTTTATTCTATCCAGAACTTTGCGATGTAAATACTTTAGAATCTCTAGGTAATTTAAATGCTGAAATTATAGAGATAAGTAAAGATGTTTATACTAAAATTGCATATCGAGAAACCACTGAAGGTATTATAGCAATAGCGAAAACTAAAGAAAACAATTTTGAAAATTTAAGCTTTAACACCAAAAACCCATTAATTTTAGTTGCTGAAGCTCCCGAAAAACCAGGAAATATTGGCGCCATTTTACGTACTGCAGATGCTGCAAATATAGATGCTGTAATTATTGCAAACCCTAAAACAGATTTATACAATCCTAACATTATACGCTCTAGTGTAGGCTGTTTATTTACCAATCAAATTGCAACTGGAAGTACCGAGGCTATCATTAACTTTTTAAACTCTAAAGGCATAAATATATATGCTGCTATTTTACAAGAATCACAAGAATACCACAAGCAAGATTTTACAACACCAACAGCAATTGTAGTTGGTACAGAAGCTACTGGTTTAAGTAATTACTGGCGAAACGCTGCCAAAAAAAATATAAAAATACCTATGCAAGGTGCAATAGATTCTATGAATGTTTCTGTAGCTGCGGGAATTTTAATTTTTGAAGCAAAAAGACAACGCGATTTTAAATAACAGTAAATATTACAGTTACTACTCTACTAAAAAATCAAAATATTGATTACGGTAAGGTTCTCCTCGTAGTGTAAAATGCCACCACTCTTTAGCGTAGTTTCTAAAACCATTATCTAGCATTACTTTTTGTAGTAGTTCTCGGTTTTTAGCCTGTACTTTATTTAGATTATTATTTTCTATCCATGAAGCACTCCCAAAAAAATCGTATGGCGATCCCATATCTAATTCTTCTCCAGTTTCAATATTTACAATTGTAATATCTAATGTACTACCGCTACTATGTCTTGATTTTGAAGCTATATAACCAGATTTAAATAAGTTTTTCTTTTCTACATTTGGGTAAAATTGTTGTTTCATTAAAGTATCGCTTTCTACTTTTGCCCAACGTACAAAATGATTTACTGCGCGTTGCGGTCTATAAGAATCGTAAATTTTTATAGATAGATTTTGCTTTGCTAATTGCTCTTGTACCTTTTTTAATGCTGTAGCTGCTTGAGAAGTTAATATGGCTTTATTTTCTATATAACCATCAATAACTTCTCCTACAAAGTTATTATCGCTACAATAGCGTAACTCTGTCTGTATCGTTGGTACAACATCTTTTACATAAACAAAACCTTTTGGGAGTTGTGCAAAACTAGATAATGAATATATTGTTAGTAAAAAGGAAAATAAAGCTCTCATAAAACAAAAATTATACGCTAATTTAGAGAAAAATTATTGACTATGAGTTTTCCTTGGCACCTTTACTTAATGGCTGCAATGTATATTTTTGCTGGTATCATGCATTTTATAAAACCAAAAATGTATAAACGCATCATGCCGTTATATATTCCTAATCATGACCTAATGGTTAAACTTAGTGGCGCTGCAGAAATTATTTTAGGTATTGGTTTGTGTATTCCTACCTTGAAGAATATTTCAATTTATGGAATAATTTTAATGTTAACAGTCTTTTTACTAGTACATTTTTATATGCTTTCTGGTGAGAAAGCTTCAGCCGGAATACCTAAATGGATTTTAATTTTAAGACTTCCATTACAATTCTTTCTAATGTATTGGGCGTATTGGTATCTTAATTTTTAAATCATGTTATTTCCCTCCAAAGAAATAAAACTAAATCTTCCAGATGCAGATATAAGTTATTTTCCTAATGTTTTTAATACTAAAGAATCTTCCATACTCTTTAATACCTTACTAAAAAAGACAGATTGGCAGCAAGACAATATTACAGTTTTTGGTAAAACACATTTACAACCTAGATTAACTGCTTTATTTGCAGAAAATAGCAATACCTATAGTTACTCTAATATAACAATGCATCCCAAACCATTTTCTAAGGCTCTATTAGACATAAAATTAAAAGTAGAAAATATAACTAATTCCAGTTTTACTACTTGTTTAGCAAACTATTACAGAGATGGAAACGATAGTAATGGTTGGCATGCAGATAATGAAAAAGAGTTAGGTACAAACCCAATAATAGCCTCTGTAAGTTTTGGAGGTGTACGCCGATTTAATTTAAAACATAGGTTTGAAAAAACACTTACATCTAAATTAGAATTAGAAAATGGTAGTTTACTACTAATGCAAGGTAAAACGCAACATTTCTGGTTACACCAAATTCCTAAAACAAAAAAGAAAGTCGCACCAAGAATCAATCTTACTTTTAGAATAATAAAACATTAAAACACAAAAAAACCGAAGTCCCTCAACTTCGGTTTTCTGTTATTTGCAATATGTATTTTAGGTTAGATTTAGGGTTTCTATATCAACTTAAGTGATGCAAATATTAATTAATTAATCCATTGAACTAAATTATAATATTTAGTACTCTGCTAATGTATGGTAGTTTTTAGATTTTGGACGTTTAAGTACCCTTATTTTCGATGAAATACACGTAATTTTAACATTTTCGGATAAAAATATACTAAATACCGATGAAATACACTGTTTTAAATATTGAAAAATAATATTTCCGTTTAAATATTTAAGTGTAATTTAGCGTTGAACTGTATAGGTATATACCTTAAAAAAAATATTAAAATATAATTTTATATAACTATGAAAACAAAATACATAGTGTTTCTTTTATTGTTTAGTCAATTTATATTTGCACAAAACACAAACTTCTCTTCACAAGAAATTGCTATTAATAAATTAATAGATGGCACTTTATTAACACCTAATAATGAATCCAAACAAAATTTAGTAATTATAATTGCTGGTTCTGGACCAACAGATAGAGATGGTAATCAAAATTTTTTAAAAAGCAATGCTTTAAAAAAACTAGCACTAGGTTTAACAAATAATAATATTGCAACCTTTAGGTACGATAAACGTATTGTAAAGCAAATTAGAAAAAATAAGGTTGATAAAAATATTATGTTTGATGATTTTGTTACAGACGCTAAAGCTGTAATAGACTATTTTAAAACAAACTACGCATTTAAAAACATATACGTAGCAGGACATAGCCAAGGAAGTCTAGTAGGTATTATTGCTGCAAAAGATAAAGCCGATGGTTTTATTTCTATTGCTGGAGCAGGACAAGCAATAGATCAAGTTATTATAGAACAAATAGAAAAAACAGCGCCAATGTTTATAGAAGATACTAAACGTATTTTTGGTGTTTTAGCAGAAGGTAAAACAACTACAAATTTTCCTCCTGCTTTAGCAAGTATATTTAATTTAGATGTACAACCGTTTATTGCAAACTGGATGAGTTATAAGCCTCAAGAAGAAATAAAAAAACTGGAAATGCCAATTTTAATTATTAATGGAACAAAAGATTTACAAGTAAGTGAGGCCGAAGCCAAATTATTAAATGATGCTGCTAAAGCGTCTACATTAGAAATTATTGAAAACATGAATCACATCATGGTACCAATCACTGGTGGCGATTTAGAAAACTCTAAATCTTATAATGAAACCGCAAGAGCTTTATCTCCAGAACTAATAGAAACTATTACAGCGTTTATAACTAAATAATTTTAGTAGTTACATAAAATAGAAAAAGCATTCCATTACGGAATGCTTTTTCATACTAACCAACCAAAAATATGTAATTAAAACTCGTAATTTAAAGTAACCACACTCTAAAATAGTCATTGTTTTTAACTACACTTAATATAAAACAATATGTGTGCCAAACTTTTTTATGTCATTATTAATTAACTGAATATTAAGAAAGTATTATCATAAATTAATAAATAGAAAAAGCATTCCAAGACGGAATGCTTTTTCATACTAACCAACCAAAAATATGATAAATAACCACTCGTAATTTAAAGTAACCACACTCTAAAATAGTCGCTGTAATTATTTACTATTAGTATATTTCAATTAGTATGCCAAACTTTATTTACTTGTTTTTTTTATCCTACCTTTAATTCTGTATTTTGCAAAACTTAAACTAACAACTATGGATACTACACCTTTATTTACAAACGACACCATTGTATTTGGATTATTAATGCTAGCCTTAGGATTTATTTTTTATACAGAATCTATTGAGAAAGGATTTTGGCCAAAATTCTATAAAATTGTTCCTGGCCTATTTTTAGCTTATATGATTCCTGCAATATTTACAACATTTGGGTTAATAGCTCCAGAATGGGAAACAATAAAAGAAAGTGGTGAAATTGTAACAGGAAAGTCTAATCTCTATTATGTTTCAAGTCGTTATTTATTACCAGCAGCTTTAGTTTTAATGACCTTAAGTATAGATTTAAAAGCCGTATTTAATTTAGGTTGGAAAGCACTTATTATGTTTTTTACAGGTACTATAGGTATTGTAATTGGTGGACCAATAGCCATTTTATTAATATCAATTTTTTCTCCAGAAACCGTTGGTGGTATTGGACCAGATGCTGTATGGCGTGGGCTTTCTACCTTGGCTGGAAGCTGGATTGGTGGTGGCGCTAACCAAACTGCAATGTTAGAAATTTACGGGTACAACCAAAAACTTTATGGAGGTATGGTGTTTGTAGATATTGTTGTAGCTAATGTATGGATGGCAATATTATTAATAGGTATTGGTAAACGAGATAAAATTAATAAATGGTTAAAGGCCGATACTTCATCTATTGAAGAGCTAAAAGTAAAAGTTTCTACTTTTTCTGAAAAAGTAAAAAGAAATCCATCTGTTACAGATATGATAATTCTTGGTGCAATTGCATTTGGCACGGTTAGTATTGCTCATTTTTTAGCTGATTTTTTAGCACCATTTTTCGAAAATGTTGTTGCAGGAATACAATCTCCAACTACAAAAAATATATTTACATTCTTAGGTTCAAAATTCTTTTGGATGATAAGTATTTCAACATTAATAGCCATTCTACTATCATTTACAAAAGCCAAAACTTACGAAGGTGCTGGAGCAAGTAAATTTGGAAGTGTATTTATTTACATATTAGTTGCCAGTATTGGTATGAAAATGGATTTAACACTAATATTTGACAATGTTGGCCTTATTGCCGTAGGTATTGTATGGATGACTATTCATGCTGTATTATTAATATTTGTAGCCAAAATAATTAAAGCTCCGTATTTCTTTTTAGCAGTTGGTAGTCAAGCTAATGTTGGTGGCGCTGCTTCTGCACCAATTGTAGCTTCAGCTTTCCATCCATCCTTAGCAACTGTAGGTGTTTTATTAGCCGTATTTGGATATGCTGTTGGAACTGTTGCGGCAATTGGCTGTACAATTTTAATGGAATTAGCCGCTGCTGGTTAGTATTTAATTATTTTTTATAGCATATTTGCGCACTTAACTTTTTAAATAAAATTCATGCAAAAAATAATAACAATACTGTGTCTTTCACTTATTTTCTCTTGCGGAAATGATGACAGTTCTAAATTGACTGTAAAAGGTCAAATTAAAGGTTTAAAAAAAGGAACTGTTTACTTAAAAAAAGCAAATGATTCTACTTTAGTAACTGTAGATTCTTTAATTGTAAATGGAGATTCAAACTTTAAATTAGAAAGTGACATAGAAGAACCTGAGGTATTTTACCTTGAGTTAGATAAAAATGATAACGATGAGAGCCAAATTTCATTTTTTGCAGCTAAAGGTGTAACTGAGATTAATACAACTTTAAAAAACTTTGTTTACGACGCCACTATAAATGGAAGTGAACAACAAGACAAATTAAACGATTACCGTAACATGTTGACAAAGTTTAATAATAGGTATTTAGATTTGATAAAAGAGAATTTAGAGGCAATGCAAAATAATGATACAATAGCAGTTGCCAAAGCACAAAAAGAATCTAAAAATTTAGAAAAAAGAAAATACTTGTATACTGCTAATTATGCGATTACTATAAAAGATAGTGAAGTTGCTCCTTATTTAGCGCTAAGTGAATTATATAATGCAAATATTAAGTTATTAGATACTATTAATAATTCTCTTACTCCAGAAATAAAAGCATCACTTTACGGAAAAAAATTACAAAGTTTTATAAACGATATTAAAGTTAAAGAACAACAATAAGCAAGATTTATAAAAAATAAAAAAGCCTGAGTTTAAATTAAAACTCAGGCTTTTTTTATTGCTCTAAATACTATAAGAAAGAATATAAAATCAAAAAAACCTTAACTACAAAAGTAATTAAGGTTTATTAAGAGCCGATGGAGGGACTCGAACCCACGACCTGCTGATTACAAATCAGCTGCTCTAGCCAGCTGAGCTACATCGGCGAAGCGAGTGCAAATATAAATTTGTAATTTATATTTGCAAACTTTTTTTTAAACTTTTTACAGTTTATTTATTCTTTCTATAAGTTCGCGACCCTTAGTCTCTAATTCTGTGTTAATTGACTTAAAGTGTGCTTTTTTATTTTCTACATCTTTTGCGTTTACTTTTGCTATTAAAACGTCAAAAGTCTCAATTGCATCATCAATAATTGCTTCGCTTTCTTTAGTTTCTTTTGTTGGGTTAGTATATTCCCACACATCAACTGCTTCAATAATGTCTCCTAAAACATAATTAATGTCTTTTTTTAGGTCTCTTTTATTTGCCATAATATAATTATTTATTTAACGGCAAAATTAAACATTAACTTGTAATTGTAGAGCTTTTTTTTAAGTATTTTAATTATAGATATACTGTAATATATATTTTCAATAAAATGCTTTTAAATAAGCTAAAACTTGGTAAAAAAATATAGGTGTTGTTTTATTTATTATTAACCAGAATACGTTACAAAATTACGAGGTGTTTCGTAAAGTGTTATTTCAAGGTCTAGATGGGATTCTAATTTAGCTTTAATCTTATTATATATTATTACAACAATATTTTCGGCTGTGGGATTTAGTGTTTTAAATTCAGGCACATCTAAATTTAGGTTTTTATGGTCGAAAGCATCTTCAATTTCAGTTTTAATAATCTGCTTTAATACTTTCATATCTATTACATAACCTGTTTCTTGGTCTATGTTGCCGGTAACACTCGCTATTAACTCATAATTATGCCCATGGTAATTGGGATTATTGCATTTACCAAAAACAGCGTTATTTTTAGTCTCGCTCCAATCTTTTCTATATAACCTATGCGCTGCGTTAAAGTGTGCTCGTCTACTTACCGTTACTTTCATTTGATGTGTTTATGAATGTATAAAATTTATCAAATATAATTTTAAACCATGCTGTATATATTTCTGGTTGCTGTACAATATCTGTTTTCACAGCTTCTAACGGCATCCATTTCCAGGCAGCTACTTCACTTTTATTTATATTAGGTTCTTTGTTATATGTACCTACCATAATGTGATCTAGTTCATGTTCTGTTAAGCCATTATCAAAAGGTGCTTTGTATATAAAAGAGGTTTTTTCTTCAAGTTCTGTTTCAAAGCCCATTTCTTCTTGTAAACGTCGTTTTCCCGCGGCTAAGTTGCTTTCTCCTTCTCTTTGGTGACTGCAACATGTATTTGTCCATAAACCTGGTGAATGGTACTTATCTAACGCTCTTTGTTGTAGCATTAATTCATTATCATCATTAAATACAAAAACTGAAAATGCGCGATGTAACAAAGCTTTCTCGTGCGCTTCCATTTTAGGCATTAAACCTATTTGTTCGTCTTTTTCGTTTACTAAAATTACTTTTTCTTCTATCATTATCTTTATTGAGGTAAACAAATTTACAAAATAGAGAATACTTTGAATTGGCTTTTTGGTTTATTTTAGTATTACTTTTAAACGAAAAAAGCATCCTACTTTGTAGAATGCTTTTTATATATTAATTTTTGTTTTAAGTCTGTTTTAGTTTTTAGTAACTATAAACATACTTCTCCTGTTTTGTTGGTGCTCCTCTTCACTACATTTAACACCGTTAGAACAACGGTTTACTAATTGTGTTTCTCCATAACCTCTACCTGAAATTCTGCTTTTAGAGATTTTTCCTTTTTCTATTATCCAATTTTTAGTTGATGTATTTCTTCTTTGAGATAATGATTTATTGTAGGCATCACGACCTCTAGAATCTGTATGCGATTGTACATCTATACTTACAGATGGATATTCATTTAAGTAATTTATAACTTTTTGAAGTTCAACTTGAGCGTCAGGACGAATATATGATTTATCGAAATCGAAGTAAATAGGATTTAAATCTAGTAAAACAAATAAGTCTGTACCAACTTCTGCCGCTCGTTTTTCTGGTGTTAGGTTTAATTTTAAAGCTAAATCTAACTTAATTTCTGGGTCTATTGAATATTTTAATTCTTCTGGTTCATATCCTTCTTTACTTGCTACTGCTTTGTAAGTTCCTTTTTTACAATCTGAATTATAACTAAATGCTCCGTTTTGATCTGAGTTAAAACGATATACTTCTTTATTCTCAGAGTTATAAACTATTACTGTGGCGTCTGGGATTACCTGATTTGTATTTTTATCTACAACTGTTCCTGCTATTAATTGATTACAAACTTGTCTTTGGAATTTATAAATATCATCATCACCTTTTCCATTGTATCTGTTTGAAGTAAGGTATCCAAGGTTTGTAAACTCGTCAATAATAAATTCAAAATCGTCACGAGAGCTATTTATTGGTTTTCCTAAATTTGCTACTGTTTTTCTATTTCCTTCAAGATTTGCATAAAAAACATCTAAGCCTCCTAAACCAGGATGCCCATCTGAAGAGAAATACAGTGTTCCATTATTACTTATGTATGGAAAATTCTCTCTTCCTTCTGTATTTATTTCTTCTCCAAGATTTTTTGGTTCTCCATATTCTCCATTTTCTAAGATGTCTACAACAAATAAATCTGATTTTCCTTTTGTTCCGGGCATGTCTGAAGCGAAATAAAGCTTTTTATTATCTAAACTTAATGCTGGATGAGCAACATTATACTCATCATTATTAAATGGCATAGATTCAACATTTGTCCATTCTCCTTTATCATTAAGTGTTGCTTTATAAATTTTTAAACCAACAACCTTATCACTACTCTTTCTTTTTTTTCCATTAATATAATTATTACGAGTAAAATAAATTGTTTTACCATCGTTTGTAAAAGTGGTAGAAGATTCATGAAATTTTGTATTTATTTTTTCTGAAAACCTTTTAGGTTCTAAAGTATCATTAGCTGCATAAAATAAATCTAAAAATGGTTGTTCATTCCATTTATATAATCTTCCATCACCTCTAGATGATGCAAATACAATTCCGTCCTTATAAAATGAAGTTCCAAAATCTGAAAATCTAGAGTTAAACTCTAAGTTTTCAATTACAAAATCACCTGAAATCTTATCTATTGTTGTAAGATAATCTGGTGATTCTAAATATTTTTTTGATCTTGAATCATTTGGTTTTAATACTGCAAACTTTTTTAAATACTTATTGGCATCTTCATATTTACCTGCTGCTTTTAAAGCCATTGCATATCTATAGTAATATTCAAAATCTATGGCTGTATCTTGAGCTAATAATTCTCCATACCACTTTGCAGCTTCTTCCATTTCTACATTAAAATAATATGCATTTGCTAATTTTGCTAATACTTCTGGACTATTATTACCATCTTTTACAAGTTTAGACAGTTCTCTAATAGCTTCTTTGTATTTTAAATTATTGTATTCTTTATCAACGCTTGCATTTACTTTTCCATCTTCTTGAGAAAAAGCAGTATTAAAAGTTAAAGCTAATATGGCTAATACTATATAAATTCTATTTTTCATAATTACTTATTTCTAAAATTAGAAGAATCTTGGTGATAATATTTTTTGGTTTTGGAAAATTTCGAATCTTAAAAAGACTTCGTAAGAGCCTTGCTCAAATTGAGTATTACCTAACTCTGTAGTTTCCCTATCGTAAGCAACACCTAACATAATTTTATCTGTAAATTGATACCCAACTAAAGCACTAAATGCTGCACTCCATCTATAAGCTAAACCTAGTGTTAATTTTTCTTTTAATAATGCATTAACTGTTAAGTCTGCTTGTAAAGGAGCACCTTGAACACCTTTGAATAAAACAGCTGGTTTTAATTTTAAATCTTGGTTAATATCAAATACATAACCACCTATTAAATATAGGTTTATTTTCTCTTTAGCTTCAGAAAGAGAAGACTCCTCAAAATGTGTTGTTTCTAATAAATTTGGTGCAGATAAACCTACATACCATCTGTCACCTTTACGATAGTAAACTCCTGCTCCTACGTTAGGTGAAAATCTATTTTTAATATCTGATTGTAATAATGGGTCTGATGTATATTGATTTAATTCAGAATAAGCTACATCCAGTAAATGCCCTCCTCCTTTTACACCAAAAGAAAGTCTACCTTCCTCTGAAGTATTAACTGTATATGAAAAATCAATATCGAAATATGTTTCGTGTGTAGGACCAATATTATCGTTTACAATTGATAATCCTAATCCTACTTTTTTACTATCTCCAATTGGTGAATGTATATTAAAGGTTTGAGTATCTGGTGCGCCATCTAAACCTACCCATTGCGTTCTATACAAGCCTGCTATACTAATTACATCTCTCGATCCAGCATAAGCAGGATTTACACTAATAGTATTATACATATACTGTGTGTACTGAGCGTCCTGTTGTGCAGTACCTTCTAAAGCGAAGATAGAACTAATAAGGATTACTAAAATTAATATTCTATTTTTCATTATAAGTGGTATAATTTATTTTGGAGGCAGATTTTTCTGCCTCCTTTTTTTTATTAATTAACGTTGAATGTATAAATATCCAGCTCTAGATTTATCTTCAGAACCTTTTTTATAGTTAAGAACATAGAAATAAGTACCTACTGGTAATTGCTCTTCTTTTTGAATCGTAACTCTTCCGTTAGATTCTCCTTTAAAGAATTTTCCATTTTGTCCATAACCTTCTGTAGAGTATACTATAACTCCCCATCTATTATAAATTTCAAGAGTATTGTCTGGATATAATTCTATGTTTCTAATTATAAATACATCATTATCTCCATCGCCATTTGGTGTTACTGCATTAAATACTTCTAAATCATCTTCAGAAGGTGAAGCGTTATTTATATCTAAATAATCTGGAAGCGCATCGCCATCACTATCTACTGAATCTCCACCAAAACCAATACCATCATTATTAGGATCTGGACTTTCATTTGTTGTTAAAATTCCATCTCCATCATCATCTACATCTAAATAATCTGGAATACCGTCTTGATCTGTATCATCATTAGTTGGATCGTTATCTCCAATTGGATCAACTTCTCCATCTCCTAAATCTACATCTTCATAATCTTCATTAATAGTATCTACACCATCATTATCATCATCTGTATCTAACCAGTTTGGTGTTCCATCTCCATCTGTATCTCCTAAAGGAAATTCAATTCCATTTGGTACGTTATCGTTATCACAATCTCCATTAAAGAATTCTAATGATTGAGGTAAAGTTACATTAGTTGTCACAAATTCACAGAAATTTAATGGGTCTGTACCATCTAGAACTTCGTCTCCATTAGACACTCCATCACCATCACAATCTAGAGATAAAAATGGTTCTGTTTGTACTTCTGTAATATCTGTAACATTATAATCACATGGATCTAATGGATCTGTACCATTTAAAACTTCATCACTATCTAAAACACCATCTCCATCTGAATCTACATCTCCATATGTTATAACTACAGTTGCTTCATTGGAAACGTTACCTTCATTATCTTCTATAGTATATGTAATAGGTGTTGGGTTACCAACAAAACCAGGTTCTGGTGTAAATGTTAAGTTTCCACTTTCATCAACTGTCCAAGTTCCTTCACCTGGTACAACTAATGTGTCATTATCTCCATCTCCAGTAGTATCTGTAGCTCCTGGTGTTGTTATTGAAACTGTACTAGCATCAACAATACCATCTAAATCATTATCTGCTCCATTTCCATTATCTGCAGTAACAATTACTGTAACTGGAGAACCTATAGTATTATCTAAGCTACTGTCGTCTTCTGCTATTGGATTTGCTGAATAAGTAATTGTTACAGTTGCTTGATTTGAGGTATTTCCATCATTATCATCAACAGTATATGATATTGGAGTTGGATCACCTGTAAAACCTGGTTCAGGAGTAAATGTTATATTTCCACTCTCATCTAAAACCCATGTACCTTCACCTGGTACGACTAATGTATCATTATCTCCGTCTCCTGTATTATCTATAGCTCCTGCTGTTATAATACTTATAGTTGTAACATCTATCGTTCCGTCTGCATCTGAATCTGGTCCATTTCCATTATCTAAAATAACAGGTACAGTTACAGCTGTATTTACAGTGTTATTTAAACTTTCATCATCTTCTGCAATAGGATTTGTTTGAACTGTTACTGTTATAGTTGCTATGTTTGATGGGTTACCGTCATTATCGTTTACAGTGTAATCGATTGGTGTTGCTACGCCTGTAAAGCCTGGTTCTGGATCAAATGTTACTGTTCCATCACCATTATCCGTATACGTTCCTTCGCCTGGTACGGTAAAGGTTCCTTGTTGACCTGGTGTGTTTGGATCTAAATCTACACTTGTAACATCTATACTTCCGCCTGCACTTGGATCTGAATCATTATCTGTAATTGGGAAAGTAACATTCGTATCTGGTGTTGTACTTGCATTATCATCTACTGCTATTGGTGTACATCCTGATCCGTCTGTAAATGGATCACATGGATTGTTTGGATCGGTTATCCCTACTGGTACTCCAGCTGTATTTGGATTATCGTTTCCTGTTGTTTCCTCACAGTCTGTTAATCCATCGCCATCACTATCTGTTAAATCACTACCTTCTATTGGATCACATGCGTCTGATGGATCCGTTACGCCTACTGGTACATTTACTGTACTTGGATCATCTATTCCTGTCGTTTCCTCACAGTCTGTCAACCCATCGCCGTCACTATCTATTGGTGATGGACATGAAGCTACTGTTACTGTTACAGTTGCTATGTTTGATGGGTTACCGTCATTATCGTTTACAGTGTAATCGATTGGTGTTGCTACGCCTGTAAAGCCTGGTTCCGGATCAAATGTTACTGTTCCATCGCCATTATCCGTATACGTTCCTTCGCCTGGTACGGTAAAAGTTCCTTGTTGACCTGGTGTGTTTGGATCTAAATCTACACTTGTAACATCTATACTTCCGCCTGCACTTGGATCTGAATCATTATCTGTGATTGGGAAAGTAACATTCGTATCTGGTGTTGTACTTGCATTATCATCTACTGCTATTGGTGTACATCCTGATCCGTCTGTAAATGGATCACATGGATTGTTTGGATCGGTTATCCCTACTGGTACTCCAGCTGTATTTGGATTATCGTTTCCTGTTGTTTCCTCACAGTCTGTTAATCCATTGCCATCACTATCTGTTAAATCACTACCTTCTATTGGATCACATGCGTCTGATGGATCCGTTACGCCTACTGGTACATTTACTGTACTTGGATCATCTATTCCTGTCGTTTCCTCACAGTCTGTCAACCCATCGCCGTCACTATCTATTGGTGATGGACATGAAGCTACTGTTACTGTTATAGTTGCTATGTTTGATGGGTTACCGTCATTATCGTTTACAGTGTAATCGATTGGTGTTGATACGCCTGTAAAGCCTGGTTCCGGATCAAATGTTACTGTTCCATCGCCATTATCCGTATACGTTCCTTCGCCTGGTACGGTAAAGGTTCCTTGTTGACCTGGTGTGTTTGGATCTAAATCTACACTTGTAACATCTATACTTCCGCCTGCACTTGGATCTGAATCATTATCTGTAATTGGGAAAGTAACATTCGTATCTGGTGTTGTACTTGCATTATCATCTACTGCTATTGGTGTACATCCTGATCCGTCTGTAAATGGATCACATGGATTGTTTGGATCGGTTATCCCTACTGGTACTCCAACTGTATTTGGATTATCGTTTCCTGTTGTTTCCTCACAGTCTGTTAATCCATCGCCATCACTATCTGTTAAATCACTACCTTCTATTGGATCACATGCATCTGATGGATCCGTTACGCCTACTGGTACATTTACTGTACTTGGATCATCTATTCCTGTCGTTTCCTCACAGTCTGTCAACCCATCGCCGTCACTATCTATTGGTGATGGACATGAAGCTACTGTTCTATTGTTCCGTCTCCATCTGTATCATTTAACGTGATATCGATTACAACATCTTCATCTGATCCCGTTGTTGCACTATCTCCTAATGCTACTGGACCTTCTCCATAAGTTATGGTGATACTAGCTTCATTTGATGTGTTACCATCATTATCATTTACGGTATAAGTAATTGGTGTTGGGTCTGTTGTTAATCCTGCGTTTGGATCAAAAGTCACAACGCCGTTAGCATCTACTGTATACGTGCCGTCTACATTGGTAAAGGTGTCTTGGATTCCTGCTGTTGATGGATCTAAATCTACTGTACTTACATCGATTGTTCCGTCACTATCAGTATCGTTTGATACAACATTTACTGATACTGTATTAGCATCACTTACTGGTGCTGTACTTGATCCCGTATCATCTAAAGCTACTGGTGCATCTTCTACTGTTACTGTAATTGGTGCTGTATTAGAAACATTGCCATCGTTATCATTTACGGTATAATTGATTGTGCTTACTCCATCAAAATCTGGTTCTGGATCAAATGTTACTGTTCCATCGCCATTATCCGTATACGTTCCTTCTCCTGGTACGGTGAAAGTTCCTTGTTGACCTGGTGTGTTTGGATCTAAATCTACTGTTCCATCATCAATTGTTCCGTCTCCATCTGTATCATTTAACGTGATATCGATTACAACATCTTCATCTGATCCCGTTGTTGCACTATCTCCTAATGCTACTGGGCCTTCTCCATAAGTTATAGTGATACTAGCTTCATTTGATGTGTTACCATCATTATCATTTACGGTATAAGTAATTGGTGTTGGGTCTGTTGTTAATCCTGCGTTTGGATCAAAAGTCACAACGCCGTTAGCATCTACTGTATACGTGCCGTCTACATTGGTAAAGGTGTCTTGGATTCCTGCTGTTGATGGATCTAAATCTACTGTACTTACATCGATTGTTCCGTCACTATCCGTATCGTTTGATACAACATTTACTGATACTGTATTAGCATCACTTACTGGTGCTGTACTTGATCCCGTATCATCTAAAGCTACTGGTGCATCTTCTACTGTTACTGTAATTGGTGCTGTATTAGAAACATTGCCATCGTTATCATTTACGGTATAATTGATTGTGCTTACTCCATCAAAATCTGGTTCTGGATCAAATGTTACTGTTCCATCGCCATTATCCGTATACGTTCCTTCGCCTGGTACGGTGAAAGTTCCTTGTTGACCTGGTGTGTTTGGATCTAAATCTACTGTTCCATCGTCTATTGTTCCGTCTCCATCTGTATCATTTTAACGTGATATCGATTACAACATCTTCATCTGATCCCGTTGTTGCACTATCTCCTAATGCTACTGGGCCTTCTCCATAAGTTATGGTGATACTAGCTTCATTTGATGTGTTACCATCATTATCATTTACGGTATAAGTAATTGGTGTTGGGTCTGTTGTTAATCCTGCATTTGGATCAAAGGTCACAACGCCATTAGCATCTACTGTATACGTGCCGTCTACATTGGTAAAGGTGTCTTGGATTCCTGCTGTTGATGGATCTAAATCTACTGTACTTACATCGATTGTTCCGTCACTATCAGTATCGTTTGATACAACATTTACTGATACTGTATTAGCATCACTTACTGGTGCTGTACTTGATCCCGTATCATCTAAAGCTACTGGTGCATCTTCTACTGTTACTGTAATTGGTGCTGTATTAGAAACATTGCCATCGTTATCATTTACGGTATAATTGATTGTGCTTACTCCATCAAAATCTGGTTCTGGATCAAATGTTACTGTTCCATCTCCATTATCCGTATACGTTCCTTCGCCTGGTACGGTGAAGGTTCCTTGTTGACCTGGTGTGTTTGGATCTAAATCTACTGTTCCATCGTCAATTGTTCCGTCTCCATCTGTATCATTTAACGTGATATCGATTACAACATCTTCATCTGATCCCGTTGTTGCACTATCTCCTAATGCTACTGGGCCTTCTCCATAAGTTATGGTGATACTAGCTTCATTTGATGTGTTACCATCATTATCATTTACGGTATAAGTAATTGGTGTTGGGTCTGTTGTTAATCCTGCGTTTGGATCAAAAGTCACAACGCCGTTAGCATCTACTGTATACGTGCCGTCTACATTGGTAAAGGTGTCTTGGATTCCTGCTGTTGATGGATCTAAATCTACTGTACTTACATCGATTGTTCCGTCACTATCAGTATCGTTGGACACAACATTTACTGATACTGTATTAGCATCACTTACTGGTGCTGTACTTGATCCCGTATCATCTAAAGCTACTGGTGCATCTTCTACTGTTACTGTAATTGGTGCTGTATTAGAAACATTGCCATCGTTATCATTTACGGTATAATTGATTGTGCTTACTCCATCAAAATCTGGTTCTGGATCAAATGTTACTGTTCCATCGCCATTATCCGTATACGTTCCTTCTCCTGGTACGGTGAAAGTTCCTTGTTGACCTGGTGTGTTTGGATCTAAATCTACTGTTCCATCGTCTATTGTTCCGTCTCCATCTGTATCATTTAACGTGATATCGATTACAACATCTTCATCTGATCCCGTTGTTGCACTATCTCCTAATGCTACTGGGCCTTCTCCATAAGTTATAGTGATACTAGCTTCATTTGATGTGTTACCATCATTATCATTTACGGTATAAGTAATTGGTGTTGGGTCTGTTGTTAATCCTGCGTTTGGATCAAAAGTCACAACGCCATTAGCATCTACTGTATACGTGCCGTCTACATTGGTAAAGGTGTCTTGGATTCCTGCTGTTGATGGATCTAAATCTACTGTACTTACATCGATTGTTCCGTCACTATCAGTATCGTTGGACACAACATTTACTGATACTGTATTAGTATCACTTACTGGTGCTGTACTTGATCCCGTATCATCTAAAGCTACTGGTGCATCTTCTACTGTTACTGTAATTGGTGCTGTGTTAGAAACATTGCCATCGTTATCATTTACGGTATAATTGATTGTGCTTACTCCATCAAAATCTGGTTCTGGATCAAATGTTACTGTTCCATCGCCATTATCCGTATACGTTCCTTCTCCTGGTACGGTGAAAGTGCCTTGTTGACCAGGTGTGTTTGGATCTAAATCTACTGTTCCATCGTCTATTGTTCCGTCTCCATCTGACCATCATTATCATTTACGGTATAAGTAATTGGTGTTGGGTCTGTTGTTAATCCTGCATTTGGATCAAAGGTCACAACGCCATTAGCATCTACTGTATACGTGCCGTCTACATTGGTAAAGGTGTCTTGGATTCCTGCTGTTGATGGATCTAAATCTACTGTACTTACATCGATTGTTCCGTCACTATCAGTATCGTTGGACACAACATTTACTGATACTGTATTAGTATCACTTACTGGTGCTGTACTTGATCCCGTATCATCTAAAGCTACTGGTGCATCTTCTACTGTTACTGTAATTGGTGCTGTGTTAGAAACATTGCCATCGTTATCATTTACGGTATAATTAATTGTGCTTACTCCATCAAAATCTGGTTCTGGATCAAATGTTACTGTTCCATCGCCATTATCCGTATACGTTCCTTCTCCTGGTACGGTGAAAGTGCCTTGTTGACCAGGTGTGTTTGGATCTAAATCTACTGTTCCATCGTCTATTGTTCCGTCTCCATCTGTATCATTTAACGTGATATCGATTACAACATCTTCATCTGATCCCGTTGTTGCACTATCTCCTAATGCTACTGGGCCTTCTCCATAAGTTATGGTGATACTAGCTTCATTTGATGTGTTACCATCATTATCATTTACGGTATAAGTAATTGGTGTTGGGTCTGTTGTTAATCCTGCATTTGGATCAAAGGTCACAACGCCGTTAGCATCTACTGTATACGTGCCGTCTACATTGGTAAAGGTGTCTTGGATTCCTGCTGTTGATGGATCTAAATCTACTGTACTTACATCGATTGTTCCGTCACTATCCGTATCGTTTGATACAACGTTTACTGATACTGTATTAGCATCACTTACTGGTGCTGTACTTGATCCCGTATCATCTAAAGCTACTGGTGCATCTTCTACTGTTACTGTAATTGGTGCTGTATTAGAAACATTGCCATCGTTATCATTTACGGTATAATTAATTGTGCTTACTCCATCAAAATCTGGTTCTGGATCAAATGTTACTGTTCCATCGCCATTATCCGTATACGTTCCTTCTCCTGGTACGGTAAAGGTTCCTTGTTGACCTGGTGTGTTTGGATCTAAATCTACTGTTCCATCGTCTATTGTTCCGTCTCCATCTGTATCATTTAACGTGATATCGATTACAACATCTTCATCTGATCCCGTTGTTGCACTATCTCCTAATGCTACTGGACCTTCTCCATAAGTTATAGTGATACTAGCTTCATTTGATGTGTTACCATCATTATCATTTACGGTATAAGTAATTGGTGTTGGGTCTGTTGTTAATCCTGCGTTTGGATCAAAAGTCACAACGCCGTTAGCATCTACTGTATACGTGCCGTCTACATTGGTAAAGGTGTCTTGGATTCCTGCTGTTGATGGATCTAAATCTACTGTACTTACATCGATTGTTCCGTCACTATCCGTATCGTTGGACACAACATTTACTGATACTGTATTAGCATCACTTACTGGTGCTGTACTTGATCCCGTATCATCTAAAGCTACTGGTGCATCTTCTATTGTACTTGCATTATCATCTACTGCTATTGGTGTACATCCTGATCCGTCTGTAAATGGATCACATGGATTGTTTGGATCGGTTATCCCTACTGGTACTCCAGCTGTATTTGGATTATCGTTTCCTGTTGTTTCCTCACAATCTGTTAATCCATCGCCATCACTATCTGTTAAATCACTGCCTTCTATTGGATCACATGCGTCTGATGGATCCGTTACGCCTACTGGTACATTTACTGTACTTGGATCATCTATTCCTGTCGTTTCCTCACAGTCTGTCAACCCATCGCCGTCACTATCTATTGGTGATGGACATGAAGCTACTGTTACTGTTATAGTTGCTATGTTTGATGGGTTACCGTCATTATCGTTTACAGTGTAATCGATTGGTGTTGATACGCCTGTAAAGCCTGGGTCTGGATCAAATGTTACTGTTCCATCGCCATTATCCGTATACGTTCCTTCGCCTGGTACGGTAAAGGTTCCTTGTTGACCTGGTGTGTTTGGATCTAAATCTACACTTGTAACATCTATACTTCCGCCTGCACTTGGATCTGAATCATTATCTGTAATTGGGAAAGTAACATTCGTATCTGGTGTTGTACTTGCATTATCATCTACTGCTATTGGTGTACATCCTGATCCGTCTGTAAATGGATCACATGGATTGTTTGGATCGGTTATCCCTACTGGTACTCCAGCTGTATTTGGATTATCGTTTCCTGTTGTTTCCTCACAATCTGTTAATCCATCGCCATCACTATCTGTTAAATCACTACCTTCTATTGGATCACATGCGTCTGATGGATCCGTTACGCCTACTGGTACATTTACTGTACTTGGATCATCTATTCCTGTCGTTTCCTCACAGTCTGTCAACCCATCGCCGTCACTATCTATTGGTGATGGACATGAAGCTACTGTTACTGTTATAGTTGCTATGTTTGATGGGTTACCGTCATTATCGTTTACAGTGTAATCGATTGGTGTTGCTACGCCTGTAAAGCCTGGTTCTGGATCAAATGTTACTGTTCCATCACCATTATCCGTATACGTTCCTTCGCCTGGTACGGTAAAGGTTCCTTGTTGACCCGGTGTGTTTGGATCTAAATCTACACTTGTAACATCTATACTTCCGCCTGCACTTGGATCTGAATCATTATCTGTAATTGGGAAAGTAACATTCGTATCTGGTGTTGTACTTGCATTATCATCTACTGCTACTGGACCTTCTCCATAAGTTATAGTGATACTAGCTTCATTTGATGTGTTACCATCATTATCATTTACGGTATAAGTAATTGGTGTTGGGTCTGTTGTTAATCCTGCATTTGGATCAAAGGTCACAACGCCGTTAGCATCTACTGTATACGTGCCGTCTACATTGGTAAAGGTGTCTTGAATTCCTGCTGTTGATGGATCTAAATCTACTGTACTTACATCGATTGTTCCGTCACTATCCGTATCGTTGGACACAACATTTACTGATACTGTATTAGCATCACTTACTGGTGCTGTACTTGATCCCGTATCATCTAAAGCTACTGGTGCATCTTCTACTGTTACTGTAATTGGTGCTGTGTTAGAAACATTGCCATCGTTATCATTTACGGTATAATTAATTGTGCTTACTCCATCAAAATCTGGTTCTGGATCAAATGTTACTGTTCCATCGCCATTATCCGTATACGTTCCTTCTCCTGGTACGGTGAAAGTGCCTTGTTGACCTGGTGTGTTTGGATCTAAATCTACTGTTCCATCATCAATTGTTCCGTCTCCATCTGTATCATTTAACGTGATATCGATTACAACATCTTCATCTGATCCCGTTGTTGCACTATCTCCTAATGCTACTGGACCTTCTCCATAAGTTATAGTGATACTAGCTTCATTTGATGTGTTACCATCATTATCATTTACGGTATAAGTAATTGGTGTTGGGTCTGTTGTTAATCCTGCGTTTGGATCAAAAGTCACAACGCCGTTAGCATCTACTGTATACGTGCCGTCTACATTGGTAAAGGTGTCTTGGATTCCTGCTGTTGATGGATCTAAATCTACTGTACTTACATCGATTGTTCCATTACTATCGGTATCGTTTGATACAACATTTACTGATACTGTATTAGCATCACTTACTGGTGCTGTACTTGATCCCGTATCATCTAAAGCTACTGGAACACATTCTGCACTTGACACATTAGAATCTGTAGAACTAACATCTGTTTGTTGTAAAGAAATTGAACCTGATGTTTCAGGGATTCCGTTTGCATCTACATTATCTCCTAAACTACCATCTCCCTCTAATGTACTTGCTTCATATAGTCCACTACCCTCTAAAGCATCAGGACAACCATCTGCATCACTATCATTATCTAAATGGTTAGGAGCTCCATCTGTATCTGAGTTGATTGGCAAACAATATTCTAATTCATAAAATTGTAAAGTTACATTACCCGTATTTCCATTGTCTTTAGCAACCCTAATTATTATTTGATTTGCAGCTGCTATTTCTAATTGCACGCTATTATTTGGAGCATTTCCTGAATTAGCACTACTTACTACAGATTGACCACTGAAAGTTCCATTTCCTGCTAAATTAATATCTGTTAATTGTACTGGAACATTAAATCCTGATTCCGATGCTATAAAATCCGCTCTATCTTCATTATCTAAACCTCCAAATTTAAATTTTATATTATAAACTGTTTGTGAAAATGTAAATGTGTATACTCCAACATCTCCATTAACAAAATTTGTATTAGAAGGCTGGGTGTTTACATAAGAGCCTGACACACCTGCTGCTGTTTGGTTACTTACTCCTCCTGCCCAAACCGCACTTCCTTCAATTTCAAAAGTCATGTCAACATTTGTACTGTTATAAACATACGCATTGTTAACAATTACTGGATCTGAAGTATTATCATTAAAAGTTTGACCTAAATCAACAAAACCAGGAGAGCAATTTAATTCATCTGTATCTAATATACCATCATTATCATCATCCAAATCGGTAATATCATCAATTCCATCATCATCAGTATCTCCATCACAATTAGGTAAATCTAAAGTAACTGGTTCTGTTTCTACAGTAGCTCCATAAGTCCAAGTATTAATTACACGTGTATTACCAAAATCATTACATAATAAGTTATCACTATCATTTCCACCCTGACTGATTGCTGGAACAGAATCATCTGGATTACTTGAACTCCACGCGTGAGCAGGACCTACTATTCCATCTAAAAGGCCAGAACGGTGAAACGTGCCATCAACAGTTGTTAAATTGTTTAATTGATTTGAACCATCACAAACTGTACCTGTAACAATTATATCTCTATCATCCCAACGTAAAAGTCTGCTATTTGTATTAGGAGCAACTCCTGTTACACTTAAACCATTTAAATTCAATTCGGCATCAATCATCGGTACATTTGTTCTACCTATAAATGAATTTACAGAAACAGAAATTGTACTTGACGTTACAGGCGTACCTAAACCATCATTACCATCCCATGGTATAAAAACTTCTCCTGGTTCGTTTTCAAAAGATTCTAAAAGAACATCTGTAGTACCAGACTGATAACCTGGAGTTCCATTAAATTCTAATAAAACTGCAGTATCCTGAGCTAATTGTAAAGTAACCGGAATAAAGTAACTTCCTGGACAACCAACAATTCCGTTAGCAACAACAGGACTTGGTTCAGGACTAGGAATAAAAACATTTTGATCTGGAGATGCTATAAAAACTTGATATCCATTATCTAAATTAGCTGGAGCTGCTAAACCATAAGTTTTAGATGTTCTAGAAGCTATAAAGCTATTTGAAGGGTCTGAATCATCATCAACCACACCAAATCTATTCATAGCTAATTGATAACCAAAAGGCCTAAAACCTTCAGCAAAATCTACTTCTAAAATTACTTGATCATCTGTATAAGCAAAAAAGTTTCCTTCAAAAGAGGCCGCTTCAGTAGGATTAGGTACATCTGGTGTATTAACATCATTATCTGCATCTTCCACTAAATAAGTAATAAAACTCCATTTTCTAGACCATATACGTCCTTCAGATTGTACATTAGCAGCTGTAGAAACTGTAAAATCAAAATAAGGTAAAAACATTAATTGATCTAAACCATTTAAAGTATTTCCTCCTGTAGCTACAGTTGTACCTCCATCATAACTACTATAAAGTGCTATATAGTAATTTCCATTTGCAGTTGGATTAAAACTTAAAGGAGTATAACCAGTAGGAGTCGCACCACCAATATTTGGTCCTGCTACAGCTTCATTATAAGTCTCAATAAACCCGTTTTCTCCACTAGTATTACCAAATAATATTGGTGATGTTTGAGCAACACCTGCTTCATTAAAAATCTGGTAGTAAAAATTAGTCCCTAATGGATTATTTCCTCCTGCAAAACTATTTCGCATTCGGGCTTGCAAACCAAAATATAAATTTTCTGTTGAAGCGTCTGCAATTGTAAAATAAACACGTTGAGATTCCGAAGTCCCTAAATATGGTCCAACTAGAGATCCTCCAAAATTAGTATCTGTTACAATATATAATGCTGTACCATTGTTTTGATTTGGCATTACTTGCTTTGTTCCATCAGCAAACACGTTAGGTGTAATTAATAGAAAAGCAATAAAAAGCAATATGCTATTTAACCAATTATTACTTGATAGAGTAGAATTTTTCATATTAGAATGAATATAATTTGATTGAAAACTTTTTTGGAATTTTGTATAACGAAATAAGCCAGTTGTAAAACTGGCGCATGATAGATCCTTCAAAACTGTAGGAATTTTAATTTTATGAAATGAAGCTAATAATAATCGATAAGTAATTTTTGTCATATAAAAATACCTCTGTTATTTATTTAATATTTATTAAAAAGACTCAAAAAACTAAAAATAATATGTACTAATTTATATATTAAAAATAAACATTTTAAAAATAAACGCCGATTAGATTTTTTTTTTCGTTTAAGTACCTTTTAAAAATTTAAATACGAAATTATAGCAATTAACACTTTTAGTTAATTTAAAAACTAAAGTTTTCATAAATATTGGATAAAACGCAAATATAACCGTTAAAGTGCAATTTCATGTATTATCATAAAAAGTCACACTGTATACATATGTTAACAAATATATAAAAAGAAAAATGTCTTTTTAGTTTTTAGGAACTTTAATAAATTAGGTTTCACTTTTTTAATGTATTGGAAATATTATATTATAAATAATAAAAGCAATACAATTATATTTGTACAAATTATAATGATGAAATTTTTAGAAGAAATAAAGAGAAGAAGAACCTTTGGTATAATATCCCACCCTGATGCTGGTAAAACAACATTAACTGAAAAACTTTTACTTTTTGGTGGTGCAATACAAGAAGCAGGAGCTGTAAAAAGCAATAAAATAAAAAAAGGTGCTACAAGTGACTTTATGGAAATTGAGCGCCAAAGAGGAATATCTGTTGCTACTTCTGTATTAGCATTTGAATATGATGGCATAAAAATAAACATATTAGATACACCTGGTCATAAAGACTTTGCTGAAGATACTTTTAGAACTTTAACTGCTGTAGATAGTGTTATAGTGGTTATTGATGTAGCAAAAGGTGTAGAAGAGCAAACTGAAAAATTAGTGGAAGTTTGCCGAATGAGAAACATTCCTATGATTGTTTTTATAAATAAAATGGATCGTGAAGGAAAGGATGCTTTTGAATTATTGGACGAAATTGAACAAAAATTAGGACTTAAAGTTACACCTTTAAGTTTCCCTATTGGAATGGGCTACGAATTTAAAGGGATCTATAATATTTGGGAAAGAAACATAAACTTATTTAGTGGTGATAGTCGTAAAAACATTGAAGAAACCATTGAAATTTCCAACTTAAACTCTTCAGAATTAGATGATTTGGTTGGTGAAAAATCTGCAAATACACTACGAGAAGAAATTGAACTTGTAGAAGGTATATACCCAAAATTTAATAACGAAGAGTATTTAAAAGGTACACTGCAGCCAGTATTTTTTGGCTCTGCCCTAAATAGTTTTGGAGTAAGAGAATTATTAGATTGTTTTGTTGAAATTGCTCCTAAACCAAGACCAAAGCAAAGTGAAGAACGTATAGTAGAACCAGATGAAAAAAACTTTTCTGGTTTTGTTTTTAAAATTCATGCAAACATGGATCCTAATCACAGAAATAGATTAGCATTCGTAAAAATAGTCTCAGGAGAATTTAAAAGAAATACTCCATATTTACATGTAAGACATAATAAAAAAGTAAAATTCTCTAGTCCCAATGCCTTTTTTGCAGAGAAAAAAGAAATAGTTGACGTCTCGTATCCTGGTGATATTGTGGGTTTACAAGATACTGGTACATTTAAAATAGGTGATACTTTAACCGAAGGTGAAGTACTTAACTATAAAGGTGTTCCTAGTTTTTCTCCTGAACATTTTAGATATATAAATAACGCCGATCCTTTAAAATCTAAACAATTATATAAAGGTATAGACCAATTAATGGATGAAGGAGTTGCACAATTATTTACTTTAGAATTAAATGGTAGAAAAGTAATTGGAACCGTTGGAGCCTTACAATATGAAGTTATACAATATAGATTAGAACATGAATATGGTGCAAAATGTACTTATGAAAATTTAAATGTATATAAAGCTTGTTGGGTAGAGCCTAAAGACCCAAAAAGTGAAGAATTTAAAGAATTTAAACGTGTAAAACAGCGTTTTCTGGCGAAAGACAAAAGAGGACAATTAGTTTTTTTAGCAGATTCTTCTTTCTCATTACAAATGACTGAACAGAAATATCCAAATGTAAAATTTCATTACGTTTCTGAGTTTGAATAACAAAAAACTCATTTTAAAGCTATTTAATAGCTAAAATAAAATTTTACAACACACATATAGTTATTAAAATATAAATAAAAAAAAACAACGTTTTAAAGTGTTGTTTTTTTTGATTAATAATTAAAATTTATTTTAAAATAATTTAAAATAGAAAATTATTATTTTTAATTCTGTTATTAAAAAATCCCCAAATAGTTATTTGGGGATTTTTTAATATTTAATTAAGCTTGACCAGTTGGCCCAAAATTTAATGGTATAGGTGGTTGTTCATAATCTTTAATTTCTCCATGTGCTTTTTCAAATCGCTGTACATTATCGTTTAAAGCTTTTAATAAACGTTTTGCATGTTGTGGTGTTAATATAATTCTAGATTTTACTTTACTTTTTGGTGCGCCAGGCATAATACTTACAAAGTCTACAACAAACTCTGAAACCGAATGATTTATTATCGCCAAATTAGAATAAGTACCTTCTGCTACTTTTTCATCTAACTCTATATTAATCTGTCCTTGTTTTGGTTTTTTATTTTGATTATCGTCCATAATTTTTTTGTGTTTAACAAAGAATCCCGCTATTAAGCAGGATTCTTTTCAATTATTATATTAAAGTTAAATTACTAATTATAATTTACTTCTTGTTTAGCTTGCATCATTTGATCAAACTCTTCTTTAGACCCTACAATTATGTTTTCGTAAGAACGCATACCAGTACCAGCTGGAATTCTATGTCCTACAATTACATTTTCTTTTAAGCCTTCTAAAGAATCAACTTTACCTGCTACAGCTGCTTCGTTAAGAACTTTTGTTGTTTCTTGGAACGATGCTGCAGAAATAAACGACTTAGTCTGTAAAGATGCACGTGTAATACCTTGTAGTATTGGTGTTGCTGTTGCTGGTCTCGCATCACGAGCTTCAACTAAAGCTTTATCTTCACGACGTAATAAAGAATTTTCATCTCTTAATTCGAACGACGTTATAATTTGTCCTTCTTTTAATTTAGAAGATTCTCCAGCATTTTCAACTACTTTCTTACCAAAAATAGCATCGTTTTCTTCGATAAAATCAGATTTATGAGCTAATTGATCTTCTAAGAAAATTGTATCTCCAGAATCAATTATCTTAACTTTTCTCATCATTTGTCTTACAACAACTTCGAAGTGCTTATCGTTAATTTTTACACCTTGTAAACGGTATACTTCTTGAACTTCGTTAACTAAGTATTGTTGTACCGCTGCTGGTCCTTTTATGTTTAAGATATCGTTTGGAGTTATAGAACCGTCTGATAAAGGCATACCTGCTTTAACAAAATCGTTTTCTTGTACAAGAATCTGACTTGATAATTTTACTAAGTACTTTTTAACATCTCCTAGTTTAGACTCTACAATAATCTCACGATTACCTCTTTTAATTTTTCCAAAAGAAACAACACCATCAATTGCACTTACTACTGCTGGATTAGATGGATTACGAGCTTCAAATAACTCTGTTACTCTTGGTAAACCACCTGTAATATCTCCTGCTTTAGCAGATTTACGAGGAATTTTAACTAAGACTTTACCAATCTCAACTTTTTCTCCATCGTCAATCATTATGTGCGCACCTACTGGTAAGTTGTAAGAACGAATTGCTTCACCATTACCGTCTTCAACAATAAGTGTTGGAATTAATTTTTTGTTTCTAGATTCTGAAATTACTTTTTCTTGGAAACCTGTTTGCTCATCAATTTCTACTTGGTAAGTAACACCTTGTTCGATATTTTCATATCTTACTTTTCCTGCAAATTCAGAAATAATTACACCGTTATATGGATCCCATTGACAAACAACATCTCCCGTTTTAAGTTCATCTCCACTCTTTATAAAGATTGTAGAACCATAAGGAATATTATTTGTACTAAGTGTAATTCCGGTTTTCTTATCTATTAACTTTAACTCTGATGTACGAGATATAACGATATCAATTTCGTTTCCTTCGCTATCTGTACCTTTTACAGTTTTAAGTTCTTCTATTTCGGCAACTCCATCAAATTTAGCTACTAGCTTGTTTTCTTCTGAAATGTTTCCTGCAATACCTCCTACGTGGAACGTACGAAGTGTTAACTGCGTACCAGGTTCTCCAATAGATTGAGCTGCTACAACTCCTACTGCTTCACCTCTTTGAACCATTTTATTAGTTGCTAAGTTTCTACCGTAACATTGTGCACAGATACCTTTTTTAGCTTCACAACTTAATGGTGAACGAACTTCTACAGAGTCTACTGGTGAATTTTCAATTTTATCTGCAATTGACTCATCAATTAATTTTCCAGACTCAACTAATAATTCTTCAGTTAATGGGTTGTAAACATCATTAAGTGCAACACGTCCTAAGACACGAGCTCCTAATTTTTCAACAACTTCATCATTTTTCTTAAGTGCAGAAACTTCTACACCTCTTAAAGTACCACAATCTACACTGTTTACAATTACATCTTGAGATACATCTACTAAACGACGTGTTAAGTAACCGGCATCGGCAGTTTTAAGTGCGGTATCGGCAAGACCTTTACGTGCACCGTGCGTTGATATAAAGTATTCTAAAATTGAAAGACCTTCTTTAAAGTTAGAAAGAATTGGATTTTCAATAATAGATCCTCCACCTGCTGTAGATTTTTTAGGCTTTGCCATTAATCCACGCATACCTGTAAGCTGGCGAATCTGTTCTTTAGATCCACGGGCTCCAGAATCAAGCATCATAAATACCGAGTTAAATCCTTGTTGATCTTCTCTAATACGCTTCATAGACAACTCTGTCAATTCTGCATTTGTTGAAGTCCAAATATCAATTACCTGGTTATAACGTTCGTTATTTGTAATTAATCCCATGTTATAGTTACCAGTAATACCATCAACTTTAGCATTTGCTGCATCAATCATTGATTGTTTTTCTGGTGGGATAATAATATCTCCTAAACTAAATGATAAACCACCTCTAAAGGCAAAATTATATCCTAAAGTTTTTATTTCATCTAAGAAAGCAGCTGTTTCTGGTACACTAGTTACTTTTAAAATATCTCCAATAATATCTCTTAAAGATTTTTTAGTAAGTACTTGGTTAATAAAACCTGCTGCTGCTGGTACTTTTTCGTTAAATAATACACGACCTGTAGTTGTTTCTACTATTTGCGGTACTAATTCTCCATCTTTATTAAAGTCTATAGTTCTTACTTTTATTTGTGCATTTAAATCTACACGCTTTTCATTGTAAGCTATTGTTACTTCCTCTGCAGAGTAAAAAGTTAAACCTTGTCCTTTTACTGGAACTTCTGGAGTAGATGTACGTAATTTGGTCATATAATATAACCCAAGTACCATATCCTGAGAAGGTACAGTTACTGGAGCACCATTTGCAGGATTTAAGATATTATGAGACGCTAACATTAATAATTGCGCTTCAAGAATAGCTTCTGGTCCTAATGGTAAGTGAACAGCCATTTGATCTCCATCAAAATCGGCATTAAATGCCGCACATGCTAATGGGTGTAATTGTATAGCTTTACCTTCAATAAGTTTAGGTTGGAATGCTTGTATACCTAAACGGTGCAGCGTAGGCGCACGGTTTAGTAATACTGGATGTCCTTTAAGAACGTTTTCCAAAATATCCCAAACTACAGGTTCTTTTTTATCTATAATTTTCTTTGCAGATTTTACAGTTTTTACAATACCTCTTTCTATTAATTTACGAATAATAAAAGGCTTATAAAGTTCTGCTGCCATATTTTTAGGCAATCCACATTCAAATAATTTTAATTCTGGTCCAACAACAATTACAGAACGTGCAGAATAATCAACACGCTTACCAAGTAAGTTTTGACGGAAACGTCCTTGCTTACCTTTAAGTGAATCTGATAATGATTTTAATGGTCTGTTAGAATCTGTTTTTACTGCAGATGATTTACGTGTGTTGTCAAATAATGAATCTACAGATTCTTGTAACATACGTTTTTCATTACGTAAAATAACTTCTGGTGCTTTTATTTCAACTAGTCTTTTAAGACGGTTGTTACGAATAATTACACGACGGTAAAGATCATTTAAATCTGAAGTTGCAAAACGTCCACCATCTAAAGGCACTAATGGTCTTAATTCTGGTGGAATAATTGGCACTACCTTCATGATCATCCATTCTGGACGATTCTCACGATTTTGGTTAGACTCACGTAAAGCTTCTACTACCTGAAGTCTTTTTAAAGCTTCAGTTTTACGTTGTTTAGACGTTTCTGTATTTGCTTTGTGACGTAATTCAAAAGATAAAATATCTAAATCTATACGTGCTAATAAATCGATTAGACATTCAGCTCCCATTTTAGCTATAAACTTGTTAGGGTCTGTGTCTTCTAAATAGTTATTATCCTGCGGAAGCGTTTCTAGAATATTTAAGTATTCTTCTTCTGTTAAGAAATCCATTTTTTGTAATGGTTCTCCTTCTGCATTTTTAGCATTACCAGGTTGGATTACTACATATCTTTCGTAGTATATAATCATATCTAATTTCTTAGATGGTAATCCTAATAAGTAACCTATTTTATTTGGTAAAGAACGGAAGTACCAGATATGAGCAACAGGCACAACAAGGTTGATGTGTCCTACTCTATCACGACGTACTTTCTTTTCTGTTACTTCTACACCACAACGGTCACAAACAATACCTTTGTAGCGAATTCTTTTATATTTACCACAAGCACATTCATAGTCTTTTACAGGACCAAAAATACGCTCACAGAATAAACCATCTCTTTCTGGTTTATGTGTACGATAATTAATAGTTTCTGGCTTTAAAACTTCACCTCTAGATTCTGCTAAAATAGATTCTGGTGATGCTAAACCAATTGAGATTTTGTTAAATCTCTGTACTGTATTCTTATCTTGCTTTCTTGCCATTTGTTCTAGTATTCAGTACTCAGTATTCAGTCTACATTTTACTGTAGACTGATAACTGATTACTAGTTTTTTTATTCTTCTAATCTAATGTCTAATCCTAATCCTTTTAATTCGTGCATAAGTACGTTAAAAGATTCTGGTAATCCTGGATCTGGCATTGGTTCACCTTTTACGATTGCTTCGTAAGTTTTGGCTCTACCAACTACATCATCAGATTTTACTGTTAAGATTTCTCTTAGGGTGCTTGATGCTCCATAAGCTTCAAGTGCCCAAACCTCCATCTCACCAAAACGTTGACCACCAAATTGTGCTTTACCACCTAATGGTTGTTGTGTAATTAATGAGTATGGTCCAATAGAACGTGCGTGCATTTTATCGTCTACCATATGCCCTAATTTAAGCATGTAGATTACTCCAACTGTTGCTGGTTGGTCAAAACGCTCTCCTGTTCCACCATCGTATAAGTAAGTATGACCGTATCTTGGAATTCCAGCTTCATCTGTAAATTCATTAATTTGATCTATAGAAGCACCGTCAAATATTGGTGTTGCGTATGTTCTTCCTAAATCTTGTCCAGCCCATCCAAGTACTGTTTCGTAAATTTGCCCAATGTTCATACGCGATGGTACACCTAATGGGTTTAATACGATATCTACTGGCGTTCCGTCTTCTAAGAAAGGCATATCTTCTTGACGAACGATACGTGCAACAATACCTTTGTTACCGTGACGTCCTGCCATTTTATCTCCTACTTTTAACTTACGTTTTTTAGCAATATATACTTTTGCTAATTTTATAATTCCTGCTGGTAATTCATCACCTACAGAAATTGTAAATTTCTCACGACGTAGAGAACCTTGTAAATCGTTCTCTTTTATTTTATAGTTGTGAATTAAATCTGCAACTAATTTATTTGTATGGTCATCAGTCGTCCAAGTTCCACCTGTTAAGTGCGTATAATCATCAACAGCATTTAACATTTTAAGTGTGAATTTTTTACCTTTTGGTAAAACTTCTTCTCCTAAATCATTAAATATACCTTGTGAAGTTTTTCCGTTTACAATAGCAAATAGTTTTTCAACTAATACAGATTGTAATTCATCAAACTTGATATTGTATACTGTTTCTAATTGTGCAATATCTTCTTTATCTTGAGCTCTCTTACGTTTATCTTTGATTGCTCTAGAAAATAATTTTTTATTAATTACTACACCGTGTAATGATGGAGAAGCTTTTAATGATGCATCTTTAACATCTCCTGCTTTATCTCCAAAGATTGCACGTAGTAATTTTTCTTCTGGTGTTGGATCGCTTTCTCCTTTAGGAGTAATTTTTCCAATAAGAATATCTCCTGGTTTAACTTCTGCACCAATACGAATCATTCCGTTTTCATCTAAGTCTTTTGTAGCCTCTTCTGAAACATTAGGAATATCGTTAGTTAATTCTTCGTTACCTAATTTTGTATCTCTTACGTCTAAAGAATATTCATCAATATGAATTGATGTGAATATGTCTTCACGAACAACTTTTTCTGAAATTACAATTGCATCCTCAAAGTTATACCCTTTCCAAGGCATAAAGGCTACTTTCATATTTCGACCTAAAGCTAATTCTCCATTTTGTGTTGCGTAACCTTCAGATAAAACTTGGCCTTTTTTAACTTTATCACCTTTTTTAACAATTGGCTTTAAGTTAATAGAAGTACCTTGGTTTGTTTTTCTGAATTTTACTAATGGGTAAGATTTCACATCGCTGTCAAAACTTACTTTAGCTTCATCTTCTGTTCTTTCGTACTTGATTATAATTTCTTTTGCATCAACATACTCTACAACTCCATTTCCTTCAGCATTAATTAATACACGAGAATCTGATGCTACTTGTCTTTCTAATCCTGTTCCAACAATTGGTGCTTGCGGACGTAATAATGGTACGGCTTGACGCATCATGTTAGATCCCATTAATGCACGGTTGGCATCATCATGTTCTAAAAACGGAATTAAAGAGGCAGATATTGAAGAAATCTGGTTTGGTGCAACATCTGTATAATGAATGTCTTTTGGATCCATTACCGGGAAGTCACCTTCCATACGAGCAATTACTTTGTCGTGTAGGATTTTTCCGTTTTCATCTACATCTACAGTTGCTTGCGCAATTAATTTTTCTTCTTCTTCTTCTGCACTTAAATATGTTGGTGTACTTTTAATATCTACTACACCATCTGTAACTTTTCTATAAGGTGTTTCAATGAATCCCATAGAGTTTACTTTAGCGTAAACAGATAATGAAGAGATTAATCCAATGTTTGGTCCTTCTGGAGTTTCAATTGGACAAAGTCTTCCGTAGTGAGTATAGTGAACATCACGAACCTCGAATCCTGCTCTTTCTCTAGATAAACCTCCAGGTCCTAAAGCTGATAAACGACGTTTGTGTGTAATCTCGGCTAATGGATTGGTTTGATCCATAAATTGAGATAACTGGTTTGTACCAAAGAAAGAATTAATTACAGACGATAATGTCTTTGCATTAATTAAGTCGATAGGTGTAAATACCTCGTTATCACGAACGTTCATACGCTCACGAATTGTACGTGCCATACGAGCAAGACCAACACCAAATTGAGAAGATAATTGTTCTCCTACTGTACGTACACGACGGTTAGATAAGTGATCAATATCATCAATCTCTGCTTTAGAGTTAATAAGCTCGATTAAATATTTTATTATTGTAATGATATCTTCTTTGGTAAGCACTTGCTTATCCATACCGATATCTAATTGTAATTTTTTATTCATTCTATAACGACCTACTTCTCCAAGAGAGTAACGTTGGTCACTAAAGAATAATTTATCTATAATACCACGAGCTGTTTCCTCATCTGGCGGTTCTGCATTACGTAGTTGTCTATAGATGTGTTCTACGGCTTCTTTTTCAGAGTTTGTTGGATCTTTTTGAAGCGTATTATGTATAATTGCGTAATCTCCTTGTTGTGCAGTTTCTTTATGTAAAAGAATAGTTTTTACACCTATTTCAAGAATTTCTTCAATGTTATCTTTATCTAATTCTGTATCACGGTCTAAGACAATCTCATTACGCTCAATAGATACTACTTCTCCTGTATCTTCATCAACAAAATCTTCATACCATGTATTTAATACACGTGCAGCTAATTTTCTTCCTAAAACTTTTTTAAGTCCAGATTTAGAAACTTTAACCTCTTCGGCTAAGTCGAAAATTTCAAGAATATCTTTATCTCTTTCGAAACCGATTGCTCTAAATAATGTTGTAACAGGTAACTTTTTTTTACGGTCGATGTATGCATACATCACTTGGTTGATATCTGTAGCAAATTCAATCCAAGAACCTTTAAAAGGTATTACTCTTGCTGAATATAATTTTGTTCCATTAGCATGGAATGATTGTCCAAAAAATACACCTGGAGATCTATGTAATTGAGATACTACTACACGTTCAGCACCGTTGATACAAAAAGTACCAGAAGGTGTCATGTAAGGTATTGTTCCTAAATACACATCTTGAACTATGGTTTCGAAATCTTCATGTTCAGGATCTGTACAATATAGTTTTAACCTTGCTTTTAATGGAACGCTATACGTAAGTCCTCTTTCTATACACTCTTCAATAGCATATCTTGGTGGGTCGACGAAATAATCTAAGAATTCTAATACGAATTGATTACGTGTGTCTGTGATTGGAAAGTTCTCCATGAAGGTATTATACAATCCTTCATTACCTCTTTCTTCAGATTTTGTTTCAAGTTGGAAAAAATCCTGGAAGGATTTTATTTGAATATCCATGAAATCTGGATATTCAGTTCTATTAATAATAGACGAGAAATTTAATCTTTCAGCTTGTGTTACTAACATCAATGGACGAAATTTTGATTAAAAAAAATTGGTTTGTACATAGTATTACCTATATACGACAAATGGTCTAGGTCTTAGAGCACTTGCTCCAGACCTAAACCTTTGTTAATTATGGTTGTTAAGCTTACTTAAGCTCAACCTCTGCTCCTGCCTCTTCTAACTGAGACTTTAAAGCTTCTGCTTCATCTTTAGATACTGCTTCTTTGATTGCACTTGGTGCTTCATCAACTAAACCTTTAGCTTCTTTTAATCCTAAACCAGTTAATTCTTTAACTAACTTTACTACAGCTAACTTAGCGCTACCTGGAGCTTTTAAGATTACATCAAACTCAGTTTGCTCTTCAGCAGCGTCTCCACCACCTGCAACTGGTCCAGCCATAGCTACTGCAGCTGCAGCAGGCTCAATACCGTATTCATCTTTTAATATAGTTGCTAACTCATTTACTTCTTTTACTGTAAGGTTAACTAACTGTTCTGCGAAATCTTTTAAATCTGCCATTTGTAATAATTTTTTAATTTTAATATTTAAGTGTAAAGTGCGTACTTTTTAAATTATCCCTCTTTTTGAGATAATGTTTTAAGAATTCCTGAAAGTTTTCCTCCGCTTGATTTAAGTGCAGAAACAACATTCTTAGCAGGAGATTGTAATAATCCAATTATATCTCCAATTAATTCTTCTTTAGATTTGATATCAACTAACATATCTAGTTGCTCATCTCCAATATAAACTGCTTCCTCAATAAATGCTCCTTTTAATAAAGGTTTTTCAGATTTTTTACGGAACGCTTTAATTACTTTTGCTGGCGCATTACCAGTCTCAGAATACATTACTGATGTATTTCCTTTAAGCGTTGATGGTAAGTCTCCAAAATCTTTATCTGAAGCTTCCATTGCTTTTTCAAGTAATGTGTTTTTTACTACTGCTAGTTTTACGTTTGCTTTAAAACAAGCACGACGTAAATCTGAAGTACTACCTGCATTTAAACCTGATATATCAGCTAAATAAATATTAGCATTATCGGCTAATTGTGCAGTTAATTCTTCTATAACTTGTGATTTTTCTTCTCTTGTCATGATATAAAGTTATTTAACTACTAACCGATTTTTGTATCAACTGCTATACTAGGACTCATTGTAGAAGACATATAAATGCTCTTTACATATACTCCTTTCGCCGCAGTTGGTTTCAGTTTCATTAATGTTGTTAATAATTCGTTTGCATTACCTGCAATTTTATCTGCACTAAAAGATGCTTTACCAATTGCTGCATGTACGATACCTGTTTTATCAACTTTAAAGTCAATTTTACCAGCCTTAACCTCTGTTACCGCTTTAGCGATATCCATAGTTACTGTACCTGTTTTTGGGTTAGGCATTAAACCACGAGGACCTAATACACGTCCTAAAGGACCTAACTTACCCATTACACTTGGCATTGTAATAATTACATCTACATCTGTCCATCCACCTTTGATTTTATCAAGGTATTCTTGAAGACCTACATAATCTGCTCCAGCTTCTTTAGCTTCTGCTTCTTTATCTGGAGTTACTAATGCTAAAACTTTTACATCTTTACCAGTACCATGAGGAAGAGATACTACACCTCTTACCATTTGGTTAGCTTTTCTAGGATCTACTCCTAAACGCACTGCTAAATCAACAGATGCATCAAACTTTGTGTTGGTAATTTCTTTTATTAATGCTGAAGCTTCTTGAACTGAATATACTTTATCCTTTTCTAATTTTGCTACAGCTTCTTTACGTTTCTTTGTTAATCTTGCCATCTCTTTTAAATCTTTTTAGGTTAATTTGGTGCGTCTCCACCTTTAACAGTTATACCCATAGATCTTGCTGTTCCAGCAATCATTTTCATTGCAGAGTCGATAGTAAATGCGTTTAAATCTACCATTTTATCTTCTGCAATAGTTTTGATTTGATCCCAAGAAACCTTTGCTACTTTACGTACGTGAGGTTCACCTGATCCTTTTTTCACCTTGGCCGCTTCTAATAATTGTACTGCAGCTGGAGGAGTTTTAATTACAAAGTCAAATGATTTGTCTTTGTAAACTGAGATTACAACTGGTAATACTTTACCAGCTTTATCTTGTGTTCTAGCATTAAACTGCTTACAGAACTCCATGATATTAACTCCAGCAGCACCTAAAGCGGGTCCAACCGGTGGCGACGGATTCGCTGCACCTCCCCTTACTTGTAACTTAACTACTTTACCTAATTCTTTTGCCATTTTTAATAATTTAGTTCGGTATCGATTTTCAATTGGAAGCGAAAATCAATCCCATCTTTATTGTAACAATTATTATATTTTTTCAACTTGCATGTAACTTAATTCAAGTGGTGTTTTTCTTCCAAAAATCTTAACCATTACTTCAAGCTTACGTTTTTCTTCGTTTATATTTTCTATTGTACCATCAAATCCATTAAAAGGACCATCAATAACCTTAACTGTTTCCCCTTTTGTGTAAGGAATTGCAACATTTGTATCTGCCTCTACAGTTAATTCATCTACTTTACCTAACATTCTATTAACTTCAGATTGTCTTAATGGTAAAGGATCACCTCCTTTTGTAGCTCCTAAAAAACCTATAACATTTGTAATACCTTTAATAATATGCGGCACTTCACCTGTTAAATTTGCTTTTATCATTATGTAACCACTAAAATAAACTTTCTCTTTGTTTATTTTTTTACCGTTACGTATTTGAACTACATTTTCTGTTGGTACCAATACTTGTTCTACATAATCTTGTAAACCAAGTCTAGCTATTTCGTTTTCTATATAAGTTTTTATCTTATTTTCTTGACCACTTACAGCTCTAACAACATACCATTTTTTCTCTCCAACTTCTGCCATAATAATCTTAGTTTACAAAATTATTAAAATAGAAACCTATCACTTTACTGAATACAGTATCAATTCCCCATATAGCTAATGAAAAAACAATTGAAAACACAGCAACTAAAATAGTTAAGCTTTGAACTTCTGACCAAGGAGTCCATGTTACATTGTTTTTTAACTCTCCAAATGATTCCTTTATATAATTTACTATTCCAGCCATTTTTAATGTTTTGTTTTACTAACACTTGTTTTACAAGCATTTAATTTGTGTAAGAGTTAAAAGCTAAAACTATAACTCTCTAAGCACGGGTTGAGAGACTCGAACTCCCGACACCTGGTTTTGGAGACCAGTGCTCTACCAACTGAGCTAAACCCGTAAATATAAGTCAAGGTGCCACGAATAACGGGACACCTTAACCTTTATATTTAAAAGACTAAAAAATTAGTCTAAAATCTCAGTTACCTGACCAGCTCCAACTGTTCTTCCTCCTTCACGGATAGCGAAACGAAGACCAACATTCATTGCAATTGTATTGATAAGCTCAACTGTGATTGTTAAGTTATCTCCTGGCATAACCATCTCAACTCCATCAGGAAGTGCAATGTTACCAGTTACATCAGTTGTACGTACGTAAAACTGTGGACGGTAGTTATTATGGAATGGAGTGTGACGTCCACCTTCTTCTTTTTTAAGGATATAAACCTCTGCTTTAAACTTAGCGTGTGGTGTTACAGAACCTGGCTTAGTAATAACCATACCTCTAGATATTTGAGACTTCTCAATACCTCTTAATAAGATACCAGCATTATCACCAGCTTCTCCTCTATCTAATATTTGACGGAACATCTCGATTCCTGTAATAGTAGAAGTTAATTTTTCTGCACCCATACCAATAATCTCTACAGGATCTCCAGTGTTAGCAATACCAGTTTCAATACGACCAGTTGCTACAGTACCACGTCCAGTAATAGAGAATACATCTTCGATTGGCATTAAGAAATCCTTATCTACTTCTCTTAAAGGCTCTTCAATCCAAGCATCAACTTGCTCCATTAATTCTAAAACAGTATCAACCCATTTTTGCTCACCATTTAAAGCTCCTAAAGCAGAACCAGATACTACAGGTCCATTATCACCATCATATTCGTAGAATGATAATAATTCACGAACTTCCATATCTACTAACTCTAATAACTCTTCATCATCAACCATATCCACTTTGTTTAAGAATACAACAATTCTTGGGATACCTACTTGACGACCTAATAAGATGTGCTCACGAGTTTGTGGCATAGGACCATCAGTCGCAGCTACTACTAAAATAGCACCATCCATTTGTGCAGCACCAGTTACCATGTTCTTAACATAATCGGCGTGACCTGGACAATCTACGTGTGCATAGTGACGGTTAGCTGTTTGATACTCTACGTGTGAAGTATTAATTGTAATACCTCTTTCTTTTTCTTCTGGAGCGTTATCGATAGTATCGAAATCTCTTGCTTCTGATAAACCTGCATCAGCTAATACTTTAGTAATAGCAGCAGTTAAAGTTGTTTTACCGTGATCTACGTGTCCAATTGTACCAATATTTAAGTGTGGTTTTGAACGATCGAAAGTTGCCTTTGCCATGTTTTAAATAATTTAATCTTAGTTATATAATAATATTAGTGTTCAAATTTTGTTTTTTAAAAAATCGAGCCAATGACGGGAATTGAACCCGTGACCTCTTCCTTACCAAGGAAACGCTCTACCTCTGAGCTACACCGGCTAAATATAGAGCGAGAGACCAGGTTCGAACTGGCGACATTCAGCTTGGAAGGCTGACGCTCTACCAACTGAGCTACTCTCGCAATTATTTAAATTCTCAAATTTAAAACTTACATTTTCTTGGTAAAAAATGTGGGGAGAGCAGGATTCGAACCTGCGAAGACGTAGTCAGCAGATTTACAGTCTGCCCTCGTTGGCCGCTTGAGTATCTCCCCAATTTTAAATTTTATTCAATTTTTTAAAGAACTTCAAAAAAGCTTTTACACTTTCTTAATTTTTAAGAGCCGATGGAGGGACTCGAACCCACGACCTGCTGATTACAAATCAGCTGCTCTAGCCAGCTGAGCTACATCGGCTTTTGTTACTTTTTTTACGTATAAAAAAAGCCCGCTATTTCTAACGGACTGCAAATGTAAATATTTATTTAGTTATTCAAAAATATTTTTCACAATTATTTTCATAAATGTGCTCTTAATTTCTCTTTTCTCTTTTTTAACTGCCTTTGAAGTGACGCTACAGCCATATCTGTACCTTCTTCAAAAGTTTTACATTGTTTCTTTATTACTAAGCTATCGCCTGGTACACTTACTTTTGCTTCGAATATTTTATTTTCTTTATCACTTGTGTTTTGAACTTTTAAAAATACATCGGATTTAATGACTTTATCGTAGTAGTTATCGAGTTTATCCATTCGTGTTTGAATGAAGTTTAACAGTTTTTGATCTGCATTGAAATTTACTGCTTGTGTGTTCACTTTCATAAGCATTGCTATTAATTAAGTTATACAATGGCTGTTATTTTTTACTTCTTGGGTGCGCTTTTAAGTAAACTTCTTTTAATTGAGCTATACTATTATGTGTATATACCTGTGTTGCTGCCAGGCTTGAATGCCCCAAGAGTTCTTTAACAGCATTTAAATCTGCACCTTGGTTTAATAAGTGTGTGGCAAATGAGTGCCTTAGTATATGTGGACTCTTTTTCACTTTATTGGATGCTAGACTAAAATACTCATTTATTATTCTGTAAACAAGAGTTTCGTAAATTTTAACGCCTCTTTTTGTTAAGAATAAATATTCTTGATCTTTTATGTTTTTTAATTCTTGTCGCTTTTCTATATATTGATTAATTGTTTTGTTTACGGAATCTAATAGTGGGACATAGCGTTCTTTATTTCTCTTTCCTAATACTTTAAGTGTTTTATTGGCTTGGTTAATGTCTTTTATTTTTAAATTAACTAGTTCTATGCGACGTATTCCTGTGGAATAAAACAGTTCTATTATTAGTTTGTTTCTTAAGCCTTTAAAATTGTTTTCGTGTTGCAAATCGTCTATCGCCATAGCTACTTCTGTTTGTGAGAATGGCACTTGTATTTTTTTGCTTGTTTTAAGTGCTTTATGTTTGGCTAAGGGATTTGTTTTTAATTGCTCTATTTTTAAGAGGAACTTATAATAGGTGTTTAATGCTGAGATTTTTCGGTTTATTGTTCTATTTGAAATTTTACTTTCTACTAATTGTACAATCCAGCTTCTTATTTGTGAGTAGTTAGCTGTTTTTATTGTGGTTGTTTCGTGATTTTTTTTTAGGTATTTTTGAAAAGCTTCTATATCTTTTGAATAGGCTTTTATTGTTAGCTGTGAATAGTTTCGTTCTAACTCTAGATAATCTACAAAAGCTTTTAAAGACATTTTTATGGGTTTGTTTTATAAATATAACAAATTTAAGCGGTTTTGTTTTTGGGTTTAAAACTGCTTTTTCTGGTATGCCTGCGTTAGGGATAGAGGCTTTGTTGAAGCTCTCCTGGCTTTTTTGCCTGGAAGCGACTGCCGATAGCCCGACCAATACATGCTTTTTTGCTTGTATTGGTAACGCCTTTATTTTATTCTTTAAATAGTGATGCGCGCTGACTTAGATCGTCGATTAATTTTTCTTCGTCTTCGCTTTCTAAAAGCACATTGTATGTTTTCCAGAATTCTTTGTTATATGGTTTTGGTGAAAATATATCCATATCCCATTTGTGTTGGAGTGCTGTTTCTATTTTTTCGTTATCTAAAATAATATCTGTAAATAGTATTTCTTGAACTGTATAATAGAAACGTTCTTCTTGGTTAAACCTTGATTCTAATTCTTCTTCGGCTTTGTTTTTGGGCTTAAAGCCTACGTTTACTAGTTTTGGTGTTTCGTAATAGATGTAACTTGGGTACATTTTTTCTTTGTACTCTTTATAGGTTATCTCTAGCTTGTGGTTTAGCTTGGTATCAAATAATCGTTTGCTTCGGCTTATTTGTTCGTTTGATGCTGCTATTAGCTCGTATTCTAATTTTTTAATGGCGTAATTGTCGTAGTATATATATACCCAACCTTGTGGCTCGAAACCTTCGTTGTAGATACCTTTTGTTCCTAATCCTACATATTCTTCTCCATTTAGTATTTGTATTTTATAGAGTTTACGCTCGTTATCTACTAATATTGTGTCTAGCTTAAACTGGTGTGTTTTTAATAAATTTTCTCCAAAGAGTGCTTTTTTTACGTTTGAATTTCTAAATATGTTTAGCTTGCCTTGAAAAATGTTTTGGAGTCCGTTAACTCGTTTATCATTCCATTTTATTGCTTTTTCTATTGAAGCTGTTTTAATCTGGCTTCTTTTTAAATTTCTGTAGTTTGTTCTTCTTTTTGTGGTTTGATTTAAGTAGGAAGCATATGCGAAAATACTATCGACATCTCGCAAATCATAACTTTTTCGCATTTGGTCTACATTGATTTTGAGATAGTCTTGTGCTGGAACACTATATCCTGAATCGTAAACTGAAATAGCGCTTTCTATTAACCATTTGAATTCTATTTTGTTTCTTTCTTTATGTCTTAAAAATCCTTTTTGTATGTATGATGAGTCTGGCATTGTTTCTGGCAATTGCCTTAATGCGCGTAGTACAATATCGTTTCCTGTTTTTGGTCTTGGGTCTGATTCTATTGTTACTTCATCTAGTGCGGCTACTTCTTCTATTAAATAGATTGGTGCTTGAGCATCGAATTGTGATATTGGAAACTTCTCGGTTGAGTATCCTATTGAGGATACAACTAGGGTATCGTTTATGTTTTCTTTTGGTACTTTTAGTGAAAAGTTACCATCTGCATTTGTTATTGTCCCAATTGCTGTGCCTTTTATATATACACTAGCACTTTCTACTGGTTCATCTTTTTGAAAATCGACAACTTTATTTTTTAATTCTACTTGTGAAAATGCAAGTGTTGTGCATAATAAAAATAGAATGTAGGTGATTTTGTTTGGGTGTTTCATTTTAAAAAAATAATAATGTGTTATACTTTATTACAACCTTTTCTATAAACGAAGTTATTTATAAATTATTGAATTATAAATTAAAACCCTTTAAATAAGGGTTTTAATTTATATAAAAATCGATTATAGGTATTACTATTTAAATAGTAATTAATGCTTAACTGCTGCCTTATATTCTTTTTTATCAATTACCATTTTAGCGAATTGGTAAACAATTTTCGCTAAAATTATAATTTACTTAGTGCTTAACTGCTGGCTTATATTCTTTTTTATCAATTACCATTTTAGCGATAATTTCTCTAAGAATTTCACTAGTTCCTCCTCCTATAGGTCCTAACCTACTATCACGCAATAAACGTGCCATTGGATACTCTTCCATATAACCATAACCTCCAAGCATTTGAAGGCATTGATAAATTACCTCGTCTGCCATTTTAGTTGAGCGCAGTTTTGATATGGTTGCTTCTTTTACAACGTATTCATTTTTATCTAATCGCGCTGCTACAGTGTAGTTAAATTCTTTACATACTTCCATATCTGCAAAACAATCTGCCATTGTATGACGTAATGCTTGAAACTTGTCTATAGATTTACCAAACGCTTGACGTTCTCCCATATATTTTACTGCATATTCTAAAGCAAATTCTGCTCTTGCATGTGCATTGATTCCCATAATTAAACGCTCGAATGCAAAGTGTTGCATAATGTATGGAAAACCTTTTCCTTCTTCTCCCATTAAGTGACTTGCTGGAATGGTAACATTATCGAATGCTATTTCTCCTGTATCACTTGCTCTCCAACCTAATTTATCTAGCTTGGTTGCACTTACGCCTTTTGCATCTCTATCTACAATAAACATGCTTATTCCTTTATTACCAAGCTCTGGACTTGTTTTGGCTGCTACAACTATATAATCGCTATACACGCCATTTGTAATAAATGTTTTTGAGCCATTTAAAACATAAGTATCACCTTTTTTAACTGCTGTAGTTCGCATTCCTGCTACATCACTACCTCCAAAAGGCTCCGTTACTGCCATGGCACCAATGTATTCTCCTGTAATACTTTTAGTTAGATATTTTTGTTTTATTTCTTCACTGCCTTCTGCGTTAACATGAGTCATAGCAAGGTAAGCGTGCGCCCACATTGCTGCTGCAAATCCTCCAGAATTAACTTTTTGTAATTCTTCTAAAAATATAACCGTATAAAATAAATCTAAATCCATCCCTCCATAGGCTTCTGGGTATGCAATACCAAAGAATCCCATTTCTCCAAATTTCTCCCAAATAAAATGTTCTATTTGTCCTGTTTTTTCCCATTTTTCGATATGAGGAACAACTTCCTTTTGAAGGAAATCTGCTAAACTTTGTCTAAATAAATTATGCTCTTCTGTGAAGTATCTGTTATCCATTTTATTATATTCTAATTAAGTTGTAAATATAACTTAATTATCTCTATTTTTTTAATAGGAAAGTCTTTAACTTTTATTAAATCGTCAAGAGAACGTATACCTTCATGTAGTGTTCTGTACTCTATAATATTATGGGCAATTTCGTAATCTATAAATCTAACCGTTACTAATTGTGCTTTTGTAGCTGTATTGATATTAACTTTATTTATTGCTTTTGGTGTTTTTAGTGTAAAAGACTTTTTAATTTCATCAATTGTTTCTGGTTTTAAGCCATATACTTCATTTAATTCTACCATAGAAATAAAGCCATTTTGTCTAGAACGGTATTTTATAATAGTATTTGCATAATACTCTCCTATGCCATATACTTTTTGAAGTTGAGCAGAAGTTGCTTTATTTATATCTATTTTCTCTTCTTCGGTTTTTGGTTTATTAGTATTGAAAGACTTTGTGTATTGTTTTTTAGCTTTAGGGTTTGTTACCCAATCTGGAAATTTAAAGTATGGTGATATTTTATTAAAGAGAGTATCTGAAATTTTAGTTACCTGCTGAAATTGTCTCGCTGAGTTTATCCATTGATTTTTAGCTCTAAATTTTAGTAATCTATCAATTTCTTTGTTAGACATTCCTAAAGTATAGCCTTTATAGTCGGTAATAAAATTAGGATTGAACGGATAAATTTTTGGCTTTCTATTTTCAATCTCTACTAATTTTAAAGAATCAATTTCTGCCTGAAACACTTCTAACTTTTTAGAATTAACAGCTATTTCTTTTGAATTAAAATCTACAAAAGCATAAACACATTGAAGCACAATAATTAAAAGTAACAATAAAAAAATCCCATTTCGTTGTTGTTTTGAAAACTTGAAATGGGATTTAAATGTCATAATTATATGTTTAATGCATAAGACAGAATGTATATTTTACATTTCTTCTCTTAAATCTGTTGCGCCATCTTCTATCGCTTCTTCTTTTTTATTTATAGCATTCATATATTTTGTAAGTTCTTTTTTAATTATTGGAGAAAGCATAACTACACCAATAATATTAGGAACTACCATTGCAAAAATCATAGCATCAGAGAAATCTATTACTGCTCCTAAACTAATTGAAGCTCCTACAATTACAAAAAATAAGAATAACACCTTATAAACTAAGTCTGTTATTTTTCCTTTTCCAAATAAGAATACCCAACCTTGCATACCGTAGTAAGACCAAGATATCATAGTACTAAAAGCAAATAATATAACTGCAATAGTTAATACAATTGAGAAATGAGGTATTACACTATCAAAAGCAGTAGCTGTAATTTCAACACCTTCTTTAATTTCTACTCCGTATTCTATAAATCCACCATCAAAATTAGTAATTACAATTACTAAAGCGGTCATTGTACAAATAACTACAGTATCTACAAATGGTTCTAATAATGCTACAATACCTTCACTTGCTGGATATTTAGTACGTACTGCAGAGTGAGCAATTGCTGCAGAACCAACTCCTGCTTCGTTAGAGAATGCACCACGACGCACACCTTGTATCATAACTCCAATTACACCACCTAAACCGGCTAACGGTGTAAATGCTCCACTAAAAATTGCTGCGAAAGCATCATCTATTAAAGTGAAATTAGCGAATAATATTATTAAAGCAGCTAATACATATATTCCAGCCATAAAAGGTACTACTTTTTCTGTTACAGATGCAATACGTTTTATTCCTCCAATAATTACAATCGCTACTAAAACGGCCATAACAATACCAAAGTACATACCAGCATTTTCTCCTGTTAAATTAAATAACTTTGTAAACTGTGCTGCTGCTTGGTTTGCTTGAAACATGTTACCACCACCAAATGATCCTCCAACTACAAATATTGCAAAAAGTACAGCTAAAACCTTACCAATTCCTCCTGCACCTTTTTCTTTTAATCCTTTAGTTAAGTAATACATTGGTCCTCCATAAACGGTACCATCTTCTCCTACATCTCTATATTTTACACCTAAAGTACATTCTGCAAACTTAGAAGCCATACCTAACAATCCTGCAACAATCATCCAGAATGTTGCTCCTGGACCACCAATTGATAGTGCTACTGCGACACCTGCAATATTACCTAATCCAACTGTTGCAGATAGGGCTGCTGTAAGTGCTTGGAAGTGAGAAACCTCACCGTCTGCACCTTCTTTTTTCATAGTTTCGATAATGTCTCCTCCAGGAGTTTGATCTCCATAAAGTGAATCTACACCATGTTTTTCGATATCTTCATATTTACCTTGAACTACTTTTATTGCGGTTCTAAAACCAGTAAAGTTGATAAACTTAAAATAAATAGTAAAAAATAAAGCTCCTCCAATTAATACTATTAATACCCAAGGAATTTTTATTGTGTCTGTAAATGGAATTTCTGAGAATATGCCTTCAACAAACCAGCCTGTATATTTTTTAAATGTCGCATCAATTTGGTCTGCTGTGCTGTCTTGTGCGAAAGTTAGAATTGGTATTATTAGTGTAAAAATTGAAAGAAGATACTTCTTCATAATTAGTTTTTGTTAGTTTAATGTTAAATTTAATGTAGCAATATGCAAAAAAATGCTGAATATTTAAAACGGAAGTTGTTAAAAAGCTGCTTTAATCTAATTCGTAAATAGAATTCATTTTCTGAATTTGCTCTGGTCTACCAAGTACAATTACTTTAGAATTAGGCACAAGTTTTATTTCTGCTTCTGGATTTACAACATACTCACCATCGCAATTTTTATAACCTATTACGGTGCAACCCGTTTTATTTCTCAAGTCTAAATCTTTGATTGTTTGCACTTTACTAGATGTATTATACAATCTGTCTACATCGATCTCTTCTATGTTTACATCTTCATTTCCGCCAACTGCCAAATTATCTATAAACTCAATTAAATCTGGTACAACAACTAAAGACGCCATGTGATCACCACCAATAATATCTGGTAAAATAACATTGTTTGCTCCTGCTAATTTTAGCTTTTGATAAGATGTTTCTTGAGATGCGCGACTAATTATACAAGCATTTTTATTTAATTGTCTTGCAGATAGTACTACAAATAAATTATCTGCATCACTTGGCAAAGCAGAAATTAATGTGCTTGCTCTATCTAAACCTGCAAGCATTAAAATATCATCTTCATTTGCATTGCCATGAACCATTGGTATCATTTCACTTTCAAACTTTTCTATTATTTCTTTATCCTTTTCAATGATTACAAAAGGTTTTTTATAAGACATTAATTTTTTTGCAGCTTGTTTTCCGTTTCTTCCATACCCACAAATTATTGTGTGGTTTTGCAAGCTATCTATTTTTTTTTGCATTTTTTTTCGTTTTAAGTCTTCTAGGTTATTTCTGCTTAAAATATATTCTGTAATAATTGATAATGCGTAACCAACAATTATTACACTGGTTAAGATAAGAAAAACCGTAAAGAGTTTTGATGTTTCATCTAAGGGCTGTACTTCTCCAAATCCTACGGTAGTAATAGTTATTACCGTCATGTATATTGAATCTACCCAGGTATATCCAGAAATTAGTTTATATCCTAATACGCCAATTATTAACACTAAAAGTAGTAATGTTAGTGCAACATAAATTTTCTTTCTAAAAAATGATAGTATGGGATTTAGCATTTTTTTATAAGTCAAAAACCGAAGTTCGCTTTGTATAAACAATATCTTTTATACGTATCCAAAATGCCAGAAATAAATATAAAGCAAAACCAAAACCTACCGTTACAAAGGTTAGATACATAAAAGAGGTTCTAACAATTTTTGCGCGAATACCTAATTTATCGGCTATTCGCTGACAAACATAATAGCCTCTTTTTTGAAAATATAATAATGGCTTGTGAAATAATTGCATGCTGCAAGTTAATTATAAATTTTAAAAATTCTAATTAAAATAAGTTTAGGCACTACTTAATTATTAATTGGTTACCTATTGCACACTGCAAACATTTGTTTTTATCGCAATATTCGTTTTTTAACTGAATTAATGCTTGAGACTGCAATGCAGAGTCTGCTACATTTTTTAAACTGTTAAACTTGGAAACAATACTGTTTTTCTCTGGCCCTATTTGCTCAAGCAATAAAACAATTTCCTCATCTATATTTTTACCTTGCTGTTTTGCATAACTAAATTTAATAGGTATTACTGTATTTATTAATAATAAATCTATAAACGATTTTGTAAGTTGCTTTTTAGACTTTTTAGATTCTTTATTAAAGGTGTAGTGCGTTTGCCAAAACTGGGATGCTTCAATTTTAAATATAGTATAAAAATCTATTATGTTATTTGTTTTTATAATTTTAGAAAACACATTATTATGTGTTGTATATAATGTTGCTAATTGAGATAGTCTAATCGTTGGAAAGTTTGGTGGTCGTAATCTAAAAAACTGTAACGGTAGTACACCTATTTCATTTAAATTGAATTTTTGCTTTAAAAAAGTATATTCTTTTTTAAGTTCTAAAAAATAAGGGTCTTGACAATCCTCACTCAACAATTGAGTTTGACCAAAAAATAAAGCTTCTAAACCAACTTGTTTAGATTGTTGTTTTCTAACAATAGAAAAGTCAAGGTTATTGGCAAGACTAAAAAAAGAATCGCCATTTACTTTTAGACCAAAGTTTTTTGCAAGTAATTTAAATAATACTGCTTCCCAATTGTTTTTACTTTGTTCTAAAATTATGTTTATATCTTTTGCTTTTCGTTCTAAACGTTCAAAATACAAACGCTCTAACCAATTAGACATTGTAAAACCGGATATAGATGCAAAATCGTTTTCACAGTTTATCCATTTTTGAGAATTATTAAAAAGCTTTAGGTAGTTATTTAATGCTTGATTAGATACATGATTTTTAAGTTCTACTGTAGATATTTCTGTATTGTTTTTTCTAAAAATTGCTGTGTCGTGCTCCCATACAACGTGTAAAATTACATTGTCGTAATTGCTATCTGTCTCGTGATTATGCAAATACCAATCGCTAGATTTCACATGAATTTCTACATTTCCTGCCCAAAGCTGATTACCTATTTTTAATTGCGCGTTAAAAAAATCTGGTCCTGTATTATGGTTATGCTCTCCTGTTTTTAAAATACTTACCAACTCGTTATTTTGAGTTTTTAAGTTTGAAGTCTCTATTTTTTTATGCTTCCAAATGTAATGTAGAAAATCTTCTTGCATATTTTAAATGTACGAATTTTAGCGCATTACAATGTTGACTTTGTTATTTTTTTCTACTAACTTCGTTTAGCTTTTGATATAAAACATAATTAACGTTTAGTATCAGGACTTATTTATAATAATAAAATAATGAAAACATTTTTAGCAGATATAATTCCTAAGCTTCAGCGATTTTCTCAAAAATTAGACAACTTAACCTTACTAACGAATCAACATTGGGTAGTAATAGATGAAATTACTACGTCAAAAAATGTATATATTTTTAGAAGTGATAACACTTTATTAATTTCTCAAAATGGAAAAGTTGAAAGAGCAAAATGGGAATATTTAGGTAATGACTCAATACTCATTGATATGAACAATGAATTGTTTTTATTTAAACACGGTTTTTTTGATAAAAACATATTAGCTTTAAAAATTGATGGAAAAGATGAGTATGCTTTTTTAATTAATGAAAATAAATATAATGGAGAACTAAATTCTATTGAAAAAGTTTTTGATTTTTTGAACAAAAAACACATAGAATTTAATAATCAGAGTAAAAAAAGAATTCCACTTAAAGAAAAAGAATACTGGAAAAGCAAAGATAAAAATGGAAATTGGACTATTAAAGAACTAGAAGGAGATTGGACTATAAAAGAATACAAAAATCATTATGGAACCTTTTTAATTCGTTGTTTAAGTCCTAGAGGACATATAACTGGAGATAAAGTATATCTAAACGGAAAACTAGCTAAAGATGGTAGATATGATTTGGATTGGTATTTAAGTATTGACGTGAAAAATGGAATAATAATATAAATTAATATTATACATAGTTATAAAAAATATTAGCTCATATTTTTTTAGGCGACTACTAAATTATATATTATTCTTATCAAAAAAATGTAAATAATTATCTTAAACTAACAAAAAGATACTTGGAAATAGTACATTGCTTATCTAAACTCAACTATACCAATAAAACTATACATATTATATATACTTAATGTTAGACAAATAAGATTCATTTTACGCTAACCTTTAAATTATATCGAAGAAAATTTTATCAAGCGAAATTATGGTTAAAAATTTAATCTAATGGCTTGTCTCTTTTCTGTTATTTTTTCCTGAAATGAAAAACTATTTTAGTTAACACACTACTAAACTCTACATTAACCCGAACCCATTCCATTATATATACAAAAAAGCACAGTTTTAAACTGTGCTTTTACTTTTCTATAAATAAGATTACTGTATTTGCAGGTATTTGTTACTCTATGTAACCTAATTCACGCATCCACTCGTCGTTAAACATTTTACCTACATAACGTGAGCCATGATCATGAAATAGTACCACGACTACATCTTCTGGTTTAAAGTGTTCTTTAAGTTGTAACACTCCTTTTATTGCTGCTCCTGCACTGTTGCCTAAAAACATGCCTTCTTCTTTACTTAAACGCTGTGTGTAAACGGCAGCATCTTTATCGGTTACTTTTGTAAAGCCATCAATGATATCGAAATCTACATTTTTTGGTAATATGTCTTCTCCAATACCTTCGGTTACGTAAGGATATATTTCATTTTCATCAAAAACTCCTGTTTCGTGGTATTTTTTAAATACAGAACCGTAAGTATCTATTCCCCAAACTTTAACATCTGGATTTTGTTCTTTTAAATATTTACCTACTCCAGAGATTGTACCACCTGTTCCTACTCCAACTACAAAGTGTGTTATTTTACCTTCGGTTTGTTTCCAAATTTCTGGTCCTGTGCTTTGGTAATGTGCTTTTGCATTACTTGGGTTATCGTATTGGTTTACGTACCAAGAGTTTGGTGTTTCTTCTCCTAATCGTTTTGATACTGAGTAGTACGATCTTGGATCGTCTGGTTCTACCGCTGTTGGGCATACTACTACTTCTGCTCCTACGGCTTTTAATATATCTACTTTTTCTTTAGACTGCTTATCTGCCATTACAAATATACATTTGTAGCCTTTTACTATGGCTGCTAATGCAAGTCCCATTCCTGTGTTTCCTGAGGTTCCTTCTATTATGGTTCCGCCTGGTTTTAGTCTACCATCGGCTTCTGCATCTTCTATCATTTGCAAAGCCATACGGTCTTTTACAGAGTTTCCTGGATTAAAGGTTTCGTATTTTGCTAGTACTAAACACGGTAACTCTTGGGTTAACTTATTTAGTTTTACTAATGGTGTATTACCTATGGTTTCGAGAATATTTTTTGCGTATTGCATATGTGTTTTTTTGCTTATGCAAAAGTAGTAAAAACCGCAGTACTAAAAAGAGAATTGCCTTTATAATTAACTATTCTTTATCGTTTTGCCCGCGTTAGCGGTTGTAGCATTGTTGGAGCTCCTCGCAGAGAGCGACTGCGGAAAACGCGACCTTTAGGTAACGCCCAAATTTTTAATTACTCGAAGCGCATGGCTTTTACTGGTGATATTTTGGTTATTATGTAAGATGGTAATAATAGCATGACTAAACAGAGTATAAATGTGCCTATGTTTAAGGCTAGTATGTAGCTTACGTCTAAATATACTGGAACATACGTCATGTAATAATTTTCTGGGTTTGGGAATTTTATAAACTGAAAATATTTTTGTGCTAATAGTAAGCCTAGTCCTATAAGGTTTCCCCAAAATAGGCCTAATACTATTAAATAGGTTGCATTATAAATAAAGATTTTTCGTATGCTTAGGTTGCTACCGCCTAGCGATTTTATTATTCCTATCATGCGTGTGCGCTCTAAAATTAATACCAGCAGTGCTGTTATCATGTTTATTCCTGCTACAAGTATCATGATACCTATTATGCCAAATATGTTGTTTACAAATATGCTTATCCACTCGAATATTGTTGGAAAGCGTTGTGTTATGGTTTTAGAGTCTAAAATAGATGGAATTTCATGCCTTATGGCTTGGCCTGTTTGGTCTAAGGTATTAAAATCTTCTATAAATACTTCAAAATTGCCTACTTGGTTGTCGTCCCATTTGTTAAGACGTTGTATGTGCTTTATATCGCCTATGGCATATAATTCGTCGTACTCTTTAAATCCAGAATCATAAATTCCTACAATGTTATATTGCATGATTCTTGGCGGTTGGTTTAGGTTTTCTTTTATAAAATTGGCTTGTATTTTATCGCCAACTTTTATTTTAAGCCTGTTTGCAAAATATTTTGAGATTAGTAAGTCTTCGTTTCTTTTTTTTGTAAAATCTGGTAAACGACCTTCTATTAAATATTCTTTAAAAAACTGCCAATCGTAATCTGCACCAACACCTTTTATTACTAAATATTCTACATTATCTTCTAAACGTATTACTGTGCCTTTTGTTGCTACGCCTTGTATATGGCGAACTCCGCTTACATTTGTAAAATTAGGATAGAATTCTTGATTTGTACTTATTGGGTTTTCGCTTTCTTGTGAATTATTATTATCGTAATTTGTAATGGTTACATGACCGTTAAAGGCTACTACTTTATCTCTAATTTTGTGTTGTAGCCCAATACCGGTTGCTATAGCAATCATCATTACTATTATACCAATAGCAATTGCAGCTATACCAATTTTTATTATTGGTGCCGATATACTACTTTTATACGCTTTACTATCAATTATGCGTTTAGCTATAAAGTATTCGAAATTCAAATTATAATATGAAATTAATTTTGCTCAAAAATACAGTTTTATTATTTCTTTTTTTAGCATTTTCATGCGGAAAGGCTAATAAAGTAGAAGATAAAACTATTAACAATACTATTGCTAGTAAAAGTGAACGTTCTAAGCTAAGTTTAGAGAAACAAACTGAAACTGAAGAACCTCTAACTATTGGTGCTAACCAAACTCATGCTTATTTAAATTTATTACAAGACAAACGTGTTGGTGTTGTTGCTAACCAAACGAGTGTGATTTTTAAAGATAACTCGCAAACGCATATTGTAGACTCCTTAGTTGCTCTACAGGTTAACTTAAAAAAAGTATTTGCTCCAGAACATGGTTTTCGTGGTACTGCAGATGCTGGCGAAGTGGTTAAAGATGGTATTGATACTAAAACTGGTTTACCCATTGTTTCTTTATACGGCAAAAACAAAAAACCTACTGCTTCGCAATTACAAGATTTAGATGTTGTTGTTTTTGATATTCAAGATGTTGGCGCCCGTTTTTATACTTATATTTCTTCGCTTCACTACGTAATGGAAGCTTGCGCAGAAAACAACATACCAATGATTATTTTAGACCGACCAAACCCAAATGGTCATTATATTGATGGTCCTGTTTTAGAACCTGAATACAAGAGCTTTGTTGGTATGCACCCAATACCTATTGTTCATGGCATGACTATTGGCGAATATGCAAAAATGATTAATGGAGAAAATTGGCTGGATAACAATATTAAATGCGACATAACAGTTATTAAAATGAAAAACTACTCGCATGATTTACCTTATAGTTTACCTATAAAACCTTCACCTAATTTACCTAACGATATTGCTATTAACTTATACCCTAGTTTATGTTTTTTTGAAGGTACAAACGTTAGTGCTGGTCGTGGTACAGATTTACAATTTCAAATTTATGGCTCTCCTTTTTTAAACGAGAATGATACCGATTTTACGTTTACACCTCAACCTAATGATGGCGCAAAATACCCAAAACATAAAAATACATTATGTTATGGTTTTAACCTTACTAATACTAAAAGACTTGATGCTATCAATTTAAGTTATTTAATTTTGGCTTATAACACTACTAAAGATAAGAGTGCTTTTTTTATAAAAAATGGTTTTTTTACAAAATTAGCTGGTACTAAAAAACTGCAAAAACAGATTGAAGCTGGTTGGACGGAAGACAAAATAAAAGCCACCTGGAAAGATGGCTTAGATAGTTTTAATACTATTAGAAACAAATATTTGCTTTACAATTAGTTTTCGTAAGCTGTACCGTTTGGTCTTAAATTATTTGCTCTATACTCGGCACGTGTTTGTTTTTCTATAACACCGTCGTTTTTATCTGTTAAGTTGTAAGATACTTTAGTTACTGGCACTAAAGTTCCTTCGGTTTTTTGAGTTTGTTCTTTTTCTTTATTTGCAACAACGTCTTTAAACGCTTCTTCTTTTTCTAAATTAGCTAAAGCTTCTTTTGCTGCTTTTTCTTTTCTTTCTAAAGCTAAAGCAAAACCCGATTTTTTGCCTGCATTTGGTCTCTTTTTAGCACTATGTCTAGGTTTAACTTCTTTTTTAGGTTTAGCACTTGCTATTTTATTATCTTCTTTTTTTGTTACCGAGTTATTATAAGCTACTGCAGTATTTTTTTTATCATCTGCTTTAGACTTTGATTTAGCTATACCGTTTTGAGTACTTTTTTTGTTGTTTGTTTTATATCTTGAATACCTTGTGTTTCTATTGGTGTGAGCATGACTCTTAGTATTTACACTAGCAACTGCATTATTTGTTTCACGTTTTGGTTTTGCTGCTGCCAAATGTGTGTTTTTGTCATTACCTTTAGAAATATTACTTTTCTTATTAAGTGGCTGCATGTTTCTATTAAGCTGCTCTTCTTGACTTAAACTTGACCTTAAAATACTTTCTTCTAAATCTGCTATTGCATTTTGAGGAACAGGAATTGGATCTACACGATTTACGCTTAATGGTATAATTTTTCCTCCTCCATAAACTGCAATGGTGTATCTGCCTTTTTGTAAATGATAAAGAGGTATTTTAACTTCAAAGTTTCCAACACCAATAATTTCACTATCCTTTTCTTTGTGGCTTATAATGGTTACACCTGAAATTTCTTTGTCACTTTTAAGAATTAATGTATCTAACGTAGCGTTTAAATATTGCTCTAATCCTTTAGCGTCTTCATTAATATTTTTTATAAGAGTAGTAATAGCAGGCTCTTGAGCAAAGCAAGTAAAACTTAACATTACTGTTAAAGCGAATAAGTAGTATGTTTTTATTTTTTTCATAATTAAAACTTTACAATTAGTCTAATTTTAATAAAAATAGATTGTTAGTTTAGGGACTGTAAAACTATCGCATACCAAGGATAAACCATAGTTATTTAAGTAGAATTTATAAGAATTTAGCCAAAACACACAAAATATTCGTTTAAGCGCAATATAATCTGATAACCAATAAGTTAGTACGTAGTTCTACGTAGTAATTATCATATTTATAAGAGTTTCACTAATACATTAGTGTATTAAAAACTAAACCTGAAAAACATTACAAAATTAGAGTTTAAAAACCTTATTTTATGCTGTTTTAATTTTCGGTTGTTGGTCTTCTGTATTTGTGAAAAGGTTGCTTTAATAAATGCTTTAAACTCGCATTTTCTTCGGCATTAGGAAAAGTGTCTACACCATAGATTATTTTTTCTCTATCTAAACTCATAAAAGTACCAAAAATACGATCCCAGATAGAAAATATATTACCATAGTTAGAGTCTGTATATGGCAATACATTATGATGATGTACTTTATGCATATCTGGCGATACAATTATGTAACTAAGCCATTTATCTAACTGCTTTGGCATTTTTATATTAGCGTGTGTTAATTGTGCAAAAACCAGAGATATTGATTGATATAACATGACTACGCCTATTGGAGCTCCAATAATAAACACGCCTAAAAGTGTAAATAAAAAACGAATGATGCTCTCTAGTGGATGATGCCTATTTGCTGTTGTAGTATCTACTTCATGATCGCTATGGTGTACCAAATGCACCATCCATAAAAAGCTAACTTTGTGCTCTGTAAAATGTGCTAAATAAGCTCCTATAAAATCTAAAAGTAACAGTCCTAAAACTACAAACAACCATAATGGCATATCTGGTAACCAATTGAGTATCCCAAAATTATTTATGGTTACCCAATCTGCAGTTTTTAATAATAAAAATGCTAAGGCAAAATTTACAATTATAGTGGTTATTGTAAAAAACAAATTTGGCCAAGCATGTTTCCATTTTTTATACTTAAAATTAAATAATGGTAATACACCTTCAAGTAGCCAAAACAAAGTGATACCACCTACTAATAGAATACTTCTGTGTAATGATGGTATGGTTTCAAAATAATGTATTATAGTTTCCAAAATCTTAATTTTTATAAATATAACGAAAAAATAAAAATGAGTTTTACCAATCTTAAAACTGAAATTGTTTTAAACTTTAATTTGTGCTTTCATTTTTTCAACAATATTAAATGCTGCAGGACAAATGGCTACATTTTTTAAAGTAAGATTTGAAATTTGCTGAAACTTTTTACGGTCTGTATGCGGAAACTCCCTACATGCTTTTGGTCTAACATCATATATAGAACAGTAGTTATCTGCACCTAAAAAAGTACAAGGTACACTTTGCAAAACATAGTCGTTATCTTCATCAACTCTTAAAAATTGATCAATAAACTTTTTTGTTTTCATTTTAAAATGTTTTGCTATTCGCTCTACATCTCTATCTGTAAATAAAGGTCCTGTTGTTTTACAACAATTTGCACACTCCAAGCAATCGGTTTTTGTAAACTCTTCTTCATGCAATTCCTGCATAATATAATCTAACTGTTTTGGCGGCTTTTTTTTAAGCTTTGTAAAAAAGGTTTTGTTTTCCTTATGCTTATCTTTGGCGAGCTTTGGTAGGTTATTTATATAATCTTGCATCGTGCAAAAATAATACTTTTAAAACGAGTTTTATAGCTTGAAAAAGTTAATTGAGTTTGCGCTATAGAAATAAAAAAGACATTTAAAATGAAAGACCTTTTTGGAAACGCTTTGTTAGATTACTTCAACAACACCGCTTTAGAAGATATTATTACCTCAACAAATATATCTGACGAAGACACCTTACCATTAGACTACCTTTTTAGAGACTATACTAACATGCCAAAAATTGAACAAAAGGCACTTGATGTTTCTCAAGGAAAAATATTAGATGTTGGTTGTGGCGCAGGAAGCCATAGTTTATACTTACAAGAAAAAGGAAAACAAGTAAAAGCAATAGATGTCTCTAAAGGTGCAATTGCAGTATCAAAAAAAAGAGGTGTTATTAATGCGCAGCAAATTTCTCTTTTAGATGAAACTGAAACTTTTGACACTATTCTTTTATTAATGAATGGCACCGGAATTTTTCAAACCATTGAGCAGTTACCACAGTATTTAAAACATTTAAAAAGTTTATTAAATAAAGACGGACAAATTTTAATTGACTCTAGTGATATTAAATATATGTATGAAGATGAAGATGGTGGCTTTTGGCAAGATTTAAACTCTGGCTATTATGGTGAACTTGATTATTTTTTAAGCTACAAAGGTGTAACTGAAACACCTATGAAATGGTTGTATTTAGATTTTACAACCTTAAATATTGCTTGTGCATCTGTAGGTTTAAAATGCGAAATGCTCGCACAAGGCGAGCATTTTGATTATTTAGCTAAAATTTACGTTTAAAGATTATATCCTTTTTTAGAAAGGAAAGCAATAGCTCCACGATAAACATTGCTACTCCAAGTTTCAGAAATTTTACTCATAGACTCATTCATAGAATCTTGAGATCCTGTTATTTTTCTACCAGTTTCGCTGCTATAAAACTTACTTAAAGCTGCTTTATCACTTTCTGTTAATCCATCTTTTTTAAACATATTCTTTCCTGCTTGAGATGCATATAAAGCGTTCATGTTTTTTACATCTTGATGCGTAAAATGACCTCGATAAGCAGACACTATCATTTGTGCCAATTTATCCATAGCATCACTTTTTCCTTCTTTTACTTGAGCCCAAACAGTATCTGGCACATTTTCTTCTTTAAATTGTACTTGTAGCATCTCGTACATTTGTTCCATTACATCTTCGTAATAAGACATTGTACCATTACTTGTAATGCATTTTTTTACATCTTCACTATAATCATCAACTTGAGCATTAACAGCTAATGTTACTGTAAACAGTAAAATGAGGGATAGTAATTTTTTCATTTGGTATAATATTGTTTTATTGGCAAATACAATTATTGTGCCACGCCATTAATGTAGGTTTTATAAACGCTTGTTTTGGGTAGTAGATTCTCTGGAATTTCCATTATATCTTGTTGTAAGATAACAAAATCTGCGAACTTACCATTTTCTATACTTCCTTTCTCTTCTTCTTCAAAATTGGCATAAGCTGCCCAAATAGTCATTCCTTTTAAAGTTTCTTCTCTTGTTAAGCCATTTTCTTTTTGAAATCCGTTTTCAGGAAATCCTTTTAAATCTTTTCTTGCTACTGCTGCATAAAAAGTATAAAACGGATTTACTTGCTCTACAGGAAAATCTGTACCCAAGGTTACTTTTCCGCTTTTTTCTAATAGTGTTTTGTAAGCGTAAGCTCCTTTTACTCTTTCTGCTCCAACGCGATCTTCTGCCCAGTACATATCGCTGGTAGCATGTGTTGGTTGTATTGAAGGTATTATGTTTTCATTTTTAAAATAATCGAAATCATTATCTGTAATTACTTGTGCATGTTCTACTCTCCAACGTCTATTACTTTTTCCTTTTAAAGTTTTCTCGTAGGTTTTTAATACAAAGCGGTTTGCCGAATCTCCTATAGCATGTGTATTCATTTGGTAACCTGCTTTCGCAATTCTACTTGCTAGTTCTTTATAAGCTTCTGTACCAATTACCATAACTCCAAAATGATTATGCTCATCGCTATAAGGTTGTTTTAATGCAGCTCCACGAGATCCTAAAGCACCATCTGCATAAACTTTTACAGACTGCACGTTTAATCTTTCGGTTTTAATTTTACCTTTAGATAAATAGTAGTCTAGGTTTTCGGTTTTATTACTAATCATAGCATAAACGCGCATATGTAAATCACCGGCTTGCTGCATACTATCTATTAGTTCTATAACATTTTTATCTAATCCTGCATCGCTTACTGTTGTTAATCCATAGCTTGTACAATATGATTGTGCATCTAAAAGTGCGTCTATTTGCTGCTGTCTCGTCTGCTCTGGAAAAATAGCTTCTACCAACTCCATAGGATTGTCTATTAGTATACCTGTAAGTTTTCCGTTTTCTTTTTTTATTTCTCCTCCAGAGACTTCGGTTTTACTAGTAATATTTGCTAAATCTAATGCTGCTTGGTTACATAACATTGCATGACCGTCTATACGTGTTAATGCTACTGGAGTATTTGGATATAATTTATCTAGTAATGCTTTATTTGGATAAGTTTTTTCTTCCCAGTCGTTTTGGTCCCAACCACGACCAATAATAAAATTGGTATGCTTGGTGTTTTGAAAATCTATAACGCGTTTCATTACCTCATCAAAACTTGTTGCACCAACTAAATTAACGGTTTGCCTATTTAAACCTAAACCATAAAAGTGGCAATGACCATCTATTAAACCAGGTACAATAGCTTTTCCTTGGGCATCTATTATATTTTCTGCTGAATAATTTTCTTGTATTTCTAAAGTGCTACCTACAGCTTCAAACTTACCATCTTTAATAGCAAAAGCTTCGGCTGTTTCAAAATTTGAATTTACCGTGTATACTTTTGCATTGGTTACAATGGTATCCACTTCTTTTTTACTAGAAGTACAACTGAAACAAATAATTAAAAGGAAACAAGTAAGAAGATTTTTCATGGTTTTTTAAAATTTTTCGGATAAAGATAGGCATAAAAAAAACGTCTTTTTTATACAGACGTTTTTCCTATTTAAAATTAATACAATTTTTTATTTTTTAAAAATCGAATTTATATGTTGCTCCAGCTAATGCCTGAAAACTTTGCACTCTTGTATTTAGCCATTTGTTATATGTGCCTTCTACAAGGTTATTACCTTTTAAAAATACAGACCAACGGTCGTTTAAATGGTAGCCTACATGTGCGTTTAAATCTAAATAATCTCCTAAAACAACTGTTTGTGTAGCGTTAATAAATGTTGGGAAATCTGGATTCATAACATCGTTAAAACCAATTAATGCTTTACGTTCTCCTGTATAGAATACATTTGCTCCAGCAAACCATTGGTTTGTAATTTGGTAATCCATAAATATTGATGCTTTTAGTTCTGGTAAATTCCAAGCTTCTTCTTGTGCTTTTGTGTTGTACGAAAAATATTCACCTTTAACTCCTAAAGTAAAGTTTCTATTAATATCTACATTTAATTCTCCTGAAAAACCAAAGGTTGAAACATCGTCGTAAACAACTCCAAAAGAGTTACCGTATTGATAAGCTTCTTCACTTGCAAAACCATAAGGCATTAAATTATTTTGAAATAAAGCTTTGTCTTTTTCCGACTTATAACTTGCGCTTACTGCATAATTTAAAGCGTTAGATAGTTTTCCTTTTATTCCTACTGTGGCATTGTATTGCTGGTCTGTTGGTACAATAAATAATGTTGGAGAGACAAATGGGTTTAGTGTAGCATAGTCGTAATAAGAATTTTGAAGCAATTCTCCTTTTATACTACCAAAAGCAATAACTGTTTCGTCTAAAACTCTATATGTCGCACTTACATTTGGATATATATAAAATTTATTTTCACCAGCTTCTCCATCATTTAAAAAGGTTACTGTAGCGCCTAAATCTACCGTTAAATCGTCTTGCTTTAATTGATACGTTGGAGAAATTGCTACTTGAAAATTGCTGTAATTTAGCTCATTAGTGTTAAAATAATTTCTTTCAAAACTACCGCTTAAGTAATCTAGTTTAATTTCGGTATTTAATGTTTCGTTATTAACAGGAACATCTACAAAGCCTTTTATTTTAAATCTATTTTCTCCAGAACCTTGATTGTCTCCAAAACGTCTAAAAAGCACATTTGCTCCTTTAAAAATACCATCGTTAAACTCTATATCTCCACCAATGTATGCGTTGGTAAAATTATGTCCAACATCCAAACCGTTTACCGTTTCTAAAGGAATTTCTGTACCTACTAAAAAAGTTGGCAAACCATACCAATTATATTTTTGTAATTGAAAACCTCCATTTAGCATCCAGGTGAGATCTCTTTCTCGTTTAGTGTAGGATAAATCTATTTTAGAGTCTAAAAAATTATCATCTACAAAATTTCCATCTATATTACCGCTTGATGAGTGATGACCAACATAAGCTGTAATATTTTCGCCACGACCTAACTCGTGATTTAAATATACTTCGCCTAAAATAGTTGTATAAGACCCAAAACCTAAAGACGCATAGTTATCGTACAACTTTACTTTTTTCGTTTTATCTACAACGGCTGCTTTACCTTTTGCAGGTGTAAATGTAGATGCTACCGGAAAAGAAAATATATTGTATTCTATTTCTTTTTTAGTTTGTGTTTGGTCGTCATCTATAGTTGGCGACTCTTTTACTTTAAAGGCATCACTTATTGATGGTGTGTAAGGTTTAATTACATTTATAACATCTGGGTTTAATGTGTCTTGCTCACGCTCTTGAGCAACCATAATAGTTGTAACTATTGATGCAATTAATAAGATGATTTGTTTTTTTCTATTAAACATAAAAAAGTGTTTGTTTTTATAGCTTTTAAATTTCTAAAGTTGAAAAAATTTAATTTTTTTTATTCAGTTTTAACTGCTTTATTTTATAACTAATTAATCTTGAGTATCTACTGAAGCATTTGTTTTAGCTTCTTCTGCTTTAATTTTAGATAACTCTTCTGCTGCTTCTGCAACAACATCTTCAAATTCGCCAAAGTTTTTAGGAATGCTTTCTAAAATATATGTAGCCTGAAAAGCATCGTTAAGCGCATATTGATTTTTTGCCATAACAATTAATCCTTTTGCTCCATAATATCTATAACTGGAAAAATCTTTAACTAAACGTTGCGTTGCTTTTAAAGAGTTTTGGTATGCTCCGGCTTTATTTTTAAAGTATGCATTATAGTATAAGGCTTCGGCAGCAGTTACTCCTGTTGCTGTTAATTCTACTTGCTCATAAGCTAATTTTGCTTTGGCTTCGTTTCCTGTTTTTATTGCAGAACGTGCTATAATGACTTGAGCATCGCTTTTTACTTTATTATCTAAAGTTGAATGGCTCAGGACTTTTTCGGCGTAAGCCACAGCATCATTATATTTTTTTAATTGATAGTTGGCTTGCATTAAATTAGATTGTGCGAACAAACTGTTTTGAGGAAAGTTTGCTTCGGTTTCTAATCGTTTTAAAATTGGCAAAGCGTTTTCCCAATCTTTTTTTTCTAAAGTTATTTGCGATAACCTTAATAAAGCTTCTTCTGTAAATTCACTTTGTGACGCATCTACAACATAGCGGTAATTTGGTGCTGCTTTTTGGTTTTCGTTTTCTTTAAAATATAGTTGAGCTAAATAAAAGTGAGCTTGAGTAGCATGCAATCCGTTTTTAAATTCCCTATTATATTTTTCAAATTGCTTTATTGCATTGTTAGTATTATCGTCTAAATATTGTTTTTCTGCTGCTTGATATGATGCATGATCTAAATCTGCATTTGTTACTTCTACATAATCTAGAGTTTGAACCCATGCAGCATAGTTTTCTACCTCTCCTAAATCTATATAAATTAATCGCGCTGTTGCTACTGCCTGGTTTGCTTCTGCTGATGCCGGAAAATCTTTAGCTACAGTTTTAAATTTGGTTAAAGCCTCTTGATTTTGATTATTATTATAATACACTAATCCTTGACGCAATAGTGTGTTTGATACAAATGGACTTGTACTATAAGTGGCTGTTAAGTTATTATAAGTAGCCATTGCTTTTTCTTTACTTCCTGCTTTTACATAAGCATTACCTAAAGCATACATGGCATCATCTCTTAATTTAGATGCTTTATATGTATCAATAAACGTTTCTAACTCTGTTATTTTTTTATTAGCTTGACCTAAATAACCATAGCTAATTGCTTTTTGAAAGTAAGCATAATCGGCTTCAATTTTTCCTATTTCTATTGCTTGATTGTAGGCAATAATTGCATCATTATATCTACTTGATACAAAATGTGCATCTGCCAATCTTAAATAAGCATCATTTAATCTTATTTGGTCTTGTGGCTTTTTAGAAATAAACTTATTAAAGTATTGTGTTGCATTAGCATAATCTTTAAGCTTAAAATAAGTGTATGCTAAATTGTAATCTAAATTTTGTGTTTCTTTTAAGCTTGAAGTAGCTGTTTGTTTATATGTATTAAACCCGTTTAAAGCATCGTTATAATTAGTAAGGTTATAATCTGTCTCTGCTTTCCAAAACGCTGCTTTTGCGACATAATTGGGATCTTGAGGTTCTTTTAAAGAATTATCAAATAATTTTTCGGCTTCATTATAATTACTTTCGTTATACAATTCTACGCCACGATAAAATGCTACTTTTTGGTATGCTGCTTTATTTTTTTGGCTATTTTTTCCTTTTAATAGCGTTAAAGCTTCTTTATAGTTTTTTGAAGTTATGTAAGAGTCTATTAATAAATTTTCAACTTCTTCTTTGTAAGTTGTTTCTGGGTATTGCTCTAAATAACCCGATAAAACTTGTGGTACAGATTGGTAAGGATTACCAATATCATAACTAATTTTAGCATAATTTAGCCAAGCATCTTCTTGAATTTTAAGATCGTAATCCATTTGAGATGCATTTCTAAAAGCATTTAAAGCTTCTTGTTTTTTGTTTAAGTTAATATAACTTTCACCTAAATGATAATAAGCGTTTTGCGCTACACTGTTATCGCCGCCAATAATTTTATTAAATTCTGAAATGGCTTTTTTGTAATCTTTTTGCTTATAATAAGCGTAACCTAATTGGTAATAATCTGTATTGTTCCATTTTCCACGTTTGCCTTTATAGGCTTGTAAAAATGGTATTGCTTCTTCGTATTGCTCTAAGTTAAAATAGCTTTCTCCAATAATTTTTGATAATTCTGAAACTTCTTCTGGACTACTATCATCTAATCTTGCACTAGCAAGCGCGATTGCTTCTTTAAATTTACCTAGTTTAAAATTTAAATCGGCTTGATAATATGATAATTTCTCTTGATATTTTTCTTGATCTTTAACTTGGTCGAAATAGGTATTTGCTTTATCATAATCATCACCTTGATAAGCCATAAAACCAATGTAATATTTGGCTTGCGATCCATATTCTTGAGAGCTTTCTACTTTATTTAAATAGGTCTTAGCATCGTCGTAATTTTTAGTTGTAAATGCTGTATAACCATTATTGAAATAAAACTTCTCACGTTCTTTTCTAGCTAATGCACTCTCGTCTACTTTATCATACCATTTTTGTGCGTAAGCATATTTTCCGTTTTCAAAATAGTAATCGGCTACATCTACAAAAGCGGTATTTTTTTTTGTGCTTGTTGGGTAATCTTCTACAAAGCTTTCTATAAGTTCATCGGCATTTTGCTGGTTTAGCCTAACCGCACAATTAGCAATGTAGTATGCGCAATCACTTTTTATATTATCTTCTTGAGTATTCTTTTTTATTTTGCTAAAAACAGTTTGTGCTGCTAAATATTGCTGGTTATTATATAAAGACAATGCTTTTTGAAAATCTGTTATAGGATTGGTATATGTTTCAGATTTTTGAGCAAAAGCGTTGATACTTAACACAATTGAAAAAAGAAATATTGCTATGTGATTTTTAGTCATAGACTGAAGGTTTTTTTATTTAAAATCAAAGATAAATTAATGTTAATATGTTAACGTTAGAATTTTGTTATAATTATAAACCGAGTTATTAAATGTTAATTTAAAGCTAAGTATATTCTTAATTATATTCTTAAAAAATTAATCTCTATTTTTATTGTTTCAACTAAAAATGATACATTTACCACAGTGCATTTTTTATACTATTCTTAAAAAAATCACGTTTAAAAAATACTAACAATATATTTATGCCAAATACTGTTTTAGAGTTTAAAGATGCTTCTATTTTTCAAGGTGAAAGTCTCGTTTTAAAAGACGTTAACGTTCAAATTAATAAAGGAGATTTTGTTTATTTAATAGGAAAAACGGGCTCTGGAAAAAGTAGTTTTATGAAAACACTTTATGCCGATTTACCTTTAAAAACTGGCACTGGAAGCATTGTAGATTTTAATTTAAAAACCTTAAAGGAAAAAGACATCCCGTTTTTAAGACGCAAACTTGGTGTTGTATTTCAAGATTTTAAACTGTTAACAGACCGTACTGTAAATGCAAATTTAGAGTTTGTTTTAAAAGCAACTGGTTGGAAAGACAAAGCTGCTATGGCTGCGCGTATGGAAGAAGTGTTAAATAAAGTTGGCATGAAAACCACTGGTTTTAAATTCCCACATGAATTGTCTGGTGGAGAGCAACAACGTGTTGCAATTGCTCGTGCCCTTTTAAATAATCCTGAATTAATTTTAGCCGATGAGCCTACTGGAAATCTAGACCCACAAACTAGTGTTGAAATTATGGAAGTATTACAAGAAATTAATAAAAACGGTAATACTATTTTAATGGCAACTCATGATTATGCTTTGCTTTTAAAGTACCCAAGTAAAACTTTAAAGTGTGATGAAAATCAAGTTTTTGAAGTTGTACAACGTAAAGCCTAATTTATTTAATATCTAATAAATAAGCTACACATCTACCATGATGTACTTGTTTTATAATGGTCGCTTTATTTTTGTAGTAATCTATAATATAATTAGACTCTAATTCGCCACTTTTTCCAGGACTAAACACATGCGAAAACACAAACCATACTTTACCTTTTAATGTGTTTAATTGGGAATGGTGACCTGTATAATCGTAATGGTGCGCTTCACCTAAAACAATTGGATTATTAAAATTTATGTACTCTATTTTTTTATAATAATCAAACACATCTACATTACCGCTAAATACATATACTTGATGTTCGGGTTTAATATTAGCGTTTACAAAACTATAAACAGGCTTTATATGTTCTTTTAAATAAGGCATTTTTACAACATTTATAAACGTATATATAGCTACAGGAAACAAAAAGCATAATACAGCTATTTTTTTTGCCACTATTCTATTTAACTGCTTTACTAAAAAGCTTAAACCAAATGCTATAGTAATTAAGTACAATGGTATTTGGTACAAAATGATTCTAACATAAAAAGGGTACAAACCAAATGCCGATAAGATTAAATGAACCAATACAGGAACTAAAACAAGGTATAGTAACTTGTAATTTTTACTTTTAATTAAATTAAAAACACCAAAACCATACACCGCAATTATAATACAGTACACATACAATTGTGGAGGAAATTTTAATAATTGTGTAAATACCAAAGTGGTATTGGTTTTGTGCCAAAGCCAAAAATCTATAGATAAAGGATTTAATGGCATAAATGCAAACTCCCAATAATTTTGCATTAAATCTTTAGATGGGTGATTATATAAAAACGTAAAATAATACAACGCAAAAGCTATTAACCAAACTGTAAAAGGAAAGACTAATAGTTTAAGTTTTTCGAGCTTAAAAATTAAAGTATATAAGCCTAAAATAAAAAAAGCTATTATAGATACATTAGATAATGCTACTGCTAAAATACCAACTAAACTTAAAATTATCAATTGATTTTTTACACTTTTATAAGTTTTAAAATAAGCATATAGTAGCAATAAAAACACCATTATATCTGTGCTGTATTGTTTAATTTCAGAACTATAATAAATTACAGAAGGACACAAACAAAACAGCAATAAAACAACTAATGTTATCGTTTTATCTTTAATTAACAGTACACTAAGTTTAGTAAGTAAAACAATTGATAATAAAGACATTAAAAACGGAAAAACCCGAAGAGCCAAATCGTTACTACCAAATATTAAAACAAATAATTTAGTACACCATAAATATAAAATTGGTGCCATTTGCCCGCTATCTAAAGGTTTCAATAATTCTAAAAAATTACGATCTACAATACTATAAGCCAATTTTGCTTCGTCAAGCCATAAGCTTCTATTTACAGCGAATTGTAAGATTAGTAAGCAAAAACCAAGTGCAGAAATACTATAAATTTTTGTTTTAAATTTCAAATTATTAAGATTTTAGCTTCACTTTAATTGTACTATATACTTTATGCAATCCAAGTTTTTTCAGTTTTAAATATTTAGATTTTTCTTTACTTGGGTTTATAGGTAAATTTAAAACCTTTGTATTATTTTTAGATAAATATGCAATTATTTCGTTGTATAAAACATTATCCATTCTATCTCTTTTATCTCTATCTACACTCAACAATGTATTTAATAAAACCCTAGAATTATAAGGTGTCATTACATTAACACCTAATTGCTTATTTTGAGATTTTGCTTTTGCATGAACAATACCCATAAATTGTTCCCAAAGAAAAATATCTAAAATATGGTATTTATATTTTTTTAAAACGGCCTTATTGTTATCTAACCATTTTTTATATTCATTTTGAATAAAGGTATGAGGTTTAAAAAAATTAATAATGTTTAAATTTTTAGCGTTTGGCTTAGTACAATAATAAAATCCGTTGCGACCAATTTCACTAATATTACCATTTATAATAACCTTGTCACCAACCAAATCTGGACTCAAATACAACGGAAAATCTAAACTCGCCGAGTAATTTAAATCAAAATCCTTAGGTTGCATTTCCACATCTTTAATAACCTTAAACGGCTTATTATAAATTGCTGCCAATTGTTTAGAAATCACCAAATCGTTATGTGTATCTGGCATGTTTTTAAATTGAGTTACAAAGTATTCGCAGTCTAAATCCAGGCTTGCTAAAAATAAAACACGACTATCGTAACCTGCCGTAATAGGCAAACATATTTTATGCCTTAATGAAATGGCTTTTAAATACCCTTTAAGCATATTAGCAACCTCTACAGCAACCGCTTTATAATCTCTTTGTTCTAATTTTTTAATAGGAAAAAACCTGCTACACCTTTTAGCTACAACATCAATAGCATGATTTGGCAACAACTTTTTTACTTGTTTAAATGGTGTTGAATTATTTATAAACAGCTTTAATTTATTAAACTCTTTTGAAGTGTAATACGTTTCATCTGTTTGTTGTAATGGTAATATATACTGAAGCAATTTTACTTGAGATGCACAATTTTCAAAATTATTGGTGTAATAAATTTCTGCTTGACCACAAGCATCATTAAAAACAGAAAATTGCGTATTAGATTTATAAATAACAACGTACTGTCCGTAATAATTTGAAATTTCAGCTTGGAATCTTTCTAAATTTTCTTGCTCGATTAATTGATTTAAAATATTTTGATTTGTTAATTCCGGAGTTGTATAACTAAATAATTCTCCAAGAATTATAACTTCACAAAATGAGTTTCGTGCAGTAGTAAATACACAATTTTTGTGAAATTGCAAATAAAATCCACCAATAGGTTTTTCAATAAAACCATGAATTAGCGGATAGTTTTTTCTGGTTAATAAAAATTGCTTTTTAAACATAATTACAATTGCAAGTTAGCATTTTATTAGTAATTATAATAAGTAAGTTAAAAACCTGAATTTATATTTTTTCATACAGAAATTAGTGTATTTTTAGCCTTATAAATAATATGCTTTCAGTTTTAATTCCTACATATAATTATAACGTTTCTACTTTAGTTGGTGTTTTACATAAACAACTTAGTTTACAAACTACACCTTTTGAAATTTTAATTTTTGAAGACGGTAGTACTCATCATTTAAACACTATAGATTTGAGTAATACTTTTGTTATTACAAACCCAACAAATATTGGTCGTGTAAGAGCTAGAAATGAATTAGCTAACAAAGCTAAATACAGTTGGTTACTTTTTTTAGATGCAGATGTTATGCCTAAAAACAAAAGTTTTATTACAAATTATTTAAAAACCACGAGCACTAATTACAAAGCTATTTATGGCGGCTTTGCTTACAAAAAACAAGTACCAAATCACAATAAAACTTTACGCTGGACATATGGAAAAACTAAAGAAGAAAAGCCTGCAAAACTACGTAACCAAAAAGCCTATAAAATTATAATATCTGCCAACTATTTAATTAAAAAAGAGACTTTTAAATTAATAAACTCCAAAATTAATGAAGCCAAAGGTTATGGTTTTGATTATTATTTTGGCGCGTTTTTAAAAACTAATAACATTAATGTTTTACACATTGATAATGAGGTTTACCACTTAGGTCTTGATGAAAATGAGGTTTACTTAAATAAAGTTGAACAAGCAGTTAATACTTTATTAAGGTTTTATAAAAAGAATAAGGCGCTTGATACAGATAATGACCTTTTAAAATTATTTGTAACGCTTAATAAATATAAATTAGTAAGAATTTTTAGTAAAATTCATGCTGTATTTAAAGAAGAAATGAAAGCTAATTTACTTAGTAATAAACCCAGTATAAAACTATTACAGTTTTATCGAATTAGTTATATGTGTTACCAATATGTAAATGAAAAAACTTAACTTTTTATACGCTTAAAAGTATCGAAATTAGAAATATAATCGTTTTCATTATAAACAGCAGAAGCTAAAACCAAACATACAGCTCCAGACGAAAAATTTTCTAATTCTCTCCAGATTCCAGGTACAATTAACAAGCCTTTGTTTGGCTTATTTAATGTTACTGTTTTTGTGTTTTTACCATCTTTTAAAATCACATCAAAACTTCCGCTTAATGGTAGTAATAATTGCTGCAATTCTTTATGAGCATGACCACCACGATAAGCAGAACTTGGCACATCGTACAAATAATAAACACGCTCTATACTAAATGGCACACAATCTTTTTCAATTACCGATAAATTGCCACGACCTTGAGGATCTTCAATTTTAGGAATTTCTATTATTCTGGCTGATTCTATTGTGGTGTCTTTCATTTTAATTTAAAAGGTCTGTAATTGCTTTATCCCATTGTTTTGCTATTTCACTAATACTAAACTGCTTAACGCTATTTACACTGTTTTGTTTACAGTTTTGATATAAAGTGTCGTCTAATATAAAGCTATTCATAGCATTTTCAAAAGCTGTTTCGTTATTAGTTTCAATTAACAGTCCGTTAAATTTATGTTCTATAATTTCTCTTGGTCCAGAATTACAATCTACAGCAATAACTGGTGTTTTTAATGCTAATGATTCTAACAACACCATAGGAAACCCTTCAAAATTACTAGTTAACACTGTAAACTTTGCTTGTTTAACGTATGGTAAAGGATTTTCTACATATGGTATAAAAACTACATGCTTTTGTAAATCTAGATTTTGAGTATATTCCTTTAAAGTATCAGTATCGTTACCATTACCCAATAATACCAGTTTATAACCTTTCTCTATTAAAATTGATGCTTTATAAGTACGTAGTAAAAATTTTAAGTTTTTGTGGTGCTCATTAAGCCTTCCATAAAACAAAATATAATTAGTTAAACTAGAATTTAAATGTTGCGTTTTTTCAGCTTGTTTATTTAACGCTATAAAATCTATAGGATTATAAATTGTGCGGCAATTTTTTAAATTATATAAGCTTTTAAATTTATGTTCTGCAGCTTGAGATACTGTAATTAGCATTTCATTTTTATACAAATATTTATTAAGCCAGTTGTATTTTGAAAAAGCATGTGATGTTTTATAGTTATGTACAATGTAAATTGTAGGAATTTTATAAATGAACTTATTAATTATAAAATCTCTTAAAGCTTGAACACGCGATCTATTATCTATAATACAGTCAAAATTATGAGCTTTTAAATAGTTTTTAAAAATTAGTAATTTTTTAAATCTGCTCGCATTTATTTTTCCTAAATTAAATAATGTGCCTTTGTAACTATAATCTACAATATTTAAAACACTAACAATGTGCACTTCATGACCTAAATCATGAAGCATTTTAGATAATAAAGCACCTACTTTTTGCGCGCCACCTTGACCTAAAGACGATACGACTAGGCATATTTTTTTTTTATTGTTACTTTGCAAGCGTTTTAGTTTATTGGATGCATCAAATATAGTGAATGAAGATTTTATTAATAGGAGAATATAGCAATTTACACAATTCTTTAAAGGCTGGCCTTGAAAAGTTAGGACACACTGTTGTTATTGCTGGATTAAATGATGGTTTTAAAAATTTTCCCGTAGATATTCTTTTAAAAAAACGCTACCAAAAAGGATTTTTTAAAAAACTAAAAGTGCTTATTTATAAGCTTAGTAAAATCGATTTATATTCTTTAGATATTAAAAGGCAAATTAAAAATGCTTTACCACAACTTAGTGGTTTTGATGTTGTGCAATTTATTAACGAAAGTGCTTTTATGTGCACGCCTAATATTGAAGCGTATATTTTTAATTCAATACAAAAAAACAATAGTAAAATTTATTTGCTCTCTTGTGGTACAGACTATACAAGTGTTAACTACGCCTATAATAAAAACTTAAAATACTCTATACTTACACCGTTTTTTAATGAAAAAGGAAAAAAAAGCAACTACCAATCTGTTTTAAAATACTTAAAACCAGAATATAAAAAATTGCACGATACCGTTTTTAAAGGTATTGAAGGTGTTATTGCTTCAGATTTTGATTACCATTTACCATTACAAAACCATCCTAAATATTTAGGTATGATTGCTAACCCAATTAATGTTGATGTTTTAGAATTTAAAGCATTAACAAACTTAAATCCCATTGTAATATTTCATGGTATTAACAAAAATAATTATTACAAAAAAGGTAACGATTTATTTGAAATTGCTTTGAAGGAAATACAAAAATCTCATGGCGATAAGGTTAAGGTAATTACAACTCATAATTTACCTTACAATGAGTATATTAAAGCTTATAATGATGCACACATTATACTAGACCAGGTTTATAGTTACGATCAAGGTTATAATGCTTTAGAGTCTATGGCTAAGGGCAAGGTTGTTTTTACAGGTTTAGAAAATGAATGTTTACTGCACTATAATTTAGAAAAAAATAGCATTGCCATAAATGCTACACCAAATGTTAATGCGATAATTAAACATTTAAATGCCCTTATAGAAAACCCAGATAACATTACCAAAATAGGACATGCAGCGCAGCGCTTTGTAAATAAAGAACATAATTATATTAATAGCGCAAAACGCTATTTAGAGTTTTGGGAATCTTGAGAATCTTCTTTTTCAATTTCTGCATCTGGCAAGACTCCAAATAACGACGAACTAAAAATTAATAATATTACTCCATAATACATGACGTAAGTAACAAAGTGTGCAATATTCGCTCCTTTTACACCAAAATTATCTATAAAAAACATACTTGTTAAATACAGAATGATTACAGAAAAAGCTTCGGTAATTATATAATGCCAAAACATTCTTTTGGCTAAAAATTGATACGCTATAATAATAGATAACACTTTAACAAAATCACCTAATAGCTGCCATAAAAACAAATCACTTACTGGATCAAACTCGAATGTAAAAAGAATTTGAACTATGTATTCTCTAAGCAAATAAATAATTAAAAGTCCTCCTGCAAAAATTGGTATTATAGTTTTGTAAAACCCAAAAACTTCTTTTCTAAAACCTTTAGTAGAATTAATTTCAGAAAAACGAGGCAATATATAAAGTGTTAAAAGAGAATACACAAACATTAAATAGTATTTAGAAATACGATTCATTGCTTCCCACATTCCTGCTTCCTTTAAACCTACCTCATCTATTATGTACGACCTTATTGCAATAGCTACCAAAGGCATTACAATTGCAGAAAATAAAGCCATTATAGAATACGAGCTTAATTTTTTTACATATGCTAAACTAAATTGCGTGACTCTAACTAGTTTGGTGAAATTTTTCCTGTTTAAAATACCTACCAAGGTTATTAAAAACAATAGTGACTCTGCTATTACTACAGATATTAATGCACCATCTATTTGGTTTTGCCAGATTAAAAAAATGGTAATAACTGCTCCTAAAATCTGCCCAAATATGTTAAAAACAATTAGAAACTTAAATTTTGAAAAACCATTCATTATCGAAAAACAAAGCATGTTTAACGCATAAAATGGCAGTACAATGGCAAATATTTTAATTACGTATGCATAGTCATTATACTCATGAAAAATAGAATCGTTTATATAATCTGCATTATAATATATAAACGAGCAAATTATAGCAGTTGCTATAAAACCTAGATAAAATGCTGTAGATAATGTTTTAGAGAGCTCTACTCTATTGCTTTTATTTTGTGCAATATATTTTACTACACCATTGTATAAACCTAAAATAGAAAATGATTGTGCCGAACTTACAAAGTTTCTAAGATTACCCACTAAAGCTAAACCTTCGGCTCCAACAAAAATGGCTATAAATTTAGAGGTTAAAAAACCTGCTATAATCTTAATAATTACGGAAACCGAATTAAGGGAAGCAACTTTAACTAAAACATTATTGTTTATGTAATTAAGAAGTTTTTTCAATTATAGGTATTAATTGTGGCGATAATGGTTGTAATAGCTTTGGAAGACAATATAGGACTAATAGGCAAACTAACACAATTGTTGTGTATATTTTCGGTAACAGGTAAATGTTTCGGTGTGAACGTATTAAAAGCTTCTTGTTTATGTGGTGCCACAGGATAATGAATGGCCGTTTCTATACCATTTGTTTCCATATAATTTATAAACTTATTTCGGTTTTTAACTAAAATTACAAACAAATGAAATACGTGGTTTTTAGAACCATTATAGTATGGTAACGTTATTTTTTTATTTTTAATTTCGTTTAAATACCTATTAGCGACGTCTCTTCTGGCTTCATTATCTGCATCTAACACCTTAAGCTTTTCGTTTAAAAACAGCGCTTGTAATTCGTCTAAACGTTTGTTACTTCCTAGATAATTATGAATGTATTTTTCACTGCTACCGTAGTTTCTAATAGCATTGCAAATATTTGCAAAATCTTTATTATTGGTCGTTATTGCTCCTGCATCTCCTAAAGCACCTAAATTTTTAGCTGGATAAAAACTAAACGTTGCGCAATCGCCTAAATTTCCTGCTCGCTTTTTGCTGTTATTTATTGCTCCATGCGCCTGTGCAGCATCTTCTATTACTAATAAATTATTTTTTTTAGCTAATAAATTAATACTTTCCATATTAGCCAATTGCCCATATAAATGCACAATTACTATGGCTTTAGTTTTTGCATTTATATGCTTTTCTATTTCTTGAGCATCAATATTAAAAGTGTTTATATCTGGCTCTACTAAAACAGGTTTTAAACCTACTTCTGTTATAGCTAATAGTGTTGCTATAAATGTATTTGCTGGCACAATAACTTCGTCTCCTTTTTGCAATTTTCCTAATTGCATATAAGCTTTAAACGTAATAATTAAAGCATCTAAACCATTACTTACACCTATACAATATTTTGTACCGCAATAGTTTGCAAATGCTGTTTCAAACTGTTTTACACCGTTACCTAAAATGTATTGGCCAGAATTTAAAAACTGTTGAAACTGATTTTTAAACGCTGTGTCAAACCTAGCGTTTATGGCTTGTAAATCTAAAAACTTAATCATAGCATAACGTTATTTAAAAGTTTATGATTTTTCGTTGAAATACTATAAAATTGTTGTGTTATTGTTCTTGCGCCAAAACTTTCTTTCCAGTACAACAAACCTTGATTTAATTTTTTGCCGTTGTTTTCGTTAGAAATACCAAAATCGAAATACTTTTTATTTTTAAAAGTAGTATTTATTAAGTGGTTAAATAAAAAGTCTAAACTACCCAATTCTTGTTTATTTTCTTTTGCCGAAATGTATTGCGCATGTGCTACATTTTTTGTTTCAAAAATTGTTGTTCCTGCTACAATTTCATTTTTATAATACACATTAAATTGTCTAATATTTTTAGGAAATTTATGCTGTAATTGTATTATTTCTTCTAAACTATGTACTGGCTTTTTATTGTACTTTTCTTGTAAGTTTGGTTTTAAAACGTCTTCCCAAAAAGCCTTAAAATTTTCGTCTTCTTTTATTTCTAAATCTAAAGCCTCTGCACGTTTTACACCTCTTGTTCTTACTTTAGACACAGGTTGTGAAACGGTATTATTTTCGATTACAGAAAGCACATCGGTTCTAGTGATACTTGCATTTAACAAAAACAAAATATAGTCTAACTCTTCACTTGGAACTAAATTATAAATACTTGGGATATTTTTTATATGAAGAGTTTTAATATTGTTTGTTTCTAAAAACTTTAAAAGCGCTTTAAAAGCTTCAATAGTATCGTTTAGCTTTAATGTTTTATTTAAAACCAAACCACCATAAGTTAAACCTTGATGCGAATGTAATACTGAATCTAAGGTGTTTCCGGGTAATATACCTATTAGTTTATCGGCTTTAAAAATTAATAAAGAACCATCTGTAAATCTATCTTTATGGTATTCCATAAAATCACGTTGAAATAAAAACGTAGCGTTTTTTGCTTCGGCTACAAAGCTATTCCAAAGCTTGTAATCACTAGATTGATATGTTTTAACAGTAAAAATAAAAAATAATTTTTAGTTAGCGTCTAACACTTCTGCGGAAGCGATATTTGTTTCATTTACAATGTATAACGGTCTTTTTTTAACATCTGTATTTATACGTGCAATATATTCACCTATAACACCTACCGAAATGAGTTGAATACCTCCAATAAACATTGTACTTACTATTAAAGATGTCCATCCTGCAACTTGTTGATTAAAGAAAAAGTAAGCTATTAGTGCGTATAAAATTATTGCAAAAGATAATAGAGATATAATTAACCCTAAACGGCTTACAAAAAGCAAAGGTTTATCTGAAAAGCCTGTAATACCATCTAAAGCCATTTTAATTGAACGGCTATATGAGTATCCTGTTACACCTATTTTTCTACTATCTCTATCGAATTCTACAGATGTGTCTTTAAAACCTAACCAGGCAATTTGAGCTCTTATAAATTTATTTTGCTCGGGCATTGTATTTAAAGCATCTACAACTTTTTTAGATATTAATCTAAAGTCTCCTGTATCTAATGGGATATCAAAATTTGTAATGTTAGAAAGTGTTCTATAAAACCATTTTGAAGTTGTTTTTTTTAACCAAGTTTCTCCATCACGTTTTTTTCGTTTAGCATACACTACATCAAAACCAGATTTATAGGCTTTATAAAGTTCTGGTATTAATTCTGGAGGATCTTGTAAATCGCCATCTATTATAACAATACTATCACCTGTAACGTTTTTTAAACCTGCAGACACAGCTATTTGATGACCAAAATTTCTACTAAAATCTATAAAAAAAACCTGTTCGTCTTGTGAAGCAATTGCTTTAATTTCGTTTATAGAATTATCTTTACTACCATCGTTTACAAATACAAATTCGTAATTATCTGTTATTTTAGTTACTGCTGCTACTAATCTAGTATATAATGTATCTATTATACCAGACTCATTAAATATGGGAATTATTACAGAAAGTTTTTCGGGTGTTTTCATATTTAAATCACAATATAAAAAGTAAATCTAATTATTTGTGCGTTTTTTTAGTTTTAAGAATATTAAAATAAGCATTACTCCAAACAATTTCATATTCGTTTTGCTCTAAAAACCTATTCATGGTTATATTTTTTTTAGCATCGTAAGCATTTATAATACCTTTTGTATTGGTTAAGTCTTCGGCTAAATAATTAGGTATAGGTTGCGAAAAGCGACGTGTTGTTTCAAACTTTTGTGTTACTACAATAGGATAGGTTTTTATTTCATTTTCTGCTTTGCTTATTTTTTTTTCAAATGAATAGCTATCGTAAACCCAAACCCACGAATTGTACATGTATGGTTTTGTTTCGGTTAAGAAATGAATCATAGGTATTTTATCGTACGTCAATAAATAATCGTTTGGCTTTACATATTTTTCAAGATTAACTAATAAAGCATTGGTAATTTCTGCTCTGCGTTTGGTTGTATAGATTCCTTTTGCCAAATCACTGTTTATGGTGTGCGTTTTTTTTAATCGGCTGCCTTTGTCAAAGTAAGCTTCTCTAGAAACATTTAATGCTTTAGCCAAAAAGAAAGCAACTGCTATAAAAATAACAAGTGTTGTAAATCCTTTTTTATTTAACTTAATAGTACTTACCTGAGTGTTTTTAAAAGTAATTGAGGTATGCTCTAAGTCATAAAAATAATTAAAAAAGAAAGGTACAGAAAGCCAAATACACATATAACCGCTACTTACAATTGCGCCACCGCTTCCCATTGGTAAAAACGTTAGCATTAAAATACCTAATAATGCTAATGTTTTAAAAGCTGGCTTTTGTTTTGAAAATATGGCAATAATGCTTCCTGTATATGCAATAGCGTAAGTAGTATATAAATTTCCGTTTTTAAACCATATAAACACAAAACTTAACCATATTAGAAGTAATGTATATTTAAGCCAATTGTACTTTTTTAAACCATTTTGAATAAATAAAAAAGAACAAATAATAAGTAACAACTCTCCTATTACACTAAATAGCACACGGTAATTGTAGTAATATGTTTTTAATAAACCTCCAAAATTATGTGTACTGTCTTTAGTTACGCCCAAATCAAACAAACCTAAAATTGCATTTTGCATAATTTTAAATTGGCCTAATGAAACAAGTAACAAAGCAATAACACCAAAGCCCAATATAATACCCAAAATGTAATGCAACATTGGTTTTAAAGCGTATTTTAAATGCTCTTTATTAAGAATGTAGTAAAAAGGAATTGCTAATATGAATACAAATAACGTTAAGTTTGGTATTCTAGTAAACACATTTGCGCCTATAATAAGTCCAGAAAGTATTATGAATAAAGGCTTTTTTTTAATTAATCCGTTTAAAAGATAATAAACACTAATTAGTGCTAATAGCGCTGTTAAGTGGTTATGGTAGAATATTAAAAAACCAAAATCGTTTACAAATAAAATAATAAGCATACCTAACAACACAATACGTTTAGGCATAAAGGGTTTAAATATTTTATACCCTATTAAAAAAGTAAGTGTATTAATTATTACGGTAAAAAACTTAAACCATAAAATACCACCATTAGGAAAAATAGTATACCATAAACCACCAACTACTCCAGACAGCCAATAAACAAAGTTAAATTCTATGCTAGAAGGATTGTTATAAATTTGTTGGTAAAATGTAAGAGCAAAACCATCGTCGCAAATATCAAAACCTTGAAATCCTAAAATTATTTGAAGCGCAACTATAGCGAATAATACAACAACTAAATCGTATTTATTGGTTTGTTTAAGATTAATCATTTTTACTGTTAGTTCGCGATAAAGATATAAAACTTTATAACATTCATAATGTTTTAAAATAGTGTAATTTTGTTTTTTAAAAATCTACAGATTATTATAAAATGGCAAAATCTTTTGACCCAAGACGTATTCTTGAAAATTCTATAATTTACAATACCTTCCAGTATATTGTTGGTGGCGTAAGAGCGAGAAGATTGTTTGTTGAAAATGATGTAAGATTACAAGTCAACCAAAAGATTTTAGATATTGGTTGTGGTCCTGGTTATTTAATAGATTTTTTACCAAATACAGACTATACTGGTATTGACATTGACGCTAATTATATTAAAACTGCTAAAACACGCTACCCAAATGATACTTTTTACTGTACTGCAGTTGAAGATTTTAATTTAGAAGCTCCCAATACTTTTGATGTGGTTATAGCTGCTGGCGTTATACACCATTTGACAGATTCTCAAACTTCAAGATTATTTGAGCTCGCTAAAAAAGCATTAAAACCTAACGGAAGATTAATAACTTTGGATGGCTGCTATATTGAAAAACAAAATCCAATTGCTAAAAAATTATTAGATATAGATCGTGGACAGTTTGTTAGAACTGAAGACGCTTATATTAATTTGACTAGTACTTTTTTCTCTAATGTAAATTCAAAAATAGCCAACAATTATTTTCATATTCCTTATACGTTAATGATTATGGAATGCAAAAACTAATATAAAATAGATTGGAAAAAGACTTCGAAAAAAAATACCATAAGTATGAAACCAATCATTTTTGGTTTAAGGCTAGACGCCATTATATCGCTTCGTATTTAAAAAATAAATCGAAAGATTTACACATATTAGATATTGGTTGTTCATCAGGCATTTTACTTGAAAATTTATACAGAAAAGGCTTTAAAAAAAATAACTTATATGGTGTTGACATAAGCGCAGAAGCCATTAAAAATTGTAAAACCAATGGCTTGAAAAACGCTTTTATTATGGATGCCGAAAAGATTTCTTTAGATAAAAAATTCGACATTATTATAGCATCAGATTCACTTGAACATCTAAAAAACGATGAACAAGCATTAAAAAATTGGTTAGGATTATTAAAAGATGATGGTGAACTATTAATTTTTGTACCGGCTTTTAACTTTTTGTGGAGTAATCATGACGATGTTAATATGCATTATAGAAGATATACCAGAAAACAATTAATATTAAAAGTAAAGAATAATGGCTTCCAAATTAAAACATCTGGTTATTGGAATATTTTGCTTTTTATTCCTGTTTTAATCTACAGACTGATTAGTAATCTTCTAAATATTGTTTTTAACAAAAAGGAAAAACAAAGTGATATTAATAAAATTACTTTTTTTAATGGGTTGCTTTTTAATATTCTTAAAACAGAAAACAAACTTTTAAAGTATATTACATTTCCATTTGGTGTGAGCACCTATTGTATTGTTAAAAAGGGAAATCACAACTAGTTTGGTAATAAATTATTTTTCCTCTTTATTAAAAGCTGAATTTCCTTCTTCTTCAATTAGCTCATAAACACCATAATCTGATTCACTATCTATAATATTATAACTACTATCTTTTTCAAGATGATTTAAAACAGCTATTTTATTTGATAAATATGTGCTAATGACTCTAAATAAATTCTCATTTGTTTTTAGTTTATCATCATAACTAGGAACATTATTTTCAGGTCACTTTATAACTAATAATGAAGAAAATATAGAATTCACTAAAGCAGAATCTTTTTGTTTAGTTCTACTTTCCTCAGTGGTATCAAATCCAACAAATCCACCATGGTCAGTAAGAAGAACGATTAAAGCTTCGGGATCTTCACTTATTATTAAGTTCGTCATTTCTTTTAACCAAACATAAGTTTTTTTTCAACCTAATTAAATAATTTTCTTTTTCTTAAGAATATGATTTTAATGATGCTATATGAGCAGGAGGAATTTGTTCAATAAAATAAAAATTAGACGAACTCTTATTATCTCCAATTAAATCTGTTAATTTTGAGCTCGCTAAAAAAGCATTAAAACCTAACGGAAGATTAATAACTTTGGATGGCTGCTATATTGAAAAACAAAATCCAATTGCCAAAAAATTATTAGATATGGATCGTGGAAAGTTTGTAAGAACTGAAGAAAAATATATTGCTTTAGCCTCTAAACATTTTAATACTGTTAACTCAAAAGTTGACAACTCATATTTTAATATACCTTATACTTCTATAATTTTGGAGTGCTTTTAATACATGCTAAACAATACATTTTTAAATATTAAAAAATTCATTTTAAGCAATAGAGTACTTATTTCTATTTACTGTATTTGTTTTTTGTACTTAATATTTCAAGATGCTATATATTCTCCAGATACTGCAAGCCATTTTAGGTTAGAGATTTGGCGTTCTCCAGTTTACTCATTGTTTGTATATATTTTTAATTTTATTTTTAAAGCTAATTTTAACATGGTAACTGTAGCTTTTCAGTTAATTTTAGGCTTTAGCGCAGTTCATGTTTTTTATAAAAAAATAAGTGATTTATTACAACTACCAAAAATTGCTAAGGCTCTTTTTTTAATTGTTTTAATTGTTCCATATTTTAATCCGTTAATGGTTGGTAACAATATTTGTTCTGAAGGTTTTAGCTATCCATTATATTTACTAACGCTATGTTTTGGTTTTTCATTTATAATTGAAAATAAAAATTTTTGGTATTTACTAATCACTTCAATTATATTGAGTTTAACACGTGCTCAATTTTTATTGCTTCCTATTATTTTTTCCTTTGTTTATATTTTAAAATTTAGAAAAACTTTCAAAAAAACAAAACAAAACACCCTTCTTTTTCTTCTCATTTTCTCACTAGTATTTAATGTATTAGTAGACAAAGTATACCATAAAATAACTAAAGACCAATTCGCTTCTACCTCTTCATTTTTTATAGCAAATACAGCTGCAATTTATGTTAGTAAAGCAGAGGATATAAAGGATTTAAAAACTGAAGAAACCAAAGCAGTATTTAATTTAAGTAGAACTTACAGTGAAGAAAAAGGTTGGCTTATGGACCATAATGAAACAAAATCTGCTTCTGAACTTTATAATGATTTTCATAGTAACCTTACAAAAATATGTAGTTATGCATACCACTACAAAGGCTCTGCTTATTTAAAAGAAAACAAAAATTATACTTTAAATAAAGCCAGAGTTCAGGTTGAAAAAGCAGCAAAAAACATGATGCCTGTTTTAGTATTTAATAACTACAAAAACTATTTTAAACTATACTACGGAAACTTAATACATGGTATTAAATCTCAGCTGCTATTATTATTCATAATAGTACTTTTATTTATTAGTATTGTGCAACTATTTAAAGCATTTACAAAAGACTATGCTATAGTTTTTCTATTATCAAGTTTAATACTCTCTAATGCATTAATAGTATCGTTTGGTAGCTACTCTATAGTTAGACTTTTGTTCTACCATTATGCACTTATTTTATTATTACTATTCTATGTTTCAAGAATGGTATTTACAAAATATAAAACTAGTTAATACTTACTCTTTAACTGGTCTAGAAAAAAACAAGTAATAAAAATTCACCATAAGTATAGCTGCATTAGCAATTATAATAGGCAAACCAATACGTAAAGTAGGCATTAAAAAACCATAGATTATAAATAAAATACAACCAGTCATATTAACTAAGCGAAGTTTTTTTACGTCCTTCATAGTAAATGATAACAATACCATAAATGAGGCTAAGTAGCCTATATATTCTGTACCAGTAATTCCAAATAATTCCATAATATTTTTGTATTTCTTTTCCGCATAGTAACAAACTCAAGCGGTATTTTTTTAGTTAAATTATAATTAGTGACTTTTTACAATAGCAAAAATCACAATTTATATCATAAAAAAGAGAAATACCACAAGGTATTTCTCTTTAAACTATTTATTATAATTTTAAAAAAATTATATAATTTTATTTCTTTTACGCTCGTTTTCAGTTAAGTATATTTTACGTATTCTTAAGTGGTTTGGCGTTACCTCAACATACTCATCTTTCTGGATGTATTCTAAAGCTTCTTCTAAAGAGAATTTAATTGCAGGAACAATTTTAGCTTTATCATCTGCACCAGAAGAACGTACGTTAGATAATTTTTTAGTTTTTGTAATATTTACAGTCATATCATCACCACGAGAATTTTCTCCAATAACTTGACCTTCGTAAATATCTTCACCTGGATCTACAAAAAACTTACCTCTATCTTGTAATTTATCAATCGAGTAAGGAATAGCTGTACCTTTTTCCATAGATACTAACGATCCATTTTGACGTTCTGGAATACCACCTTTTAATGGTTGATATTCTTTAAAACGGTGTGCCATAATAGCCTCACCAGCAGTAGCCGTTAATAACTGGTTACGTAAACCAATAATACCACGAGATGGCACTATAAATTCACAAACCATACGTTCACCTTTAGCTTCCATGCTTAACATTTCACCTTTACGCATAGTAACCATTTCTATTGCTTTACCAGAAACATTTTCAGGTAAATCTATAGTCATTTCCTCAACTGGTTCACATTTAACACCATCAATTTCTTTAATGATTACTTGTGGTTGTCCAATTTGAAGCTCGTAACCTTCACGACGCATAGTTTCTATTAAAACCGATAAGTGTAATACACCACGACCAAAAACCATAAACTTATCTGCACTATCTGTATCCTGTACTCTAAGTGCTAAGTTTTTTTCTAATTCTTTAGCTAAACGGTCTTTAATGTGACGAGATGTTACAAATTTTCCGTCTTTACCAAAAAACGGAGAATCGTTAATTGTAAATAACATACTCATTGTAGGCTCATCAATAGCAATAGTTTTAAGTCCTTCAGGGTTTTCAAAATCGGCAACAGTATCACCAATTTCAAAACCTTCTAAACCAACAATTGCACAAATATCTCCAGTTTGTACTTCTTCTACTTTTAAACGACCAAGTCCTTCAAAAGTATGAAGCTCTTTTATTTTATTTTTAACAATAGAACCATCTCTTTTAACTAAAGAAATATTTTGTCCTACTTTTAATTCACCTCTAGTTAAACGCCCAATAGCAATACGCCCAGTAAAGCTAGAGAAATCTAAAGATGTAATTAACATTTGAGTTGTTCCTTGTTCTATTTTAGGCTCAGGAATATGCTCAATAACCATATCTAATAAAGGCTCGATGTTTTCAGTTTCATTTTTCCAGTCATCACTCATCCAGTTATTTTTAGCACTACCATAAACTGTAGGGAAATCTAACTGCCACTCTTCTGCACCTAATTCAAACATTAAGTCAAAAACTTTTTCATGTACTTCTTCTGGAGTACAGTTTTCCTTATCAACTTTGTTTACAACTACACAAGGCTTTAAACCTAAATCAATCGCTTTTTGTAATACAAAACGCGTTTGTGGCATTGGGCCTTCAAAAGCATCTACCAATAATAAAACACCATCAGCCATATTTAAAACACGCTCTACTTCACCTCCAAAATCGGCGTGACCAGGCGTATCTATAATATTAATTTTAGTATCCTTATATACAACCGAAACGTTTTTAGACGTAATGGTAATACCACGCTCACGCTCTAAATCATTATTGTCAAGAATTAAATCTCCAGTGTTTTCATTCTCACGAAACAGTTGGCAGTGGTACATAATTTTATCTACCAAAGTTGTTTTACCGTGATCTACGTGCGCAATAATTGCGATATTTTTAATTTTAGCCATAGTATTAGTGCCTTATTTTAAGCGTGCAAAGGTACTTAATTTTTATTGATTTATATACTTTTATTTTTTTTTTAGGCATTTCCTGTTGTAGCCAATTAAAATTTGTACTAAAATTCTTGTAAAAGACTAAGCTACAAAAGGTCGCGCTATTCACTATATCTTTTTTGTGCATAAGCGCACACAAAAAAGGATGCCGTTACTATCGCTAATGCGGGCTTGCCAAAAATCAGTTTTTTAGTATTATCTTTGCAGCCTTAATTAAGAACATAGATTATGCAGTTGCAAGACATTCCAAAAATAAAACATACAAACTCAAATAATTTCTTTCTATTATGTGGACCATGCGCCATAGAAGGCGAAGAAATGGCGTTTAGAATTGCCGAGCGCGTTGTAGAAATAACAAACAAATTACAAATACCTTATGTATTTAAAGGCAGCTTTAAAAAAGCCAACCGAAGTAGAATAGATAGTTTTACAGGTATTGGAAATGAAAAGGCTTTAGAAATATTAGCAAAAGTTTCAGAAAAATTTGATGTACCAACAGTTACAGATATTCATGAAACTAGTGATGCTGCATTAGCTGCACAATATGTAGATGTTTTACAAATTCCAGCATTTTTAGTACGCCAAACAGATTTAGTTGTAGCTGCTGCAAAAACAGGAAAAGTTGTAAACTTAAAAAAAGGACAGTTTATGAGTCCTGAAGCCATGAAACATGCTGTACAAAAAGTAAAAGATTCTGGTAGCGATAAAGCTTGGATTACAGATCGTGGTACTATGTTTGGCTATCAAGATATGATTGTAGATTTTCGTGGTATTCCAACCATGAAACAATATGCACCAACCGTATTAGATGTAACACACTCCTTACAACAACCAAATCAAAGTGTTGGTGTTACTGGCGGAAGACCAGACATGATAGAAACTATTGCACGAGCAGGCGTTGTAAACAATGTAGACGGTTTATTTATAGAAACACATTTTGATCCAGCTAATGCAAAAAGTGATGGTGCAAATATGCTGCATTTAGATAATTTAGAAACCCTACTAACTAATTTAACAGCAATACGTAAAGTTGTTAACTCACTTTAAACTTATTCTACATTATCTTTAATGATACATTTACATACTAAGAAACTATTTCTTTTAGTTTCATTTTTCGCTACTCTTTTTTCTTTTTCTCAAGAAGAAGTTTTAACTAAATACACCAGCTCTAACAAAGGTAAATTTTATATTAGTTGGGGAGGAAACAGAGAAACGTTTTCTAAATCTGATATAAGATTTGAAGGAGAAAACTATGCTTTTACCGTAAAAGATGCCTCTGCAAAAGACAAACCTAAAGGTTGGCATATAGATTATATAAACCCAACACGTATTACAATACCACAAACAAACTTTAAACTTGGGTATTTTATAAACGACAAGTACTCAATTTCACTAGGTGTAGACCACATGAAATATGTACTAGTAGAAAATACAACTAAAAGTGTTTCTGGTTATATAAATTTACCTGAAGATGAACCAGGAAGCCAGTTTAATGGTATTTACAATGGTGACGATTATTTTGTTTCAAGAGAATTTTTACAGTTTGAACATACTAACGGATTAAACTACGTGTATTTAGAATTTGCAAGACATGATGATATTTCAAGCCTTTTTAATTTACCAAATACAGATAAGTTTCAAGTAAATATTACCGAGGGCTTTGGTGCTGGTGTATTATATCCAAAAACAAATACTACACTGTTGTTAAAAGACAGGTATGATCAATTTCATATTTCTGGTTACGGTTTGCATTTAAATGTAGGTTTAAACCTTACTTTTTTCAAGCATTTTTATATTCAAGGCGATTTACGTGGTGGTTTTATAAATATGCCAGATATTAGAACAACGAGTAATACAAACGAAAGTGCTTCACAACATTTTTGGTTTTTACAACGCGTTATTTCTGTAGGAGGTATATTTAGGCTTTAACGGTTATAGAAACTGCTATCTTTAAAAGTATAAATTTCTTTTAAAATATCGACTAAAACAGTATCGTTAATCGCTTCTAAACTTTTATAACGAAGCGATTTTACAACCTTTCTGTTCTCACCTACCAATAACGCTTTATGTTTAGTAATATAAGCCGAGTGCCAAAAAGCTACATCTACAAATTTATTTTTGTGATTGGCATTTAAATAACATATTGGGCGTTTACCAACATAGTAACACGGTATACTCCATTTGTATTTTAAATCTACCTCTGGTAAAGTATGCTCTATAATAGCTTGAACATGCATTAATATTGCACGATATGGTTCTGGTTGATTGTTTATATATGTTTCAGCAGGATTCACAAATTACCACGTTTCTTTAAAATGGCTTTAAATTCTGAATACATAGGTTCTGGTGTTTTATTTGAGATTTCAATTTGTTTTGTTTCTACATCAAAATCAAATTCATAACCAGAAAAATCTCCACTATATTCTTCTTTAGCTTCAGCAATTAAAATACTAACAATCTTTTTTCTAAGATTATATTCTATGGCTGTAAGTTCTTCTACCTCTTTATGTGTAAGGTTAGAATGGTTTTGCCAATTAATTTTCATGTAACATGGAGTTTACACAAAGAAAATTAATTTACATTCAATTAACAAATAATTAACGTTTAAAATAAACTAATTAAACCAATAGCAATCATCGCTATCCCGATAACAGCTTTAAACGGCATTAGTTTATCTGATAGTTTTTGTAAAGAATCTTTAAATGCAGGTGCTTTTACAATAACATGTGTTAATAGCAAAAAACCTCCTAAAACACTTACTATATTAAAAAATAAGCTACCAGAACCAAACAAACGCAATAAACCAAGTATTACTAATGCTGCGCCAATAATAGTTTGAAAAGGCGCTAAAACACCTGCTATTTTATTAAAAAAATTACGTTCTCCATCCCATTTATCTAATGTTGCTAAACCTAGAAGTATGCCTCCTGCAATGTTTGCTATAATTAATAATGTAACAATCATGTTATTTGTTTTTTAATTGGTTAAAGTTTAAATTTAAAAAAAGAGGCGCAAAATTGCGCCTTTTTTTTAAAAATAATTATGAATTAAAAATCGTTTGGGTCGTTGGGATCTGTACCGTTTTCAATTTCGTCTCCATCATTAACGCCATCTCCATCGGTATCTGGATTTGTTGCATCTGTTTCGTCTCCTGTACCTGCTGTGCCATCTGGCCCATTGGTTTCTTCTAAATTTGTTAAACCATCACCATCGCAATCTTGTGATGAGTTTGGTGTAAATGGATCGCAAGCATTGTTTGGGTCTGTTATAACACCGTTGGGATTAAGTGGTGTATTTGGATCGTTTACACCTGTAGTTTCTTCACAATCTGTTAATCCATCATTATCGGTATCTGTATTATTTGCTCCTAAAAAATAAATAAATCCTACAGAAAATTGATTACTTACTGTATTTGTAGCTCTCACATAAACTTGTTGTAACATTGCACCATTTTCGTAAGCTGTTGTATTTATTATAGCATTTACGTTTGCCTCTGCATCGGCTTGTGTTTCAAAATAAGTAAATGTTGTGTTTGTGTAGGTTACACCATAAGTTTCGGTTAAATCGTACTCTAAAACATTATCTTCACAATTGTTTGCATAAATTTCTGAATTAAAATCTATTACATCTTGTGGGTCTAAGTAGTCTGGTATACCATCGCCATCACTATCTTCGTTAGTTGGGTCTCCATCAAAATCATAATCTTCATCAATTGTATTAATACCGTCACCATCATCGTCTTCATCTAAATAGTTTGGAGTACCGTCTTGATCTGTATCATCGTCTTCCAGGTTATTATTATTGTTTAAATCTTCATCTAAATCTAAAACGCCATCACTATCTGCATCACCAACATTTTCACAAGACATTTGCGAACCAAAATCTGTTGTTGGCCCACTAAAATTTCCTGTTATTACACCAGAGGACTGCCCATTATTTACATCTACAAACTGAATCGAGTATGCTGTGTTTGATGCACAATAATTTATAGTTTGAGAAAACTCACTATTTGTTACTGGTATAACACTAGTTTGATTAGCGTATACTAATTGTATATATCCATTTGTTATTTCTGCATCATTACAAGACGTAAAATTTGCTGTTAATGTTGTAGATAATGTAGCTGTATTTGAAAGGGTTACTGTTATATTTTCGTCTTGAGAAAATGGTCCAATTGTAGTGGTTATATTATTTCCCGGACACCCAAAATTATCAATTGTTAAAGTTAAAGTTTCGTTTGCAGGTACTAAACCACATGTAATACCAGTGCTATTTGTATAACCTGATGATGCAGAATTCCATCCTGCTATTTCTCTTTGCAATTCTACTGGTACAAATCCTAATGGGTTTCCTGTTTCGTCTTCTACAGTTACACACAATTGTATAGATGCAAATGGGTCGTCGCAATTCCAGAAACTAAAATGTGCTACTTCTCCAATATATCTATTACCTTGTAATGTTGCTGTTCCTTCTTCTTTCCAGTACCCATTATCGTCATCAAAATACCAAAGCGGTATTGTTGCAGGTGCATTTGCTATACTACCTCCAACTGGCACTCTAATTGTTGCTGGAGAACCTTGAGCTAAACTTAGTTCTTCTCCATTTGTTCCTCGTAATTCTACGGCTATCATACCATAGGTTTCTAAGGCTCTTAAATCTCCATCTATAGTTTCGGCTATTAGCATTCCTGGCATTTGTATTGCCATATTTTCATTATCTACATTTAAACCTTTTAAAGACACATCTACATCTCCATTTAAATACGGTTGCCCAAACTCATCTACATAATCTCCAGGTAAATCAACCTCTGTTCCATCTGGTAGATCTATAGTTAATAATTGTCCTGGTGTTAACGTTACAACAGGTTCTAAAGACAATAGCATTATTTTTACCTTATTTGTACCGCTTGTAGGAACAATTGCTCTTGATCCATCTATAAATCCAGGTTTAGTAGCTTTAACATATGCAAACTTCTCATAAACTGTTGCTTCTAAAATTGAAAATACACCATTAGCATCTGTAACTGCAAATGCATTACCTATTCTAATTTCTACTCCTGCAATTGGATTATTTTCTTCATTAACTACACTACCAATAAATCGGGCTTGTATATCTGACCCAAAATTTTCTAAAAACGGATTTATTTCACCTTGCTCAGTATTTTCATTAATTGGTATATTATTATCACTCTCACAAGCTGTAATAGCAACTAACAAAATTATTGCTAATATGTTTTTTATAAATTTCATATTTTTTTATTTATTACTTTTAAATATAACAACTAGTTTTTACTTTTTACTAACTGCTTTTTTTATTTTTAAGTATTAAGATGCTTTTTTTATAGTTTTAGATTTAACCTTATTATTTTTAGAATTACGGTTTTTATCTTGAACATTTCTTACAATAGTACGTACTCTATTTCTAGTTAAAAATCTTGGCAAAGTAGCTAAAAACTTATTAAACATACCTGGAATAGCCACTACTCTTCCTTTATGCATTGCTTTATAACCATAAACGGCAACTGCGTTAGGGCATGCTATATTAAAGTTTATTTTATTTTCAGTTGAGGCGCTAGAAACCACATCCTGAAATCCCGTATTTGTTTGTCCTGGGCATAAAGCGGTTACAGTTATACCTGTGTGCTTAAGCTCGTTTGCAATAGCTTCTGAAAAGGATAACAAATATGATTTTGAGGCATAATATAAAGCCATCATTGGTCCAGGCATAAATGCTGCTAATGAGGAAACATTTAAAATTTTTCCTGAATTTTGTGCTTCCATATTTTGCAACACAAGCTTTGTTAATTGCGTTACTGTTATTACATGTAAATGCAACATATTTGCTTCTTTACTCCATGAGGTATTTGAAAAAGACCCAAAAACACCAAAACCTGCATTATTTATTAAAACATCTATTGTTTTGCTATTTATCTGGCTATATACATGTTTAGCGCTATCTACCTTACTTAGGTCTGATACTATAATTTGAGTATTAATATTGTACTCTTTTTCAATTTTAATTTTAACCGCATTTAATTTTGTATAATCTACATCTACTAAAACCAAATTATAATTGTCTTTAGCTAATAAGTGTGTAAACTCTAAACCTATACCAGATGCGGCACCTGTAACTATTGCTGTTTTATTTTTATTATTCTTTACCATCTACATAATCTTGCAAATAAGCAAAGCGTTGTGTTAGTTCACCTTTACTATTAGTCATACGGGCGCGACTTAAAATACCATTTTTATCGTTATTAAAAAAAGCTGGAATAACGTGTTGCAAAAACATATCTCCAAAACCTTCGCTGGCATCTTTTGGTAGTTCGCAAGGTAAATTATCTACTGCCATTACTGTAATGGCATTTTTAGCATTAAATGCTACTTCTTTTTCGGTTTTAGGATCGTAACCATAAAACGGATCTGCTATTGTAGATGGACGTATTGTAGAGGCTACTGGTCCATCTATATCGCAAGATATATCTGCTACAAGATTTATTTTAAATTCTGGGTGTTTAGCATCTTCTCTTGTAAATAGGTATGGTGCACCATCACCATAAAAATGTCCTGCAATAAAAAAATCTGTAACTTTGGCATATGGCATAAAATTACTTTTATAACCTGATGCATCTTTATAAAACTCAAATTTATCACCTACCTTACCGTCTTTACGTTTTGCATATTCCATAACGTCTGCCATGCAATACACAGGTTCTGTAAATTCACTTGTTAAGTATAAGGCGTCACTAACTTCTTTTATATTTAAATGGTCTAAAATTTCTTTAGCACCGTGTGCTACTTTTCCTGTTCCTGTAAGTAATATTTTAATATTAGGAATTGTTATTTTATTTAATTCTGCTTTTACTGCTTCTAAATCTTTTAAGGTTTCTACTTTTGGTAAGTTAAATAAGCCGTCACGCATCCCTAAGGCTCTAAAACCGTTGTAAGCGCCAACTAATCCTGCATAGCGGCCAAAACCTATTAATCGTGCTCCGTTTTCTCGCACAATTGTTTCATGGTCGTAAAGTTCTATTTTTTTATTTAAAATAGCTTTTAAAAGTTTACGATTGTATGGTTGTTTTTTAATGGTATGGCTGAAGAAAAAATATTTTTTGTTTGGTATTAGTGCTTCTATTGGCACTTCTTTTACTCCAAACATTACATTAGCATCTGCAACATTTTCTGAAACTGTAAAACCTAAATTTTTATATTCTGAATCGTTAAAAACTCTAATATTTGATGACTCGATAACAATTTCTGCCTCGGGAAAATTACTTTTTAAGGTTTTTAAATCTTGAGGTGAAAATACGACACGACGATCTGGCGGGTTTTTACGTTCTTTTATTACTGCAAATTTCATGTAAAATATCTTAGTTGTTTTCGCTAAAATACTTCTATTAATCGCGTTGCGCAAATAAAGTTAATTGACTCTGGATACTTCGCTTTCTGACTTTAATACAAAGTCTCCGTCGTCTTGTTTTATGTACAATGCTTTATTGTTTGGTTCTCCTTTTCTTGTAACTTCTATTCCTTTTATGGTTTTTGTTACTGCTTTTGTATAGCTTTGTTCTACTTTACCTCTTGCGGTACCGTTTGCCCAATCCCATTTTACTTGAGTTCCTGTTTTAATCATAATTATTGATTGTTTTTTGATAATAGCTTATCAAATTTATCTTAATATTTTTAAAAATCCTATTTGGTATGCCTTTTGATTTAATTTTTTTATTAATTTCGCCATCCTTTGAAACTTATACTATTGTTTCTTGGTGAAGCGCGTTAAGGATTGATGCGGCATCCTTTTGCTTTTTTTGCAAAAGATATAGCGGAAAGCCTGACCAATACCAGCTTTTTCTGCTTGTATTGGTAACGCCAAAATTACTATATTAGAGTTCTTTTAATTTTTTGAATTGAGAGACTTTTGTTTTCCTATTTATATTTGGGGCCGACTGGTTTTGACAGCGAGATTAATTAAATAGTAAGCACGTCGTGTAATGATTTTGAAACACGTTAAAGGCTAGATCAACTTTTTAAACGGCGAGAATAACTACGCTTTAGCTGCCTAATCTGAATTATAGTAGGATTAAGCCTCGGCTCACAAGGTGAGCAAGCTTTATGTCTCCGGAAAGCCTTGATTGGCGGCGTTCCATTTTGAGGCATCGTAAATGTCAAGATAGAATAGGTAGTGCTTTGATGCTTATTTGAAACTAAAAAAGATAAGTTAAAAGTGGGTTGTCTTTAACCAGCTTTTAATCGAAAACCCAAGAAAAGAATAAACGTGTAGAAAGCTCTTTGGTTACTTGTTTGGACGAGAGTTCGATTCTCTCCGGCTCCACAAAAAACCCTGTAAAATACTGTTTTACAGGGTTTTATTTTTACTGTCGATAATTAAGTAGATAAAAACTTCATCAATTGTTATTGGGATGTTTGAATTGGTATTTAGTCTTAAACAAGTCTAGAACCAACAACTGTATGAGCTCTTAAAATAATAATTTATTTAGAACCATACTAGATCTTAATAAAAAATAATTACACAACAAGTTACATACTTTATTAAACTAAAATTATTATTTGGGTATAAAAAATAAATGAACATTAATACTATTTTTAAATTATTACAGTTTAAAAAAGTTGCGATAACCTGCCAAAAATAAAATATATACAAACTCTAATAAAAGTTGGTATATACCGCCAAATTTGTTTGCTAACCGGTACAAAAATGATTATGTTTGGTATATATAATTGTTGTAGCACATTTGACCAAATCAATGAACAGACTATTAATCATCATTTTTTTTGCATTTAATTTTTCCTTTGGACAAACGATTCAACACGAACCAAGAAAATTATTTGTAGCGACTTTAAACGTTCCTCAAAACACAAGGAATAGTAATGACGCATTTACAGAGTTTGCATTAAAGAACAACCTAAAACAACTTCTTTGCTTTAGAGATGGACAAATTTCATCCGACATCAACTTTGACAAAAACGGAAACGTTATCACCATAATTGAGAATGATAACACAATAATCAACAAAAGTGAATATCAATACGATGGAAAAGGGAGAGTTATCAAAACATCACATTATTCGCCAAATGGAAATTTTAAATATGGTTATGAATATGAATATTTGAAAGACACAAAGCTGACTTATGAAAATCCCGGAAGAATACTTAAAAACAAAGACATTTTTATAAAGGACAAAAACCAAAAGATTTCCATCGATTACGGAACCGACAAAGAAATTGTTTCTAAAAAAATAGAAATATTTAATGCAAATGGAGAATTAAAACAAAAACAGGAATTTTCCAACGGCAGATTAAACCGAGAATTTATCTATTATTCAAAAGACGGAGAAAAATACGAGGACAAAATATTCTACCCTGAAAACAGAGAAAAAATTATCGAGACAAATAAAATATTAGACAATGATGTGATTGACAAAAACGGAAATACAATCATTAACTATTCTGGCGATTTTAAGGTGTCTGAAAACAAATACAATTCTGCAAACCGATTAATCTCATCTGACTTTTATTCAATAAAAAACGGACTTTGGAAAAAAGAAAATTACGAATACAGGAATGATACGATTCTAATAAACAAATCACAGGATTATATATTAACTGGTAAAAACAAATCTTATCAGTTTATATACAATAACGTCGGATTTTTAGAAAAAGTAATTAAAATTGACGGAACTGAAAAAGAAATATTTGAGTATAAATATCAACTGAACGAAAAATAAAAACGTGCTACAACAACGTATAAAATTAATTGCTAGTGCAAGCTTACTTACGAAAATCCTCGCGGATTTTCTATTCGGTTTGTATTTGCTAAATTAGGTGCTTAAACCACGCAACTAATCTTATACAAGACCGTTGTGCAACATTTGACCAAAAAATGAAACTATTCCGATTTTTAAAGAAAAAACTGAACGAGCTGGATAATATTCCAAAAGAAAAACCGACTGAAAAAATTACGGAAAGAACAACTGCGGAAACTGAACCCAAAGCGGAAATAAAAACTGAAAATATTGACCGAACGAATTGGACTGGTGAAAATTTTGAGTTTCTGATATCCGGAGTTGATGAAATTCCAAACGAGGAATATGACAGAATAATGACACCGAATTCATTTGATTGGAAAAAAATATTTAAAGACGACTGGCCTTTTTATGTTGTTGGAGAAGATGAGTTTAGTTTTTCGTGGGAAATGCCTGGAATTCAATTCACTTTTAATAAAGAAGTTAAATATGAAAAAGCAAAAAAGATTGCGGACGAAATTATTGAGAATATTAACTCAATCGGACAGAAAGCGGAATTAATAATTTTGGAGAAAAGTAAAATTTATCGATTTGAATAAAAAACGTTGCACAACAATGTATAACCGCAATTACGGCGGATTCGACTACGTCCGAATCCACTCGGAATTGCTAACGTCAGTGCTTAACCGAAAATTATTAACTTTAAATCCGTAACTGACGGTTATACGAGACCGTTGTAAAACATTTGAAAAAGACAATCAGCATACTAACATTCTTCTTAATTCTTTCTTGCTCTTCCGAAAAAGACAAGATTGAAAAAAGTACTGATATGACTTATTTAGGTGGAATTATAGAAAACTATATGTTTGAGTGTACTGACGCAAATCAATTAGAAGTTCACACTAAAGCGAAATACAATCCAACCGATTCTACTTTAACTTTCTTTATTGGTAAATCTAAAACAGAATTCTTTCAGAAGTGGGAAATTCCATTACAAGATATTTATGTGGATATAAATTTTATTCATTCATTGACAGATACAATGAAACAAATAAACATTAAAGCAACTGAAAAAGATTCTGTTATTCAATATTCTGACAAAAGAAATATGACTTTTAAAATGACAAATTCTTATAATATTTATTTATTTGATTGGTGTGATACGGAAAAACAAGAAAACTTTATAAGTGCATTAGAGAGAATAACTGAATTGAGTAAACTTAAATAAAAATGCAAGAAACCATCAAAAATGGGATTCCTATTCACGTTGATTTAGCACCAAATCGTGACGAAGTTTATTCAGGAATTTGCCTAAAATCTAACGACAATATCTTCATATTTATCTGTTTTAATGACGAGACAAAAGAATTTGATGGTTTTGCAATTATTAGAAATTTCGAAATTGAAAAATATCGAGAATGGGACGAAGAAGAATTAAGTGAAATAAAGAATAACAATTACTCTGAATTTATCGGAAAACTACCACTCGAAAAAATGAACAATATGTTCGAATGTTTATCGGAATTGGAAAACGAAGAGTTGATTGCAGTATTTACAGAAGCTGATGATGATTCATATTTTGTCGGACAAATTAAAAATCTAACAGAAAATGAAGCGGAATTAAAATTAATGAATGAAGATGCGGAATGGATTGAAAATAAGAAAATAAATATTGCCGAAATAACTTATATTGGATTTCGGACAAGTATTGAAAAAGAGTTACTGAATAAAAACGTTTTACAACACCGTGTATAATTAATTGCTTGGTTCACTGCCGACTTACGAACATTCCTGCGGAATATTCTATTTGTGATTTATTTGCTAAATTAGTTGCTTAACCACGCAACTAACCATACACAAAACCGTTATTGTTAATGCTGACCCGTCCTGAATAAAGGCTACATAATTTAACACAATTATGTACAAAAATGACAAAGTAATTAGACGGTATTCAGAACCTTTTAAATTAAAAATTCTGGATGAACTTAGTAAAGGTAAACACACAAAGAGCGAACTTTGTAAACTCTACTCTATTGCACCTACAACTGTTAACGAGTGGATTAAAAAGTATAATCGTAAAGACTTAATGAACACCAGAGTAAAAGTGGAAACTAAAGACGAAATATCTAGAATTAAAGCGCTACAAAAAGAGAATGAAAAACTTAAAAAGCTACTGCTTAAAAAGGATCTCGATGCTATGGTAGAAGAATCTTACCTGGAGGTAGCTGCTGAAAAATTAGGATATAAAAATGTTCAGCAACTTAAAAAAAAACTCAATATCTAGCCTTTATTAAAACTAGAAATAGAGCTAAGGGATTTGCTTCTTTATCAACTATAGCTAGTTGTTTTGGACTTAAACGTGATGCGTATTATAAATACAAATCTAGAGCTGATAAACGTTTAAAAATAGAACAACAAATTATAGAAATTGTAAGTAAAAGACGTAAATCCCTTCCTAGAGAAGGCGTGCGTAAACTCGAAAAATCACTAAAAGACGATTTTATCAAAGCTAACTTAAAAGTTGGTAGAGATGCTTTGTTTAACGTGCTTAGAAAACACCAAATGCTGACTCTTAGAAAGAAAACTAGTGCCAAAACAACGAATTCTTATCATCGCTTTTACAAATATAATAACCTGATAAAAGATATGGAAATTACAAGGCCAAATCAAGTGTGGGTAAGTGATATAACATACATAAGAACTATTAAAGGTTTTTGTTATCTCGCTTTAATAACAGATATGCACTCTCGCAAAATTGTTGGCTATGATCTTAGTGATAGCTTGGAACTAAAAGGATGTGTAAGAGCGTTAAATAAAGCTATTTATCAAGCTAAAAACATTAAACAACTTATTCATCATTCCGATAGAGGAATACAGTATTGTAGCAATCAATACACCCAAATACTTAAAAGTAAAAAGATAGATATTTGTATGACTGAAGAAAATCATTGTTACGAAAATGCCATGGCTGAACGCGTAAACGGCATACTTAAAGATGAATTCTATCTCGACCAAACCTTTGATAACGTGGCTCACGCTAAAAGAGCTGCAAAAAATGCAATTAATTTATACAACGAAATAAGATTACATTTATCTTTAGACTATAAAACACCTAATATGGTATATAAATTATCAGCGTAAATTCAATTTTAAACTGTAGCCATATTTCAGGACTAGACATGCTGGAGGACATCGAAAATCATCAAACTTTAAGTCCAAACTTAAAAATATTATTATCAAATTAATTCGGAATAAAGTTTGTAGATAAAAAACTATCTTTGTTATAACAAAAGTTAGGATTATGAATATAGAGACCACAAAATTAGAATTAATGCATCTTTTACTTCAAACACAGAAAGAAAGCATTTTAAAAAAACTCAAATCTGTTTTTGAGGAAGAGCAAGTGGATTGGTGGAATGAAATGTCTAAAAAAGAACAAGAAGAAATCAAGATTGGTTTATCGCAAGCTGATAAAGGGGAATATAAAGCTAATGAAACAGTAATGAAACGATTTGATAAATGGCATTAAAAATCGTTTGGACACCACAAGCTGAAAATGGATTAGATAAGGTTTTGGATTATTTAGAGAAAGAATGGACTATAATGGAAATTCTGAATTTAGAACAGAATATTAATGACCTTTTAACTCGAATAAGCAAATATCCTAAAATTTGTCCTCAAACTGGAAAGTATAATAATGTTCACAAAGGATTGGTTGACAAAAACAATTATATAATCTACAGAATTCAACCAAAAAAGGAATTAATTGAAATCATTAACTTTAGAGGAACGAAACAAAAACCGATAAAATAAAAGCACTAAAAGCCAACAATGCATATATTTTATTGCTAGGTTCTAGCCTGCTTACGAAAGTCCTTACAGACTTTCTATTCGATTTTTATTTACTAACTTAGTGACTTGATCACGCAACAAACCATATACAAACACGTTGTGAGTCATTTTGACCCGTCCTGAATAAAGGCTACATAATTTAACACAATTATGTACAAAAACGACAAAGTAATTAGACGGTATTCAGAACCTTTTAAATTAAAAATTTTAGCCGAACTTACAACCGGAAAACACACAAAAAGCGAACTTTGTAAACTCTACTCTATTGCACCAACAACAGTCAATGAGTGGATTAAAAAGTATAATTGTAAATACTGATTGAGAACGATATTTGACAATTTAACTCAAATCTGAATTGGAATATTATTACAGAAAACGAAATGAAAATTGAAATTATACATTAGAAAGAAATTATTGATTTCCAGTCTAAAATTGACCAAATGACATCTTAAGCTTCTCAAAAAAAAAAAAAAACAACGCTCTAAGTATTAGTTTTAGGACGTTTTTTATTTTTTATAATTAAGTTAAAAACTAATGCTAATAATATTAAGCTTATACCTACAATACTCCAAAATGTATATTTTTCGCTTAACCATATTACTCCTATTAGCATGGTGAATATTACTTCTAAATATTTTAATGGCGCTATTTGGTTTGTTTCGCCTAACTGCATCGCTTTTGTCATGTACAATTGTGCAAAATAGCCAAAAAAGCCTAAACTTAACAACGTTAACCATTGTGAGCCTATTGGTGTTTTCCAGTTGCTAATTGACAATAAACCTCCAACTATTACAGATATTACCATAAAATAATTTACTACTATTACTGGATGGTCTTTATCTCCTATTTTTCTAATACTTATGTAAACTAAACCTGCGAATATTGCTGAAATTAAAGCATATAATATACCTTGCGTTTGCAAGTTATTACCTATTCCTTTTAAAATTATAACACCTATAAAGGCTAAAACAAATAAAAACCATTGCATTATTTTTATTTTTTCTTTTAAAAAAAAGACTGCAAATATTGCTGCAAAAACCGGTGCTATGTAACGTATTGATACTGCCGTTCCTGTTGCTATGTGTTTTAAGGATAAAAAGAAAAGCGTCATTGATATTAAACCAAAAACGCTACGAAATATTAGGATTTTTTTTTGATTTCCTAATATGGGAATTTTATTTTTTATGATAAATGGAATCGTAAAAAACAAGGAGCCTAATGATCTAAAAAAAACTATTTGATATACACTAAAATCGCCTAAAGATTTTACAAATACATTTAAAAATGTAAATGCTATAGCACTTAGAACCATATATAGTATTGCTTTTTTAAGCATATTAAAATCTTTACTTTTTAAAATTTATGCTATGTTTTTTAATAATGTATTAAAACTATGTATACAGTATTTTTCAAGTTGCTCTTTAGATTGATGCTCTGTTATTTGAATAAACTCCAATGGGTAATTATTATTTGAGATTTTAGGCTTGTTTTTAGATAATAATATTACACCATCTACACTACCATCACTACTAATTTTAATGCACTCCTTTTCTTTTTCGGGAGATTCAAAAGATTGATACAACACTATTTTATAACCATTATTATAAGCTAGTTTTTCTAAATTAAATAAAAACCAGCTATAAAAATTTGTATTAACCTGTGGCACTATGACTGCTACTGCTTGAGTTCTTTTTTTTCTTAAACCTATAGCATAGGTATTTGGAATATAATTATGCTCTTTTGCAATACTATGTATTAACTGCTTAGTTTTCTCGCTAATATCTAGCTTATTATTTATTGCTTTGGAAACTGTAGATACAGAAAAACCTGATATACGAGATAATTCTTTTAATGTAATTTTAGTTTCCAATTTCTTTTTAAGATTTAAGTGTTTCTATAATAGCTATTGAAGATTTTGTAAGGGTTTCTATTTTACTTAAATCGTAATTACCTTGAGTATCTTTTACAATAAGCTTTGATCCCATGCCTACACATGTTGCTCCAGCATTAAACCAACTTTCTAAATTTTCTTTTGTTGGCGAAACACCTCCTGTAGGCATAATCGTGGTCCATGGTTGTGGTCCTTTTATTGCTTTAATAAAATTTGGCCCATATATTCCTCCTGGAAATAGTTTTACAATTTCACAGCCTAACTCTTCGGCTTTTGCTATTTCTGTTAGAGAACCGCATCCTGGTGACCACAATACTTTTCTTCTATTACAAACTATTGCTATATCTTCTCTAAAAACTGGAGTTACAATAAAATTAGCACCTAAAGCCATATAATTTGATGCTGATGCTGCGTCTGTTATAGAGCCAACGCCTAATATCATTCCTGGTAAATTTTCTATTGAAAACTTAACAAGTTTGGCAAAAACATCTTGAGCAAAATCTCCTCGTGCTGTAAACTCTATAAGTCTAGCACCTGCATTGTAAAGTGTTTGTGCTATAGTTTTACAAGTTTCAAAATTACTATCATAAAATAAAGGCACTAAACCTGTTTTACGCATTACTTCTACTACTTCTATTCTTGAATATTGTGCCATTCTATTTTTTTATCTTGAAACTTTACCTGAAGAATCTCCATTAAGTAATTTTTCAATTTCATTTAGTGTAATTAAATTATAATCTCCAGAAACAGTATGTTTTAAACAACATGCTGCTACTGCTATATTTAATGCTCTTTGTTTATTATTAACATCGTTTACAAGCCCGTAGATTAATCCTCCCATAAATGCATCTCCACTACCTACTCTATCTACAACTGGTGTTACTTCTTTAATATCTGCATTATAAATACTTTTACCATCATACAAAATCCCACCAATACGCTGGTGTGAGGCGCTTACAGAATATCTTAAAGTTGTTGCTACTGTTTTTAAATTAGGACATAACTTAAAAAGTTGATCATACAAAACAGGTAAGGATGTTTCGTTTTGATAGTTAGGGTTTACTTTATCTTTACCTAACATAAAGAATGCGGTATCTATATCTCCTAAAATAATGTTACTATACTTTAAAAGTTCTGGCATTACTTCATTTGGTTCTTTACCATACTGCCACAGTTTTGATCTATAATTTAAATCTGAAGAAATAGTAACTCCTAATTTATGAGCCACTTTTAAAGCTTCTAAACATTCTTGGGCAGCAGACTCTGAAATTGCTGGTGTAATACCACTCCAATGAAACCATGTTGCATCTTTAAATACAGATTCCCAATCTATTGAACCTCTTTCTATAGTTGCCATAGAACTATTTGCTCTATCGTAAACTATATTACTTCCTCTGGTTCCTGCTCCTGTTTCTAAAAAATAAATTCCTAATCTATCTCCACCGTAAACTACATTTTTAGATTCTATATTGAATTTACGCATTTCTTTTAATGCACAAGCTCCAATTTCGTTTTCTGGTAGTCTAGTAACAAACTCTGCAGGAATACCATAGTTAGCTAGAGATACTGCTACATTAAATTCTCCGCCACCGTAAGTAGCTGCAAATTTTTTGGCTTGTGAAAATCTTAAATGACGCTCTGTTGAAAGTCTTAGCATAATCTCACCGAAAGTGACAATTTTATTCATTTTTTGAGTTTAATTACTATTCAATATTATATAAAAGCCAAATAGTTTTATTATCTATTTATTCTTTTATAATTTAAAAGAATAGCTTTTAAAATAAAACTATTTGACTTACTAATTTTTTATTTTTTATATACCTAAAGCTTGACCACCACCAATCTGGATTGTCTCTGCTGTAATAAAAGAGGCGTCTTTACTTGCTAAAAAAGAAACTACTCCAGCAACATCTTCTGGTTGACCTAGTCTTCCTAACATAATATTATTTGCCCACGAAGCAAAAACCTCTGGTTTTGTTGCTTTAATTTGAGCATGGAAAGGCGTGTCTATAGTTCCTGGAGAGACTGCATTTGCTCTTATTCCATATTCTGCTAAATCTTTTGCTAGCGCTCTAGTTATTGCATGTACTCCAGCTTTTGATGTACCATAAATTCCTGCTCCTGGTCCACCAGCAGTCCAACCTGCATTAGAGGTATAATTAATTATTGAAGGATGTTCTCCTTTTTTTAGAAAAGGTATAGCCGCTCTTGAAGCAAAAAATACTGAATCCAAGTTTAAAGCCATTACATTTCTATAGAAGTCTGTAGTCATCTCTTCGAAACGAGATCTACCACCTAATCCACCTGCATTGTTTACAAGTACATCTATTCTTCCATATTTTTCTCCAATTTGAGTAATGTTTGAGGTAACTTGGTCTTCTTTTGTTACATCAAAACCAAGATACTCTGCAGTAATGCCTTGAGATGTTAACTCTTTTAATCTTTCTGCTCCAGATTCGTCATCTATACCGTTTAATATAACAGTATAACCATCTTGACCTAATCTTTTTGCTACTTCAAACCCAATACCTCCTGTAGCTCCCGTTACCACAGCTACTTTTCCTTTATTTTCACTCATTTTTAATTGTTTTTACTTGTTTTAAAATTCAATTTATTTTTTCTAGATTTAAATTTTTCTTAATTGTATGTATTATTCTCTAGGCTTTAAAGGCTCGATTTTAGGACATAAAATCCAAACAGCTAGTAATGCTATTGCTGCCAATGCTCCACCTATTAAAAATGCGTAAGAATAATTACCTCCCATAGTTAACATTGGAACTAATATTGTAAGCCCAAAAGCTCCTAGTTTTGCAGCTGTTCCAGAAAAACCAGATAAAGTACCTACTATTTTACCACTATACATATCACTTGGTAATGTTTGTACATTTCCAATTGCTGTTTGAAAACCAAATAGTAATACTGCCATAATAATTACTGCTGTCATTACAGTTCCTGGGTCTCTTAATAGAATGAAACATGGAATCATAATTACACAACCTAATGTAATTACCATTTTACGTGTTTTATCTACTGACCATCCTGAACTTAATCTATTTTGGGCTAAAAGGCCTCCAAACCAAGCGCCTAACATAGCACCTACATAAGGTACCCAAGCTGAAAATGCAATTTCTTTTACATTTAATCCAAAAACTTCGTTAAGATATATTGGTATCCAAACTATAAATAACCACCAAATTGGGTCTATAGCTGCTGAGGCAATTATAACACCCCAACTTTCTTTACGCTTTAAAAGTTCTCCAGTACTTGGAGCATAACCATCATCATAGTTTCCGTCTTCATCTAAATCTTGATTTTTTTGGCCTGATAAAATATATTTTTTCTCTTCATCAGATAACCAAGGATGTTTTTTTGGTGATGCTTTAACTATGTAAAACCATGGTAGCAACCATAAAAACCCTATTAAACCTACACAAATAAATATGCCTTGCCATGATAGATAAGCCGAAAGAAGACCAATAATTGGATAAGCTACGATTCCTCCAACAGCTGCACCAGAATTAAACAAACCTTGTGCGAAAGCCCTTTCTTTAGTAGGAAACCACTCTGCATTTGCTTTTGCTGCTCCTGGCCAATTTCCTGCTTCTGCAATACCTAATATTGATCTGAATATTGAGAAACTAATCATTCCTTTTGCAAAGGCATGAACCATAGTTGCTATAGACCAAATACCAATAGATAATGCAAAACCTATTCTAGTTCCAACCCAATCGAATATTTTTCCAAATATTGTTTGACCGGCAGCATATGATAAAATAAATACAGCGGAAATAGTACCATAAATTGCTTTTGTATCATCTGGTCCCATTCCTGGAAATAACTCTTTTGCAATATCTGGCCAAAGCGCTCCAAACGCTTGCCTATCTATATAATTTATAACTGCAGCTAAAGCTACTAAACCTACAACCCACCATCTTAATCCTTTAAATTTCATGTATTTATTATATAAATTTATTGTTTTTACTAAACGTTATAGCAATACTTATATAGTTCGCTAAAATGTTCTTTCATTTTTTGTTTTGCTAATTTTGGATTTTGAAGTTTTATGGCTTCAAAAATGGCTTCATGTTCTTTTATTCCTAATTGAGCTAAGCCTTTATCACAAACATGATATGTTTCAAAATTTGTAATTATCTCTGGCGTAATCATTAACATTAGCGTGTTTATTGTACTATTTCTACTGGCTTTTGATATTGCTAGGTGAAATAATAAATCTTCTTGTACTGCATCTTCACCTGCAATAACCTTTTGAGTATAAGCCTCTAAGGCTTCTTTCATTTTTATTAAATCTTCATCAGTTCTTCTTAAAGCAGCTAACCTCACTGTTTTTAATTCTAATAATATTCTTGTTTCTACTAAAGATTTAAAATCTGGGTCTTCTAAGCCTAAGATATCATCAATCATCCCGTTCATCGCAATTACTCCAATGTTTGCTACAAATGTTCCGCTTTGCGGAATAGATTTTAATATGCCATAAAACTCTAATTTTTGAATGGCTTCACGTATATTACTTCTAGATACTTCTAACTTTTCTGAAAGTACACGTTCTGCAGGTAACTTATCTCCTGGCTCAAGATTTTTATTATTTATTAAATCTCTAATTCCAGATATTATAAGGTTTTGCGTGTTTACTTTTTCTCTATTTGTTAATATCTCTAATTTCATTTTCTCTGCTTTTTAAATAAAAATTACCAAATTCAAAAATACTTCATTATTGCTAAAACATTAAGTTAAACTTTTAGGCCTTTTTTAGACCTATAAAGTTTAACTGTTAGGTGCCTAACAGACTAATTATAATGCTAATGTTCCACCTCTAACTCGTAATATCTAACTTTAGCAAACGCACCTTCATCTCTTGTTTGGAAATAATTTCCTGCTTTGAAATAATTTTCAAATACTCCCCATTTTTTTATATGAATATTTTCATAAACTTTATATTCATTATTATTTAAAATAATTACCATTTTACCGTCTGACACTTGTACTTCAAGTTTAAATTTTTTAAATCCAACTTTTTGTTTAAAATTAAAACCTTCATCGTCTCCCCAAGCTTCTTCGTGAAGTAAAGCTTTTCCTGTTGCATTTGGATTTTTAAGTACTTTAGTTTTAACTCTAATTTTACCTTTATCCCAATATATTTTTAATATTGGAGGTGCATTATTGTCATCTTCTCCTATTAAATCTCTTTGCTCATTTGTTAATCTACCATGTATTTGCATGATAATTATGCGATGATATTTTCCTTCTTTATCTTTTGTCACCTCATCTACAGCTAACTTTCCTTTTAATTTTCCACCTTGTTTAAAGGTCCAGTTTACATTGTTTTCTCCAGACACCATTTGCTCTCGCAGTTCTGATCTTGAATACTTTGTATTTGTTGTAGTTGCCTTACTAGGGAATGCATGGAATACTATTGCTCCTTTAGTCGAATCATTATACATATAAGGCATTAAATCTTTATTTGTAGCATAGTTAAAAATTTCTGGTGGTGAAACTTCTAATGGTTTTTTACCATCACCAGCTGGAGTTGTAACTTTCCAATGCGTTAGGTCTATATCTGGTAATTTTATTTTTTTCTTTTTCTTCTTTTTTTTATTTTTTTTCTTTTTTTTAATTTCTGTTTTATCTGATTCTTTAGAGTTTTCAGATTGGGCATTAATACTAAAGACTGAAGCAAATACTAATAATGTTAGTAGGTATTTAAGTTTTATAAGCATATGATTCAGTCTTTAATTTATTTTTTAATTAGCGGTTAAAGAAAAAGTGTCTACACGAGCTTCTTCTCCTTGATTTGTTATTAATATTGATACAGTATCATTTGCTCCTGTATTAAACGGAATATTTACTTGTACGTAATCACTTGCACTTGTTTGATCTGTACCTTCAAAATCTTCGATTGTAGCAGTTAATGCTGCATCTAAATCTGTATATCCTCCACCAGCGAGAACAGATACTGTAATAGATCCTGGGTTACTAGTTTTTAAAGTATAGTAATATGTTAAAGTGTAATCTGTATTTGGAGAGATTACTAATTCTTGATATCCAATACGATCTCCTGCTGAAGGGAATTTAGCAGCTTGAGAACCACTATGAACTGGACTTGATGTAATTTGAATTACACCTCCTAAATCTGAATTTCTCCAAGAATCTCTACCATCACCAGTACCATCTGGTAAGCTTAAATCTTCAAAACTTGCTTCTAAAATATCTGGTAATAAAGCCATTGGCTCTTCTGGCTCGATAACTTCTATAGTTTCAGTAAATGTACTTGTTACTCCTAAATCATCTGAAGCAGTTAAGGTTACTGTATACATTCCTTCTCCAGGATATGTGTTTACTGGATCTACTTCTGTTGATTGGTTTCCGTCACCAAAATCCCATGTGTAAGATGTGGCACTTACAGAACCATTTGCAAAAGTGTACACTTTCCATGTTTCATCTCCACCAGTTCCTTGTGAAAAAGAGAAACTTGCTGTTGGTGGTGTTGCATCTTCTATTGAATTAGCATCAGCTGGTTGAAACTTTTCTAAATCTTCGCAAGCATAAAATGTAACAGCAAAGACTATTGCAACTACAGTTTTAAAGCTATTTTTAAATTTATTTTTCATTTTATTTATTTTTTTATTAGTAACCTGGGTTTTGTGATAAAGCACCGTTACTTAAGTTAATTTCTCTTTGTGGTATAGGTAATAATAAATCTGAAGCTGTAAAACTACCTCCATTAGCACTTGAGAATGCAGAAAGTACTGTTTGCGCTTCACCAAAACGAATTAAATCGAATAAACGATGATTTTCGAAAGCTAATTCTACTCTTCTTTCATCCATTAATTCCTGTTTAGTTATTGTTCCATCACTATCTCCAGATAAGCCTGCTCTTAATCTTACTTCTTCAAAAGAATCTAAAGCTGCCTGAGCTGACGTACTGTTTCCTCCTGCCATGATTGCTTCTACGTGTAGTAATAAAACATCTGCATAACGTAATACAATCCAATCGTTTCCTGCTTTTGTAGGATCGCTTGATGTAGGTGCGATACCTAAGGAATCATCTCCATCTGGAATATATTTTACTACTTGAAATTGTGTTGGTTGATCTGTATCTACACGGTAAGAAAATGGAGTTCTATCACCTCCTAACATATCTAAAGCGTCTCTTACATCTTGTGTTGTATAATTCACTCCACTTGTACGCCCAACTGCGTTTAACCATTCAGCAGAAAAGTTTTGACTATCTACTCCATCTGGCGCATAACCTATAGCAAAAATAATTTCGCTATTTAATTCGTTAAAAAACACATCTTTAAAGTTTGGCTCTAAAGAATAACCACTCATCATTACTTCTTCACATAAAAGTTGTGCTTGTAAGTAATTAGTGCCTTGTGTTAAATATACTTTTGCTAGTAGTGTTTGAGCTGCTGCTTTAGATGCTCTAGTTTTATAAGTATTATCTAAACCATCTACTGCTGTTTCTAAGTCGCTTACAATTAACTCGTAAATACTCGATGGGTCTACACGTGTAAAAGAGATTTCTGTCTCTGCAGAAGAAATTACTCTGTCTACTAATGGAATTGCTCCATATAATCTTACTAGGTTGAAGTATGCGTATGCTCTAACAAATTTAGCTTCGGCTTCTATACTATCTCTATTTTCTGATGATGCAACGTCTAAATTTTCTAAAACTATATTTGCTCTAAAAATTACGTTATAATAACTTCTATAATAATCTTCTACAATACCATTTGTAGCTGTTATTGAGTAGTTTTCAAACTGTGCTGCTTCACCTTCACTACTTTTAGTTCTTGTGTTATCGCTTCGCATTTCAGTTAAGTAGAACTCTTGTTGCAATGCATGATAATCGTTTGAACTTGTAGAGTTAATTCCTTGTATACCATCATACATGTTTATTACTCCTGTTAGTAGCTCTTCTTCACTGGTATAATAAATTTCGGCATTAACTAACGTTTCTAATTGTGGTGATAAATAATCTTCTTCACAAGAGGAAACTGAAATTCCTAATATAAACAAGAACATTATTTTTATTGTTTTCATAATATTTTTCATTTTAGTTGTTGTTTATTAAAATTCTATATTTAATCCAAAAGTTACTGTTTGTTGAATAGGAGAGCCTGCTCTTTGGTAACCATAAGTTGTTGGACTTGTATCGTTAATTGATTCTGGGTTAAAACCAGTATAATCGCTTGCTGTGAAATACAATAAATTAGTTCCTGAAAGGTATAGTCTTGCTTTAGACATTTTTAATTTTTCGGCTAACTCATTAGGAATTGAAAATCCTAAATTCACGTTACGTAATGTTACATACGATGCATCTTGAATAATATCGTTTGTAAAAATCTTTTCTTTTATAAATTCTTGATTTGGAGTTGTTGCAGGATCAAAATCCTGAGAACTGTTAAAGTGATTAAACAGGTATTGATCTCCCATATTTCTAATTTCGGCACCATGACTTCCTTGAAACATGAAACTTAAATCAAACTGTCCTAATTTAAAGTCGTTTGTAATACTCCATACTAAGTCTGGATAAGGATCTCCTAAAATTGTTTTATCATCATCATCAATTACACCATCTCCATTTAAATCTTTAACATATACATCCTGAGCTTCACCTCCGACTGGGTGGTAAGGGTTATTAATATACTCTAAAGGTATATCTCTATCTACTACCCAACCGTAGTATGAAGAAATTGGATTACCTACTAAATTAATCCACTCTGCTGCTCGTTTAGAATCTACATTTTGAATTTGCCCATTAGAATCTCCATAACTAATTAGCTCATTTTTATTTTGAGACGCTAACATTGTAGTACTCCATCTAAACTTTTCTTTACTAATATTTCTTGTTCTTAATTCTACTTCAAAACCACTGTTTTGTACTTCTCCTATATTTACTAATCCACTAGAAAAACCTGTTGTACTTGATACTGGATTATCTATTAATAATTGATCACTTCTTCTATTATAATAATCGAAAGAACCAGAAATAGCGTTATTAAATAACCCAAAATCTAAACCTGGATTTATTTCTATTGAGCGCTCCCACTGTAAGTCTGGATTGGCAAGGTTTAATGAATTGAATCCTTGCACTAAAGTTCCATCTATTACTGCTGTTGAAGGCTCTAGTAATGATAAGTAAGGAAAACTGTTAATTTGATCATCTCCTACATCAAAAAATGGATTACCAGCAGTACCATAACTCATTCTAACTTTAAGGTTATTTACTACATCACTATCATTTAAAAACTCTTCATTACTTACTATCCAACCTGCTGAAGCTGCTGGGAAATAACCATACTTTGAATTTTCTCCAAATGCTGAGTATCCATCTGCTCTCATACTTACAGATACTAAATATTTATTATCGTAAGCATAATTAACTCTTCCTAAATAAGATATTAAACGTCTTGGAAACTCATAAGATTCACCAATAACGGTTGTTGGGTCTGCTGCGCTTATTGTTTGTACTAAATCTGATGTATAACCAGCTCCTTGAATACTTTCAAAAGTATTATCCCATTTTTCTGCAGAGAAACCAGCAATTGCACTTAAATCATGATTACCAAAAGATTTATCGAATGATAAAATATTATCTGTTACTATGTGTATTTGGTTTTCAGTTGATAAATCTAATTGTGCTGCACTTGCTCCATTTCTGTTAGATTGTACACCTTGCCAACGATCTCTTTTTGTGTTTTGATAATCTCCTGATAAAGAGGTTTTAAAGCTAAAAGCATCAGAGATATCATATTTAGCATAGAAACTTCCAAATAATTTAAATTTATAATCGTTTCTATCACGCTCTAAAACTTTTGCTGCTGGATTTGTATTAGATGTATTACTAATATCTGTTCCTCCAGATTCTACTGGCATCATTGTATTTAAATCGAAATCATCAAACATACGTTGTGTAGCATAATCTCCTATTTGAACATCTGCATACGCACCATTATCACGTAATCTATTTACAAACTGAATATTGTTTTCGTCTATATATAATGGCAACCATGGTGTTTGACGTAAAATATCATGGGTTGAACCATCAAAACGTTGTCTATTAGTATAACTTGGAGACACATTTAAACCTACAGAAAATTTATCGTTAAGCTTAGTATCTACTTTCGCTCTAATTGCATACTTTTTATAATCGTCTGTTAATAATACACCTTCATCGTGCACATAATTTAAAGATGTACTAAATTTAGTATTTTGACTTCCACCTCTTGCAGAGAATGAATGACTGTTAATAGTACCACCATCAAAAATTACATCTTGCCAATCTCTATCTACACCTATTAACTGCTTAACTCTTGTTCTGTCTGACAAAGCTCCTGTTGCTGCTAATTCTGCTGCTGCCGTTTCTGCTACAGTAAAATAGTAATCGTCACTTTGTCTTGCTTCTTTAAAACCTGTAAAAGCATTATAAGTAAATCTTGTTTTTCCTTCTTTACCACTTTTAGTAGTAATTAAAATAACTCCATTTGCTCCTCTTGCTCCATAAATAGCTGTTGAAGAAGCATCTTTTAAAACTTCAAAAGAAGACACCTCATTCATATCTAATGACCCTAAAAAATCATCATCTACAACAACTCCATCAACAACAATAGTTGGTGAAGATTTACCTGTTATAGAACCAACACCACGCACACGTATAGTTGGAGCAGAACCAGCTTCTCCTTCTGTAGCCGCAACTGTTACACCAGAAACCTGACCTACAAGTGCTTCATCTACCCTTGGTACTGCGATTTGATCTAAATCTTCGTTTACAACTTTTGAGATTGCCGTAGTTAGTTGACTTTTCTTTTGAGTACCATAACCAATTACAACAACTTCATCTAATTTATTAGCATCTTCTGCTAATGTGACGTCTATTGTAGTATTTGTTGTAACAGGAATTAGCTGTGTTACATAGCCAACATAAGTAAACTGAAGCACATCACCTTCTTTAGCAGCTATCTCATAATCACCATCAAAATCTGTACTCGTTCCGTTATTGGTTCCTGCAACAATAACATTTACACCTGGTAAAGGCATATTGTCTTCTGCAGATATTACTTGACCTTTTAAGGTTAAGCTTTCTTGTGCAAATGCAGAGACACAAATTAATAGCATTAAAACAAATGCCGACTTAGCTTTCAAATTCATAATTAATCTTTAAGTTTTAAGTTAGTTAATAATTGATTATTAAAACACAATTACTACAATAGAACCATTTGTTTATTATCTTTGCAATAATGTGTTATGACACATAATACTTCCGCTATAGAAGTTTAAATTAGGATAGGCTGCAACCTATCCTTTTTTTTACCAAAAAAAATTGGTAAACCAAATTGGTTATCCAAATTGGTTTACCAAATATATATAAATATTTGTTAATTACAACGTTTTCGTAAGTATATTATGTTAAAACCACATCTATTAGTGTTAAAAAAATTAATATCTGTGATTTGAGAGTGTATTTTACTACAAACTTATAAAGCATTCATTTTCATTTGTTGTAAATATTACAACTATTCTTTATCACTAAAATAAGATGGTCCATCTCCTGTTAAAAAATCTTCTCTTACTGGACTAAATGTATCTATTAATTGTCCTTCCTCTAGACAAACTGCACTATGTAGCAAATTTGGTTCAATGTAAACACCATCTCCAGCTTCTACAATTTGCTTTACACCATCAATTTCAAATTCGAACTTACCTGATACACAATAAGTAGCTTGCGTATGAAAATGTTGATGTGGTGCACCTAATGCTCCTTTTTCAAATTTTACACTTACCATCATAATTTGGTTGTCATAACCTAAAAACTTTCTAGAAACTCCTCCACCAAGTTTTTCCCATTCCATGTCTTTTGCTACAATGTACTTTTCGCTAAATCTTTTCATTTTAATTATTTTTTAAATTATTGTTTTGATATTCTTTGCTACGCTCTTAATACCATTTATTTTATTTGAAATAATAAGAACCTGACCATTCATAGTTCTTACCGTTAATTGTTATGCTATGTTTTGTGTTTTCTGAAGTATTTATATTTATCGTAATAAATACCTTTACATTACCTTTTATATTAGTAATTTCAATTGCTGTATAATCTTCCGAATCTAAAACAGTTTTGATTGATTTAATACTGCTTTTAGAGTTTACTGCAGACTCTGACACTGGACTATAACTTCCGTGAGATTCTATTATAGAAACAAAGGTTCTGTTTTTAGCGTTTTTAGTTCTTAACATTAAAGCTGGATCTCGACGTAAATTAAAGTCAGGATCGTTTGCACCTATTCTAGTAAATAGCAATTCGTCTCTCGTATTTGTTATAGTCGTTAAGGTGTAAAACTTATTATTATTGAACCATGATAACTTAGTGTTTTCTTCTGATGCTTTTCCTGAGCCTTCTAAATATAAATGCTGATATCCATTTTTAGCACCTAATGGCTTCAATGTTTCAGGTGAATTATATTCAAAATTTGTTTGTAATACTTGCCCAAAATAATAAAAAGGAAAATCGTATTGATTCGCTGTCGCGGAAGTAACTTTCATGATATCAAGCACGTATGGCTTTTCAAAATCTTCGTCTTTAATAATAGCCATTGTGCGAAGCATTGTGGTTCTTGGATACGCATTTTTTTCAATTGCACTTACTACTTGTACCATTTCATTTTCTGAAGAAAAATAATTTAAATCGGAATGATGTAAACTTCCTATATCGTATTTACCATTAAAATGAGACGTTTCATTTTGGGTCACTGTATTATGTGCAATGGTTTGTTTTGCCCAAGTTTTGTTTTCCTTTAGGTAATTTCCACCTCCTTTTTGTTCGATATTTACAAAACGTGATAATCCATAATCTTGAATGATTTCTTCTCCATTTTCATAAAAGGAATACGATAATTTATCATAATGTCCATGACTAGAACCTTGTGCTGCATATTTAAAAACCAGCTCTAAATTCTCATTTCTTAAAATACCAACACCACCTTGTTTTCCTTCCGGACCATCAGATAAGTTGATAGATCTTTTAGTGAACGGTTTTTCTTTTCCATTTTTAATGCCAAGCGCAACTGCCAAACCAGAATCGTCTAACAAGACTTTATCTTGTTCTTTGGCAATTGACAATAAACCAGGATCTTGCTCTCCAAAATGATAAGATACATCTACTGCAGTTACTAGAGCATTTGTGTAATACGACATTCCTTTTTGACCATCGTTTAATGGAAAAAATTCGCCATCGGCATCACTTAAATTTAATAATGCATTTATAGATTTTAGAAGTACGCCTTCTTTATATTCAAAAATTTTAAGTTCAGGTTTTACGTTGTGTAATCCTTCTGCAAAAACTAAAAATGGATACATTGCGTAACGTTGATAATATGGTCCTTCATTATAATATCCATCTGGTGAAAAAGGCTCTTCTATATTTGCTAAAAAACCTGCTTTTCCGTCTTTATTTAAAAAGCCACCATCGTCATCTTTTTTATTAGCATCTAATTTTAAATCTTTAATTCCGTATAACGCTCGATTGATTAATTCTTCGTCATCCATAACTAAACCAATCATTCCCACTGCTGCATTTCCCCAAGTACTGTGATTGTGTACACGTTGGTAAAATTGCGGACTATCTACAGAAATGTGATCTGCAAATGGTCTAAATAAATTTGTTTCTAGCTTGTTTCGTTCTTCTTCCGTTAAGTAATTATAGATACAATCGTAGGCTTGACTTACATAGACTAACCAATTGGAGTCGTTTAAACACTGCCAAAATAATTTTCCTCTTGCGTAAGATCTTGTTTTTGGATGTAAAGGCAAGGTTTTATACAACGCTTCATACTCCATTAACATGTCTTTTACATACTTGGCATATTTTTCGTCGTCTAAAATTTGATATAACAAACCAGCTTTTTGAAGAATAAACCAGTTTTTTTTATGTACAACATGTGTGTAACCACCAGAATAATCTTTAGGAATTGGCACATCGATTCCTGATTTAATTTCAGCATCAACTTCTTTTTTTACTGCTTCTAAAGATTTATCGAAAATAGGAATAGTTCCTAATTGTGCTCTAATATCTTTTACACCTTGAGCAGTTAAAATAAGTTTAGGATGTTGCTCTGTTGTTACTACTTCAGAAGTATTATCTTTAGTAGTATTATTTTCATTTTTACATGAAAACAGTATTGTAATTAATACAAGCAACACTAATTTTATTGAGTTGTTTCTTATTTCTTTCATCTTTATTGTTTTGGTGCTGTTGCTTCTCCTACAGTTGCAGTTTTAAACCAAACTTCGGCATAACTTCCGTTTTCGTATTGTTTAGCAATATCACCACCATAAATTTCAGATTTTGTCGATTTATAGTTTGCTTGGTTATAGGCACCTTGTTTAAAGTAATTAATTTCGCCTGCATAGGCAGTATCTCTTTCAATACCTCCACCTTTTTCTCTATTCGCATATACGCGTTTCACTTGTTCTGGAACAGCTTCTCTTGTTGCAAATTCTGATTTTATCAAACTTTTAATAAACGTTACCGTTTCGTGACCTTCACTTTTAAAAGTTAAATACATGATGCCTTTAAAGACGTTTACCTCGTAACTAAATTCTTCATTTAAAGCAATACCATTTTCTGGTTCTTCAGGATAAGTGGTTGCATCTTTACCAACTACAGAAAAATCGTGTCCCCAAACTGCTGTAGAATAATCGAATCTTCCAATATTATCTCCTTCTGTATTAATTTCATAATTCCAAAATACAGAACCTTTTGTGTGACCTGGAAATTTCTTGTAATAGATTTTTAAAGGTTCGTTTTCATGCCCTTCGTCACTATGAATTTGCCCAACAACAACCGAATATGACGAGGCTGCTGTAGCATCTCCCGTAGTTGATACATGCTTAACTTTTAAAGTACCTGTCAGTTTTCCGCCTTCTTCCGGAATCCAATGTTTTTTTTCACCTAACTCTGTTCTTGTATTGCTAGAAGTTCTAGAAGTTATACCAGAGTTTGGTGTTTTATAAACTACCCAATCTGTATTATTTTCAGTTTCTACATAGAAAAAATCATCTTTTTGAAAACCTACTAAATCGTCAACATAGGTACCATCTCCTAAAAGGATTTTCCATTTATCCATAAACGGAATAACATCGCTTGGTGCTTTTTTAATAGTATTTGTAGTTGAAACAGCGCTAGATTCTTGTTTCTTTTTTGATTCGTTTTTACATGCAACAATTGTTAAAATTGCAACTATTATAAGAGGTAGTTTTTTCATGAGAAATATATAAGATTATAGCTATTGCGATTCTTCACTTTCGTTTAAATGGCATAAATTTAGATTCCTGCTTTCTCAGGAATTTGTTAATACATTAAGGTTTGCTTTAAGTTTTCTTCGGTTTTAATTTGACCAGAATTGATTAATGTATTGTTTGATTCTACATTGTTTTTTGCTCCCCAAAGAATTGAAACAAATTGTACTTTATTATTTTTAAATGTATTATTATTGATGTTTACATTTATAATTCCTCTGTGATTAAGCAACATTCCATTCTTTTCTGCTGCACCACAATTTATAAACGTACTATTTGTTACCAATAAGTTTCCGCCAATTGTAGACTCATCATAACCTCCACGATAATAATCGATAACGTTTTGTTTTACGTTTGTAAATTCGCAATTATCAACAGTTAAATATTCAGTATTATAATCACCTCTATCGTTAGTTTCTTCGGATAATTCTAAACCGTTTTCACAATCTGAAATTGTTGTGTTTTTAAATGTAATTTCTTCAGAAAAAGATTGCTTGTACACTTTTAAAGCATAATTGAAATTGCTGATTTCAGAATCTAAAACTTCCAATCCAAAATGATTAGACATGCTCTTTTTTAAACTCGCGAATGCTTGCTGAGAACCTGTTCCTTTTAACTTGATGTTTTTTACTGTTAATTTTCCGTAAGGATGCAATTCGATAGCTGGTGTATTTGTTGCACCTGCATAAACAATTTCAGCATTTCCTTTAGATTGAATAGTGATTGATTTATTTACTATTAACGATTCTGAAATATTGTAAATACCTTCATTTAAGCTTAAAATATCTCCGCTTTCTGCTGCTTCAAGTTTACTAACCAATTCCGAAGCATTTGCAACAGTATGTGTTGTTGCTTCTTTTGCTTCTACTTCATTTGAAAACCAATCTGCTCCATATTTAGATTTATCTAACAACTCTAAATTTATGTCTCCAGCTTTTGAAATTGCTCCTATGGTATTCGATTTTTCTCTAGAATTTCCTAATAAATCATTCGTAATTGTTTCGAAATCGTAGCCTTTATACACTTCTACATCATCGAATCCTGAAGTTGGTACAGATAAGTTTGAACCAATATCTGTTAAGGTTAAATCTTTAGTAATTAAACTATGACTGTTTTTAACTTCTACTCCGTTATTATCGATAATATTACTTGCAAATGTTACGCCATCGGCTTTATCGTGTTCAATAATTGGGTTTGGATCACCTTCAGAATTATAGATAATATTATTTACAACTTCGGTTCTTAAAGGTCTTGCAGATCTAATTTCCGACTTTGGTAAAACATCCGCTTGCGCAATATTTGTACCTACACCAAATTGCCAAGGCGAGCTAGAATCTACAAACGTATTATACGCAACTACAACATCTGTAACTTGATTATAACGGTTTAATGGGGATTTCGGAATTCCATTCATAATAGCAATCGGACTTCTAAAATTCTTACCTTTTATTTTGTAAAATAGGTTGTTGATTACCCAATGACCTGTATTGATGATTCTAATGCCACCATATTGATCGTTTACGCCATCTCCAATAAAATAATTTCCGTCAATAGTAACGTAGTTTCCGTGACGTGTAACCACAGAACCTTCACTTTTATAAAACACATTGTTTTTAATGATGTTGAAATTGGTTTTACTTGAAATGATTTCTACTTCACCATTACACTCTTCAAATAAATTATTTGCAATTAATGTATTACTAGGACTCATTGATGTAAAACTACTACCTAACTGAATCGTTTCGCCTCTTGCACCACCTTTTCTTGGTCTTGGACCAAAGTGATTGTTGATGATTTTATGATAGTTTCTAATACTTTGATTTCCTTTTAAATCGACTCTTAAGGTTGGACCACCATTTGTTTTACCAGCAAGATAAGAGTTACTAAATTCGTTATGTTTACCATATAACTGCACCCAAAGGTTATCTTGATCGCGCTCTAAATTATTATAATCTAAAATTACACAGTTAGTAACTTTAGAGTGATTGGCAACTTCTTTTTCACTTGTTCTAAACGCGATAACGTTTGTTTTTGGCGAATGTCCGTTTCTAAAAAATAATCCGCTTACTTCTATGTAATTTCCACTAATTTCTAAACTTGAAGTACCTTCTATAAAAACTTTTCCAGGCGTTTCTGCTTTTAATGTAATTGGATTGCTTTCGGTTCCTTCACCAATAAGTTTGATTTCAACATCTTTGTAAGTTCCGTTAGCTAAAATAATATTATCTCCAGGTTCAACGCTAGAAATAGCATTTTGTAATTCGTCTACATTAGAAACTGTTATACCTGATACTGTTTTCTCCTTACAAGAAAAGAAATATAGCAGTAAGCTGCATATTAAAAAGTATTTTTTCATTTAAAAATTATTATTTTTTATTATTAATGAGTAACCTGTAAATTGTAATATTTTACGTAAGAAAAAGCATTAGAATTTGTTGAATTTAGATAATTACCTGCTTTAAAATAATTTTCAAAAGGCCATTTATCTAGACTTACATCTTGATAAACAAAAGCCTCGTTATTATTTAATTGTACCTCTACTCTAGCATCTGAAGCTGTTATTCTAAAAGAAAAACTTTCGAAACCAACATAGCCTAAATTTTCTTTAATATCATACCAAGTACTACTAGAAGTGTCTAACAAATCGTCTCCAGAAGTAGCTTCATCTGTAAGTGACTTTTTATGAGACCAGATATAGCCATCTTTCCAATATATTTTAATTAATGGCGGACCATTATTAGATGAAAAATTGTGTATATCCATATCTTCCTGAGATATAATACCATGAATTTGCATGACTATAACTCTATGGTACTCATCGGTTGAGTCTGTATTTTGTGAGATAGAATCTATTTTTAATTGACCAGTCATCTCTCCACCTTCTAATAAGGTCCAATTCTCTCTTGAGTTGCTAGGGTTAATAAGTTCTCTTAACTCAGTTCTAGAATAAGAACTGTTTGTGGTAGAAACACCTGAATAGGTATAGAAGACCAATGAACTATCTTCTATATCATCATACATAAAAGGTATAACAGGCTCTAAGGTTTGATAACCAAAATTAATTAATTGAGCCGGTTGATACTCGTCTGGACCACCATTACTATTTTCATCTACAGGAAGTGTAACTTTCCAATTTGAAAAATCTATTGGAGCATAAACAGGATTATCATCATCACCTGTTTCTTCTGAAGGTAAAATTGAAGTTTGAGAGCCTTCTGGCCTATTATTAACTTCATCATTACTAGAACAATTAACAAAAAACACTATTGAAAAAACAAGTAAATACTTATACATTTTATAAAAATTAACACCAAAATCATCTAAACAAATCAACTGGTTTACCAGATTGGTTTACCAAATATAATGATATTTAATAGCTCTCCAAATTTTTAACTAGTAAAGTTTAATGTTAAATTTTAGAGAATATAATAAAATCACAACGCTTAATATATCAATCTTTACAATTATCTTAACGTAGTCTAAATTGGTAATTATTTAAATTAGCATTTAAAATCCTTATATGAAATTAAAATTATTTATTATACCTTTTATTTGCATACTATTTTTTAATTGTGCTTCAAGAAAAATTAAAGACATTACATACCTAACTAATACAGAAAAAACAAATGACAATAAACCTACTCTAAACGTATTTGAACCAAAAAAAACAAATACAGACAAAAATGCTGTAGTTATTTTTGTTCATGGCGGTTATTGGAAAGATGGAGATAAAAAAACCTATGGATTTTTAGGGAGAAACTTTGCTAAAAATGATATTGTAACTGTTATTCCAGGATATACTTTAAGCCCAAATGCTAACTATGATTTAATGGCTAAGCAAATAGCCCGAGTAGTTGAATGGACAAAAAACAACATTGATAAATATAAAGGAGACCCAAACCAAATATATGTTATGGGACATAGTGCTGGAGGTCACTTAGTAGCACTAATAAGTACAAATCCTAAATATTTAAAAAACAAAAAAGATATTAAAGGTGTTATTTTAAACGATGCGGCAGGATTAGATATGAAAAGTTATTTAGAAGAAAATCCGCCAACTAGCAAATATCATTATGATGTAACTTGGACTAAAAATCCCAAAAACTGGAAAGACGCTTCACCAATTTATTTTATAAATGATGAAACGCCTCCTTTTTTAATTTATGTAGGATCTAAAACTTATCCTTCTATTATGACATCTAATACGGCTTTTGTTGAAGCTCTAAAACCTTATCAACCAAAATTAGAAAAAATTGTTTTAGACAAAAAACATGTACCTATGATGTCTCATTACTTTTTTCCTTGGGTAAAAAGGTATGATGAGATAGTAAATTTTATAAATAAAACTAAGATTTAACTTTTAAATCTAGAGTTTTAAATTGCCATTTAGAAAAACCTCCTTTTAAATCGTATATTTTTTTAAAACCTGCTTTTTGCATTTTCTCAGCACATTTAGCACTTCTACCGCCACGTTGGCAGTATAATATTACTGGTTTCTCTTTATCTAAACCAATAATATCTGTATCAAAAGTTGGTGAATTAAAGTCAATATTTTGAGATTTTTTAATATGTCCTTTATCGTATTCGTCTTTTGTTCTAACGTCTATTAATTGCACATTCTCTAATGAAAGAAGCGTGTCCATTTCTTCAACAGAAACAACAGTAACAGGATTGTTTTTTTTATCTTCACAGTTTAGTAAAGTAAAACCTAAAAATAAAGCAAGTACAATTATTTTAGTTTTCATATTATTATTAATTTAAATGTAATTATTGTGTTTTTTCGCCAGTCCATTCTTGAAAACCACCGACTAAGTTATAAGCATTTTCAAACCCTAATTGATTCATTATAGAACAAGCCTGTCCACTTCTTCCACCAGCTTTACAGTACACGTAATAATTTTTATTTTTATCTAAAGCTTCTAATTCGTAAATAAAAGCCTGGCCTTTAAAAATATTTATGTTTTTTGCGTTAGGAATATAGCCTTCTGCAACTTCTTCTTCTGTTCTAACATCTAAAATAAAAGCATTCTCGTCTGCTTCTAACTGTGCTTTCCATTGCTCTTGTGATAAATCTGCCATTTTCTTTTTTACACTTTTTTAGACTGCAAAGTTAATCAATTTAACGTTTTATTATGATATAGACGAAAAAAAACCTGAAGTGTTACACTTCAGGCTAAATAATATTTAGAAAAATTAATTAAACCTTTATAGTACAGCCTATAGCTTTTGTTTCTTTAACTTCAATTTCTTTTCCTTTTAATAATGCATTTACAGCATTTTCAACATACTTATTTTTCACTTTACTAGCATCTTGATAATTATCGTCAATCGCACCTATGTACTTTACAACATTTCCTTTTTTAGTTTTTTCTAAAACATAAATATGAGGTGTTTTTGTTGCGCCATATTGCGGGTAAATTTCTTGATCTTTATCAATTAAGTATGGAAAAGTAAATCCTTTTTCTCTTGCTCTTTTTTGCATTGCAGCTATATTATCTCCTGGCTTAACATCTATATTATTTGGCATAATTGCAATTACAGGATAACCCTTAGAAGCATACTTTTTATTTAAAGCTTCAATTCTATCCTCATAAGCTACAGCGTATGGACATGTATTGCATGTAAATGTTATTATAAACCCTTTAGCATCTTCAAAACTAGACATAGACACCATTTTTCCATCTATATTTTCTAATTTAAAATCTGTGGCTACATCTCCTACTTTGTAACCTTTATCAACTGTTGTAAATGCACTTGCAGCAATTACAAGTAACAATAAAGCACTCCATTTTTTTAATGATTTCATAATATATTTATTTTAAAAATTTATTAACTTCTTCTTCTAGCTCTTTATAAGTAAAAGAACGCTCATAAAACTTACTATCTTCACTATTATATATAATAGTTGCTGGTATTGCTCCTGACCAGTCTTTATCTATTTTAGGAATCCATGTGTTAGAATCGACATCGTTTAAAGCTACAACTTTAGATTGTAACCTGTGTTTTTTAATAAAAGGTTTTAAACGATTTTCATATTGGTTTGGAAAATCTAAACTCACTAGTAACACCTCAACGTTCTTAGACTTATATGTTTTATTCAAATCTTCAAAATAAGGTAATTCTTTTACACAAGGCGCACACCAAGTTGCCCAAAAATTAACAACATAAATTTTTCCATCGTTTTTTGTTAATAATGGTTCAAGCTCATTAAAATTATAAACTTCTAATACTACTGTGTAGTCGTCTGCCAATGCATCTTTCTTTTTCACATCAGATTTGCATCCAGAAAAAATTAAAACTATAATAATAAGGTAGGTTTTCATGGTATAAAAATAATAACAGAAAAGCATCCTCAATATTATTTAACAAATAATTACGTTAAAATTTATTTGTTAACATAATATAGATTTATATCTTTGACCTTTAATAAAATTATAAACGCTAGTGCGTTAAGAAAATGAACTCAATTTTAAATCATACTTGGTGGTGGACTTCTCGAAAAACGATTCGTGAATAAACTCCTACGTATATTTATTTTAAATATTAAAAAGGCTTGTCATTCACGACAAGCCTTTTTCTTTGTTTTATTTTTATATTAGAGACAAACACATTAAAAACACTGAAATAAATTCAGAATTTATGAAAACCTTTAGTTTATACACACATTACAAAAAAATTTTAGCAGATACTATAACTCCAGTAAGTATCTATTTAAAAATTCGAGATAAATTCCCGAATAGCATTTTACTTGAAAGTAGCGATTATCATGCAAATGACAATAGTTTTTCTTACATCTGTTTTAACCCAATTGCTACTATTAAAGTATCTGGAGACACAATAGAGCAAAGTTTTCCAGACGGTAGTACATTAAGAAACAGAACTACAGATGTGCCAAAAATGATTCATAAATTCACTAAAAGGTTTAAAGTTGACTCTGCAAAAACTTTTAAGTTTATTAACAATGGAATATTTGGATATACAGCTTATGATGCTGTTAAATATTTTGAAGATGTAGAAATTTCTAAAAAACCAGACTCTTTAGAGATTCCAGATATTTTTTATGCTGTTTACCAAAATATTATTGCAATAGACCATTTTAAAAATGAAGCTTACATTTTCGCACATTGCCATGATACAGAAAATAATATAGACGAAATACTCCATCTTATTCAATCTAAAAATTATGCATCGTATAATTTTTCAACCACATCAAGTATTCAATCTAATTTAACAGATGATGATTATAAAGAACATGTAAACCTTGCAAAAAAACATTGTGCAAGAGGTGATGTTTTTCAATTAGTCCTTTCAAAAAAATTCTTTCAGGATTTTAAAGGTGACGAGTTTAATGTTTATCGCGCTTTACGTAGTATAAATCCTTCTCCATATCTATTCTATTTTGATTATGGTGATTTTAAAATATTTGGAAGCTCTCCAGAAGCTCAACTAGTAGTAAATGAGGGCATGGCAGAAATTCACCCAATTGCAGGAACATTTAAACGTACAGGTAATGATAAAAAAGATGCTGAATTAGCTAAACAATTAGCAAATGACGATAAAGAAAATGCAGAACATGTTATGCTTGTTGACTTAGCAAGAAACGATTTAAGTAGACATGGTACACAGGTAAAAGTTGAAACTTACAAAGAAGCCCAGTTTTTCTCTCATGTAATACATTTAGTAAGTAAAATTACAGGTAAAATAAACAGTGAAACCTCTACTATGCAAGTTGTCGCAGACACGTTTCCTGCAGGAACCTTAAGTGGAGCACCAAAACATAACGCTATGCAACTTATAGAAAAATACGAAAAAACAAGTCGCGCCTTTTATGGTGGCGCTATTGGCTTTATGGATTTTAATGGTAATTATAACCATGCGATAATGATTAGGACATTTTTAAGTAAAAATCATCAATTACATTGGCAAGCTGGTGCAGGAATCGTTTCTAAATCAAACCCAGAAAGCGAACTACAAGAAGTTTATAATAAACTTGGAGCTCTTACAAATGCTATTGAATTAGCAAAAGAGATTTAAAAAAAAGATACCCAAAGAAGAAAATGTGTAAATAAACGCTTAAAGCCACAAGCTAAAAGCAAATAGCTATAAAAAATGAAAGTATTAGTAATAGATAATTACGACAGTTTTACCTACAACTTAGTCCATTACTTAGAAGACTTAAATTGCCAGGTTACCGTAAAAAGAAACGATAAATTAACGTTAGAAGATGTAGAGCCTTTTAACAAAATAGTATTATCTCCAGGACCAGGAATTCCAGATGAAGCTGGATTACTTAAAGCCATAATAAAAAAGTATGCTCCAACTAAAAGTATTTTAGGCGTTTGTTTAGGACAACAAGCTATTGGAGAAGTATTTGGCGGAAAATTATTAAATTTAGACACCGTTTATCATGGCGTATCTACTAAAGTAAATATTACTGTAGATAACGAACCTCTATTTAATAACATGGAAAAAACAATTGAAGTTGGCCGCTATCACTCTTGGGTTGTTGCTGCAGAATTACCAGATAGTTTAGAAGCAACTTCGGTTGATGAAAACGGGCAAATAATGTCCTTAAGACATAAAGTTTACGATGTTAAAGGTGTACAATATCATCCAGAAAGTGTACTTACGCCTAACGGCAAGCAAATTCTAAAAAATTGGGTTAATAATTAATTCCATTCAAAATATCAGATTTTAAATTTAAATGAGACATATACTAAATAGATTAATAAACCAAGAACGCATCTCTAGTGACGAAGCGAGAAATGCCTTAATAAATATTTCGGTTGGCCAATACAACCAAAATCAAATTGCTTCATTTCTAACCGTATTTATGATGCGAAGCATTACTTTAGAAGAGCTCCAAGGTTTTCGCGATGCTCTTTTAGAACTATGCATCCCAGTAGATTTATCAAATTTTAACGCCATAGATTTATGTGGTACTGGTGGTGACGGCAAGGACACTTTTAACATCTCAACCTTATCTTCTTTTATAACTGCTGGTGCAGGAGTAAAAGTAGCAAAACACGGTAATTATGGTGTATCATCCTCATCTGGTTCTTCTAATGTAATGGAAGCTTTAGGCGTAAAATTCACTAACGATATTGATTCACTTAAAACACAAATAGACCAAGCTGGAATTTGTGTAATGCACGCACCTTTATTTCATCCTGCAATGAAAAATGTTGCACCAATTAGAAAAGAGTTAGGTGTAAAAACATTTTTTAATATGCTTGGGCCAATGGTAAACCCATCATTTCCAAAAAATCAAATGGTAGGTGTTTTTAGCTTAGAATTACAAAGGCTATATGGTTATTTATATCAAAATACAAATACAAATTATAGCATTGTACATGCTCTTGATGGTTACGACGAAATTTCTCTAACAGGAAAAACTAAAATTATAACCAATAATAGTGAGTTAATGTTAAAGCCTTCAGATTTATGCGTAAATCAAATAGAACAGTCTGAAATTTTTGGTGGTGTTACTGTAAAAGAAGCAGCTAAAGTTTTTAAAAATATTATTAGTGGTAAAGGCACAGAAGCTCAAAACAATGTAGTATGTGCAAATGCAGGTTTAGCTATTGCAACGGTAGATGGTATTTCTCATAGAGAAGGATTTGAACGCGCTAAAGAAAGTTTAGAAAGTGGTAAAGCCAAAATAACATTAGAAAAACTCATAGAGTTAAGTAAAAAATAGCAAGTTATTTTAAAACAAACCTACAAACTGTAAAAGATGAATATCTTAGATAAAATAACAAGAGACAAACGCATAGAAGTTAATCTTAGAAAGCAATTAATACCTATTAAACAATTAGAGCAATCTATATTATTTAACAAAACAGCAGTTTCTTTAGTTAACAATTTAAAAAACAGCACTTCTGGTATTATTGCAGAACATAAACGTCGTTCTCCCTCAAAACAAGTTATAAATCACGATTTAAATGTTTTCGATGTCGCAAAAGGATACGAAAGCGCTGGTGTCTGCGGTATGTCGGTTTTGACAGATGGCAAATATTTTGGTGGCTCTTTAGACGATTTACTTACAGCGAGATCCAATTGTAATTTACCATTGTTACGTAAAGAGTTTATTATTGACAGCTATCAAATTATTGAAGCAAAAGCGTACGGCGCAGATGTTATATTGCTAATAGCAGCAATACTTACTAAAAATGAAATAAAGCAATTTTCGGAACTAGCAAAAAGCTTAAACTTAGAAGTCTTGTTAGAAATACATAATGAGGAAGAATTACATAAATCTATTATGCCTAGTATAGATATGCTTGGTGTAAATAATAGAAATTTAAAAACATTTAATGTTAGCCTAGAAACAAGCAAGCAATTAAGTCAGCTTATACCAAATGAATTTATTAAAGTATCAGAAAGTGGCATTAGCAGTGTTGAAGCCATAAAAAGCTTACAACCATTTGGTTACAAAGGTTTTTTAATAGGAGAAAACTTTATGAAAACTAATAACGCAGGCGAAAGTGCAAAACAATTTATAAAACAAATAAACTTATAAAAGTATGAAACTAAAAATATGCGGTATGAAAAATGAAAACAACATTTTAGATGTTGCAGAGTTAAACCCAGGTTATATGGGTTTCATTTTTTATGAGAAATCACCAAGATATTTTAACACCACAATTCCAGAGCTCCCAGAAAGCATAAAAAAAATAGGCGTTTTTGTTAATGCTACTTTCGATTTTATTCGTGGTAAAATAGAAAAACACGATTTACAAGGTGTACAACTTCATGGTGATGAGACACCAGAACTATGTAAAAGCTTAAAAGATTTAGACATAATTGTAATTAAGGTGTTTTCTATAAAAAACCAATTTAATTTTAAAGTTTTAGAGCCTTTTGAAGACGTTTGCGATTATTATTTATTTGATACTAAAGGCAAAGAGCCAGGCGGAAATGGATACACTTTTAATTGGAACGTTCTAAAAAAATACCCATCAATAAAACCATATTTTTTAAGTGGTGGTATTGGGCCAAAAGAAATGGACGCTTTACTTCTGTTTTTAAAAAGACCAGAATCCGAATTTTGTGCAGCTATCGATTTAAACAGCAAATTTGAAACAGCTGCCGGTTTAAAAAATACTACAAAACTTAAAACATTTCAACAAAAACTAATAGACACTAATTACTTAAGATAAATTATGACCTATAATATTGACGACAAAGGATATTACGGTGAATTTGGTGGTGCATACATTCCAGAAATGCTTTATCCTAACGTTGAAGAGTTACGCCAAAACTACCTAAAAGTAATGGCAGAACCATTATTTAAAAAGGAATTTGATCAATTACTAAAAGATTACGTTGGGCGTCCATCACCATTGTATTTTGCAAAAAGATTAAGCGATAAATACAAAACTAAAATCTATTTAAAACGAGAAGATTTAAACCACACTGGTGCACATAAAGTAAACAATACAATCGGACAGATTTTAATGGCGCAACGTTTAGGTAAAAAACGCATAATTGCAGAAACTGGAGCAGGACAGCATGGTGTTGCAACTGCCACTGTTTGCGCGCTTATGGGCTTAGAGTGTATTGTTTACATGGGAGAAATAGATATTGCACGTCAAGCTCCAAATGTTGCAAGAATGAAAATGTTAGGTGCAACAGTAATACCTGCTACTTCAGGAAGTAAAACATTAAAGGACGCAACAAACGAAGCGATAAGAGATTGGATTAATAATCCTGTAGATACACATTATATTATTGGTAGCGTTGTTGGTCCGCACCCATATCCAGATATGGTTGCTCGTTTTCAAGCAGTAGTATCAGAAGAGATACAATGGCAATTAAAAGAAAAAGAAGGCAAAACAACACCAAATTATGTTATTGCTTGTGTTGGTGGCGGTAGTAACGCTGCTGGATCATACTATCATTATTTAGAAGATACTAATGTAAATTTAATAGCTGTTGAAGCTGCTGGTAAAGGTGTACATTCTGGTGAAAGCGCTGCAACTTCAGCACTTGGTAAAGAAGGTATTATTCACGGTAGTAAAACATTGTTAATGCAAACCAATGACGGGCAAATTATCGAGCCATATTCAATCTCAGCAGGATTAGATTATCCTGGTGTTGGACCAATGCATGCGCATTTATATAAATCTGGAAGAGCAGAATTTATCTCGGTCACAGATAATGAAGCTATGACATCTGGCTTAGAATTATGCAAATTAGAAGGTATTATTCCTGCCATAGAAAGCTCTCATGCCTTTGCCGTTTTAAATAAAAAAACATTTAAAGAGGACGATATTGTAGTAATTAATTTATCTGGACGTGGTGACAAAGACTTACAAAACTACATAGACTATTTTAAAATTTAATTTTTATGGCGTTACCACAAGGGTCAGGCTTTCGGCAGTCGCGCTTTGCAAGGCGCTCCAACAAAGCCTCAATCCTTAACGCGATTAACACTATTAAATAGAAAAAAACATGAACAGAATTAATAAAAAATTAAACGAAGACAAAAAGCTTCTTTCAATATATTTTACTGCAGGTTATCCCAACTTAAATAACACCGTTACAATAATAGAAAACTTAGAAAAAAACGGTGTAGACATGATAGAAATAGGATTACCATTTAGCGATCCTTTAGCCGATGGACCAACAATACAAGCCAGTTCAACGCAAGCACTTAAAAATGGTATGACTACTAATGTACTTTTTAAACAATTAAAAGATATTAGAAAAACAGTATCCATACCATTAATAATTATGGGATATTTCAACCCAATGCTACAATATGGTGTAGAAGCATTTTGTAAAAAATGTCAAGATGTTGGTATAGATGGGTTAATTATTCCAGACTTGCCTGTAGATGTTTATAACGAAAAATATAAAACAGTATTTGAAAAATACGGTCTAATAAATGTGTTTTTAATAACACCACAAACAAGCGAAAAGCGAATTAATTTTATAGACTCTATTTCAAATGGATTTATATATATGGTAAGTAGTGCAAGTGTTACTGGAAGTAATTCTGGTTTTGGAGACGAGCAAACCAAATACTTTAAACGTATTGCAAAAATGAACCTAAAAAACCCTCAAATTATTGGTTTTGGTATTTCAGATAATGAAACCTTTTCTCAAGCTACACAACATGCTAAAGGTGCAATAATAGGTTCAGCATTTATAAAAAATCTCACAAAAAGTGGTTTATCGAAAATTGACGATTTTATAAAATCTATTATAAATTAATAGTTATATTGGTACATTATTAATCAACTAACAACCTTAATTTATGGAATGGTATTTAAAAGTCGTAAGAGATAATTACGCAAATTTTGAAGGCAGAGCAAGACGTCAAGAATATTGGATGTTTACATTATTTAATTTTTTAATAATTATGGCACTAGCTATAGTAAGTGGCGTATTAGCAACTTCTTTAGATGCTCCAGCTTTTATGGCTATTTATTTTATATATGCTTTAGCTGTAGTAATACCTAGCTTAGCTGTAGCGGTAAGAAGACTGCACGATACAGGTAAAAGTGGTTGGTATTATTTAATATCATTAATACCTTTAATTGGAGGAATTTGGTTAATTATTTTGTTTGCTACAGAAGGCGATGTGGGACCAAACGAATATGGACCAGATCCAAAAAAACCTACTAATTTAGGTGGTGAAACAGAGCGTAAAAACACACACATAATTAGCTAGTTTTAACGTTTCTGCAACAAAATCTTATAATAGTTTTAATAGTTAAATAGCTTTATTTTAATAACTTAGAGTAAATCTAAAAACTAAAAAAAATTATGGGAACTATAGCAGATAAAAGAAAATTTAAAACTACAAAAACACAAACAAATCCTACAAACCCAACTGGGAACACAAATGTAGAGACTAATAAATTTGATATTGACGAGTCAACTATCAAAGATCAACAAAAAAAGAAATAATTTATTTTAAATTATTATTTTGTGAAGCCTAAGCTTAATTTAAGTTTAGGCTTTACTTTTTATACATTATATGGCTTTAAACATAGTATTAATAGAACCCGAAATACCTAATAACACTGGAAATATTGGCAGACTTGCTTTAGGCTCTGGTTCAACTTTACATTTAGTAAAACCTTTTGGTTTCGAAATTACCGATACCCGATTAAAACGTGCTGGTTTAGATTATTGGCAACATTTAAACCTTCATTATTATGATAATATAGAAGACTTTTTAGAAAAAAATAAAACTAAAAAAATGGTTTTTCTTTCTAGTCATGGCACAAAACAACATTGGGATATTAAATTTGAAGACGATTTATTTTTAGTCTTTGGAAAAGAATCAAAAGGCTTACCAAAATCATTAACATCTAAACACCAAGATAAGTTGTTTAAAATACCACTTTACAGCGAACACATTCGCAGTTTAAATTTAGCAAATGCTGTTAGTATTGTTGTGTATGAAGGTTTAAAACAAATTAATACCATTTAAAAAGTAACTTATGCTAGATTTCATTTCGGTTTTAGAGACTGAATTTGAAAAGAACTCAAATTTAGAATTAGCTATAAAGCAAGAAGCTTATATGCGTAACCAATTTAAAACATTTGGTATTAAAACCGAAAACAGAAGACGCATACAAAAGCCCTTTTTAGTTAAAGCGTACTTACCTAAACAAGAAAATTTAGAAACCATTGTTAAAACACTTTGGAGTAAACCGCAGCGTGAATTTCAATATTTTGGCCAAGAATTAACTTTTAAATATTTGAAAAATATTCAAGAAAAGGATATTGAATTATATGAGTTTATGGTAAGCAATAAATCTTGGTGGGATACTGTAGACTTTATTGCCGTAAAATTAATAGGCAATTATTTTAAAGTATATCCAGAGTTACAAAAGCAATACATAGATAAATGGCTTAAATCTAATAATATGTGGCTACAACGCTCAGCATTATTATTTCAATTAAAATATAAAAAAGATTTAAATCCTGAATTAATGGCTTATACCATATCGCAATTACTAGGCTCTAAAACTTTTTTTATAAATAAAGCTATTGGTTGGATTTTAAGAGAATACAGTCGTACAAATCCAGAATGAGTTTTAAATTTCACAAAAGAAACCGCTTTAAGTAATTTAAGCAAAAAAGAAGCTTTAAGGCTAATTAATTAAACTTCTGGCAATTACTTGACAATCTTATTTTTTTAGTCTAACTTCGTTTAACACATGATATTAAACATTAAAACGGTTTGATATCATAAGCTATTGTACGTAATTTTGGCTAACCGTAAACCAAAGGAAATTCTATGAAAAAATTGACAAATCGGATTTTGATAATTTCAAGCGGATTTTTGATTTTGACAATCGGAATTTCTTACGTTTTATATAGTTTTAACAAGCCTACAAATTTGGGATGCGGAACTGAAACACCAGAATTCTTTTGTGGAACTGTTTCGCCTGAATTGACTGAAAACGGACGAATTGGAAAACAGATTTTTAACGCAAATTGTGCTGCTTGTCACAAACTGAATAAAAATATGACTGGACCAGCATTAGCAAAAATGGATTCTACTCTACTCTGGAATTGGATGACGTTGAATAATAAACAAATTGACAGTTCAAAATTCAGCGAATTAGGAATTGACTATCATAGAATACAATGGTCTGAATCAATAAGTTCAACTGAATTACTTGGACTTTACGAATACATAAATGCTGAATGAATTATAAATGAGCCTTGAAAAAGAAAATACCGAAAAGCGTAAAAATGCGTCCTTGACTAATTCAGAAGCTTTGAGTTTCTTTTTCATTCCTATTGGTTTTGCTAAACTCAACAGATGGAAAAACACTGACTTTAATGAATCTGAAATAGAACGATTTAAAAAATTCGGATTTGAACGTAAAATTAAACAAGCGTCTGAAATGAGAATATTTGGAATGATATTTTACATTTCGATTGCAATTATATTAGCTTATATATTAAAATAAAAAACTACGTACAACAATGCATATATTTTATTGCTAGTGCTCGCCTACTTACGAAAATCCTCGCGGATTTTCTATTCGGTTTGTATTTGCTAAATTAGTTGCTGAAACACGCAACGAAATCATACACAAGACCGTTAAACGAAAACGGATAATTATTTAAGAATTCTTTTTTAAATATTCTAAATAAAAATCCTCAACTTTTTTTCGTGCCCAAGGTGTGCGACGTAAAAATTTCAAACTTGATTTTACAGATGGATTATCATTAAAACAACGAATATTTATATTATAGCCTAAATATTCCCAGCCATAATGCGCTTGCAATTCTGTTACAATTTGTTCTAATTTAATACCATGTAGAGGGTTATTAGGTTGAGACATATTAAGATAACATTTTTTTTATTTTTGTTGCTTTCTCAAAATGATCTAGTTGGTGGGTTTCTATCCACCATGTTGCAGCCTCCATTAACAACTTTGGATTATCATTTCTATTTTTAAAAAAGGCATAAAAAGACAAACCTACGGTATCACCTTTTTGAGCAATTTTTTTATCGCAAATTTCAATAATTTTGTTTCTTAGAGCTTCGGTCATAATATCTTTAGCCTTTAAATACAAAAATACATATTACTATTTAAACTTAACTTCTAGAGGTGTTTGAGCGTCTATCGCTATTTCGGCTTTTGTTTTTATTTCGGTTACGGTTTCTTCCACCATTACCAGAACTATTTCCGCTACTTTTAGCATTTCGCTTTCCAGAATTAGAGCCTTGAGATTTTGCCTTATTAGGATTTCTCTTTTGTCTATTTTGACCAGGTTTTATTGGTGCTGTAGAAGCATTTGGATCTGGTTCAAAACCTTCAAGAATTTCAACTTTAAGTTTTTCTCCTATTAGTTTTTCAATATCTCTTAAATATTGAGTTTCGTCTGCACTTACTAAAGAAATAGCTTCTCCTTTTGCTCCTGCTCTACCTGTTCTACCTATTCTGTGTACGTAATCTTCAGAAATATTTGGAATCTCGAAGTTAATAACGTGCGGTAATAGTGGTATGTCTAAACCACGAGCAGCAATATCTGTTGCAACCATTACTCTAATAGTTCCGTCTTTAAAACCTTTTAGAGCTTTTGTTCTTGCTCCTTGACTTTTATTACCATGTATAGCTGCGGCTGTAATTCCAGAGCTAATCATTTTTTTAGTTAACTTATTTGCTCCATGTTTAGTTCGAGTAAAAACTAAAACTTGTTTCCAATTACCATCACTAATTAGTTTAATTACTAATCCTGTTTTTAAACCTTTTGCTACACGATATACTTTTTGAGAAATTGCTTCAACAGCTGTATTCTCTGGTGTTGCTTCAACTTGTACTGGGTTTTTTAATATATTAAATGCTAGTTTTTTAATGTCTTTAGAAAATGTTGCCGAAAACATTAAATTTTGTCTTTTATCTGGCATCAATTTCATTACACGTTCTATATCGCGTAAAAAACCCATATCTAACATACGGTCTGCCTCATCTAAAACAAAAATTTCTACACGTTTTAAAGACAATAAACCTTGATTGTTTAAATCTATTAAACGACCTGGAGTAGCAACTAAAACATCTACTCCTTTTCTAATATTTGCAACTTGTGGTTTTTGGTTTACACCTCCAAAAATTACAACGCTTCGTAAATTTAAAAACTCACTATATTCTTTTACATTAGCATAAACTTGTGCTGCTAATTCTCTTGTTGGTGTTAATACCAAAGCACGAATAGGCCTAAATTTTTCTTTTGGATTTTCACTAAGAATATGCAATAATGGCAAAGTAAAGCCAGCTGTTTTTCCTGTTCCTGTTTGAGCAGATGCTAAAACATCGTATCCGTCTAAAACTGGAGGTATTGCTTTGGCTTGTATTGGTGATGGATTTTCGTATCCTTTTTTGCTAATAGCTTTTAATAAAGGCTCAGACAAGCCTAATTGTTTAAATGACATAAATAAAGTTTGTGAGATAAACTCTATTATCAGGCTACCTCTTTTTAATTGAAAAGCAAAGGTAGTGCTTATTTATAGGTTAAGCCTATAATTGGGAAATGTTTGTGTTTTTGAACGTGATTTTATAAATTCTAAAAACATTTCATCTACAATTTACAACAGTTTAGAACCTTAATATTTTAATTATTAAATAATTATACGAGTTTTGTAAACATTATGAGTAAACAAAAAACCATTATTTTTAGAATTGTTTTATTAGTAGGCACAGTAACTTCGCTATTTTTTGTGCCATGGTTATTAGTAAAAGCTTGGATATTGCCTTTACCAAATACCGTAAAAAAACAAATGGATCAAGCTATTAATCATGGCTTTGATGGCATGATTGTATATATAGACCAAACAGATAAAAACCCTCAATTTTTAGCATCTGGCTGGCATAATAAAGAAACTAAAACACCTGCTAAACCAAAAGCTCTATTTAAAATTGCAAGTATTGGTAAATTGTACGATGCTGTAACGGCTACAAAATTAGTAAGTGAAGGTAAGCTTTCTCTAAATAAAACATTAGCCGATTATCTACCCGAACTTATTGGTAGAATTGAAAATGCCGAAAAAATTACTTTAAAACACATGATACAACATAAAAGCGGCATCCCTAATTACTCTGATGCTCCAAATTTTTGGGCAAACCCAACTAAAACGTTTAAAGAAAGTCTTGATTTAATTATAGATAAACCTGCCAATTTTGAGCCTGGTGAAGATTACGAATATTGTAACACTAACTATCTATTATTAAACGAAATAATGAATAACGTTTTGGGCTACGATAAATTTGTTTTTATTCAAAAAGAAATTTTAAAACCTCTAAACCTTAAAAACACTTTTAAATCGTTAGAAGAAGTAAATATAAATAGTGTTATGAGTGGTTATCACGTTGGTTATCCTCATAACTTAAGAGCAGATGAATATGGCATGCTTGCCACTGCAGAAGATGTTGGTATTTTTTTAAGAGCATTAAATAACGGCTCTGTTTTTAAACCTGGCGAAAAAGAAATTTATACATCTATTTATAAATATAAACATTCTGGTTGGGTTCCAGGTTACCAAAGTTTTGCAAACTACTATGAAGATATTGATGCTGTTATAGTTGCTTTTTACAGCACAACCGATGCAGAATTATATAATTGGAACCTATCTGAAATAATAAACTCTCGAATTAAAAAAATTGTAGAAAATAAATGATATTGCAGTTGGTGATTATAGAAACTCACGATATTGCATGACGCGAAAATCGAAAGTTGAAAAGTCTGGATTTTTAGATTTTAACTGTTTATACAAAGGGTTGCTACCTATTGATATATTTGCTGCTCCAGATGCAGAAGTTAGAGATATGGTTTTAATTATACGTTTCTTTTTTAATTTCTTTTTAGGTTCTGCCAATACAAATTGATGCATTTTAGGCGTTTCTTTTGAAATTAATTCTAATTTTAAGTTGTATGTTTTTATATGTTTTCTAAAAAAATATTCTGGACCATTTTTAGAGTTTCCTCCTGTAAATAAAAGCGTATCAATTTTAGGATATTGTTTTAAATACGATACTATATCACGAAGCACAATGTTTTTCATTCCTAAATCTGAAGCATTAATTTTATCTCTCTCGGCACTTTCTACAATATCACAAACACCTATTTTATTAGCTATTAAAAAAGCTTTACGCTGTTCTACTGCTTTTTGTGAATTATTATAGAGCAAATTAAGATTATGAATTTTATCTATAAATAACCATAGCGAATTATAGTAACTACCATAACAAAAGTCAACATCTTTATCTAACAATTCGCCTGTTGAAAATCTTGGCGGTGGCAAAGTACCAACTATTAATTTTGTAGTATCGTGCTTTATAAATGGTTTATATGGATGTTTATGTTTAAACATATTATTTAAGCAGAGACAATAGGAAAATTACATGTTTTTAAGCAACTTCTCTACCTCTGCAACTGTGCTTCTAAATTTTTGCTTGTTAGGCTTTGTCATGTGTTTTGCTTCGTCTGAAATCTCTTCTAGTAACACTTTTGCCTCGTTTGTTTTATTTCTATTAATTAAAAACTTTGCCAATACTAGGCGCTCGTTGTAATTATCGTAACGAACATCTATTGCTTTTAGTTGCTGCTCTGCAGCATTAACTTCTCCCAATTGCTCTAAAGCTAAGCCGTATGTAAATTGAGTTTTAGATTTTTTAAATTGTGCGTCTTTTTTTATAGCGTTTGCGTAAGCGACTGCTTGTTTATAATTTTTAGCATGATAATTTGCTTTAACTAATTGGGCTTTTAAAAAATAATTGTTTTGGCTTTCGTCTTTTATAGCATCTTCATAATATTTTATAGCATTTTCAAAATCATTCATCTCGAAATAAGCATCGGCTAAATTGACTTTATTTTGGTATGTATCTGAAAATTCTAATTGTTTTTTTAAATCGTTTACCCGTTTTGTTGGCACTAAAATATTAGTAATGTTTTCTTGAATTTTATTAGCATCTCGCTTGTTATAAACCTGGGTTACCAAGTAAATTATACAACCTATTAATGGTAAAAATATAATAAGAAAAATCCAGTAATAATCGTTACGGTTTTTAATAAGATGATATATACAAAACGCTTGAAACGCAACAATAAGGTAGTATGCCATTAGTTAAATTAAGTTTAAAGTCTAAAGATAATAAAACAAATCCCTAATTAATTTATTACCTTTATAAAAAGCAAAAACTATGGGAAAAGGAGATAAAAAATCGAAACGTGGTAAAATTAGTCGTGGTACTTTTGGTGCTCGCAGACCTAAAATTAAAAAACGTGTTCGTCCTGAAACTAAAATAGAAATCGATAAAAAAATTAAACCTTAATTACCTTGTAAAGACTAAATTGTGTTCGCTTGACAACTCGTCACTTAAACCGTAACCTTCTACTGTAAAGCCTTTTAAATCTTCTATTGTTTTTGCATTTGTATCTACAATATATCTTGCCATTAAACCTCTTGCTACTTTGGCATAAATGGCTATAATTTTATATTTACCGTCTTTAAATTCTTTAAATTCTATATTGGTTACTGGTACTTTTAATGCTTTTGTATCTATGGCTTTAAAGTATTCTTTACTGGCTAAGTTTACAAACACCTCATCGTCTTCTAGTTCATTATTTAAATTTTCAACTATGTCTTTTTTCCAAAACTCGTATAGGTTTTTTTTGGTTCCAACTGGCATTTTTGTTCCCATTTCTAAACGGTAAGCTTGTATTAAATCTAATGGTTTTAAAACGCCATATAAACCAGATAGTATTCTTACAGTGTTTTGTAAGGTTTCTATTTTATTTTCTGGTATTGTATATGCATCTAAACCTCTGTAAACATCACCATTAAAGGCATAAATGGCTTGTCTTGCATTGTCTTTATTAAATGGTAATTGCCAATCTTGATTACGCTGGTAGTTTAATTGCCCTAAGTTGTCGCTTATATGCATAAGCTTAGATAGACTTTTAGCAGATTTCTTTTTTAAAACTTTATTTAGTTTTTCGGCTTGATTTAAAAATGAAGATTCTGTTGTTTGTGTTGTTGGCAAACTGGTTTCAAAATCTAATGACTTTGCTGGTGATATAACTAATTTCATATGTATACGTTGTAACCTCTAGTTTTTACTATGGGTTTTAATTTTAAATTTATTATGTACTTTTATTATAGCACTAAATTACAAATAGTATAAGCTTAAAAAAAATGGTGCTTATCGTTTTTTTTAATAATGAAATTTGAATTTATTATCGTTATTTTATTTGCGTTAGCGATTGCAACGGCATCCTTTTTTTGCTGCCATATATGGCAAAAAAAGATATAGTGTAAAGCGCGACCAAAACAAGTTTTTTCTGCTTGTTTTGGTAACGCCCTAATGTTCTAAATGTGAAGCATAACCGCGCCATTTCTCGATACAGGCTTGCATATCGTCTGGAACTGGTGTATTAAATTGCATGATTTTGCCTGTTTCTGGATGCTCGAATCCTAGTGTTTTTGCGTGTAAGGCTTGACGTGGCAATACTTTAAAGCAATTGTCTACAAATTGTTTGTATTTGGTAAAGGTTGTGCCTTTTAGTATGCGCTCGCCGCCGTATCGCTCGTCGTTAAATAAGGTATGCCCAATGTGTTTCATGTGCACACGAATTTGGTGTGTTCTACCTGTTTCGAGTTTGCAGGATACTAAGGTTACATAGGTTAAGCGCTCTAATACTTTGTAGTGTGTTACGGCTGGTTTTCCTTTGTCTGCGTCGTCATCCATATAGACCGTGTTTTGAAGTCGGTTTTTTGGATGACGGCCAATATTTCCTTCTATTGTACCTTCGTCTTCTTCCATATTTCCCCAAACAATGGCTACATATTCTCGCTCGCTGGTTTTGTCTTTAAACTGTTTTGAGAGGTGCGCCATGGCGTGTTCGGTTTTTGCTACTACTAGCAAACCACTGGTGTCTTTATCTATTCTATGTACCAATCCTGGTCTATCACTAGAGTTTTTTGGTAAATTATCGAAGTGATATATTAATGCGTTTATTAAGGTGCCTGAATAGTTACCATGTCCTGGATGCACTACCATTCCTGCTGGTTTGTTTACTACTAATAATGTATCGTCTTCGTACACTATGTCTAATGGTAAATCTTCTCCAACTAATAAATTCTCAAATGGTGGATGCTCAAAAAGTACTTTAATAACATCTAACGGTTTTACTTTATAGTTAGATTTTACTGGTTGATCGTTAACGTAAATATTGCCTTCTTTTGCTGCGGCTTGTATTTTATTTCGTGTTGCGTTTTCAACTTTATTCATTAACCATTTATCTATGCGTAAAGGTGCTTGACCTTTATCTGCAATAAAAGAGTGGTGCTCGTATAAACCAGTATCTTCATCTGGTAATTGTGGTGTGTAGTCTGCCATTATTATGAGCGATTACCGTTACCTAACACCAAATCTAACGTTGATGTTTTAGGGAGTAACTCGCCAGATTTTACACTTTGGTTTTTATAACGAATGCTTCTTACCTCGTCTTTTCCTAAGTGGTCTATATATGTTATTTTTCCTATTTTAAATCCTAATGCCTCAAGTGTTGGTTTGGCTTGACGAAACGTTCTACCTACTAAACTTGGTATTGCTATTTTTCTATATCCAGATGGATTTAATGTAATGTAAATTTTTCTATTCTTTTTAACGTCTGATCCTGGTTTGGGATCTTGATCAATTACAGAGTATTTTGGGTAATCTGGATTAAAATTAGCACTGTCTTGAATTTCCATTACCAAATTGTTTTCATCTAATTCTATTTTAGCAACGTCTATAGATTTTCCTTTTAAATTTGGAACCGTTTCAAAATTACCATGATTTGTAGATATGTTTAACCACTTAAGTATGATAAAACACAAAACAACTATAGCGACTACAGCTAAAGCTAGTTGCTTAAAAAAAACTTTACTGGTTAAAAATTTAACAATACTCATTGACGAATTTATTTTAAAAATAGTGAGACAAATATATAAAAACTAAAAGGTTTTTTGTTTGATACAAATAAATGATATTTTTACCAAACTCAATTTTATATAGAGTTATTGTATTTACAATAAAAACCCAAGTACATTTATATAATTAAACAGTTTTACCGCTTTCGCGGAATTTTAAGATGAAAAAAAATATCGCCATTATAATGGGTGGCTACTCTAGCGAATACCAAATTTCACTAAAAAGTGGAAATGTGGTTTATAATACATTGAATAAAGAAAAATATAATGCTTACCGTATTCATATTTTTGAAAACAAATGGGTTTATGTAGATGCTAACGATAAAGAATACGCCATAGATAAAAACGATTTTTCGGTTTTAGTAAACGAAACTAAAATTACTTTTGACTGTGTTTTTAATGCCATACATGGTTCGCCTGGAGAAGATGGTTTTATGCAATCGTACTTTAAACTAATAAATTTACCACAAACCAGTTGCGATGCGTACCAAGCTGCATTAACCTTTAATAAAAGAGACTGTTTAAGTGTTTTAAAACCTTATGGCATTTTAACTGCAGAGAGTTACTACCTAAATTTAGGTGATATAATTAATGAAGACCAAATTATAAACAAAGTTGGTTTACCTTGTTTTGTAAAAGCGAATAAAGCCGGAAGTAGTTTTGGGATTTCTAAAGTACATGAAAAAGAGAAATTAAATGCAGCTATAGACATTGCTTTTAAAGAAGACAATGAAATAATTATAGAATCGTTTTTAGATGGTACAGAAGTTTCCGTTGGTGTTATAACTTATAAAGGTGAAACTAAAGTTTTGCCTATTACAGAAATAGTTAGTGAAAATGATTTTTTTGATTATGAAGCCAAATACCTTGGTAAGTCTCAAGAAATTACACCAGCAAGAATTACTAAAGAACAAGAAAACAAAGTAACTACTGTTGCAAAAAAGATATATAATGTTTTGAAAATGAAAGGCTATACACGTAGCGAATTTATTTTTAAAGATGGTGAACCTCATTTATTAGAAATGAATACAATTCCTGGGTTAACCAACGAAAGTATTTTACCTCAACAAGCCGCTGAAGCTGGTATAACAATGGAAGCTTTATTTGATAGTGCTATTGAAGAGGCTTTAAAAAGTTAATATTGTTTATATTTATAAAACAATAACCCTAACCAGCAAGTCAATGGTATTTTTTGGAAGAAAAGCTTCAAAACTAAAAGATGGAAGAATTAGCAATGTAAAATGCCCAAGTTGTAATTTGCAAACTAGTATGGATTATTCTGTATTTGGTAAATACGCGCATATTTATTGGATTCCAACATTTCCTATTGGCAAAAAAAGTGTTTTTGAATGTACAAGCTGCAAACGCTCCTTTGAAAAAAAAGAACTAACCCAACAAATTAAACATAAATTTGACCTAGAAAATAAGCCCAACTTTCCAATTTGGTACTTTAGTGGCGTAGCAATAATTATAGGTCTTATTTTTATTGCTTTCTGGCTATCTAAACAAAATGATTTAGATAATGAAGATTATATTAGCGCACCACAAGTTGGTGATGTATATTCAGTTAAAGGTAATCAAGAAGGTTATTATACTTTAGCAAAAGTAACTAAAGTTACTAACGATAGTTTACACCTTATATTTAACGATTATGAAACCGATAAACGTACAGGTGTTAATAAAATTGATAAAGATGAAAATTATACTGTAGGTCGATTTAATTATTCTAGAGCCGAAATTTTAGCTCTTTTTAAAGACAATATCATCTACGATATAGATAGAGATTAAATAAATACATTAGTTTATAATGTAGATAACAAAAGCACAATGAAACGAGCACTTTTTCCGGGATCTTTTGATCCAATCACTCTTGGACATTACGATATTATTAAACGTGGCGTAAAACTTTTTGATGAAGTTATTGTAGCCATTGGTGTAAACTCTGAAAAAAATTATATGTTTTCTTTAGAAGATAGAAAACGTTTTTTAGAAGACGCCTTTAAGGATGAACCTAAAGTAAAGGTAGTAACTTATAAAGGTTTAACCATAGACTTTTGTAAAGCTATGGATGCCAAATTTATATTGCGTGGATTAAGAAATCCAGCAGATTTTGAATTTGAAAAAGCTATTGCACATACCAATAGAAAACTATCTAAAATAGAAACAGTTTTTCTTTTAACCGCTGCAAGAACATCATTTATAAGTTCTAGTATAGTTAGAGAAGTTATTAGAAATAATGGCGACTACACCGTTTTGGTTCCAGATAGTGTAAGAGTAAAATAAAAAAAGCGAGCCAAATGGCTCGCTTTTTTTATTAGAATTTATATTCTGAAAGCGGTTTTGGGAAATCTTCTGGATTTGCCGCTAAATGATAACGAGGATCATCAACATCTTCTAAAATAACACCTCTAAATTTTGGACTAGCTTTGTATAACAGGATTTTACAATCTTCACTTAAATGTTTTAGCTTAATGTTTTTTCCTTCAGCTTCATATTTTTCTACTAAATTAAAAATAGCTTCTATTGCAGAGTGATCACTAACTCGAGATTCAACAAAATCAATTTCTATATTTTCTGGATCGTTTTTAGCATCAAACTTCTCATTAAAAGCTTGAATACTTCCAAAAAATAATGGTCCCCAAATTTCATAAACTTTAGTTCCATCTGCTTTTAAACGTTTTCTTGCTCTAATTTTCTTGGCGTTTTCCCAAGCAAATACTAATGCAGATATTATTACGCCAATAAAAACAGCAACTGCTAAGTCTACAAATACAGTTACTAAAGATACGGTGATTAACACAAAAGCATCAGACATTGGTATTTTTTTAAGTATTCTAAAACTAGACCAAGCAAAAGTTTCAATTACCATCATGAACATTACACCTACTAAAGCTGCAATTGGTACCATTTCAATTAATTTATCTGCAAATAATATAAACGACAATAGCGTTACTGCCATCATTATACCAGACAATCTACCACGTCCACCAGCATTAATATTAATTACAGTTTGACCAATCATACCACAACCACCAGTGCCACCAAATAATCCAGAAACTATATTTCCTGCGCCTTGTGCAACGCATTCTCTATTTCCATTTCCTCTAGTTTCGGTTAACTCATCAACTAAATTCATTGTCATTAAAGACTCTATTAATCCAACAGATGCAGCTAAAAAAGCAGGTAGCGCAATAAACTTTAAAGTATCTAAATTAAACGGAAGCTTTTCCCAAAGCTCCATATTTGGCGTAGGAAATTCTCCTTTTAAACCTGTTCCACCACCTTCAATTATATAAGATCCAACAGTAGAAACATCCATATTAAAACCAATAACGATTAAACTAGTAACTAGAATTGCTGTTAAAGCTGCTGGTAATTTTTTTGTAAGCTTAGGTAATAACCAAATAATAGCCATAGTTAATAGCACTAAACCTATCATGGTATACAACTCGGTACCTTGCATATAAGTACCTACATATTCTTTTACACCTGCATCTGAAACTTTTAAAGATTTATGAGAAAACATTTTTACCTGAGCTATAAAAATAACTATAGATAAGCCATTAACAAATCCCATCATTACTGGATGCGGTATTAACCTTACAAAGCGACCAAGCTTAAATACACCTGCAAAAATTTGAATAATCCCCATTAAAACTACACAAGCCATAAGGTAAAAGAAACCCATATTCTCTATAGGCGTATCCATTAACATACCTTTTGTATGACCATCTGCAATCATACTTACAAAAATTACGGCTACTGCTCCTGCTGCTCCAGAAATTAATCCTGGTCGACCTCCAAAAATAGCAGTAATTAAACCTATAATAAATGCTCCAGACAAAGCCATTAACGGATCTATTTGAGCTACAAAAGCAAAGGCAACAACCTCTGGAATCATTGCTAAAGACACAGTGATTCCTGCTAATACATCGTCTTTTATATTTGGTGTAATTTTTCTAACAAACTCTGTCATTATTTCTATTTTTTAAAGGTGCAAAAGTACGATTATTAAGAGATTCACAAACGCATATTCCTATATTTGTTAAACTAAAAATTACTAAATCGTTTGAAATGAAGAAAATATTAGCCACTTTACTACTAATATCTGGTTTAAGTTGTGACTCTAAAAAAGAATACGACTTTACAACAGTGTTTGAAAAAACTAAAGGTTTTGAAACCGCAACTTACTCTCAAACTATTAATTTTTATAAAAACTTAGCTAAAAAATATAATACGATTTCTATAGATTCTATTGGTGCTACAGATTCTGGAAAACCATTACATATAGTCACATTTAATAAAGCCGCGAATTTTAATTTTGAAACCATAAGAAATACCAAACGTACTATTTTAATAAATAATGGTATTCATCCTGGAGAAAGTGATGGTATAGATGCAACAATGATGCTTTACAGAGACCTTGCTAATGGAAAAATTAATACACCAAAAAACACAGTTTTAACAACCATACCTATATATAATATTGGTGGTAGTTTAAACCGAAATTCTCATTCTAGAACAAACCAAAACGGACCAAAATCTTACGGTTTTAGAGGTAATGCTCGTAATTACGACTTGAATAGAGATTTTATTAAAACTGACACCAAAAATGCAAAAACATTTGCTGATATTTTTCACCTAATACAACCTGATGTTTTTATAGATAACCACGTAAGTAATGGAGCAGACTACCAATACACATTAACACATTTATTTACGCAACATAACAAACTGGGTGGCGAATTGGGTAATTATATACAAACTTTTATGATGCCTGAATTAGAAAAAAAATTAAAAGATAAAGCATGGGATATTACACCATATGTTAATGTTTTTAATAATGTTCCCGAAAAAGGTTTTAGTCAATTTATGGACTATCCTCGCTACTCTACCGGATACACTTCTCTATTTAACACCTTGGGTATGATGGTAGAAACACACATGCTAAAACCTTACAAACAGCGTGTAGAAGGTACATACGAATTAATGAAAAGCATGATTGAAATCACCGAAGAAAACGGACAAACAATTAAAAACTTAAGAGAGAAAGCGAATACTAATTATACAGCAAATTCAAAATATCCTTTACAATGGGAAATTGATACTTTAAAAAATACGGTTTTAAATTTTAAAGGTTACAAAGGAAACCAAATAACCAGTAAAATTACAGGAAGCAATAGATTAAAGTACGATAGAAACCAACCATTTACTAAAAAGGTAACTTACAACAATTACTTTAAACCTACTTTAAGCATTACAATTCCTAAAGCATATATTATCCCACAAGGATGGCATGAAGTAATAGCAAGATTAAAACGTAATAAAATAGCACTTATTGAACTAAATAAAGATTCTACAATACAAGTTGAAAGTTATAAAATAAAAGATTTTAAAAGTCGAAAATCACCTTACGAAGGTCATTATCTTCACTACAATACAACTATTACAAGTACAACTGAAACAATTACTTTTAGAAAAGGAGATTATATTGCAACTACTAATCAACCAGGCGTAAGATATTTAATTGAAGTACTAGAACCTCAAGCTCCAGATTCATTTTTTAATTGGAATTTTTTCGATACTATTTTACAACAAAAAGAAGGTTTTTCTCCTTATGTGTGGGAAGATAAAGCTTTAGAGATTTTAGAAAACAATCCTGAATTAAAACAGAACTTTGAAAATAAAAAATCTCAAGACATAAACTTTAATAAGAATTGGTACCAGCAACTGGATTGGATTCATAAACAGAGTGAACATTACGAATCGGCTCATTTAAATTATCCTATATATAAACTTAAATAAAAAAAAGCCGTTGCAAAGTGCAACGGCTTTTTTTACCAACTATTTAAAAAAATTATTTACTAACCTGAATCTTTTTACTAAAGCTTCTAAAGTTAGATTGGAATTTAACAATGTAAAGTCCAGCAGATAATGCGTTTGTATTTACTTGTGTTTTTCCAAAAGTAGAATTATCAAACATACCTTTAATAACTTGTCTTCCGTTTAAATCATACACTTGGTAATGCATTACCTCTGCATCTAATAAAAGTAATTCTACATTTAATTGATTTACAACTGGATTAGGGTATAATTTAATATCAACATTCTTATCTTCAAAAATCTCTTCTGTTTTAGCAACAACTTCAACTGTTTCTTTTTCTGTATTCAATTTTAAAGGTTGTTTAACATCTTGGCTTGCTGCTCTTTCGTTAACGCCACCAGTAATAACAGATATTTGAGCTCCAACATCATCTAAAGAAGCACATACATTATTGTTAGTTATTGTATTTAAAATATCTGATGCAGTAGTTATTCCAACTGTAACTGTATTTAAATCTAATAAAGAAGGTTTGTAAACTAATAAGTGTACACCATAAATTCCTGGTTGAGTTAGCTCTGCAGATAATCCTGTATCCCAAGACACAATAGTTTTATTAGGACCTGTAGATATTACCGTACAGTAATTGTAACCTTCTGGTAATACAGCATTTGGTCCTGGTGTTACTTGTACTGTTGGGTTAAAAAATGGCGAAAGTAAAAATATAGAACCATCTGTATTTGTTGTTCCTGCATTTGCCTCACAAACTTCATTTACAGCATCTACTAATGTAAAGGTTACTACATCTTGGTCGCATAATGAGCCATTACAATAGTTTCCTGTAAATAACGAACCTTTAACTTGGTAAGTTCCTTCTCCTAAAAACCAAGCGCCGTTTCCTGCTGGAAAAGTATAAGGTAAATAGTTTTCTATTGTACTATAAGTTTGTCCTGTAGTGGTGTTAGTCACTTCAAATCTTAAGCTATCTGAGTCTCCGTTTACAATTCCATCTATATAAAAATTGTTAGGTAAATCGTTTAAATTATAAACACCACCATCTACAATTGTAGTTGCAGGATCTGAGCCATTTGTAAATTGAAATTCTGTAATATCGCCGCAAGTATCTTCATAAATAGTAAATGTTATGCATATATGATCACATTTTGTACCTGAGCAATTATTGTATTTATAAACTTCAGAATAAAACTGAAATGTTCCTGTACCTAAAGTCCAAGCCGTATTACCGCTTGGATATGTATATGGTAAAACATTTTCTCCATTAGTATAAACAGCACCGGTATCTAAATTTATAATTTTATTGTATGCACTTTCGGTCATTCCAGATACTAAAACATCTACATAAAAATTATAAGGCAAAGTAGAAATATCATAACTTCCACCGTTAGATATGTTTACAGTGTTTGTTCCGTTAGAAAATGCTAAACCATCAATTTGCCCACAGGTTGGAGTATTTGTTAAAGTAAAACGAATAGTTTCTGTATCACAAGAATAACTTTTGCAACCATTATATTTATATAATTTTGCTTTAACCTCATAAGTTCCAGGACCATAATTCCATGCTCCATTTCCACCTGGAAAAGTATATGGTAAATAGTTTTCCTGTATAGTTATGTATTGTCCTGTATTAAGGTTTTTAACTCTAATTCTGGCACTTTGAGAATAACCGCTAACTCTAACATCAACAAAAAAGTTGTTTGGTAAATCTCCTATAGTATAAGTACCGTTGTTTGTAATGGTAGTCGAGGAACTTCCATTAGAAAATTTAAAGCCTGAAATGTTACCACAATGTGTGTAAGCCATAGCAGACGTTGAAAAAAGAAAAGCAAACATTAAAAACAGACCTGCTGAAATTGTTGCTTTCCAAGTTGGATTAAGTAAAATTCTTCTCATAATTGTAAATTGGATTAATTTGGTAATAACGGTTGAAAATTAATTAAACCATTATTTACCTTAAATTATATTAGCTTACTTACGAGAATATTCGATTAAGTGATAAAATTCTGTTAAAAAAACTTGTAAGAAAATACTATCGAATAAATAATCAACTATTCGACAAAAAACACACTAAAATATACCAAACCTCTAAAAAACAGAGATTTGTAATTTTAGCACAAAATAAATTAAACTAAAAGTTTAATATTGGCATAAGAGTTTTCAATAGCTTCTTCAATCTCTTTTTCCTTTAACCATGCTACTTTAGTTATGCCTTCATTTTCTTGAGGAAAAAGTTCGCCTTCAAAGTTGGTTTTCATTTTAAACCAATAAGTAATTTTAATTTTAAGCTTTCCGTTACGCTTAAATATATGATAAGTAGTTTGTAAAGGTTTTTCAATTTTAAGCCCAGAAACTCCAGTCTCTTCCTCTACTTCTCTAATTGCAGTTTCCTCTATAGTTTCTTTTTTTTCTGCTTTACCTTTTGGTAAATCCCATTTATTGTTTCTAAATATAAATAGTACTTCATTATTTTTATTGTAAACTTTTCCGCCTCCTGCAATAACATTAGGAAGTTTAGATAAAAACTTTTTTAAAATAGTATTTGGATTATGGTGTATTAGTCTAACAGATTCTATTTTCTTTTTAGATAGTGTATCTAATACAGCATCTATAGACACATCTTTAAGTAAGAAATTTTTAAAATTAGTTTCTTTCTCAATATTCGTGGTTAAAATTATAGGCTTATCGCCAACAAAAATACAATACATGGATAGTTTTAAGAGACTTTTAGGTTGATGTAAAAATATCATTTTTATTTTACGAAACTACATTCTAAAAAAATATTTTTTTGTTAATCATGTATGTTAAAAATTTAAATTAATGCTTATTTTTGCTACTATGATTTTTGATAAACACATCGCAAGACAAGCCGCAAAGGTTTTATTGCAAATAAACGCTATTAAATTACAACCTAACAATCCATTTACATGGGCATCTGGTTGGCAATCTCCAATTTATTGTGACAACCGCATAATTTTGTCCTTTCCTCCGATAAGAAATTATATTAGAGAAGAAATGGGTAAATTTATAGAAGCTCATTATGGTAAACCAGATGCTATTGCTGGTGTTGCAACAGGAGCAATAGGAATAGGTATGTTAGTAGCAGAATATTTGGGCTTACCATTTATTTATGTAAGACCAGAGGCTAAAGGTCATGGCAGGCAAAACCAAATTGAAGGTTTTATTGAAAGTGGGCAAAATGTAGTTGTGGTTGAAGATTTAATTAGCACAGGCAAAAGCAGCTTAAATGCTGTACGCGCCTTAAAAGAAGCCAATGTAAATGTAAAAGGCATGATAGCCATATTTACTTACGGTTTTGATGTTTCAAAAGAAAATTTTAAAGCAGAAAACATAGAATTACAAACATTAAGTAATTACGAAAATCTTTTAGATGAAGCTGTTGCAACTAACTATATTACAGAAGAGCAACTAAAAACATTATCACAATGGAATGCTAACCCAAGCGAATGGAACGCTTTTTGAAACCAACAAAGAAAATAATGTAATACTATTACATTTAATATATTAAAAAATACAATGAATTTAGAATCACAAAAAGTAACAGTACAAAAATCTGCCGAAGACACTTTTAACTATTTAAGCGACATTAAAAACTTTGAAAACTTAATGCCAGAAAACATAAGTAAATTTGAAGTTTTAGGCGAAGACAAGTTTTTATTTGCCTTAAAAGGTATGCCCGAAATTGTTTTAAAAAAGAAAGAAGCAGTTGAATATAGTAAAATAGTATTGGGTGCTGCAGGTGGAAAAATAGATTTTAGTTTAACTGGACATATAAATAGTATAGATGCCAATACCAGCGAAGTTCATTTAGTTTTTAATGGCGAGTTTAATGCTATGATGGCCATGATGATAAAAGGCCCAATAAGTAAATTTATAGATACTTTAGCTGTTAATATGCCTAAAGCAGTTTAATACATTAAAGTAATTTCGTTTAAAGCAAACTCTTTAATAATATTATCTTCTAATAATACGAGAAGGTTTCCCTTATTAGAAATGCCTTGTATAAAACCAGAAAATGTAGAACCTTCAATATTTTTAAATGTTGAAGGTTTATTTTTTCTAAATAAATTAGAATTATACTCTTTCATTAATGCCTTAGTCTCACCATTTTTAAGTTTTTTAAAATACAATTTTAATTGGCATAAAAACTTCTGAAGCACTTCATCTAAATCAAAATTAGCACCTACTAATAATTTCATAGAACTTGCTCTAGGCAAGTTTATAAATGTTGTTTGGTTTACGTTTAAACCAACACCAATTACAGAAGATACCAGTTTATTGTTTTTTATGACATTCTCTATTAAAATTCCAGCTATTTTTTTGTCTGCTGACAAAATGTCGTTAGGCCATTTTACTGTTAATTTAGGCACATTAAAACCTTGCAAAGTTTGCCTTAAAGCCAATGCAGTAATTAGGCTTAAAAAAAAGTTTTGTTCAAAATTTAAAAAAGAAACATCTTTAAACACGCTAAACGTAAGGTTTTCACCACGTGTTGTACTCCAAACATTACCCATTTGGCCTTTACCTTTTGTTTGCTCTTTGGCAACAACAACTGTAAAATCTTCAATAACATCTGCACTACTAATTTGTTTTAGAAAAGTATTTGTAGAATCGATGGCATCAAGTTTGATTATACGCATATAAATTGGTTATCTTCGTACTAATATATTTTATAAAATCTTTTAGATTTCATTTAGAGTATAAAGAACTAAAAAATAATAACTTTGCACAAATTTAAATCTAATTAATGGTTAAAAATCAAGTTAATGCTGATGCGCTTATAACTACAATTATTAGTGGCATAGAAGATGTAAAAGGAAAAGATATAAATATTCTCGATTTAAGAGATATAGAAAACACAGTTTGCGATTACTTTATAATATGTGAAGGTACATCTAACACTCAAGTTAATGCAATTGTAAGTGCTGTACAAAAAAAAGTAAGTAAAGAACTTAAAGACAAACCTTGGCATATTGAAGGTGAAGACAATGCAGAATGGGTTTTAATGGATTATGTAAATGTCGTAGTACATGTTTTTCAAAAACATATACGCGAATACTATGATATAGAAAGTCTTTGGGGAGACGCAAAAACAACAGTAATAGAATCAAAATTTTAAACCCATTTCATGGCAGAAAATAAAAAAAAGGACGCACCTAAAAAACCAAAATTCAATATGTATTGGTTATACGGTGCTATTATAGCAGCAATTATTGCGGCTCAAATATTTGGAAGCAGCGACACTACAGACGCTAATGAGATTAACACAAAAGAATTTTTTACCTATTTAGAAAATGGTGATATAAAAAGTTTTGATGTTGTTAGCAATACTAGAAAAGTAAAAGTTTTTTTAACAAAAGAAGCCGAAGAAACTGCTGCTCATAAAAACTCAGTACAAAAATCTATATCTTTTTTAAGTTCTAGAGCTCCAAACTATTATTACCAATTTGGTGACGAAACAATTTTTGAAAACGATTTCAAAAAAACTATAGAAGACAATAATCTTACTGTTGATTACGATTTCGATACAGAAAGTAGCGATTGGACAGATTTTTTAATTAGTCTTTTACCATTTGTACTTTTAATAGGTGTTTGGATTTTTATCATGAGACGTATGTCTGGTGGAGCTGGTGGAGGCGCTGGTGGTCAAATTTTTAATATTGGAAAATCTAAAGCCAAATTATTTGACGAAAAAACAGATGTAAAAACAACTTTTAAGGATGTTGCTGGTTTAGAAGGAGCGAAAGAAGAAGTACAAGAAATTGTAGATTTCCTTAAAAACCCAGAAAAATACACATCGCTTGGAGGTAAAATACCAAAAGGAGCATTATTAGTTGGACAACCAGGAACTGGAAAAACATTATTAGCAAAAGCAGTTGCAGGAGAAGCAAAAGTACCTTTCTTCTCACTATCTGGATCAGATTTTGTAGAAATGTTTGTAGGTGTTGGAGCTTCACGTGTAAGAGATTTATTTAAACAAGCTAAAGAAAAATCACCTTCTATTATATTTATAGATGAAATTGATGCCATTGGTCGTGCAAGAGGAAAAAACGCCATGTCTGGAAGTAATGACGAACGTGAAAACACCTTAAACCAACTTTTAACAGAAATGGATGGCTTTGGTACAAATACAAATGTAATTGTATTAGCAGCAACCAATAGAGCAGATATTTTAGATAAAGCATTAATGCGTGCTGGACGTTTTGATAGACAAATTTTTGTAGACTTACCAGACGTTAGAGAACGTAAAGAAATTTTTGAAGTACACCTAAGACCTTTAAAAAAGGCCGAAGGTTTAGATATCGAATTTTTATCTAAACAAACACCAGGTTTCTCTGGTGCAGATATTGCTAACGTATGTAACGAAGCAGCTTTAATTGCAGCAAGAAACGGAAAAAAAGCTGTTGATAAACAAGACTTTTTAGATGCGGTAGATAGAATTGTTGGTGGTTTAGAAAAGAAAAACAAAATAATAACTCCAGAAGAAAAACGTGCCGTTGCTTTTCATGAAGCTGGTCACGCAACCGTAAGCTGGATGTTAGAACACGCAGCACCATTAGTTAAAGTTACAATTGTACCTCGTGGGCAATCGTTAGGTGCAGCTTGGTACTTACCAGAAGAAAGATTAATAGTAAGACCAGAACAAATGCTTGACGAAATGTGTGCAGCACTTGGAGGTCGAGCTGCAGAAAAGGTGATTTTTAATAAAATCTCTACTGGAGCTTTAAGTGATTTAGAAAAAGTAACAAAACAAGCCAGAGCAATGGTAACTGTTTATGGACTTAGCGACAAGCTAGGAAATTTAACTTATTACGATTCGTCAGGACAAAATGAGCATGGCTTCTCAAAACCTTACAGTGAGCAAACAGCAGAACTTATAGATCAAGAAATCTCTGCAATAATAGAAAAACAGTACGATAGAGCTGTAAAATTACTGGAAGAGAATAAAGATAAATTAACAGAACTGGCAGAAGTTTTACTTGAAAAAGAAGTAATATTTAAAGACAATTTAGAAAAAATATTTGGAAAAAGAGCCTTTAAAAAAGATCATGTAATCTCTACTGAAGAAGAGTAAATAACATTAGTTCAATAATAAATAGAGTAAAAATCTCAAATTAACGGCTTAGTTAATTTGAGATTTTTTATATTTACGAAATTCCCTTTGAGTTTTTTGATAATAGCAATCCATAAATGAGTATATTTAGAAACATTTTTCGTTCTAAATCTAGTAAAGAGAAAGAAGAAATTAAAAATGACGAAAGAGGTAAATACATGCCTCAAGTTAAGCTACCAATAGATGAAAGTTTTACTATAAACTTTAAATCTAATGGAGGCAAATTCTTGTATTGCGAAAATTTTGACGAAATATTAGAAAATTTAAATGCTATTGTTAAAGAAAATGGCTGGTCAAATGAAGCTGCATATTTTTACGATAAAAATTTAGAGAGCCGCTTAAAGGAAAATGCGCTATTAACATCTAATAATCTTAGTGAATCTACTTTTTTTATTACAACTTGCGAAAACCTTATAGCTGATGATGGATCGCTGTTGATATCGTCAAATCAAATAGCCGAAAAAAAATTAGCCGAATTCCCACATAATTTTATTGTTTTTGCAACAACTAGTCAAATAGTTACAAATATAGGCGAAGGTTTACGCCAAATTAAAACTAAAAACAAGCAAAAACTTCCAACTAACATAACAACAATCAAGCATTTTAAAACAGTTGAGGAAAAAGATTTTTTAACCTATGGTAGTGCTTCAAAAAACCTATATTTGCTGCTTTTAGAAGATTTATAAGCAATGAAAGAAACTCTCACTAGATCACTTTCTGGTTTACTTTATATAACCCTTTTAGTTGGCTCACTATTTTTTCAGCACGCATTAATAATATTATTCTTTGTATTTGGTATTATTTGTCTAGCAGAATTTAAAAAGTTAATACAACTTAAAAGTATTTTACCATACGTAATCTTTACTATTCTATACTTTGTATTTGGATATTGGAGACTGTTTATGAACTCTTCTGTTGGACTTGACGAAGCAACGCAAATTTTACAAGTAGTTACTATATTTGTTCATTTACTTTTAATAAAAGATTTATTTTCAGAAAAAGTAATTCCTTTATTCGAATCTAAACGCTACATCCTTACAACATTTTACATCTCTAGTGCATTTATTTTTTTAATATTAATTTCTAATTACAAAAATGAATTCACTCCTAAGTTATTATTAGGTTCTTTTATTATTGTATGGGTAAACGATACATTTGCATATTTGGTAGGAAAAAACTTTGGTAAGCAAAAATTATTTCCAAGAATCTCTCCTAAAAAAACAGTTGAAGGTTTTCTTGGCGGGCTATTATTCTCTTGTATAGCGAGTTACTTTATATTTACTTTTACAAATACACTTACATTTAATAATTGGTTAGTACTTAGTGTTATAATTAGTGTAATTGGTACTCTTGGAGACTTAATAGAATCTAAGTTTAAAAGACAAGCAGGTGTAAAAGATAGTGGTGTAATTATGCCAGGTCACGGTGGTTTGTTAGACCGCTTTGATAGTATTATTTTTACAGCACCTTTTATTTATTTATTTTTAAGAATTTTACAATATGTTTCATAAAGAAGGACACAAAATAATTGTTATTACATTTATAATTGTAATAGGTTTATATCTAGTTGTAGATAGTTTTATAAACATACCTTGGCTACAGTATTTATTATTCGCTACTCTAGCTGTATTTTTATATTTAATACTTCAGTTTTTCAGAAATCCAAAACGTAACTTATTTAGTGGTAACCATGCCGTTGTTTCTCCTGTAGATGGTAAAGTAGTAGTTATAGAAGAAGTTTTTGAACCTGAATATTTTAAAGAAAAACGCTTACAAGTAAGTGTATTTATGTCTCCTCTAAATGTTCACGTTACAAGATATCCTATAGCAGGTAAAATAGAATATAGTAAATACCATCCTGGAAAGTACCTTGTAGCTTGGCACCCTAAAGCTAGTGAAGAAAACGAACGTACTACAGTTGTAGTTAATAGTGAAAGCTATGGCAAAGTTTTATATAGACAAATTGCTGGTGCTCTTGCTAAGCGTATTGTAAACTATGCTGTAGAAGGACAAAATGTTACCCAAGGAAGCGATTCTGGATTTATAAAATTTGGCTCTAGAGTAGATTTATATTTACCTTTAGATACTAATATTAAAGTTGAATTAAACCAAAAAGTACGTGGTGGCGAAAGTATAATTGCTGAAATGTAATACTTATGGACTCTAAAGAAATCGACATAGCTTTTAATGAAGCAGTAAACCGTATAAACGATCATACAGAACCTTTTCCTGCAGATTTTTTACTACGGCTATATGCTTATTATAAAAAAGCTACCAATAACTACGAACGTCCTAGTAGTCGTACACCAATAATTAATGCTTTTAAAACAAATGCTTTATTTCAAATACAAGGTATTACGGAAGATGAAGCAAAACAAACTTATATAGATCTAGTAAATAATTATTTTTTATATAGAAAATAGAAACACTACTTTCTATATAAAAACAATAACTTCTTTTTACCCTATATTTTATTAATCAATTACAAAATCTAATACGCCTCCAGTTGCTCCATTAGGAAAACTAATTCCTAATAATGCCGAAATTGTTGGCGCAATATCTGTAATTTCTGTTCTTAAATAAGTACTTCCTTTTTTTACACCTTTTCCATAAAACAATAAAGGTACATGTGTATCATAATTTAAACTTGAACCATGAGTAGATCCTGTTTTTGGGTAACTTATTACTGCTGGATCATTTACTAAAATAATATCACCAGAACGCTTTTGGTTATAACCATTTTGCAATAACATTTCTACTCCTTTAGTAAAATCTGCTTCTTGAAAAGTTGAAGATGCATAAACCTTATCTATATCTTTATAATTAATAAGCTCTTTAACTAGTGCTTTTTGAACTTCTTCTATTTTAATATTTGAACTGGCTAAGTTTTCCTTATTTAAAAATATTTGACTATTACTAATGTTTTCTATTAAGTTAGATGCTTTAAAAGTTTTAAACATAAAACTATCTAGTTTTTTTCTAAAGCCTTTTCTATCAAAATACCCAGATGGTATTTTGTTACTTTTTAAATAAGCAGGCACTTCTACTGCACCATGATCACTAGTTAAAAACACAGTATATTCTCCTGCTCCAACTTTAGTATCTAAAGCTTTAAATAAACGTTCTAAATCTTTATCAAGTCTAAGATAAGTATCTTGAATCTCTTTTGAGTTTACACCAAAATTGTGACCTATATAATCTGTACTAGAAAAACTTACCGCTAATACATCTGTAATAAAATCTTGCCCTAATTGCTCTCCATCTATTGCTGCAATAGCAAAATCTGTTACAATACTATTACCATATGGTGTTGCTTTAATTATATCGAAACCAGCATTATTATCTTTTAGTGCTGCTAAATCATAAGGAAAAACAGCTGTTTCTTTACCTTTAAAACCTGCTTCAAACGCATTTAAATCTGTACCACTTTCGGTATATGTAGATATATCATATAATGTATTCCATACTTTAATATAACTTTCTGCCGTATTAGATGTGTTAAAATCTTTTACCCATTTTGGTAAATTAGACATATAATATGTGCTTGTAATAAAATTACCTTCAGTTTTTCCTCTAAACCAATAAGCCGCATTAGCAGAATGTCCTGCTGGTAATATTGCACCACGATCTTTAATAGAAATACCAATGGTTTTTCCTTTCATTTGTGTAAATAATCTATTTTCGTCTGCAAATGTTGTAGTTTTCATTCTATGAGGAGACATACGCTCTCTATTTGTATCACTTCCTACAGCAGTAACACTTTTATCTCCTGCACAATACACAGTTTCTTTTGTAAATTTATTATACCAATTATTTGCTATAATACCATGATATTTTGGTGTTGTTCCTGTGTAAACTGATGCATGACCAGGACCTGTATAAGTTGGCACATAATTATAGTGATTGTTTTTACAGTTAAACCCATCATTAATTAAACGCTTAAATCCACCTTCACCATATTTTGCATAAAAACGTGTTATATAATCGTATCTCATTTGATCTACAACTATACCTACTACTAGTTTTGGCTGTGTGTTTATTGAAATATTATTAGGCTTATTATCATCTATTAACACTTTATCTTGTGCTTTACAGCTTGTAAATGACAGTACTACTAATAACGCTAAAAGAAATCTCATTTTATTATATTTTTTTAAGCTTTAAAAGTACATTTTTTACTTTATCTCAATATCAATTAATCGTTAAATTCACACATAAAATTTAAGTGCTCCAAAAATTGATTTTTATCAATGCAATAGTTTCTTTTTTAAAACGTAATTTTATATTTAAAATGGCATTAGATTTTTATACATTAGCATTATAAATTTAGATATGCAGTACCTACACAATATTGGCTCTTATTTTTTAATGATTGTAGAGATGTTTAGAAAGCCTACCAAATGGTCGGTAATGAAACAACTTATATTAAAAGATATAGACGATTTAATAATAGGGTCTTTAGGCATTGTAGCTTTTATTGCTTTTTTTGTTGGTGGCGTTATCACCATTCAAACAGCACTAAATATAGACAATCCTTTAATTCCTAAATACCTTGTTGGCTTTGCTACAAGGCAATCTATAATTTTAGAATTTGCACCTACTTTTATTTCAATAATTATGGCTGGTAAAGTTGGTTCGTTTATAACTTCTAGTATTGGAACTATGCGTGTTACCGAACAAATTGATGCTCTTGAAGTTATGGGAATTAACTCTATAAACTATTTAGTGTTTCCTAAATTTGTGGCGATGATGCTGTATCCTTTTGTAATATCTATAGCTATGTTTTTAGGCATATTTGGCGGACTTACAGCCTGTGTTTTAGGCGGCTACTCTTCTGTAGAAGACTTTATTACTGGTGTACAAATAGATTTAATACCTTTTCATGTTGCTTATGCCTTTATAAAAACTATAATTTTTGCTTTTATTTTAGCGACTATTCCATCTTATCATGGTTATTTTATGAAAGGTGGAGCTCTAGAGGTTGGTGAAGCCAGTACCACATCGTTTGTTTGGACAAGTGTTGCTATTATATTATTAAATTATTTACTAACCCAAATGCTACTAAGCTAATGATTGAAGTTAAAAACTTAGAGAAATCTTTTGGAGACGCACATATTTTAAAAGGTATTAGCGCAACGTTTGAAGAAGGCAAAACTAACTTAATTATTGGAACTAGTGGTTCTGGTAAAACTGTTTTTTTAAAATGCCTTTTAGGTCTTTTTAATTATGAAAAAGGTAGCATAGAATATAACGGTGAAATATTTTCTAATTTAACCGAAGACAAAAAAAGAGATATGCGCGCCCAAATAGGAATGGTTTTTCAAGGTAGTGCTTTGTTTGACTCTATGACTATTGAAGAAAATGTAATGTTTCCGCTTCGTATGTTTACAAAAATGAAAAAAGCCGAAATGAAAGAACGTGCTGATTTTGTTTTAAAAAGAGTAAATCTAGAAGATGCACATAACAAAATGCCTAGTGAAGCTTCTGGTGGTATGCAAAAGCGTGTTGCTATTGCAAGAGCTATTGTTAATAAACCAAAGTATTTATTTTGTGATGAACCTAACTCTGGTTTAGACCCAAAAACTGCAATTGTAATAGATAATTTAATAAAAGAAATTACCGAAGAATATAATATAACAACTGTTATAAATACTCACGACATGAACTCTGTAATGGAAATTGGTGAAAAAATTATATTTCTAAGAAACGGATTAAAAGAATGGGAAGGTACTAAGCATAATATATTTAAAACCGATAACGAAATTGTTACCGATTTTGTTTACTCTTCAAACTTATTTAAAAAAGTTAGAGAATCTTTAAATAGTTAAGTTTAGTTTCGGCTTATAAAAATAGTATCAGACTTTACTTCCTTTTTAAGCCATTGACTAAGCTCTTTTTCTTTTACAGTTCTTAAACTGTCGTTTAAACTTTTACTCCAAGTTACTCTAGCTACAGATACAGTATCTATTCTAATAAAATCTTTAGATTCTAACATTTTAGCAAAACTAAAATACTCTAAGTCTTTAAATAATATTTTAGCGTCTTTAGCAATTGTGGTAAACGAAAATTGAGACTTACCATTACTACTTTCTAACTCTAAATTTAATTTATTAATATTTGCCTGAAGTTCTTCAATTTCTTTTTGAAGTCCCGAAATCACATTATCACTTCTATCTAAATCTTTATAAGCACGATCTAAAGATTCTGATAAGCGATCAACACTTCTTGTTTTATTTGCATTAATTATTAAATCAAAATCTTTAATATTTCCGTAGTCATCACCTTTTTTTAATTCATTTTCTAAGTCTGTAATAGTAGCCTCAGATATTTCTCCATAAAAATATACGTTAATTCTTTTATTTTCTCTATCTAAAACAGGATCTCTATTTAACCATAAACTCTCATTTGCTCTAATTTCATTTGCAACAAAGTTGTTAAAATCTCTTTCAAATCTGCTTTCTTGCAACACATCATAAAATGTCATAGATGCAGGAATCATTACTATAATGGCTATTAAAGAGGCAAACCTAGCAATACGTTTTCTTTTTGCAGAATTTGCATATTTAAGCATTGGAAAACGTAATATTTTTAAAACTAAAAATGTTGCAAGAGCAATAAAAATGGTATTAATTGTAAATAAATACATTGCTCCTCTAAAATACAACCAGTTCCCTTTTGCTAAACCATAACCTGCTGTACATAATGGTGGCATTAATGCTGTTGCTATAGCAACACCAAATATTACTGAAGCTATTGTACCTCTTTTAGTTCTAGCTATTATTAATGCCGAACCACCAAAAAATGCAATTAAAACATCTCTAATATCTGGTCGTACACGACCCAAAAGTTCTGATGTATCTTCACTTAAAGGAAAGAAATAAAAGAATAAAAATGCTGCTAGTAAACTTAAACCAATCATGGTTGCCAAGTTTATTAATGAGCGTTTTAATGTATCTATATCGTTTATTGCAATTGCTAATCCTATACCTAAAATTGGTCCCATTAATGGTGAAATTAACATGGCTCCAATTACTACTGCTGGAGAATCTGCATTTAAACCTATAGAGGCTACAAATATAGAGCAAACTAAAATCCAGGCTGTTGCGCCTTTAAAAGGAATATCTGCCTTGATAGCTTCTATTGTTGCATCGCGGTCTGTATCATGCCTAAAGTCTAATAATTCTTTAAAGAATTTTTTTATACTTTCATAAAAGTTTAAAGCATCTTTTTTTACAGTTTCTTTAGACTGCTTTACTGCTTCATCTTTTATTTCAGACTCATTTTTCTGTGTATCTTCAGAGAAATTGAACTTATTTTCTTCGCTCATATAATTTTATAGTAAATCGTATTACCCGTAGTGCTCACCAAATTTTTCTTTTACTTGCTTTAGCACTACTTTAATATCTTGTTCTTTTGTTTTTGGAAATATAAGTAAAACTTCATCTTTATCAACTATTATATAATCTTGTAAGCCATCAACAACTACAATTTTATCTGTTTTTGTTCTAATCATATTTCCAGAAGCGTCTTCTACTAGAGTTCTGGCATTTACAATAGCATTTTTGTTTTGGTCTTTATCTAATTTATCATACAAACTTCCCCAAGTACCAAGATCATTCCAATCGAAAGTTGCTGGTAATACAAATACATTTTTAGATTTTTCCATTATGGCATAGTCTACAGATATGTTTTCGGCTTTACCATAGTTATCACGTATAAATTCGTCTTCAAGATCTGTATTATAAACATTTATTCCACTTTTAAAAAGCTCAAACAATCCTGGCTGATTATTTTTAAATGCGGTTATAACACTTTTAGCACTCCACATAAAAATTCCTGCATTCCATAAAAAATTTCCTTGTGCTATAAAACTTTTTGCTGTTTCGTAATCTGGCTTTTCTCTAAATTGATTTACGTTTTTAATTGGTGTTGTAGCATCTTTATTATATTCTATATAACCATATCCTGTGTTTGGAAATGTAGGTTTTATACCTAATGTCATTAAAGCATCGTTGTTTTCACAATAATTAAAAGCTTGTTCTACATTATTTGTAAAAGCGTCTTCATCTTCTATCCAATGGTCACTTGGTGCCACAATCATTACGGCGTCTGGGTTTTCTTTTTCAATTTTCATTGCAGCGTATAAAATACAAGGTGCAGTATTACGCATTGCTGGTTCTAAAACAACTTGTCTTTTTGATACACTTGGTAGTTGCTCTAAAACTAAATCGTTATAACGCTCGTTTGTTAAAATAAAAATATTTTCTTCTGGAATTAAACTTGTTAAACGGTTAAATGTTTTTTGAATTAATGTTTCTCCTGTACCAAGCATATCATGAAACTGCTTAGGAAAATCTTGAGTACTTACTGGCCAAAAACGAGAACCAACGCCACCAGCCATTAAAATTGCGTAATAATTTTTGTTTTTTTTCATCTGTTTTGTGACCCTGCTAATACAGGTAGTTTTTTAATTTAATAACATTTTTTAGAATACAATTTTAGGCTACATATACAATATTCACCTAATTTGTTCTTAAATATATAAAATATCTTTTTCTATTTACGCTATTTTGATGTTGTAGATTATATTTTTTCTATTTCTGCATTGGCATTAAACAAATACATTTTTCCTGTAGAAACCTCTATACACTCGTAGCGTTTAACTCTTTTGTTTCCTTTTTTAAATATTCTATTGTTTCTAAATTTAAAAATGGTCCCAATTGGTATTTCAAAAATATAGTTTTTATCATTAGGTGCATCAAATTGTTTTAGTGCTCTCGCAAGATCAACATCTGTATCACTACTTGCCTTTGGGTTTTTAAAGTGTTTTGCTAAAAGTGGTAGAATTTCTTTAGGAAACATTTCTGGATTTATAAATGGCAGCATTAAATGCTGAAATGTATATTTCCATTCTTTACCGTGAGGTTTTATTAATTTCCCATAATTATTATAAGCTTCAAAATGTGCTATTTCATGTATAAGCGTAATTAAAAAACGGTATTTATTTAGCGTGTTATTTATTGTAATTTGGTGCTTACCATTAGGCAACATTCTATAATCTCCATGTCTTGTTTTACGTTCCTTTTTTACTAAAACAACTAAACTATCATGTTTTAAAAGCTCTATTACTTTTGGTACTGCTTGAACTGGAATATATTTTTGAAATGTGCTTTGCATTAAGGCTAAAATAATAAATGTCTTTTATTTTTATTAATAATTACTACATGTTATTTACTAATATCTATGTGCTTTTGTAATACTAAAAAAAATCCCAAAACCTTTAGTTTTGGGATTTTTTTAGTATTACTGTATTAAATAATGTTATTACATTCGTTCTGGTACTGTAATCCCTAATAAGATAAATGCATTTTTTATAGTATTGGATACTGCTTGAGAAAGCTGGATTCTAAAATTCTTATCTGTTTGGTTATCTGCTCCAAGAATAGAAACATTTTGATAGAATGAATTAAAATCTTTCACCAACTCGTAAGTATAATTAGCTACTAATGCTGGACTATGATTTTCGGCTGCATTTTGAATAACTTCTGGAAAGACCTGAAGTTGTTTTATTAAGGTTTTTTCTTTTTCATGTAATTTAAAACTACTTTCAATTGCATTTAAAGACACTGTCCCATTAGCTTTGGCTTTACGTAAAATAGATTGTATTCTAGCGTAAGTATACTGAATAAATGGACCTGTATTGCCTTGAAAATCTATTGACTCCTTTGGATCAAAAAGAATACGCTTTTTGGGATCCACCTTTAATATATAATATTTAAGTGCGCCTAAACCTATGGTTTTATATAGTGTATTTTTTTCTTCTTCGTTATAGCTATCAAGTTTGCCTAATTCTTCAGAGATTGTTTGTGCTGTTTCTGCCATGTCTGTTATTAAATCATCTGCATCAACCACTGTTCCTTCTCTACTTTTCATTTTTCCGCTAGGTAAATCTACCATACCATAACTTAAATGAAATAGATTTTTAGCCCAATCGAAACCTAATTTTTTTAATATTAAAAATAAAACCTGAAAGTGATAATCTTGTTCATTACCAACGGTATAAACCATACCATCAATATCTGGAAAATCTTTTACACGTTGTATAGCGGTACCAATATCTTGAGTCATGTAAACTGCTGTTCCATCACTTCTTAGTACAATTTTTTCATCTAAACCATCGCTAGTTAAATCACACCAAACAGAACCATCTTCTTTTTTAAAAAACACACCTGTTTTTAAACCTTCAGCTATAAATTCTTTTCCTAACAAATAGGTTTGACTTTCGTAATATAATTTATCAAAATTAACTCCAATATTTTCATAGGTAGCATTAAAACCTTTATAAACCCATTGGTTCATTTTTTCCCAAAGAGCAACAACTTCTGGTTCTCCAGCTTCCCATTGTTGTAGCATTTGTTGTGCTTCAATTAAAATTGGTGCTTTCTTTTTAGCTTCTTCTTCGGTTTTACCTTCAGCTTTTAAAGTTTCAATTTCTTTTTTGTACTCTTGATCAAACTTTACGTAATAGTTACCTACAAGTTTATCTCCTTTTAATCCTGTAGATTCTGGAGTTTCATTATTACCAAAACGTTTCCATGCTAACATACTTTTACAAATATGTATTCCTCGGTCGTTAATAATTTGGGTTTTATATACTTTTTTTCCTGATGCCTTTATAATTTCTGAAACACTATAACCCAACAATACATTACGCACGTGACCTAAGTGTAAAGGTTTATTTGTATTTGGTGAAGAGTATTCGACCATTACAGCACTAGTACTATCTGGCGTTTTATAACCAAATTTATTATCAGCTTTTATCTCATTAAAAAAAGAAATATAATATGCATCTTCTATTTCTATATTTAAAAAACCTTTTACTACATTAAATGCTTTTACAACCTCTACATTTTCTATCAGGTATTGACCAATTGTTTCTCCTATTTGTACTGGGTTTCCTTTTACAACACGTAGCATTGGAAATACGACTACAGTAATATCTCCTGCAAACTCTTTTCTAGTGGCTTGAAATTCTACTGTTTCTAAATTCGCTTGGTAAGTAGTTTTTAGCGCTTGTTTTACATGATGTGATAAAGTGTCTTGCAAATTCATTTATAGTTGTTTTTTTAGACGGACAAAGATAGTATTTATCTTGTTAAATGTTAACATTTAAAACAAAGGAAAACAGACCAATATTATTTTATCTATTAAACAAAATTTTAATATTTAAATTAAAAAATGCAGTATTAATAATTATTTATTTTCTTTTTTGAACTTGATATAAAACAACTCACAACTAATTAATTAACAGAAAATTACCTGTAATTATCCTTCACAAGTGCATTTTAACGAAAAACCGAGTGATTTCCTACAGCAAATCAACTTTATCGGTATATTGCACTTGTGTAATATGGGCTTCTCAATTCAACTAATTTATTGACTTTAAATCCTATAAATTAGTTTATTTAAGGTCTTTTTTGAATTTTTGTTGCTACGCTAATTAACTATTTTTTTTAACTCAAAACTAATAATGTTTGAATCCCTTGTAATTAAAAAATTACATGCTTTCGAGAACTCTAGTTTTAACATAAGTTATAACTAGTATGCAAAGATTGATTGTTCTTTTTTGCTTAATTATTTTTTGTTCTGGTCACTCACAAAGTGATGAGCTAGAAAGTCTTATGCTGGATTTAACCTTTCAAGAGAATGATACTACAAAAGTTAATACGTCTTTAAAAATTATTAAAATTTTATACGACACGCAAGATTATGATCGTGCTTTAAAATTTGTTAGAAAAACCGAAGAAATATCTGAAGCATTAAATTACCAAAAAGGTGTTGCTAATGTTATTTATTATAAAGCTTTAATTTATAATAAAAAAGACGATTATATAAACGCTTTAAACCAATACAAAAGAGCAAAATCTCTATTCACTACATTACAAGACACTATTTCTATAGCCAAAGTTAATAGCCAATTAGGCGTTATAGAAATAGAACGTGGTCATTACAATACTGGTTTAAAATATGCGCTTTCTGGAATTAAAATTTTAGAACAAAAACAATTAAACAGCGAACTTTCTAGTACTTATAAAAGCTTAGCTAAAGCATACCAAAATAACGGATCTATTGAAAAAGCTATAGACTACAATTTAAAAAGTTTAGAAATCGAAGAACTTACAAACGATAAAAATGGCTTAATTATTTCTAACAAAAATCTGGCTCAACTTTATTTAAAAAAAGAAGACTACAATAAAGCTATTAGATATTTTGAAAATGCGCTTAATTATGCTAATGGAAATAATTTAGAACTTAAAGCAGAAATTCTTCCAGAATTAGGTGGCGCTTATATAAAAAATGAAAATTATAAAATAGCTGCAGATAATTTAGCTGAAGCCATAAAACTTAATAGAAGCTTAAATAAGACTAATGGCATATTAATGTCTTTAAACAATTTAGGAGAATTAAATTATTTAAAGAAAAACTTTAGAACTGCCGAAAACCAATTATTAGAGGCAGGAAAAATTGGACGATCATCAAATAACAAAGTCGCTTTACTGCAAAATTACAGGTTAATGAAATCTCTTGATTCTACTAAAGGTGATTTTGAAAGTGCTTTTGCTTGGCAAAGAGAGTATTTTAAAATTAAAAATAGCCTTGATGCCGAGAAAATACAATTTAAGCCTGTTGTTGAAGAACCTGAAATTATAGAAGAAGTTTTAACCGCTAATAATAACTCTATTATAGTTAATCAACCCACAGAAGGTATGGTTAACAAAAAAAGCTTAGACAGACTTAAACTAGTATTCTATGCTTTATTAGCAGCATTTGCAGTAGTATTGGTTTTCTTTGTACTTTTTTACATGAAACGTAAAGGTCGTGTTAAATACACAAGAGATTTAGAAGCTAAAAACAAAAAAATAGAATTACAAAACGAAGCCATACTTGAGCAGAGTAAACATCTAGAAAGTATTAATAAGGTTAAAGACAAATTATTTTCTATTGTTTCTCATGATTTAAAAGATTCTTTAACTTCTACAAAAGGTTTTATTGATTTATTAAAGGAAGGCCAATTATCTCAAGAAGAGTTTCATAATTTATTACCAGAATTAAGTGAGAACGCTAATAATGCATCACTATTACTTTTTAATTTACTTAACTGGTCTAAATCGCAAATGCAGTCTTTAGAGCCAAAACCATCATTATTTGATGTACAGGAAGTATTTTTAGATAAAATAAAACTTGTAGAACAAAAAATGCAAATTAAAGGCATTTTACTAATAGACAATACACTAAGAGATTTTGTTTATGCAGACAGAAGCATGATAGAAATTGTTATACAAAATTTACTAGCTAATGCCGTTAAGTTTTGTAGAACAGGAGACACAATTAAAATATCTAATACTATAAGTAATGGAAATGCTATTATTAGTGTTTCAGACACTGGTATTGGTATATCTATAGAAAACCAAAACAAACTTTTTAACAGTAGCACTTTCTCTACTATTGGCACTAGCAATGAAAAAGGAACTGGTTTAGGCTTAACTATTTGTAAAGAATTAATAGAGTTAAACGAAGGCCGAATTTGGGTTGATAGTGAAATAAATAAAGGAAGCACCTTTTTTGTGGAGCTTCCTAAAACTAGAGTTCAAAATCCAGTAAACACTTGAACTACACCTTCGGTAGAAATACCTCAGCCATCATACAGCGAGCGCTTCCACCTCCACAAGTTTCAATAGTTTCTAGAGAGCTTGAAAGTATTTCACAATGATTTTCTATTAATTTCACTTGTGCCGGAGATAAAGCATCATGTGCTGCTTGACTCATTACTAAATAAAGCTTATTATCTTTACCTCTAACTTGTAACATGTTTCCTGCAAAATTATGCATTTGCGCTTCAGTAATTCTTATAACTTCTTTTCCATCATCCTGAAGATTTTTTATAACGTTTTTACGTTCTTTTTTGTCGTCTATAGAATCTAAACAAATAACAGCAAAAGTTTCTGCAAGACACATCATCACATTAGTATGATATATTGGCATACGTTTACCATCTACTGTTTGGTTTGCAGTAAAAACAATTGGTGTATACTCAAAATCTTCACAAAACTCTATAAATAAAGTTTCGTCTGCTCTTGGTGATAATGCACAGTATGCTTTACTATTTACGCGATCTAATAATAAACTTCCTGTTCCTTCTAAAAAAACATGTTCTTCTTCAGCTTCAGTATAATCTATTATATTATTTATTTTAAAACCTTCTTTTTCAAGACGAGTAAAAACTTCTTCACGACGTTCTCTTCTTCTGTTTTCTGCAAACATTGGGTATAAACCTACGTTACCATTTTCATGAAAACTTACCCAGTTGTTTGGGAATATAGAGTCTGGAGTATCTAGTAACTTATCATCATCTTCAACAATAACATTTATACCAACAGCTCTCAATTTTTCAACAAAAGCATCAAACTCTTCTTGAGCTTTTGTATTTATTTCGGCATTTTTAAGCTCTAAATCTTCTTGGAAATAGTTATTTACTGCTGTTTGTTCGTTCATTCTAAACTGAACTGGACGAATCATTAAAATGGTATTTGTTGTTTGTTTCATATTCAATTTTTTCACAAAAGTAATTGAAATTTATGTTCAATTATTAATATTTCATTTTAATTAAATACAAAAACTAAAAATAGTAATTACTTCCATTTTATATTGCAGCCTATACTAGGTTTTTGGTTTTCTAAAGGTGCTTTATTGTTTAATATAGCTTCTATTGCAGCTTTTAAATCTTCTCCCGTTAGTGGTATATTATTTCCAGGTCTAGAATTATCTAATTGCCCATGATAGGTTGTTTTTAAAGCTGCATCAAAAACATAAAAATCTGGAGTGCAAGCAGCGTCATAGCTTTTTGCTGTTTCCTGACTTTCGTCATACAAATAAGGAAATGGATAATCTAAATCTAAAGCAACCTGCTTCATTAATTCTGGACTATCTTGTGGATAATTATCTACATCGTTACTACTAATTGCAATAAAATTTACACCTTTATTTTTATATGTATTAGCAAGGTTTACAATTTTTTGGTTCACGTGCAATACAAAAGGACAATGATTACATATAAACATAATAACGGTAGCTAAATCACCTTTTAAGTCTTGTAATTCTAAGGTTTTTCCTGAAACTACATCTGGTAAAGTAAAATTTGGTGCCAATGTTCCGTTTTTAAAACTATTAGATTCTGTTAATGCCATTATATAAAGTGTTTTATAAAAAAAATAAAATTAGATAAAAAGCTACGGCAATTAAATATTTACTTACTAATTTTTTCATAAAATGTTAAACCTCAATAATCAACCTATAAATTATAGGTGTTTTAGCATAATTTCTATCAAATAATTTGAAAAACAAGAAAATTATTACGTTATTGACAAGGATTAATAGCAACCCTTAATATTTTCCCTTAAAATGAAGTATTCCCTTGTACTCCTTTTTTCTGTATTCTCGTATGTCTCATTCTCTCAAAACTTTAGTAATGATAGCCAATTACAAGTTACGCGTTACAAACTACAGCCTGAAGAATTAAATTTACAGCAAGATATAAATGCCGAAAAAATAAATTTAAAAATTTACTATTTAAAAGATTCGAGTATTGTTGAAGATTATCATTTTTTCAACCCAAAGACTAACGAAATTTTGTTTTTCTACGGAATGGATACAGAAAACAACAAATCTGAAATGTTTTTTAAAGCCGATGACAACTTAAAAAGCATTTACAAAAAGAAAGATTTTGAACAGCTTATAAAAGTTGTTGAAATATTAGAATATAATGTATTCCCAACTGAAGTATTTTCTAGTGCCGAAGCCTATGTTGCTTTAGAGCAGATATAAGATATTACTAAAAAAGCCTGAAAAACATTAATATTTTTCAGGCTTTTTTATAACTTAAATTATATTTTATGGTGTAGAATTAGACACCTGTAATAGTTTGCCGTTATAATATTTGTTTCCATTTAATGAAAAATCTAGAATATAATTAGCCATTTCTAATGCTGTAGTTGGTGCTTGATAACCAGGAAATGCTTCTTCTAGCATTTCGGTTTGTACTGCGCCTAAAGCTAAAGCATTAAAACTTGGTCCTGTTTCTTTGTATTCTTCAGCTAACAACTCTGTAAGTGTTACTACTGCACCTTTACTTGAACTATAAGCTGCTAATCCTGGAAACTTAACACTGCCTTGAACGCCACCCATAGAACTTATTGTAACTACATGGCTTTCTTTTTTCATGTAAGGAATTACTGTACGTGTCATTTCTGCTACCCCAAATACATTTGTTCTATAAACATACTCAAAGTCTTCCATTGTTGTTTCGGCAAATGGTTTGTTTAATAAAGTACCTGCGTTATTAATTAAAACATCAACCTGTTTCCATTCGGTTTTAATAAATTCTTCAACCTGTTTATAGTCTTCGGTTTTACCTAAATCAAAAGAAAAAGATTCTATATTATCAAAGTTTAAATTACTCACTTTTTGCTCGTTTCGAGATAGAGCTAAAACATTGTGACCTTGATTTGCAAAAAGGTGAACAAGTTCAAAACCTATACCTCTACTTGTTCCTGTTATTATTATATTTTTAGTTTTCATTCATTTTTATTTCTTGTGATGGTGTATTAGCCATTTCTTGAATTACAGGTGCTAATTTGTTTATTAAACTAGCCATAAAATTATAATCTAATTTATCTACCTCATCATCAACGTGATGGTAAAAATCAAAATTAGTTAAATCGCAAGACGATACAGTGTGGCTTGGCACTTTAAAAGCTTGGTAAAAAGCATAATTGTCTGATCTTTTAAACAATCCATATTTTTTAGAAACACTTGATGCTCCTATAAGTTTCTCGCCTGCATAACTATTCATTTTCTCTCCTAAGTTAGACAGTTCGTGTCCTGTAATAAATGCTTGATAGTCTCTGTCTTTAAATGGTACACCAATCATTTCAATATTAATCATTGTATATAAATTAATATTTTTTTCTTTTAGTCTTTCGGCTAAGTGTTTAGAACCTAGCAACCCTTTTTCTTCTGCTGTGAATGTTGTAAAAATTATACTTCTTTTGTTTGTTTTTTCTTTTGCAAAATATTTTGCTAGAAACAACACACCACTTGTACCTGCTGCGTTATCGTTTGCTCCATTTGCAATAGTATCACCATTTACATCTTTTGCTGTACCAATATGGTCGTAATGCGCTCCAATAATTATAAACTCGTTTTTTAGTTTGGCATCTGTACCTTCTAGATACCCTACAACATTATAAGCATCCATATTTTCTACTTTAAAATTATCTCTATAAGTTTCAAAATATGGTTCTACGCCAAACGATTTAAACTGTGTTTCTATATAGTTTGCTGCTTCATTAATTCCTTCTGTGCCTGTATCTCTTCCTTGTAAATCATCAGATGCTAAAAAAGAAACAACTTCTTTTATTTCTAACGCGTTTACAAAATCTTTTTTTATTTCTTCTGCTTTAGTAATGGTTTCACCCTTGTTAACAGTAGTACTTTTGTTGTTATTTTGTGCTGTACCACAACCTATTAATAAAGTTAAAGCACTTAAAATTGTTAGTGTTTTCATATTATATTTTGTTTGAAGTTTAAAGATAAAAAAACCTGATTCAAAATCTATTGAATCAGGTTTATTATTATATAAAGTTCCTTTTAGCAAAAGGTTTTTTTACACTAACATAGTTACTGGATTTTCTACAAAACCTTTTAGGGTTTGCAAAAACTGAGCTCCTGTAGCTCCATCTACTGTTCTATGATCGCATGCTAGAGTAAGTTTCATTGTATTACCTGCTACAACTTGACCGTTTTTAACTACTGGCTTTGCAACTATAGCTCCAACTGAAAGTATCGCTGAGTTTGGTTGATTTATAATAGATGTAAAGCTTTCTATACCAAACATACCTAAGTTTGAAATAGTAAATGTGCTACCTTCCATTTCGGCTGGAGTTAATTTTTTTGCTCTTGCACGTTTTGCATAATCTCTAACTTCTCCTCCAATTTGAGGTAAACTTTGCTCATTAGCAAATTTTACAACTGGTACTACTAAACCTTCGTCTACTGCAACAGCAACACCAATGTGTACGTGATTATTTGTTCTAATTTTATCACTAAACCATTGTGAGTTAACTTGTGGATGTTGGCGTAATGCTAGCGCACACGCTTTAATAATCATATCATTATAAGATATTTTTACATCTGGTAATGAATTATACTGTGCTCTAAAGGCAATGGCATTTTCCATATCAAACTCCACATTTAAATAGTAATGCGGTGCTGTAAATTTAGATTCTCCTAAACGTTTAGCAATAACTTTACGCATTTGCGAGTTAGATTTCTCATCAAAATCTTCTTGTCCTGTTGGCACAAACTTAGCTGCTGATGCAGAAGATGCTACAGATGTTGTAAAGTTTTCTATATCACGTTTTACAATTCTTCCGTTTTCACCAGAACCTTTTACTTGGTTAAGTTGTATGCCTTTTTCGTCTGCCATCTTTTTAGCTAATGGAGATACAAAAATTCTTTGTGAACTAGAATTATTGTTTGACGTTGATACCTCCTTTTTAGGTGCTTCAGTTTTAGCTGCAGCTTTAGGAGCATCTTCTTTTTTTGTTTGTTTTGGTGCTTCTACTTTTTTCTCTTTAGGTGCACTATCACTACCTCCAACTTTAAAGTTTTTAGCAATTGACGATACGTCTGTTCCTGCAGGACCAATTATAGCTAACAAAGCATCTACTTTGGCTGATTCTCCTTCTTGTAATCCTATATGTAATAAATTACCTGATTGGAAAGATTCAAACTCCATTGTAGCTTTATCTGTTTCAATTTCGGCTAAAATATCTCCTTCTTCAACTTCATCACCAACATTTTTTAGCCACGTTGCAACAGTTCCTTCTTCCATAGTATCACTTAAACGTGGCATTGTTACTACGGTTACACCTTCTGGTAAATCTTGGGTTTCTGTATTTGTTTCTTCGTTAGTATCTTGGCTTTCTTCTTTAGACGTTTTATTTGAGGTATCTTCAGTTTTTTCAGAAGAAGACTCATTTGTTTTATCATCTTGAGAATCGCCATTAAGCAAACCTGAAATATCTTCACCTTCTTCACCAATTATAGCTAAAAGCGAATCTACTTTTGCAGTTTCTCCTTCTTGAATTCCAATATGAAGCAAAGTACCTTCGTTAAAAGACTCAAACTCCATTGTTGCTTTATCTGTTTCAATTTCGGCTAAAATGTCTCCTTCTTCAATTTTATCTCCTACATTTTTTAACCAAGAAGCTACAGTACCTTCTTCCATCGTGTCGCTTAATCGCGGCATGTTAATAATTTCTGCCATGGCTTACTTTATTTTATGATCTATAAAAGGATAATCTTCTTGCTCGTATACGGCGTCGTACATTACATTTTTTTCTGGGTATGGAGATTCTTCTGCAAATTTCTCACACTCTGAAACTAAATTTTTAACGCGTTTATCTATTTCCTTTAACTCATCTTCGGTAGCGTATTTTTTATCTAAAATAACTTCTTTAACCTGAGTAATAGGATCTATTTTTTTGTATTCGTTTACTTCGTCTTTTGTTCTATAGTGTTGCGCATCAGACATTGAGTGTCCTCTATATCTATATGTTTTTAACTCAAGAAAAGTTGGTCCACCACCAGAACGTGCTCTAGAAATAGCTTCATCAAAAGCTTCGGCTACTTTAACTGGGTTCATACCATCTACTGGTCCGCATGGCATTTCGTACCCTAAACCTAGTTTCCAGATATCTGTATGGTTTGCTGTTCTTTCAACACTAGTTCCCATAGCATATCCATTGTTTTCACAAACAAAAACTACAGGAAGATTCCATAACATTGCTAAGTTAAATGTTTCATGTAAAGAACCTTGTCTTGCAGCTCCATCACCAAAACAGCAAATAGTTACAGCGTCTTTATCGTGGTATTTATCACCAAATGCAATACCAGCTCCTAAGGGAATTTGACCACCAACAATACCATGACCTCCGTAAAAACGGTGCTCTTTTGAGAAAATATGCATAGAGCCACCTAAACCTTTAGATGTACCTGTGGCTTTACCGTATAATTCTGCCATAACACGTTTTGGGTCTACACCCATACCAATTGGTTGTACGTGATTACGATATGCGGTAATCATTTTATCTTTTGTTAAGTCCATTGCATGTAAAGCTCCTGCTAATACTGCTTCTTGACCATTATACAAGTGAAGAAATCCTCTTACTTTTTGTTGGATATAAACTGCGGCAAGTTTGTCTTCAAACTTTCTCCAGAAATACATGTCTTCGTACCATTTTAGGTACACTTCTTTAGTTACTTTTTGCATATTTTGGTGTTTCTTTAAAAGAAATAATAAACCTTATTTATATGATTAAATAAATTATAAAATTTATTAAGAGTACAATTTATTTTTAAAATTGAGTTTCACTAACAAAAGTAATACTTTGATTTGGTATAGCAAAAGTGAAAATTAACTAAAATGCGTATAATACTTAAGTTAGAATTACGAAAACGTTATAGATTGGATTTATTAAAACCAAATGGTAATAAATTAGCCAAAGAATTAGACTTTACCACTTTTCCAGATACGCCCATAAAATAAATTTCTATAGCATTTTCTTGATTGTTTTCATATTCTGCTATGGCTTGTCTACATGCTCCACAAGGAGGTATAGGCTCTAATGTTTCTTGATTTTCTGATGCAGCAGTAATAGCCATATTAACAATTTTTACATTTGGGTATTTGGCTCCAGCATAATAAATTGCTGTTCGCTCTGCGCATAAACCTGATGGATATGATGCGTTTTCTTGGTTACTTCCTGAAACTATTTCACCGTTTTCTAATAAAATTGCTGCTCCTACTTTAAATTTTGAATATGGAGCGTAAGCCTTTTTTCTAGCTTCTATAGCTATTTCCATTAAGTCTTGTATCTCTTTAGGCGTTTCGTTTAACGAATTGAATGCATAAAGTGTTGATTCTATTTTTATTTCTTTCATATTAAAATCTAATATATAAACTATTTTAGAAATGGTTTTAGACAAAAAAACTATTGCTGTTGGCAATAGTTTTTTTATTATTTATTTTATTAAAATTAGTACTCGCTATATGTACCTGCTCCTAAATTAAATGTTAGTGAGAAACGTAATGTACTTTCTAACGGGCTTTGAATTTTTGATGCTGAAAATAGGTATGATAAATCCACATTAACAACATTGTATTTAAATCCTGCTCCTAAAGCAAAGAATTTTCTAGCTCCTTTTTCTTCATGCTCATTAAAATATCCTGCTCTAAATGCAAAAGCATCTTGATATTTATATTCTGCTCCTAAAGCGTATGTAAATTCTTGTAATTCTTCTTTAAAACCACCTGGTGCATCACCAAAGGATTGAAATATTCCCGAGATAAAACTTACATCTCTATTTTCTTGACCATCTATTATAACACGATCGTCTACCACTGCTCCTAATGTTTCTCCATCTTCTGGCTCGTAAACGCCATTTCCATTATCATCATTAAATTCACGTTCTGTACCTGTTACTGGTGGTGTTGGTACTAATAATTTGGTAAACTCTGCTGTTACTGCTAATGTATTGTATTGGTCGAAGATAAAATCGAAACCTGCACCTAAACGTAAGGTTGTAGGTTGAAAGTTATCTGGACCTCCATCTGTATAAGTAAATGTAGGACCTAAATTTTGTAAAGCAAATCCCATTCTCCAACGGCCGTTAAAATCGTTATAAGCTTCTTCTTCACTTTGATAGAAACCTGTAATATCTACACCAAAAGTACTTGCTGGATCAGTTTCTACATTACTATTATCTCTAATTTTTAAATCTGAACGTAAATAACGCATTGCTACTGCCATACCAAATTGATCACTTAATCGTAAAGTATATGATAAGTCTAAAGCAAATTCGTTTGGCTTTTGAATTAAAGGTACATCGTCTGCTGTTTCTCTAAATTCAATTTCACCTAAACTAAAATAAGTTAAACTTGCTCCAACAGCACTTTGCTCATTTATTCTGTTAAAGTACGAAACATAACCAACACCTATATCATTTACTAATTTACTTAAATATGGTGTATAACTTAAAGACACACCTGATTTAGCTTCAGAAAACACATACTTTGCTGGATTCCATTTTTGAGAAAATGCATCTACTGAGGTTGCTACACCCATATCTCCCATACCTGCTGCTCTGGCATCTGGTGCTATTAATAAAAAAGGCATTCCTGTTGTTATAACTCTAGAATCTGCATCTGGAACTATAGTTGTAGGGTTTTGTGCATTTAAATTAAAGGTAAAAATGGCGGTAATTATAAAAATTATTCTATTTTTCATATATAAATTTATTAGGCAAATATAATTTTTTATTAGAGGATTACAAGTTTCTCTATTTTTTCGACTGTTTTATTTGTTGTTGGTGAGTGTACTGTTAATTTATAAACATAGGTTCCTTTTCCTATTTTATCTCCAAAATCGTCTCTTCCGTCCCAAATAATATCTCTTGATGTAGAGCTAGTTATTTTAGAGCCAACTCCTGTTGTTTGTCCATTAAGAGTTCTTACTAATTTTCCTGATATAGTAAAAATTTGAACTGATATATTTAGTGTTTCTGAACTATTATGAGAGAACCAAAACTCTGTATAATTTACAAAAGGATTTGGATAGTTTAATACGTTTTCTATTACAAGCACTTCATCTTCGTTAAATACTCTAAATTGAATTTCTGTTTCTGATGAGTTATTGTAGACATCCCAAGCTTTTAATTTTAATGTGTGTAATCCTGGCTCCAAATCTCTAAATGGAAAACTTAGGCTTCCGCGTGTATAATCATCTAATTCTGTTACATAATAACTGTTTAATATAAAGGGATTTACTTCGTCTCCATCTAATGTTGCTACTATATCATGACCAATTCCACTGGCTGTATTAATACCATTTTCGTCTTGTAACTTTACCAATAGTGTTGGTGACGCATTTGTTATGCCTCCTGAGACAAAAGCTTCATCATTCATATGTAAAATTATATCTGGTCCTTGATTGTCTTCTGCTGCATTTTCATTTACGCCTCCAATTTGTAATGTTGTAGTTGTTGCTCCTGTTTGGTCGCTTAATGGTGTTTCTCGTGATGCATAAAAGCTTACTTTACCGTAACCTACAGGAATTCCAATATCTCTAGGTACAATAAAATCGAACTCAAACATGCCATTTGTTACTGTTGCTTGACCTCTAAAGATTACTTCGCCTAATGTTTCGTATTCTAGTTTTATTAGTTGACCGTTTTCTACTACACCATCGTTTGCTAGTGTTTCTCTTTCTATTGGTTTATCGTAAATTGTTGTTACTAGCTTACCATTATAATTTGACAATAAGTTACCATTAACATCTGTTACTTGTCCTGCTAATTTTGCATAACTCAAAGCTTCTAGAACTTCTGTATTACCTTGAACTGGTACATCGTTAATATGTGTTAATACAACATTAGGTTCTGGTATTGCTAATTTCATTGCTGGATCACCTATAAAAAAGACTAATTCTTTTTGTGCATTTATAGAGTTATCATTTTTGGTTAGCCTTAATGCTTCTGCCATTGTTGGGTACTCAAAATCACTAAAAGTATCGTTATCGCTATATGAGAATAAATATTCTTCTAATTTTTTATTAAATGTTGTACCAACACTTACAAAAACTTCTCTTGTTGTAGTTATTAACGCTACTGCTCCTGCATTCTTGTTCCAATATGTTAATTCTCCTGCTGTTTCTCTTAACGGATTATCAAATCTCGTAAAATCGCAGGTTATTGTAACAAAAGTGGTTAGTTTACAATCGTTACGAAGTTCTGGCGCATCAGATTTTTCGTAGATCCTTTCAAAAGCAAAACCATCTTCGCCTCCATGACCAAAATAATTAACAACTAATGCTCCTTTTTCTACCGCATCTATAATGGCACTTCTTACAGATGGGTAGCGGTCTCCACCAGCCGATGATTCTTGTTGGTATGCATCAGAATGAATTTTTACGACATTGAAAAAAGGTTTTTCGGTAGTAATCTCATCTGCAATTTCATCTGTTGTTTCTTGAAGAATTTTTTCAAAGGCTTCATCAACATCATCAGAAACAAATATTAAATTATTTCTCCAGCTACCAAAAGCTTCTTGTGAGTAGTAAGTATTTACTTTATCTACCATTTCTTTAGCTCTTTGTGGTGAATCTGCAAGAATTCTACCTACTGCTACATCTAATTTGTATAGTGATGAGGCATCATCTATATCACCTTCGTTATCATCCATCAATCCATAAAAATCGTCTGATATATATGAATTGGTGTAATTAAAACTACTATACGCATTCCAAAGTGGTAAATTATAGGTGTTAGATGCTATTTTAGCTTTATAATCAAAAGAACTATCTCCAAAAAGACATAAATATTTTAATCTATTTTGAGTAGAACTAGCATTTTCATAAACATATTTTACAAAATTTCTTATTGCTGCAATATCTTGGTTACCTGTACTAAACTCTGTATAAATAGCTTCTGCAGTAACAACTTTTACATTTAAATTATTTTTTGTTCTATTAATTTGTGCCAGTCTTTCTGCTTGACTTAAATGTGATGTAGGAGTTACAATCACATAGTCTATATCTTGAAAAGCACCTTGAGAGTTATTAAAAATTGTGCCTTTAATATTTTGGTTATTAACTTTTGTAGATGCTGGTACTATAGGTGTTTTAAAATCTGAAGTTGATACCGCTACATATTTTTTTAGAGTTCCTAATGTAGATTTAAAACTAAAGGTTGCTGCATTGCTAGTGTTTACTTTTTTAGTTACGTTTAAATTATCTGTTACATTCCAAACTTCTGGTAAATTTGCCGCTCCTGTAATTACATACTCGCCAATTCCTGAAGATTGTGCTGTTTGATTATTTTTAAACTGAAATTGATTACCGTTATAATTTAAATTTCTAGTAGCTTCAATTGCTAAATAATCTATATAACCAGCACCACCAGGAACACCTTGATTATCATAATTTATTTGAACCGAAACATTTTCACTCGCTACTGGAATATTATCTTGATAAAGAGCTTCTGAAGCTACATTGGCTCCTGTGGCTGAAGGTATTGTTAAAGTTGAAACCTGAGCGCCATTAATATTAATAGCCATACTAGCTGCACTAGTAGAAGTTGTTACGCCTATAAGTTTAAGATTTATTGGGGTTGTAGTATCTAAATCTGGAAAATTAAAATCGAAAGTTTTAGACGTTTCTATATCAAATTTATCACCAAACCAACGACGACCAACAAATGCTAAATTAAAATCATCAACCTCATGAAATTTGTAATCTTGAAAACTGTTTATTGTTAATGTCGCTGCACCAGTAGGTTCTTGAAAAGGCAAAATACGTTTTCCCAAACCACTACCAATAGATATGTAATAAAAAGCAGTATCTATATATGGATTTAAATTTGTATTTATACTAGAGTCTTCCACTCTACCTTTTGGTCCAACACCATAAAATAAAACATAGTCACTGTCATGAAAAAAACCATCATCTTCACCAATAACCTGAATTGCATTTTCTTCTGGATCATAAGGATAGTTTGCTGAGTTTTCATAAGGTAACATTTGTCCTCCAGAACCATATATTTTAATAGTACGAGGATCAAAGCTTTCAACATTTATACCTAATTGATTTAAAAAAGACTTAGACAGTTTAAATACTCCCGTATCTTTTACAGCAAAACGATACCAACTTCCAGTATTTAAAACAGAATTAAATATTAAAGGATTTCTATTAGCCAATCTTCCAGAATTTGAATTGTTATAATTAATTGTAAAACCAGTAACTTTCTTATAAGAATTACCAGATTTAACAATAGCAGACACTTGCAATACCGCATAATTTTTATTTCTATCGCTCACATTTTTTAATACAACTTGTATAGTGGAAGGAACTGTAGAAAGGTTAATACCTTTTAATTGAGACTTAGTTATATTACTGTAAGTTACATTAGTAAGATTAACACTATTTTCATTTATTAAGGTAGGCGACTCCCATTGTGATACAAACTGAATACCTTGAGCTAAACTAAATTTAAAGTTTTTTTTAGGTAAAAACTCAGGAACTTGAATGGTATGAGTTCCCGAATGAAAGGTTTTTACTCCTTGCCAATTTAGGTTAAACTTTTTTTGCTGTGCAAAAACTACAGCACAAATTAGCATTGTAATTACAAATAGAATCTTTTTCATTGCTTTTAATAACGGAGTTATTTCATTGTTATTATTAGGTTCTTAAAAATTTCTTAAAAAGACTTCAAAATTACAATAATAAATTAAAAAAACGCACGTTATAGTGATTCAAAACGTCGATAAACGACAAAAAAAGAATCGATGTAACGTAAATAAACAGGATGAACTGTAATATTTTTTTTATCAATTTTCACAAAATCTCTTGTAGAGTTGGCTTTAATTCTTATATTGCGTCTCCAAAAACATAATTTATCTTACTTAAACGTATGAATATGAAAAAAGTAATCGTATCAAGGATACTAATAGTATTAGCAATTTCGCTAACCTTGGTTAGTTGTGGACGTTCTGGAGGATCTAATACTTCAAGAGCTACTGGTTGGGATATTAACTCTAAAGAAGGAGGTTTCCAATACAACACAAAATTTAAAGAGCAAGAAACTGCTCCTGGTTTAGTATTCGTTGAAGGCGGTACCTTTACCATGGGTCGTGTACAAGATGATGTGATGCATGATTGGAATAACACTCCAAATCAACAACACTTACAATCATTCTATATGGATGAAACAGAAGTTACCAATTTAATGTATATGGAATACTTAGATTGGATTAAACGAGTTTATCCACCAGAAGAAGAAAACTTTAGAGCAATTTACGAAGGTGTTGTTCCAGATACCTTAGTATGGAGAAATCGTTTAGGTTATAATGAAGTAATGACAGAAAACTATTTACGTCACCCAGGTTATGCAGAATATCCTGTAGTTGGTGTAAGTTGGATTCAAGCTGTTGAGTTTGCTAACTGGAGAACAGATCGTGTAAACGAAATGTATTTACAGCAAGAAGGTTACTTAAAACAAGATAGCCAGTATGAAGCAACTGCAGACGCTAACTTTAACACAGATACTTACATTAATGCTCCAACACAAACTTTTGGAGGTAATGAAGAGATACTTAAAGGAGGGAAATTAAAACCTCAAACAGATAAAGAAGGTAACGAAATTAATGTTTTTGCATCTAGACAAACTGGTGTTATTTCACCAAAGTATAGACTACCAACAGAAGCAGAATGGGAATATGCTGCTTTAGGATTATCTGAAGTTAGAAGTTACAATGTATATAGAGGTCGTAAAAAATATCCTTGGGATGGACAATACACTCGTTCTGGAAAACGCCAAGTACGTGGTGACCAATTAGCTAACTTTAAACAAGGTAAAGGTGATTACGGTGGAATAGCTGGATGGTCTGATGATGGTGCAGATATTACTGCTCAAGTAAAAACTTATGCTCCTAATGATTACGGTCTTTACGATATGGCTGGTAATGTTGCAGAATGGGTTGCAGATGTTTACAGACCAATTGTTGATGATGAATTTAATGATTTTAACTACTACCGTGGTAACGTTTATACTAAAAATGTATTAAATGATGATGGTACTGTTAAAGTTGTAACAACAGATGAAGTTGAGTACGATACTTTGCCTACAGGAAAATTAGTAGTAAGAGTATTACCAGGAGAAATTGCACAACAACCTGTTGATGAAAATGAAACTTACTTAAGAACAAACTTTGACAGAGCAGACAATAGAAACTTTAGAGATGGTGATAGACAATCTTCTCGTATGTACGATGATGGTTTTGATGAATCTGAAGATGGTGATAATGCTAATGTTACAAGAAAAATGTACAACTCACCTAAGCATTCTGTTGAGTATGATTCTACAGGAACTTTAATAAGAGAAAGAGATAAATCTAACAAGAGAACATCTTTAATTAACGACGAAGTTAGAGTATACAAAGGCGGATCTTGGAGAGATAGAGAATATTGGTTAGACCCAGCACAAAGACGTTATTTCCCACAAACTATGGCTACAGATTATATTGGCTTTAGATGTGCGATGTCTAGAGTAGGTTCTAAATCTAAATCTAAAAACAAAACTAAAAACTAAAAACTAAAAACTAAAACCAGTTTTTATTAATAATATTAAAAGTCCTAACGCTTAGTTAGGACTTTTTTTATATTTTTATTTTATGAAAATAGAACAACTGCACCAACTCTTTTTAGAGTGTAAATCTGTATCTACCGATACCAGAACAATTAAAAAAAACATAATGTTTTTTGCCTTAAAAGGAGATAACTTTAACGGCAATACTTTTTCTACTGAAGCTTTAAAAAAAGGTGCCAAGTATGTTATTATAGATGAATTAGAATATAACACTTCATCTCAAACAATTTTAGTTGAAAATGTTTTAGAAACTCTACAACAACTTGCTACATACCATAGAGAGTATTTAAACATACCTATTATTGGTTTAACAGGAAGTAATGGAAAAACCACAACTAAAGAATTAATAAATACAGTTCTCTCAAAAAAATACAATACTACCGCTACTAAAGGAAATTTAAACAATCATATTGGTGTACCACTAACTTTATTATCCATGACAAAAGATACAGAGATTGGAATAGTAGAAATGGGTGCAAATCATTTAAAAGAGATTGAGTTTTTAAGCAATATCGCTAAACCAGATTTTGGTTACATTACAAATTTTGGAAAAGCACATCTTGAAGGTTTTGGAAGTATTCAAGGAGTTATTAACGGAAAAAGTGAACTTTATAATTATCTAATTACATATAAAAAACATATTTTTTTTAATGCTGATGATACTATTCAAAATGAAAAATTAAGTAACTATAATTTAAAAAGCGGATTTTCAAATCAAACACAAAACCAACTAAATATTAATTTTCTTGAAGCTAATCCTTTTGTAACACTAAAATTTCAAGACCAAATAATTACATCTCAACTTATAGGAAAATATAACTTTACAAACATTAGTGCGGCCATTACAATTGGTAGTTATTTTAATGTAAAATTTAGTGATATAAAAGCGGCTATTGAAAATTACGCACCTACTAATAATCGCTCTCAAATAATTAATAAGAATTCTAATAAAATCATTTTAGATGCATATAATGCAAACCCAACAAGTATGAAGGCTGCGTTAGAAAATTTTAGCAATCTTAACGCTACTTATAAAATTGCCTTTTTAGGAGATATGTTTGAGTTAGGAGACGAAGCACAAGCAGAACATCAAAATATTACAGATTTAATTACCACATTAAATATAAATACCGTGTATTTAATTGGAACGAATTTTAATAGTACAAAAACTGAAAATAAAAAAATAAAGCAATATAAAACTTTTGAAGCTTTAAAAAAGAGTTTTAATACAATTGATATAACTAATGCTACGTTATTAATAAAAGGCTCAAGAGGCATGGCTTTAGAGCGTATTGTAGATTTGTTTTAAAATACTATAATTTTAGTATTATTTTTCTCCATCACCAGCCATACTTTTTAATAATCCCTCGCTTGTATTTAGCCAAATAAAATTAAATACAGATTTTGTTTTATCTCTATCGACTTTAGTTTTTGCTGCTCTAAAATTATCTTTTTTATCCTTACTATCTTTAGACACAAATAGATTAGCTACTTTAGATAGTAGCCAGTTTTTTTTGTTTCCGTTTTTATTTAAAACATTAATTTCTAAGTTTTCATAATTAACTTTCATATCTACTGTAGCATTGTTTTTATTTCCGTTAATTGTAAAAAACAGTTTATTAGTATTTCCAGATAAGCGCACCTTTAAATTAGGTTCTGTAAATTCATTTATTTCATTAAATGCTATAGCATCCATATTCATTTTAAATATAAACTTGTCATTAATATTGTTGACATCAAAGCTCCAATATGCTTTAAAAGGTGTGACATTCATAAATTTACCAGTTATATCTAATTCTGTTTTAATAGGTGATTTATAGGTATTACTTACATTGTAAATAGAAGCATAAAATTTTTGAAACGAAATACTACCGCCATTGTTTTCTTCTTTAACTTTTTCTGTATATTCTATATTAGCATCTTTAACTAATACAGAATCTACAGTTAAATCAAAAGGAATTTCTCTTATAGATTCGCTATATAATTTTTTTATAGTTAAATCATCTTCAACCAACTTATCTCTAAATATTTCTAAATTAGGGTTTGCTATTGTTATTGCTTTAGAGTTTATAAATAACTGCCTATTTATAAAGCCAAAATCCAGACCTGAAATGTTTAAACTGTCCAATTTTAAATTAAAATGATCTCTTTCTTTGTTGATTACTCTAGATAATTTTGTTCTAGAATATTTTGTTTTAAATTGAACATTGTTAAAAGTTGCTTTATTATCCTTTAGTCTAATACTTGAAGTGGCTAAATTTTCAAAATCATTAGCTTTTAAAAACACAGAATCGGCTTTAAACTCGTATTCACTAAAATTAACTGGTAAACGCTTTTTTAAGGTTTCGTTATTTATAACTAAATCATCAATCTCTGTAGTACTATTTTTAACATATAATAAAAGTGAATCTGACGCTTTATCATAAATATGAAGCATGGCGTTATCAATGCTTAATTCCTCAATTAAAATTGGCTTATATAACTTAATTAAGCCTTTTGTTTTATCTTGATCTTTAGAAGGCTTAAATACGTCTTTAAAATAAGTAATATTAGCTTTAAACAACTTTATGTCTTCTATTGTAATGGTAGCTTTAAAAAGATAATCCCAATAGCTTAAATCTTCAATAATAATTTTATCTAAACTTACAGTAGTATGTATATTATTATCATTTCTATTTTTAAGGTTTACTATAGGTTTATTTACAGTAATAGTACCTTCAAACAAATCTAAATCGATGTTTGAATAAGATTGAGAAATATAATCTGGCAATCTATTTTCAAGAAAAAATTCTACTTTATTTTTAATTATAGTATTTGAAGCGAAAAGCACACCAAAAACTATAAATAGAATTCCTAAAAAGACAAATAAACTATTACGCAACCACTTTTTCATTTACTTAAGTTATAAAAAACAATTAGGTTATAAAATTAAATAGACTAAAAATAGAAACCGCTATTTAAGAGCTAAAAAAGAAGTTTTTTAAAATAAAAAATCCCGATAAAAAATTATCGGGATTTTTTTGATGTTGTGGGCGCGAAGGGATTCGAACCCCTGACCCCTTGGGTGTAAACCAAGTGCTCTGAACCAACTGAGCTACGCGCCCTAATTATTAGGTGTGCAAATATAAGACAGATTTTGGATTTGCAAAAACTTTTTTGAAAAAATTTTCAAATAATTTCTGCAACGGTAAAAGTGCTACCTCCAATATAGATAATATCTTCTGCTTTGGCAGTTGACAAGGCACTTTTATAAGCTTCATTTACAGAACTGTAGCTCTCTCCAACCAAATTACTTTGTAATAAAATTGATTTTAATTTTTTTTCACTCATACCTCTAGGAATATTTGGTTTGCAAAAGTAGTATTTGGCATTTTTGGGTAAAATTGTACTAATTGAACTTAAATCTTTATCATTTACTACTCCAAAAACAATGTGCAAATTCTCGAAATTCTCTTTTTTGAGTTGATTTATAGTAAAATTTAATCCTTCAAAATTATGAGCAGTATCACAAATTACTTTGGGATTGCTTTGTAGTATTTGCCATCTACCAAGTAAACCTGTATTTTTTACAACGTTTCCAAGCCCATTTTTTATATTTTGATTAGATACTTTAAACCCTTTTTTTATAATTTGATTTACAGTTTGTACTACAGTTTGAATATTATTTTTTTGATAATCTCCTTTTAAATCACTTTTATAATTATGAGCACTTAATTGATCTGCAAAAAAAATGTCACTTTGATTATTTTTTGCTAGTGTTTTAAATATTTCTTTAGTTTTAATATGAGTCTCACCAATTACAACAGGAACATTGTGTTTTATAATTCCACCTTTTTCTTTGGCAATGGCTTCTAAAGTGTTTCCTAGAAACTGTGTGTGATCTAAACCTATATTAGTTATTACTGATACTTCTGGTGTTATTATATTTGTTGAATCTAATCTTCCTCCCAATCCAACTTCTATAATTGCTATATCTACTTGTTGTTTGGCAAAATACTCAAAAGCCAACCCTACTGTCATTTCAAAAAAAGATAAAGCGTTAGTTTCTAAAAATGTTTTATTTCGTTTTATAAATTGAATTACAAATTGTTTACTAATCTCTTTGCCGTTAATTTTAATGCGTTCTCTATAGTCTTTAAGATGTGGAGAAGTATATAAACCAACTTTATAACCGGCATCTTGCAAAATTGAAGCCAACATATGAGATGTTGAACCTTTTCCATTTGTACCTGCTACATGAATGGTTTTAAATTTTGCTTCTGGATTTTTTAAATGTTTTGCTAGTAAATGAGTATTACTTAGATCTACTTTGTAGGCTTTGTTTCCTATTTTTTGATACATAGGAAGTTGAGAAAACATCCACTTTACAGTATCTTGATATGTCATTATATTATTGTCCTAATTTAAAATCTATACTCACAAACCCAACTTGTCTTGTAGGTGCTTTAGAATCTGCTTTCCATTTATGAGATAATGCTATTTTTCTTGCTGGTTCTAATAAGCATGATGCTGTGTTTTCGGTACCCTTGACACCAGGTTCTGCTTTAACAACTTTACCGTTTCTATCTACTTCTATTCTAACTACAACTAAACCGGATTCGTTACAGTTTTGCTTATAAACTGTTTTAGTTGGCGCACCTCTACCATTAAGACCATGACCAACACCACCATTACCGCTACCACTACCAAAATAACTTGGAGCATATGGATTACCGTTTAATTGCCCTTTATCTCCAGCAATATTATCGTTGCCCTCACTTCCAGCAGCTTCGCCATTAGAATTATTCATGCCGCCCATCATAGCATCAAGTTCGGCTTTCTTTTTTGCTTCTTCTACCTTCTTTTTAGCTTCAGCTTCAGCTTTTGCCTTTGCTATACGTGCTGCTTCGGCTTTTGCTTTAGCTTCTGCTTGTGCTTTTGCTTTCTTTTTTGCTTCAGCCTTTTTTATGGCTACTGCTTCTTCTGTTTCTTGAGTTAAAATTTTTTCTTCTACTTGTTCTGAAGTTTCACTTTCTTGAGTTTCTGTAGGCTGAGATTGAGCTTCTTGCGGTGGTTTATTAATATTTAAATTTTTAGATTTTACAGGTTGATCTGGCTGTATATTTCCACTACCTACAGATGAGTTTCCAAAGTTAACGGCAACTCCATATTCTTCTGGAGGATCTTGATAACTTTGTCCTACAACAAAACACAGTAGTACTAAAATGACAACTATTAGGGTTGTTATTTTTGCTGAATTACGTTCGTGTTTTGTTTCTAAATATTTCATTATTGTATTATTTACTTTTAAAACGAAAAATTTGACAGAATATTTTTAAAATCTAATTTGCCTTTACGTTTAATGGCAAGTAAAAAGAAACTGTTGTTGGTTTGCCTTGCTGCATACCTGGTTTCATTTTTGGTAATAATTTTGTTACGCGTTTTGCTTCATCTTCTAATTTAGGATGTGGTGCTTTTGCTCTAATACCAACTACTCTACCTGTTTTATCTATTTTAAAGAAAATATTTACTTTTTGAATGCCTTTTAAATCTAAATTCGAGGCCAAACTTTTATTAAAGTTTTGTCCTAGAAATTGTTTGATTTTATCGTTCATGCATTTTTTCTTAGCAGCATTATTACCGCCTTCACAACCTGGGTAAACGGGTACATTTTCTATTAAAGCAAATGATACGGTTTGATTACCACTTCCTTTTTCTTTTGAAGCTTCCGCTGCTGCTGCTGCGTCTGCTGCTGCTTTTTTGGCTGCTGCTTGTGCTTTAGCTTTTGCTATTCGTGCTGCTTCGGCTTTTCTAGCATCTGACGCTGCTTTTTCGGCTTTCTTTTTGGCTTCTAATGCTCTTGCTTTTTTTTCTGCGGCTAATTTTTGAGCTTTTTGTTTGGCTTCAGCTTTTTCTTCGGCTTCTTTTTTTGCTTTTGCTGCAGCTTCTTTTTGCTCTTTTTCTAATTTCTCTTTTGCTTCTTTAGCTTCTTGCTCTTCTTTTTCTTTTTTAATTCTTAAAGCTTCTTCGCGTTCTTGTTGCAAAAGTTTTTCTGCTTCGGCAGCTTTTTCTGCAGCTTCTGCTTTAGCTGCTTCTGCGGCTTCTTGTGCTTTGGATTCTTCTATTGCTTTTTCAAGTTCTTCTATAGTTTCTTCTTCTACTTCCTCTTGTACTTCTTCTTCTATAGTTTCTTCTTCAACAATATCTTCAGGTGTTGTTTCTTCTGGTTCTGGTTCTGATTCTTGAAGTTTTTCTGGAGGATTAGAATTAATATTTTCATCTACTACACTTGAACTTCCAAAATTTATGGCTACTCCATATTCTTCTGGTGGATCTTGATAGTTTTGTCCAACAACAAAACATAATAAAACGATAATCACTACTATTAAAGTAGTGATTTTTGCCGAATTTATTTCGTGTTTTGTTTCGAAGTATTTCATTTTACTGAGACTTTACTGCTAAGGTAGATTTTATTTTATTTCTGTTAGCAATATCCATTATATATACTACGTGTTTCATTTCTACATCTTGATCTGAACGTATTGTTATTGTTGGCGATTCTGCACTGCCTAATTTTGATAACAACTCTGATTCTAGTGTTTCTTTAGACACTTGTTTTAAATCGATATAATAGTTAACGTTTTTATCTACGCTTACCGAAATGTTTTTTGTCTGGGTTGTTTTACTTGATGATTTTGGTAATAACAGATCTATTGCTTCAGCTGAAACTAATGTTGAAGCAATCATAAAAAATATTAGTAATAGAAATACAATATCTGTCATTGAAGACATATTGAATTCTGGTGTTACTTTATTTCTTCCGCGTAAATTCATAAATATTTATTTAGCTAGGTTCGTTTAAAAGGTCTAAAAACTCTAATGAATTAGCTTCCATTTTATATACTACCTTATCTGTTTTTACTACTAAATGGTTGTATGCAATGTAAGCTATAATACCAACTATTAAACCTCCAACGGTTGTTGTCATTGCTGTGTATAAACCATCTGCTAAGGTTTTAATATCTATTGAACCGCCTGAATTTGCTATTTCGAAAATTGAAAGAATCATACCTATTACTGTACCTAAAAACCCAATCATTGGTGCGGCTCCAGAAATGGTTGCTAAAACACTAATATTTTTTTCTAAGCTATAAATTTCTAAACGTCCTGCATTTTCTATTGCTGTATTAATATCGTCTAAAGGTTTTCCTATTCTTGAAACGCCTTTACTTATTAATCTTGATACTGGTGAGTTTGTTTGAGCACATAAATTTTGAGCTGAATCTATTTTACCATTACTTACGTAATCTCGAATTTGATTCATAAAATTTGAGTCTACTTTAGAGGCTTCTTTTATGGCTAAAATTCTTTCAAAATAAATGTATAATGCTACTACAAATAGCACAAATAACAACGCTATAATAATTATTCCTGCTGTACCTCCAGTTGTTATTAATTCTATAATTGAGAGTGTTTTTTCAACTGATTCTCCTTCGGCTAATCCGTCAGTGTTTTGAGCTGCTTCTTGTAAGATTGTATTTAACATATTCTAGGTTTAGATAACTGTATAACGTGCTTTTTTAAAATTTAATATATTTTCCTTTTTAGAAGTTTAAAACTATAGCATATATATAACGCCTAATAGTCCCATAATACCTAAAACAATTGTGTATGGAAATGCCATTTTTGCCATTTTACCGTAAGATAAATTAATTAATGGTGCTATTGATGATGTTAGTAAAAATAAAAATGCGGCTTGGCCATTAGGTGTTGCTACACTTGGTAAATTTGTACCTGTATTAATTGCTATTGCTAATTGCTCAAACTGTAATCTTGAAATGTTTCCTGCTGTAAATGCATTTTGAACTTCTCCTATATATACTGTTGCTACAAATACGTTATCACTAATCATAGATAACAAACCATTTGCTGCATAAAATATTGCTGGTTGTTGTGAAGGATCTTTTGAAAGTGCCCATTCTATAATTGGTTGAAATAAGTGTTGATCATGTATCATGGCTACGATTACAAAAAACACTACTAGTAAACCTGTAAATGGTAATGCTTCTTCGAATGCTTTACCTAATGAGTGCTCGTCTGTAATACCCATAAATGCAGTTTGAACAATAATTAGAGCTAACCCTATAAATCCTACTGGAGCGATGTGTAATGCTAAACCTGCTATTAATAATAATGCTGAAACTCCTTGAACTATTAATCCATATTTTTGAGCTTCGGTTCTTTGTTTGTCTTGCTCTTCTGTATAATTTTCAATTATTCTACGTGCTACTTCTGGTAATTTATCACCATAACCAAATATTTTAGTTTTTTCTAAAATTATAGTTGTAATAATACCTGCAAATAAAACAGGAATTGTAATTGGTGCCATTTTTAGGAAAAACTGAACAAAATCCCATCCTAAACGTTCTCCAATTAATAAGTTTTGTGGCTCTCCTACTAATGTACAAACGCCACCTAATGCCGTACCTACTACACCATGCATTATTAAACTTCTTAAAAAGCTTTTAAATTGTTCGAATGTTTCACCACTTAATTCTTTTCTATCTAGAATGTTATCGTCATCATAATCTGCATCAACACTAGAATGTATTTTGTGGTATACACCATAGAAACCTACAGCTACACTAATTAATACTGCTGTTACCGTAAGTGCATCAAGAAAAGCTGAAAGTACTGCAGATAAAACTACAAATAGTACTGACAATACTAGTTTTGATTTAATTTTTGTAAAAACCTTACTAAATATATACATTAATAGAGGTTTCATAAAATAAATACCTGCAACCATGAATACTAAAAGTAATATAACTTCTAGGTTGGCATCTACTTCATGATAAGCATTTTCTGGAGTTGTAAGCCCTAAAGCTAAAGCTTCTATAGCCAGTAATCCTCCTGATTGTAATGGATAACATTTTAATGCCATTGCTAAACAGAAAATAAATTCACCAATAAACAACCATGCGCATATAGTAGGGTTTATATAGAAGATAGGAATATTAATGATTAAAAAAGCAATCATCGTGAATTTGAACCATTTAGGACTGTTTCCTAAAAACTGATTTATCATAATTTTGAAGTATTAAGTTTTAAAATGAATTAAACTAATTGTGTTAATGCAATCTCGAAGGCTGTTTTACTAATTTCGGTTTTGCTTGGGTTTTTATCGTATGTATTTTGTAATGCTTTTTTAATAATTTCTGAAGTATCGTTAAAAATAGCTTCGTCTGTCATTTGTACTTTTCTCTCCATAAAGTAAGCAAAAACTCTTGCCATACCACAGTTTGAAATAAAGTCTGGAATTAAACTAACTTTCTCATCTGTATGTTCCATAATACTACCAAAGAAAATTTCTTTATCTGCAAATGGTACATTTGCACCACAAGAAATCACTTCTAATCCTGTATTAATTAATTGATTGATTTGGTCTTGCGTTATTAATCTTGAAGCGGCACATGGAGCAAAAATTTCTGTTTGAAGTGACCATACGCGCTGGTTCATCTCCTCAAAAGGAATCATGTTATCTGCTAGTAAAGTGTTACCGTTTTTGTTTAAAAAAAAGTTTGTTATTTCATCGAAAGAGAAACCTTCTTCGTTTATAACGCCTCCAGAAATATCTATAATACCAACTACTTTAGCTCCCATTTGTGCTAAATAATATGCAGCAGCAGAACCTACATTACCAAAGCCTTGAACAACTGCACGTTTACCTACAACGCTACCACCATAAATTTCGTAATAATGTTTTACCGCTTCGGCAACGCCATAACCCGTAATCATATCTGCAACAGTATATTTTCTTGTTACATCTGGTGAGAACCCTGGATTTTCTATTACTTTAATAACACCTTGGCGTAGTTGACCAATTCTATTAATTTTATCGGCTTCGGTAGGTTTAAAATGTCCATTAAAAACACCTTCTTGAGGATGCCAAACACCAGATTCTTCAGTAATTGGAATAACTTCGTGAATTTCATCTACATTTAAATCTCCTCCGGTTCCATAATAGCTTTTTAATAATGGAGATACTGCTTTGTACCAACGCTCAAGAACGCCTTTTTTTCTAGGGTCACTTGGGTCGAAATTTATACCAGATTTTGCACCGCCAATTGCTGGTCCAGAAACTGTAAATTTTACTTCCATTGTTTTAGCTAAAGATAGGACCTCGTTCATGTCTAATCCTTTTCTCATTCGTGTTCCTCCACCTGCAGCGCCACCACGTAATGAGTTTATAACTGTCCAGCCTTCGGCTTCTGTTTCTGAATCTTTCCAGTTAAAAATTATTTCTGGCTCTTTATTTTCGTACTTTTTTAGTAATTCTTTCATTTAAATTCTATTGAATCTTGTTATAACTTTTATTTTCATTTTTTGTTTTTCTGTAAGTAAAGCTAAAGCTGATTCATTTTAGAAGAAATTTTAGTTAGTTTGATTTAACAAATATAAAAAACAAATTATGTACACTCTTAAAATTAATATTTTTTTAAGGATGAAATATTACTCCTGAAGCATGATTTTTTTTTGCACCAGTTACACTAGCTAAACAATTAACTTGATTTCTAAGTTTTAGAACTCCTAAAAAACCAAATATTAATGCTTCTTTAAACTCTATTATTTCTTTAGATGGTATTTCTATTTTATTGTTAGTGCGTGAATTTATTCTACTTATTAAAAATGAATTAAACACTCCACCACCAGTTAATAGTATTGAAGCTTTTGTTTTTGTATTTATTACTGTTTCTATTTGTATTGCAATATGCTCTACAAATGTTCTTAATATATCTGGAGTGCTAAGTTTGTAACTATCTATTAAGGGAAAAATATTTTTGTTAACCCATTCTAAGCCTAAAGATTTAGGATAGTTTTTTTTGTAAAATGATAACGCATTAAGTTCTTTAAGTAAAGCTTTATTTATGGAGCCACTTTTTGCTATTTCACCTTTATCATCAAAATTGAACCCTAAATTTGATACATATTTATTTAATACAATATTTAAAGGGCAAATATCGAAAGCAATTCGGTTTTTGTTTAATGTTGTAGATATGTTTGCAAACCCACCTAAGTTTATACAAAAGGTATAATTTGAAAATAATAACTCATCGCCTATTGGCACTAATGGCGCTCCTTGACCTCCTAATTCTATATCTTGAACTCTAAAATCACATACAATTAATTGGTTTGTAATTTTTGCAATTGAAGGTAAATTTCCTATTTGATAGGTTAATTTGTTTTCTGGTTTATGAAGTGCTGTATGTCCATGAGAGCAAATTGCATCAACACTAAAAATATTATTTTTTTCTAAAAATACATTTATTGTATTTGCCAAGTAGGCTGTATATTCTATATCTAATGACTTTAATTCTGGTTTTGTATAGTTTACTAAAGTTTTTAATTTAGTTGTCCAATCTTTAGTATAATCAACAGTTTCAGCTGTTATAATTTTAAAAGTCCAGGAATCTTCAAATTTAAAATTAATTAAAGCTAAATCTATACCATCTAACGAGGTACCAGACATGACACCAACAACATTATATTCATTTTTTATCATATAAAGTAAAAATAGAAATATCTATTGAAAAAAAGACAATAAAAAGCTATATTTGCACTCTTATTTTATCAAATCAACATTATAACTTTAACTATGGATTTTAGCTTAACTGAAGAGCATTTAATGATACGCGACGCAGCTCGTGATTTTGCACAAACTGAATTATTACCTGGCGTTATAGAGCGCGACGACAAACAACATTTTCCAGATGAGTTAGTTAAAAAAATGGGTGATTTAGGTTTTATGGGAATTATGGTAGATCCAAAATATGGAGGAAGCGGTATGGATGCTACTTCTTACGTATTAATTATGGAAGAATTATCTAAAATAGATGCTTCTGCTTCTGTAATTGTATCTGTAAATAACTCTTTAGTTTGTTACGGTTTAGAAGCGTACGGATCTGAAGAACAAAAACAAAAATATTTAACAAAATTAGCAACTGGTGAATTTGTTGGTGCATTTTGTTTAAGTGAGCCTGAAGCAGGTAGTGATGCTACTTCACAAAGAACAACGGCTGAAGATAAAGGCGATCACTATATAATTAATGGTACTAAAAACTGGATTACTAGTGGTGGCAGAGCAGATGTTTATCTTGTAATTGCTCAAACAGATAAAGAAAAAGGGCATAAAGGTATTAATGCTTTTATTGTTGAAAAGGGAACACCTGGTTTTGATGTTGGACCTAAAGAAGACAAGCTAGGAATTAGAGGTAGTGATACGCATACTTTACAGTTTAATGATGTAAAAGTACCAAAAGAAAATAGAATTGGTGAAGATGGATTTGGTTTTAAATTCGCGATGAAAACATTATCTGGTGGTCGTATTGGTATTGCTGCTCAAGCCTTAGGTATTGCATCTGGTGCTTACGAGTTAGCATTAAAATACTCTAAAGAACGTAAAGCTTTTGGTACAGAAATTTGTAACCACCAAGCTATTGCTTTTAAATTAGCAGATATGTATACAGATATTTCGGCTGCAAGACATTTAGTTATGAAAGCTGCCTGGGATAAAGATCAAGGTAATAATTACGATATGTCTAGTGCTATGGCAAAACTATATGCTTCTAAAGTAGCTATGGAACATACTGTTGAGGCTGTACAAATACACGGTGGAAATGGATTTGTAAAAGAATATCATGTTGAACGTTTAATGCGTGATGCAAAAATTACTCAAATTTATGAGGGAACATCTGAAATTCAAAAAATTGTAATATCAAGAGGTGTTATAAAAGGTTAATATCTTTTTTACCTATAAAAAAAGCAGCCAAATGGCTGCTTTTTTTATGTAATGTATTTAGAATTTAAATACTAATTATTTAGACATATTATCTAACACTAAACGTAACTCGCCAAAAGTATATTTATCGTCTATTTGATGTTTTAAATCTGAAAGGTTTTCAAATTTGTGAGTTGGTATAATTTCCATTAATTCATCAAAATGCTTTTTAGACATTAAATCTAAAATTTTAATTTCTCCTGAAGGAATAAAACTAGCCAAATGCCCAATTATAGTATTTAAATTTAAATCACGCTCCATAGCAATTTGCTCAACAGTTTTACCAGATTTAAATAAATTTAGAGATATTGTTTTTGTTTCTCCTACTTTTCGTTTAGGCTTCTTTTCTTCAAATATTTCTATGTCTTTAGATGTTTCTATATTATTTTCATCACAATATTCTCTAATAATTTTTAAAATTTCATTGCCATATTTATCAACTCGAGTTTTACCAAAACCATTTACTTTTAATAATTCTTTTTTATTAGTTGGTAGTGTTTCGCACATCTCATAAAGAGACTTTTGAGTAAATATTTGATAATGTATTAAATCATTAGTTTGGGCCAATTCATTTCTTAATTCTCTAAGTAATTCAAATAAATCAACATTTGTGGTGCCATCTACAATAGATTTTCTTGATTTCTTGGGAGCCTCTTTAGCTAAAAAGACAGATTTAGCTCTCAAATTTAAATACTTTTCTGCATTAAAGCCTTTAGACAGTTTATTGAAAAATAATTTCTTTGCTTCTATTTGCTCCTCTATAACATCTAACATTTTAGACAAGTCACTGTCTATAGTTTTATTATCTGTAGTAAAACTTAAACTTTTATAAGATACGATAATATTATTGTTTAATTCTTTTAAAAAATAATCTAATGCTTTTAAAAAGCGCTCCTGAAGTACTTTGTTATTCTCTGGTAAAATTGAGTTTTGAGATATTTCTTGAAGTTGAATTTTAAATGTATTTGCTACTTTTAGTAAAGTAGTAATTGTTTTCTTAATTAATAATAAAGGTGCTTCTATATCGCCTTGAATACTATTTCTATTTTTATAAAAAATATCTAAAATTCTGTTTATTGGATATATAAATTTAAAAAAATCAAATATTTCAGAAATTAATTTAAGTTGAAAATTTACTTTACTATCTATTAAAATAGTTTCGTTTGGTTGATTTTGTTCTGCAAGTTTATTAAACGTTATTACATTACTATCACTTATAATTTGATTAGAACCTATTTTTGTTTTTAAAACTAAGCCTTCTAAACTTTTGCACCTACTAAGCGCAACATAAGTTTGTCCATGAGCAAATGCTCCTTGAGCGTCTATAATTGCTTTTTCGAATGTTAAACCTTGACTTTTGTGAATTGTTATAGACCATGCTAATCTTAATGGAATTTGAGAGAAAGAACCTATTTTATTTTCAGTAATGCTATTAGTTTCTTTGTTTACAGAATAATTTATATTTTCCCATATCTCATGGCTAGCATTAATATTGAAATCATCATCAGGACATTTAACTACAACTTCATTTTTATCTAATAAAATAACAGTCCCTATCTTTCCATTAAAATAACGTTTCTCTACAGAACTATCATTTTTAATAAACATAACCTGAGCTCCAATTTTTAATATTAACTCTTCTTTATTAGGAAAAGAAACCTCAGGAAACTTACCTTCTATTTTTGCTTTATAAACAACTTCTTTTTCTTTTATAGCTTTTAAAGCTTCATTATTTATAGATTCTGCTTTGTTATTATGTGTAGTTAAAGAAATATACCCATCTTCCTTTGAAGGTTTAAAGTCTGGCTTAAATCTTTTATTAAGTTCCTTAGCAGATTGATGAGATAATGTGTCATTTCTTATCTCATTAAGAATATTGATAAATGTAGGATTGTCTTGTCTATATATATGCTTTAATTCTATAGTTATAGTATTACTAGTCTGAAAAGCAATACTACTAAAAAAGAAAGCATTTTTATAATAAGGCTTTAGTATGTGCCATTCATAATCTCTAACTACTGGAGAAAGCTGCTGTAGATCACCAATCATAAGTAATTGAACACCTCCAAAAACCAACTCTCTGTTTTTAAACCTTCGTAAAACCTTATCAATACCATCTAATAAATCAGCTCGTACCATACTAATCTCATCAATAACTAATAAATCCATAGACTTAATAATATTGATTTTTGTTTTACTAAATTTCTTATTAAAAGCAGAAGAATTTACGTTATAATCTTCAGGAACAATTGGTCCAAAAGGCATTTGAAAAAAAGAATGAATTGTCATTCCTTTAGCATTAATTGCTGCTACACCTGTTGGTGCAACTATAACCATTCTTTTTATAGAATCTTTTTTTAATTTATGAAGAAATGTAGTTTTTCCTGTACCTGCTTTACCTGTTAAAAATATATTTCTATCAGTGTTATTAATAAAATCCCAAGCTAAATCAATTTCCTTATTTATAAACATAAATTATAAATTTAATAAGATTTTTAAATATAATCTTACAAAAAGGCAAAAAAAAATCCTCAACGAATAAACGTTGAGGATTTATAAAAAAGGCGACGACCTACTCTCCCACAAATGTAGTACCATCGGCGCTAATAGGCTTAACTTCTCTGTTCGGAATGGTAAGAGGTGAGCCCTATCGCTATAATCACCTTAAATCTTTCGGTGTATGTATAATAATTATACTTAACCGTATATAAAACATATTGAAAAAAGAACACTAAGTGTTAAAACATGATAATAATTAATAATAATATTGAACTTAATAAAAAAACAGGCGTACAATAAGCCTATGGGTTATTAGTATCACTCGGCTATGACATTACTGCCTTTACACCTATGACCTATCAACGTGGTAATCTCCCACGACCCTTTAAAGAAATCTCATCTTGTGGTGGGTTTCGCGCTTATATGCTTTCAGCGCTTATCCCTTCCCAACGTAGCTACTCTGCAATGCTCCTGGCGGAACAACAGATACACCAGAGGTTAGTCCAACTCGGTCCTCTCGTACTAGAGTCAGATCCACTCAAATTTCTAACGCCCACTGTAGATAGAGACCGAACTGTCTCACGACGTTCTGAACCCAGCTCGCGTGCCACTTTAATGGGCGAACAGCCCAACCCTTGGGACCTTCTCCAGCCCCAGGATGTGACGAGCCGACATCGAGGTGCCAAACCCCCCCGTCGATGTGAGCTCTTGGGGGAGATCAGCCCTGTTATCCCCGGAGTACCTTTTATCCTTTGAGCGATGGCCCTTCCATGCGGAACCACCGGATCACTATGCTCTACTTTCGTACCTGATCGACTTGTAGGTCTCTCAGTCAAGCTCCCTTATGCCATTGCACTCTACGCACGGTTACCAAGCGTGCTGAGGGAACCTTTAGAAGCCTCCGTTACTCTTTTGGAGGCGACCACCCCAGTCAAACTACCCATCAAGCACTGTTCCCACTCTGTGGGTTAGACTCTAGATAAGCAAAGGGTGGTATTTCAACAATGACTCCACAACACCTAGCGATGCTGCTTCAAAGTCTCCCACCTATCCTACACATTACTTATCCAAAGCCAATACTAAACTATAGTAAAGGTTCACGGGGTCTTTTCGTCCCACAGCGGGTAATCGGCATCTTCACCGATACTACAATTTCACCGAGCTCATGGCTGAGACAGTGTCCAGATCGTTGCACCATTCGTGCAGGTCGGAACTTACCCGACAAGGAATTTCGCTACCTTAGGACCGTTATAGTTACGGCCGCCGTTTACTGGGGCTTCATTTGATTGCTTCGCCGAAGCTAACAACTCCACTTAACCTTCCAGCACCGGGCAGGTGTCAGGCCATATACGTCATCTTTCAATTTAGCATAGCCCTGTGTTTTTGATAAACAGTCGCCTGGACCTTTTCACTGCGGCCACCCCGAAGGGTGGCGACCTTTCTCCCGAAGTTACAGGTCTATTTTGCCTAGTTCCTTAGCCATGAATCTCTCGAGCTCCTTAGAATTCTCATCCCAACTACCTGTGTCGGTTTAGGGTACGGGCTGCTTCACTCGCTTTTCTTGGAAGTCGATTCGCTAGATTATCACCGCGACCGTAGTCTTAGTGTACTATCAAGGTGTTACCACTCTTTTCAACGCACAATTCCGTCTGTGCGCACTAACTATTCGCCTCCGTCACTTTTAGTGTGAGCAGGTACAGGAATATTAACCTGTTGTCCATCCACTACCCCTTTCGGGTTCGCGTTAGGTCCCGACTAACCCTCAGCTGATTAGCATAGCTGAGGAAACCTTAGTCTTTCGGAGTGCGGGTTTCTCGCCCGCATTATCGTTACTTATGCCTACATTTTCTTTTGTAGCTACTCCAGCATGCCTCACAGCACACCTTCAACGCCACTACAATGCTCCCCTACCACTTT